>CAVONY010000009.1:0-59206 GCA_963697405.1 uncultured delta proteobacterium | reverse complement strand
CACCGATGAAGGCGAGATCCGTCTGCTCAATATTTATGATTACCACGATCTGATGACCCTGCAGGCCATGGCTCAGCCCAAGGGCTCCTATGTCAGTCACATCCGCTCAATTGACGAGCTGCTGGAAAAGGACCGCCAGCGGGAAAAGGACGGTTTTCCCCGTAAAATCCGCGTGGGCAAAATGATCAAGCCCGGCAAGGCCGGCAAGGGCAAGGTGGTCGTGGTGCCCACCACAGTGGAAGAGAAGTTTATCCACGACCCCAACTTTGCCGAACAGGAAGAGGGACAGGGTCAGGGCGGCAGCGGCGATGGTGAAGAGGGCGAAGTCATCGGCGAACAGCCGGTCCGGGACCCGGACCAGGCGGGTGACGGCGGACCGGGTCAAGGAGAAGGCGGCCAACACGAAATGGAGTCGTCGGCCTACGACCTGGGGAAAATTCTCACCGAACAGTTCGAACTGCCCAATCTGCAGGACAAAGGCAAAAAGCGCTCACTGACCCGGTACACCTATGACATGACCGACCGGAACCGCGGTTCCGGTCAGGTGCTGGACAAAAAAGCCACCTTGCGGGAGATCGTCGAAACCAACATTCACCTGGGCAACATCCCCGATCTGGACGACATTGATCCGTCCGGGTTCATCATCTCTCCCAGAGACAGGATTTACCGGATCCTGTCCAAAGAGAAGGATTTCGAATCTCAGGCGGTGGTTTTCTTTCTCCGGGACTATTCCGGCTCCATGGCTGGAAAGGCAACCGAACTGGTGGTCACCCAGCATGTGCTTATTTACAGCTGGCTGCTCTATCAGTATGCCAACCAGGTGGAGTCCCGATTTATTCTCCATGACACGGAAGCCAAGGAGGTTGAGGATTTTTATACCTACTACAACTCCAGGGTGGCCGGGGGCACCCAGGTATTTTCCGCATATGAAATGGTCAACGAAATCGTGAAGGTGGAGAATCTGGCCGCGGACTACAACATCTATGTTTTTCACGGAACCGATGGCGACGACTGGGACACGGAGGGGAAAAAAGCCATTCCCGCATTGAAGGAGATGATCGGCTATGCCAGTCGTGTAGGCGTGACCATCGCAGAGCATACCGGAAGTTCCCAGAACAACACGGAAGTGGAACGGTACCTGAAAAAATCGGGACTGCTCGAAGAATTTCCCAAGCTCGTCCGACTGGACACCATCAACGAAAGCACCGATGAGCCCCGGTTGATAGAGGGGATAAAGCGGTTGATATCCTAGCCGAAAGACCGAAACGGAAAAGCCCATGGAACTGATCGACCAGCATACGAAAACGATCATGGAAGGCTGTAAGCTGCGGGCCCGTGACGCCGGTCTGCGGTTTGAGGACGAAAGCCTGGAATATATCGTCACCAACCGTGATCTCATCGAGCTTTCTCCCAAGGTGATGATTCCGACCCTCTACGATTACTGGGTCCACGATGTGGAGGTGCTCAAAGAGAAGGGCAAATACGAATTATACCCGGGAAATCCATACGAAACGGTCATCAATACCCGTCCGGCGATCTCCTTCTACAACGACAACAATCCGGACTGGCTCAATGTGATGATTTTCTATCACGTCATCGGCCACATCGATTTTTTCCAGAACAACCTTTATTTCCGGCATACCTGGGATTACGATTTCAACGGCGAGGCGCTGTCGGACAAGCGGGCCCTTGCCAAGCTCCGTTCCGAACGGGGACGCTGGGTGGACTATGTGATCGAGTTCACCCGGGGAATTGACAACCTGGTCGGATACCATGGACTCTTGTCGACAATCTTTTCAGCGCCGGATTCAGGTATTTCGGAAAAAGTGGATTTTTATTTCGACATCTATCTGCAGGACGTCGCCAAAGTCAATATCAGCAAATACATCAAGGAGCTGGAGCGATTCAACACCAGTATTAATGACGATCCGGTATTGGGAGAACAAGGCTTTTTCTCGTTGGTCGATCAGCGTCATCCGGAGTTTGGTAGCCTGTTTAAAAAGCATCAGTCAGCCAAAAAACAAAAACCCAGGGACCTGCTGGAATTCATCATGGAACATTCCAAGATGCTTGGCCGGGAAGAGAACCAATGGATGCTGATGGTGATTCAGATCATTCGAAAAACAGGGCTGTTTTTCCAACCCCAGATCCGCACCAAGATCATGAACGAAGGCTGGGCCTCTTACTGGCACGAAACCCTGTACATGAATGATGATCGCATCAAGGGCCACGAGGTGGACTTTGCCAGGGTCAATGCCGGCGTGACGGCCATGCCCCGGGTGGGGTTGAACCCCTATGCCCTGGGGATGCGACTGTTCTACTTCCTGGAGGAAATGGCCGAGAAGGGTAAGGTGTCCTGGGAATTTCAGCATCTTGCCGATACCGGGCGGCGCAAAGACTACGACGCCAAAACCGGGAAAGGGAAGGATTTCATTTTCAACGTGAGAGAAAATTTTTCGGATTTTACCTTTATCCACAGCTTTGTGGATCAGGACTTCGTCTCTACCAACAAGCTATTCGTTGCCGGGAAGCGGCTGAACCAACAAAAAATGGTCTGGGAGTATTACGTAAAAAGCCGGAGCGCTGGTGATTACCGGGACATGATAATGGCTTCCCTGTACCACCCGCCGAATATCGAGGTCGACCAGGAGAAAACCGAGGATAATGCCCTTTACCTGATCCACCGGTTTGAGGGCAAACCGCTGGTGGCGGAATACATACCCAATACGATGCTCGGTATTGAATACCTGTGGGGTGGTCCGGTGCAATTGGAAACCATGGAGGTGGCAGCGACGCCACAGACGCCAAGAATGCCTACCATGCCCGGGATCCCCATGCCGCAGACCGATGCACCCGAACCACGTGAAATCAAATGGCAGCGGGTGCTATACACCATGCATGACCGAAAACTGAGCAGGAATGTTCTTTAAATCATACGATCGGGGCCCCACCATCCGCCGGTCGGATAAGGCAGTATATGGACAACATCAATAAAGCCATGCGGCATATCGATACGGTTGCCGATGAGTCAAATCATCGCAGGCCCATCCCCTTTGAGGAATTTCTTCAGGTGGTGCTTGCCAACCCCGTCGGCACCATCCGGAATGTGTTCCAGGTCTTTCACGATCTGTTCAAAGCATATGTGGGCGAAGGCGTCGATGAATATCCCAACGACCCCGAATCGATCCAATACGTGAGCTATGACTGCAGCAGGCTGTTCGTCGAAGGCGCCGATCACCCTTTTTTTGCGGACCGTCTTTTTGCCAACCGGTTGGTCAATCATGTTGAGGCGCTGAGAAGTGGCGCCCAGCAAAACAAAATTTATATTTTTGACGGTCCCCACGGCTGCGGCAAGAGCACCTTTTTGAACAATCTGTTGAAGCGTTTCGAAGAGTACGCCAATACGGTAGCAGGGACCCGTTACGAGACAGTGTGGCGCCTGGATCGCAGACAACTGGCCAGCGAAGGGGGCAACGACACCGCCTCCATTATAGAGAGTCTTTTCCGGATGCAGAAAAATCCGAACAAGAAGCAGTTCGATACCGTTCGGGATATGGCCCTGTCCGATACGGATAACTATTTTGTGGAGGTTCCCTGCCCCTGCCATGACAATCCGCTGCTCCTTATCCCAAAATCCCGGCGGCGGCAATTTCTCGACGATCTGTTCGAAAACAATGAGTATAAATACACCCTGTTTACCGACAAGGCCTATGAATGGATTTTTCACGAGGTTCCTTGCACGATTTGCGGGTCTCTTTACGAAGCGCTGCTGACCCGGTTGAAGAGCCCGGCAAAGGTGCTCGAAATGGTCCATGCCGTTCCATACCGATTCAATCGCCGACTGGGTAGGGGCATCAGCGTGTTCTCCCCCGGTGATCGTCCGGTCAAGGAGATCATTCAAACCAACGAATACCTTCAGCGGTTGATCAACCGGCTTTTTTCCGACAGTAATCAGGTCCGCTATATCTATTCCCGTTTCGCCAAAACCAACAACGGCATCTATGCCCTGATGGACATCAAATCCCATAACATCGAACGCCTGATCGAGCTTCACAACATCATCAGCGAAGGGCTGCACAAGGTCGAGGATATCGAGGAGAACGTCAACTCCCTGTTCCTGGCTCTGATGAATCCGGAAGACAAAAAGAACATCAAGGATTTCCAGTCTTTTTCCGACCGTATCGTATACATCAATATCCCGTATGTACTAGACCTGAACACGGAGGTCGAGATATACCGCAACATCTTCGGGTCCTACATCGATGACAGTTTCCTGCCCCGGGTGCTGCACAATTTTGCCCGGGTCATCATCTCTTCCCGGCTGAACCTTCGCTCCGAAGCCATGCTCGAGTGGATCCCCGAACCGGAGAAATACACCCGTTACTGTGACAAGAACCTTCAGTTGCTCAAGATCGAAATATACACCGGGCACATACCCGAGTGGTTGTCCGAAGAAGACCGCAAAGCACTCACCGCCAAACGCCGGCGTCGGATCATCAGTGAATCCGATAAAGAAGGTCGGCAGGGTATTTCAGGGCGCGATTCCATAAAAATCTTCAACGACTTTTTTACCACCTACGCCAAATCGGGCGAATTGATCGACATGTCCATGCTGTGCAAATTTTTCCACGGGCAGAAAGACCTGAAAGCGTCCATCCCGGAGGGTTTTTTAGACTCACTGCTGTCACTGTACGACTTCACCATTTTGCAGGAGGTGAAAGAGTCTCTGTACTATTTCAACGAAGAGCAGATTCACCGGGAAATCCTTCACTATATGTTTGCCGTGAATTTCGAACCGGGCACCGTTGAAACCTGCAAGTTCACCGGCGAGAAGGTCCGCATCACCGACGAGCTGCTGGACGGGTTTGAACGGCGAATGCTGGGCGAAAAAATGGAAACGGTCAAGCTCTTGACTTTCAGAAAGGAAACCCAAAAGGAGTACACTTCCAGAACGCTCACTCAGGAGATCATGGTGAACGGTACCCCTCCCATGGAAACCCGCCTGTTCCAATCACTGAAAGAACGCTATGTGTTTAACTTGAAGGAAAAGGCGTTGGACCCCTTTCTGGAAAACGAAAACTTCCGGCGGGCGATCAAGGATTACGCCGAAGAGGATTTCAGGACCTATGACAAAAAAATCCGTGATGATGTCACGTTTCTCATGGACAACATCATGAAGCGCTACCGATATACCGAACACGGTGCCAGGGCGGTTTGCATTTACGTCATCGACAATGATCTCGCCAGGAAATTCACCAAGCCATAACGGATACAACTGCCCGTTATGAAACGGCCAACCGCAACCCGAATATCCGTTAATCATTCACAGAGGCTATCTGTGAGAGAAGACAAAATACATTTCCAATCCGGCAAATGGGAAATGGAGGGGTTATACCAAACCTACCATCCCAAAAGGGGGGTGGTCATCACCCATCCACATCCGTTGTACGGGGGAGATATGTTCAACCCTGTGGTGGAGGCCATCTCCGCCGCTTATCAGAAAAGCGGGTTTACCACACTCCGATTTAATTTCAGGGGCGCGGGAAAAAGCACCGGAACCTACGATCAGGGAATCGGAGAACAGGCCGATGTGGCGAGTGCTTTTGATTTTATGGAAAGTGAAGGTCTCCAGGAACTCCACCTGTCCGGGTACTCCTTCGGCGCCTGGGTCAATGCCATGGCCCTTCAGGGTGGTCTGGCGGTGCAGGGGCTGACCATGGTCGCACCACCGGTAGCGTTCATCGATTTCGAGGATGGGATTCGCCTGCCGATGCTCTCGGCGGTGGTTGCGGGCAGCCGTGATGAAATTGCCCCACCGGGCCTGATCCGTTCGTTGATGGGCCAATGGAACTCCGATGCCCGCATCGATATCATCGAGGGTGCCGACCACTTTTTCTTCGGCTTCCTTGACGAAGTAACCCGCAGACTGGTCCAACGGATTCAGCCCCCCGAATAAAGGGTCCGGCGACACTGACATTCAGCGATTGCATGCTTGACATGAAACCCGTTGTTGAATAAGCTTTTTATAGTGACAGAGGTGTTGCGCGATGAAATTACAGCGATCGACATTTGTCCTTTTCCCTATTCTTCCCTGCTTTCCATGTGCCATCCGCTTGCCGAACATTTGATCCCTCAACCGCTTTCCTGGATTCCTTGACGATTGTATTGATTCTTTCGCTTTTGCCAATGAATGGTTGTCATCGGGCTCCTTTGCCCTTGGCGTTAACCCACAACCAATAAGGAGGCGCCATGAAAGCCATGCATCAACTCATCGAAGAGCAGGTGCGTCGTTGGGAGATCCTCAGAAAGGAAAAGCAGAAGGACAAAATCCTGCCGGTGATCACCCTTTCCAGGGAGCCCGGCAGTGGTGGCAAATTGGTGGCCAAGGCCGTGGCCGATAGGCTTGGTCTGGATCTTTTTCACCAGGAGCTCATTAATGCCATGGCCGATAATGCGGACACCACTACCCGAGTCATTCGGACCCTGGATGAAAGGGGGTTGTCCATGATCGAAGACTGGGTGTCGGCTGCCATCAGCGAGCGGCACCTTTGGCCGGACGAGGTTTCCCGTGTGCTGATGCGGGTTATCGGCGCCATCGGTCGGCACGGAAAAGCCATTATCGTTGGTCGGGGCGCCAATTTTGTCCTACCGTCGGAAAACCGCTTCAGGGTCCGGATCATCGCCCCTTTGGAACTGCGGGTGAGCCGTGTTGCCGAAACCTATAGCGTGTCTAAAAAGGAAGCCAAACGCCACGTGCTGCGCACCGAGTCCGATCGTCGGGCCTTTGTGAGAAAATATTTTCACAGTGACATCGGGGATCCGGCAAATTATGATATGATCTTTAATACCGGGACCCTCTCCGTTGAATCGGCTGCAGCGGCCATATGCAGTGCGCTCGGTTGATCGGTGCAGACGAAGTGGAAAAAGCGAGCTTGAACTGGCTGGTGCCGAAGCCGAAAGACGCGATGATCAGCAAGGTCGCCAGGCGCTCGAGGCAATGCCGGGCAATCGGTCTTTCATTGCCGAAGCGCTGGGGCACCTGCTGAACATCGCCGTATCGATTCAACCGGTCTCAAAAAAGCCCGCTGTCTGGTTCTCTTTTGGTTACCAATCCGTAAAGCTGGGACATCAGCATCCCCGAAAACATCAGAGAACACCCCACGATTCCCCTGCCTGACATCACTTCTCCCAGGATCAGCCATCCGCCCACGGCGGCGAACACTGCTTCGAGGCTGAGCAGAATGGCGGCATGGGCCGGGTGGGCGTGGCGTTGGGCCACCACCTGGAGGGTATACGCCACCCCCACGGAGAGGGCTCCGCCGTAGATGATGGGCAGGGCCGCGGCGGCAATGGCGGCAATGCTGGCGGTTTCGATGGCCACTGCCGTGATCAGGCTGGCCGCGGCGCACACCATGAACTGAAGAAAGGCCAGCTGCAGGGAATCCGTTTTAGGGGAGAGCCAGCCGATCAGATGAATGTGACAGGCCCAGAACATCGCCCCAATCAGTTCCAACAGATCCCCAAAGGAGACGGTGAGGTCCTCGTTGACGCTAAGCAAATACATGCCGGCGGCGGCCATCAATGCACCGCCCCAGGTGCCCGCATTGGTGCGCTGGCCCCACAACAGCCCCATGATGGGGACGATAACCACATAAAGGCCGGTGATGAATCCGGCCTTGCCGGCGGTGGTGTAAACGAGACCCACTTGCTGAAGGGAGGCGCCGGCGAAGATGGCCATTCCCGCCAAGCCGCCATACAAAACTAATCGTTTGTTCCGGATCTGGCCACTGCCGTTGGGTTCCTCCGGCAGATTCTTGCGGTCGCTGTAAATAAATGGAACCAGGACCATGGCGCCGAGGAAAAAGCGGATACCGTTGAAGGTGAACGGTCCCACATGGTCCATGCCCATGCGCTGGGCCACGAAGGCAAAACCCCAGATGACGGCGCTGAGCAGGAAGAGCAAATCGGATTTCAGGTGCTGTTGATGCATCTATTGGTTCCCGAAGCCGTTCTGGCCGCCGCAATCCGGACACTGCCAGGTGATGCCGTTGCAGGACATGCCCCACACATTCTCCTGCATGCATTCCTGGCAGATCAGGAAGCCGCAGCGGCAGCTCCAGCAAAAGGGGACTTTTTTCGAGCAGCAGTGGCAGATTTTCGGTCCTTTCTGCCGTCGCCGGGACCGGCTGGCCACAGGGGTTTGGGTATTGTTCATCGTTGATTGCTAACTATCTGAAGTCTTGTCGTTTAAGATCGTTAATGCTACCATGCGCCCAACGTGCCGAAACGACATTAACTAATGCAGGAGCACCTTCGTGTCAACGCAAATAGAAACGGTCCCGGAACAGGAATTCCCGACACTTTACCTGATCGATGGCAGCGCCTACATTTACAGGGCCTACCATGCGGTGCGGGGGCTTTCAAACAGCAGCGGCCTGCACACCAATGCCACCTTCGGGTTTACCCGCATGCTGATCAAGCTGATGGCGGACCGTTCCCCCGCTTATGTGGCCATGTTTTTCGATGCCAAAGGCCCCACCTTTCGCCATGACCGCTATGCGGAATATAAGGCCAACCGGCCGCCCATGCCCGATGACCTGGTCGAGCAGCTGCCCTGGATCCGAAAGGTCACTGAGGCGTTCAATGTCCCTGTGTTTGAGATGCAGGGGTACGAGGCCGACGACCTCATCGGCACGCTGGCCCATCGTGCGGAGGAAAACGGATTTCATGTGGTCATGGTCACCGGGGATAAGGACTTTATGCAACTGGTCACCGATCGCTGCACCATCTGGGATCCCATGAAAGACAAGGTTCTTGATCCCGCCGCCATCCGCGAGGCCTTCGACCTTCAGCCCCGGCAGATGATTGACGTGATGGGTCTGTCCGGTGACACGGCGGACAACATTCCCGGAGTTCCCGGCATCGGCCAGAAGACGGCCGTGGATCTGATCAAAACCTTCGGGAGCATGGATGCGGTCTACGCCGGCATCGACACCATCACCAAGAAAAAGCAGAAGGAAAATCTGATCGAGTACAAAGCGCAGGCCCTGTTAAGCCGCGAACTGGTGACCATTGACCGACGTGTGCCTGTCAAATTCGACCCGGACCGTTTGAAAACCCAGGTTCCCGACGACGAAGCGCTGACCCGCCTCTTCGCAGAGCTGGAGTTCAGGCAGCTGCAGCAGGAATATGCCTCGCGAGACCAATCGGTCGAGCGGCTTTACCGGGCCATCATGAGCACGGATGACCTGGACAACCTGGTGCACCGCCTGGAAGGCGCCAAACGGTTTGCGTTAGATACGGAAACCACTGCGATAGATCCCATGCAGGCGCGATTGGTGGGACTATCCTTTTGCCTGAGCCCGGGTGAGGCCTTTTACATTCCGGTGGGCCACAACTATCTGGGCGCGCCCGAGCAACTGTCTCTGGAGACGGTGCTGGAACGACTGCGGCCGGTGCTGGCCAACCCGGACGTCGAAAAAATCGGCCAGAACATCAAATATGACTGGATGGTGCTGCGCCGCCACGGCGTAGACCTGGCAGGGGTCAATTTCGACACCATGGTGGCTTCCTACCTGATCGATCCCGGCAAGCGGGCCCACGGTCTGAACCAGATCGCCCTTGACTACCTGGGCCACAAAAATATCACCTACGCCGATGTGGCGGGAAAGGGGAAGGCTGCCGTCACCTTCGACCAGGTGATCCTGGAAAAGGCCATCCCTTATGCCTGCGAGGATGCCGACATTACCCTGGCCGCCCACGATGTGTTCGTTCCCCTGCTCGAAGAAAACGGGCTGACGGATCTGATGAAACAGGTGGAGATGCCCCTGCTGCCGGTGCTGCTGGAGATGGAGATGACCGGCGTCTGTGTGGACCGGGACCGGCTGCGTGATCTGTCAACATCCTTTGCCGGGCAGCTGGACATTCTCCAACAGCAGATTCACGACCTTGCCGGTGAAGCGTTCAATATCAATTCATCACAGCAACTGGGATGGATCCTGTTTGAAAAACTGAACCTGCCGGTCCAGAAAAAAACCAAGAAAAAGACCGGCTATTCGACCGACGTGGAGGTGCTTACGACGCTGGCCCGCAGCCATGATTTGCCGGCACTGGTGCTGCGCCACCGGACCCTGGCCAAACTCAAGTCCACCTATGCCGATGCTCTGCTGGAATTGGTTCACCCGCAAACCGGACGCATCCACACCTCTTTCAACCAGACCGTGGCGGCCACCGGTCGGCTGAGCAGCAGCGACCCCAACCTGCAGAATATTCCCATCCGTACGGAAGAGGGCCGGGAAATTCGAAAGGCCTTCGTACCCCGGGAGGGCTGGCAGTTCCTTTCGGCTGATTACTCCCAGATCGAGTTGCGCATTCTGGCCCACTGTTCCAAGGATCCGATCCTTATCCAGGCCTTTAAAGATGACGAGGACATTCATACCCGGACGGCCACTGAGGTTTTTCAGGTTTTCCCCCAGATGATCAACGACGAGCTGCGGCGGCAGGCCAAGGCCATCAACTTCGGCATCATCTACGGTATGAGTGCCTTCGGGCTGGCCCGGGAGCTGGAGATCAGCAACAAGATGGCCCAGACGTATATCGACCATTATTTTGCCCGCTACCAGGGCGTCAAGGCCTTCATCGACAAGACTATCGAGACGGCGCACGACACCCGTCAAACCAGCACGCTGCTGGGCCGTATCCGGCAGCTTCCGGACATCGCCAGCACCAACCGCAACGTGCGCCAGTTTGCCGAGCGAACTGCCATCAACACCCCCATCCAGGGTTCCGCTGCAGATCTGATCAAACTGGCCATGATCGGCGTTGCCCGGGCACTTCGCAAAAAGCGGATGAAAACCGCCATGCTGCTCTCCGTGCATGATGAAATGATCTTCGAGGTGCCGCCGGATGAGCTCGACGAAGCAAAAGCGCTGGTTCGGCAGGAGATGGAGACGGTGTGGGATCTGGCCGTTCCCTTGAAAGTCAACATGGCCTGTGGACAGAATTGGGCCGAGGCCCACTGAGTGCACGTCGGCATAAAATCGATGACAGAGACAATCTTACCGCTGAGCACGCGGAGGACGCAGAGAAAATGATAGCGGGTTAGGAATAGACTTACGCACTCACGGTTTACAGTAATCGGTTCGCGGTCATTAAAAAGAACAAAAGAGGGATGACATGAACAAATCGACCTGGATTATATCAACGATGTTGATCGCAATATTCTTCTTCGGTTGTGCCACCCCGCGCATCACCCTGTTTTCCGATGCCTCCGATCCGCTGCGGGAGGTAACGCTGGACGGAACGGCGGAGGACAAGATCCTGGTGATTCCCATTACCGGCGTCATCACCGACTCCTCAAAAAGCAGTGTCATGCGGAGGATGCCCGGCGTGGTTCAGGAGGTCGTCTCCCATCTGCGGCTGGCTGAAAAGGATGACCGTGTCAAGGCCGTGCTGTTTAAGATCGATTCTCCCGGCGGCACCACAACGGCCAGCGATATCCTCTATCATGAGATTGTTGCATTCAAACAGCGCACCGGCAAGAAGGTCGTGGTTTGCATGATGAACCTGGCCACTTCCGGGGGCTATTACGTCTCCCTGCCGGCCGATGTGATCATGGCCCATCCCACCACCGTTACCGGGTCGATCGGTGTGATCCTGATGCGTCCCCAGGTGTCGGGGCTCATGGAAAAGATCGGTGTGGACGTGCGTGTCAACAAATCCGGGGAGAATAAGGACATGGGGTCGCCGTTCCGCCCCGGCACACCAGTGGAGGAGAGGATGCTGCAGGACCTGGCCGATAGATTGGGCCGGCGGTTCGTTGATCTGGTGAAGCAGCACCGGGGACTGGACGACGAACGCCTGGCCAGCGTTGCCGACGCCCGGGTTTTTCTGGCTGACGCCGCCGTCGCTGTGGGTCTGGTGGACAAGATCGGCTATCTGCAGGACGCCATCGACGAGGTCAGGAAACTCGCCACACTCGATGCCGATGCCCGGGTCGTGATATACCGGCGGACCCACTATCCCAACGACAACCTATACAACACCCTCACCAGCGGTACCCGGGCCAACCCGAGGCCGATGGTGGACATGGGGCCCATCGGTGGTCTGCTCTCCCTTGATGCCGGCTTTTACTACCTCTGGCCCCATGCGCTGGGTTCACCCTGATTTTTGTCATCGCTTCCTGATCAGCGTCCGATAACCCATTTGCCGAGGAGGCTGTCTTTCAGGACGCCTCCCCGGCTTTTTCATCCACTGTTTCCGGATCTGCCGACAGCCTTACGGTTTCATCCACCGCCCGGTAGATGGTCTTGAAGACCTCAGGAAATCCCGTGGGTGAAATCCGTCCCGTTTCAATGAACTTGACTACGATCTCCTTGGTGGCCCGAAGGATCTGCTCGTCTTGGCTCGTTTTTCTCATCAGCTTCCGCCTTTATGGGTCAAATTATTAAATATATTAAATTGTTAACAGGAAGTCCGCCGTAAGTCAACTGCAGTCTGCGCGCAGATCAGGCCTCTGCTTGAAGCGCAAGAGGCCACAGAACGTTTGACACGCTTTCCGCCATCCTCTAATAAGAAGCCCCAACAGAAACCGATTGGAGAGGCCCATGAAATCCTATGATCACACCGTCCGCTATGCAGTGGACAAGCCGGACATCGTTACCACCGATGTGCTTGATCCCATTGACTACCATTACAAAGGCAAGCGGGATATCGTCATCACCATTGCCCAGCCTGAATTCACCTCGGTTTGTCCGATGACCGGCCTGCCGGATTTCGGCACCATCACTATCCGCTATACGCCGGACAATTGTATTGTCGAATTGAAGTCCTTGAAATACTATCTGCTCCAGTTTCGCAATGTCGGTATGTTTTACGAGCACGTGTCCAACCGGATTATAGACGATCTGGTAAAGGTGCTGAAACCCAAGATGATGGAAGTGACCGGGCAGTTCACATCAAGGGGTGGTTTGACCGCTACCGTTTGTGCCCGATACGAGGCAACATCATGATTGATTTTGCTGGCCCGAAAAAAACCGGATTGGTGCTGTCGCTGCTGGCGGCGTTTTTGCTTTCCGGATGCGGCGTGTCGTCGTCTTACCGATCCGCGAAACAAAAAACCATTCGCGACTTTTCCGACAGCGATAAATACCGGAAGGTGGTGGGTGTTCTTGTGCTTTCCAATGCCACCATGTTCAACAGTCCACAGGTGGCGTCACCGTTTATGGACGCATTCATGTCCAGCCTGGAATCGAATGCCACCGATGCATTACTGATGGTGCCGGGAAAAGCCGAGGCTCCTCCATTTTTGTGGAACCCGCCGCGGATCGTCAACAGCGACATCGATGTGTTCTCCCTGTCAGGGCTCGCCCGGCAGGCGGGCATCAACGCCGTGGTGAGTCCCGTGCTTATGGATATTCGACTGCGTACCCGGAAGACGGGCTTCTGGTTTTTCAAGAATGTCGCCTACAGCCTTCAGCTTCAGACTGCGGCAGCGGTTTATGATGCGGCGACGGGGGCTCGTTTGGCCCTGGGAATCCTAACCGATGAAGTCGATATCGATGAGGATCAGGCCGGCATCGTCCGCAGCGGCCAGGAAGCAGAGGTGGACGATCTGGTTGAATTGGCCGAAGAGATGGGCAACGCACTGGGCGAGGGTATGGGCGATGCGATCAAAAACAGCCAGTGGACGTCTGCCGTGGTTTCCATCGAGGGCCGGTCTTGCGTCATCGTGGCCGGCAGCGAAGTGGGCATTGAGGTGGGGGATGGGTTCAGCGTGCTGGATGGCAGCGCTATTTTGACCGGCCTGGATGGGCAGCGTTACATCGCACCGGGACCGAAAATCGGCGAAATCACCATTAGCCGGGTGTCGCCCCGGCAATCATTCGGCGAACCCGAATCCGGAGAAATACCTCCGGCCGGCAGCATTTTGATCCCTTGGCGGTAGACTGAGTAGTTGGTCTCTGGTCTATCGTTTGTGGTTCTCCATTCTCCGGCATCTGGCTTCAGATCTCAGTTTTCTGACCAGGCCGAAATTGACTTTGCGTATTGACGGATCAGGTCCGTGGCCTCCTTTTCTGAAGCGATATACCGGATGGCGTTGCGGAACTGCCCGGCGTTTCGCATGCCTTTCACGAACCAGCACAGCCGGCTGCGCATCATTCGGCAAGCCACTTTTTCCCCCAGATAGCGCACTGAATCCTGCAGGTAAGCCATCATCATAAGGATGCGCTGACCATCATTCGGCAACGCGGGCGGCCGCCCTTTGGCCGCCGCCAGTATCCCGGCAAAGATCATGGGGTTGCCGATGGCGGCCCGTCCCACCATCACCCCGTCACAGCCGGTTTCTGCCAACATGCGCAGTGCGTCCGCCGGTGCGGTTACATCCCCGTTGCCGATTACCGGAATGGTCAGGGCGCGTTTAACCGAGGAGATGATGGACCAGTTTGCCTCGCCCCGGAAGCCCTGGGTGGCCGTTCGCGGGTGAACGGCGATGGCATCCACTCCGCAGCCCTCGGCCAGCCGGGCGATCTCAATGGCCTGTTTCCCGGACGGCTCCCAGCCGGATCGGATCTTGATGGTCAGGGGAATGGAAATCGCCTTTCGAACTGAATCGAGTATTCGGCACGCCAGCGGCGGGTCCTTCATCAAGGCCGACCCCGAGTTGCTTTTCAAGATCTTTTTAACCGAGCAGCCGAAATTGATGTCCACGACATCGGCACCGGAATCCTGGACAATTCGGGCTGCTTCGGCCATGATTGGTGGATTCGAACCGAAAAGCTGCACCGACAGGGGCTTTTCCGCTGGAGCGCTTGCCAGCAGTTGCACCGTTTTGTCCGAGCCGTACACCAACCCGTTGGCGCTGATCATTTCCGAGCAGACCAGGCCACAGCCGGCCTTTTTGGCCAGCAGCCGCAGGGGTAGGTTGGTGATGCCGGCCAGCGGTGCCAGCACGGTGAAGTTGTCTGTTTCAACGGACCCTATTTTCATTGATGGCACCTCCGGTCGCAGGAGGGGTTGGCATAACAGAACAGGCAGTTGTGGTGGCAGGGGTGAAGGCTGTAGGATCCCACATCCACGGAAACGCTACACCCGCACCCCGATGTTTTGCGTTGGCCGGAGTCGTGACGTTGGGACACCTTGCCACCATGAACCGCCATGATCCGTCGGCCTGAAATGCACGCCCCTGCTTTGATGGTGGATTCCGCAGGAAGCCGGGCGAGCACCTTGTTTTCACAACACAGAGCCAGGCCAATGCCTAATGGAGACAGGACCTTTTCCATGTTCAGCAGAATTTTTACCTGTTCGGTCGGTGACGGTTCGACAAAGCGCAGCCTGTCCCGGGTTCGTCGCTCAATTTTTCGATAGTGGTCCATGAAGCTGGTGGTGCAGGTGCCTATACCGCATTCGCCGGCTGTTGCTGCAATGGTTTCAAAATCATCGAGATTGTTCTCGATGGCGCCTGTTTGCGTGGTGAAGTGGCAGATGGGGTCAAAGCGCCACTGGACCGACGCGCTTCCGAACCGGTGGCAAAGCTGCCGGAGTTGGCCAAGCCGTTCATCCAGGGCCGGCACGCCCGGCTCCAGTATCGGCGACCGTGAATTGACGGTGAAGTTGAAAAACAGGTGGTAGCCCATTGCCTGGAGGCGCTCTCCGTAGCGGCCGGCCAGATATGGACCGAAGTTTTTGGACCAGAACACCATGGTGTGAACCCGGTCCGGTGACACGGCCACCTGCTTGACTTGCCGGTTGAAGGGATTGATCACATCGATGCCCCCCCGGGCTACCCTATCCATAAACCAGGCCATATAGAAGGCGGGAATGTCCGTTCGTCTGGAAACGGAAAGAATCTGCTTCGTTTCACCGTTCATGACAAAAAGGGTTGCGCGACCACTTAGCGCTTCAGCTTGTCGGCCAGGGAGATCACGGTGGCCTTATTATCGGACGCTGCAGATGGTTCACCGGGAGCGTCTTCGAGCAGGTCGGCAGCTTCCGATTCTGTTTCCGGGCATTCGACGCGCTCTAAACGCATGCGCTTCCCGTTCATGGTGAATTCGTCGCCCATGATATAACGGTCACGCAGAATCCAGGTGACCACCTGCAGCGGAACCTGAAGCATAAGCAGCTTCACATGATACCAATCCGGTTTGTTGTCTGGAAGAATTGCTTCGATCCTGGCGAAGCTCAAGGGTTGATCCTCAAAATGGATCAGCACAATATCGTTTTCTGTGGCCATATGGCGGTCCTTTGGGGGTAGCCGGAACTTCTAAACGTTAAGCCCTTGCAGTAAGGCAGTAACCTACCATCTTGTTGATGAAAAAGCCAAATGTCAACGGTCGAATGACAAACAGCGGCGTTCCGATTGCGGGATCGCTGGCGTACTGGGCTCCTTGCACAGGGTGCCAAAGGGGGCAGTCAACACGGGAAAGGCGCTCGGGTTAAAAGCGTTGACCTGAAAAAGCATATGCCATAAAATTGGGTTTTACTCGTTTTTGCAATTGTCCGATGCCAAGGAGGCCGGCCGGTGAGCCAGTATCGCATCCATCCCATTGTGATGGGGACCAAGCAGTTCGACAAGGGCATGATGACCTATCAGCAGGAATACGGCAAACCATATACCATTCCTATCTATTGTTGGTACCTGGAGGGTGGGGACAGAACCATTCTCGTGGATACCGGCGAGATGCACCCTTTGCAGTCTGACGACCGAATCAGGGACATCGGTGGGCGGATCTATACGTTCGAAGAGGGATTGGCCTTGCATGGTCTGACGCCGGAGGGCATCGATATGGTGATTCACACCCACCTTCATAACGACCATTGCGAAAACGACTACAAATGCACCAATGCGAAGATCTTCGTCCACCCGAAAGAATTAGCGCGCATCCATGACCCCCATCCCCTCGATTTCAGGTACGTGGAGGACTACATCGAGGAGGTGGAGGAAAACGGTCAGATTCGACTCGTGGAGGCTGACGGGGAGATTGCCGATGGCGTTCGGGTCATGCACACGCCGGCCCACACAGAAGGTGGCCTGACCGTGCTGGTTGAGACGGCCGGCGGCATAGCGGCCATTACCGGATTTTGCGTGATTAACGACAATTTCTTCCCACCGAAGCAGGTCCTGGCCATGGAAATGGACGTGATACCTCCCGGCACGCATGTGAACGCATACGACGCCTACGACATCCTCATCAAGGTCAAGAAAATGGCCGATATTCTATTGCCGCTGCACGAGCCGGCCTTTGCCGACGGCAAGCCGATTCCATGACTGAATATTAATTCATTTGGCTGGTGAGGGGGCCATCCCTGTTGCAGACCCGGGGCTCGTCATCGTTTGAAAACCTTATATACAATTGTATTAATATGAAATTTTAAGCCTCATTGGCGAAAGATGGTATTCAAAACGTTTTGGACTTGACAGGGTGTTTCCTCCTTTGATAAATGAATGAGCATTCATTCAGAAACGGTTTCATTTTCGCTCATCCTTGTCCGGATTCATCGAGGCCTTGGTTTAACAAAAAGTCCATAACTGTATCCAGAATCCAGCATTGTGTCCGGGATCTTGTTAGACCCGGGCAGGGAAGAGCGAAATCCCGGTCGTTTCCGGCACCGGCCATTTTATGGCAATACCGGTCTCAGGCGGTGCCGGAGACCACCCCCAACCGATTGGTGCCGCGCTGAAATTTATTTCGCGCGGGCGACATATGGTTTACACGCGGTATAATGACTTAAGGGCAACTCAAATCTGCAGGAGGATATCATGACCAGGAAAATCAGGAAGGCAGCGGTCATCGGAAGTGGCGTGATGGGCGGCGGCATTGCCGCGCTTCTAGCCAGCGCCGGTGTGAAGACGCTGCTGCTGGACATCGTTCCGTTCGACCTAAAGGAAGAGGAAAAGACCAATCCGGCGGCCAGAAATAAAATTGCCAAGGCAGGGTTCGATTCCGTCCTCATGTCCCGGCCGGCGCTGCTCATGCAGCCCAAGGATGCCGATCTGATCAGCATCGGTAATCTGGAGGACGATTTTGACAAACTGGCGGATTGCGACTGGATCGTGGAAGTGGTGGTCGAGAACCTGAAGGTCAAAAAGGATCTGTTCAAACGGATCGAGCCGGTGAGAAAACCAGGTTCCATCATCTCCTCCAACACCTCTGGTATTCCACTGAAAAGCATGAGCGAGGGGTTGAGCGACGAATTCAAGCAACATTTCCTCGGCACTCACTTTTTCAACCCGGTCCGCTATATGAAACTGCTGGAAATCATTCCCGGCGTGGAGACCCTTCCCGATGTGCTCGTGTTCATGGCCGACTATGGAGAGCGGGTCATGGGAAAGGGGATTGTCTGGGCCAAAGACACCCCCAATTTTGTAGGGAACCGCATCGGCGTCCAGGGCATGGTAAAAACCATGCAGCTGATGCTTGAAGACGGCATGACCATCCCCGAGGTCGATGCCCTTTTCGGACCGGCCATGGGTCGTCCGAAAACCGCCATGTTCAAAACTGCCGATCTGGTGGGCCTGGACACCCTTTTCCACGTGGCCAAGAACACCTACGATCTGGTGCCTGACGATGAGGCCCGGGATGATTTTGTGATGCCCGATTTCGTGGGTAAGATGATCGAGGGCAAGATGCTGGGGAAAAAGACCAAAGCCGGCTTTTACAAGACCGACTTGACTCCCGAATGGAAAAAAATTCGAATGGTTATCGATCCAAACACCTTGGCGCATGCCGAATATGGCAAGGTGGAACTGCCCTGCCTGGCTGCCGCCAAGGCTGCCAAATCCCTGCCGGAAAAGATGAAAGCGGTCGTTTTCGGTGAGGATAAGGGCGCCCGGTTTGTCTGGAAGGCCATTGCCTCCAACTTGATCTATGCGGCCAACCGGATTCCGGAAATCTCCGACACGATCGTTGAGATCGACAACGCTATGCGCTGGGGCTTCAACTTTGAGATGGGCCCCTTTGAAACCTGGGATGCCATTGGCGTGAAGGCCTCCGTCGCCAAAATGGAAGCCGACGGCCTCACCGTTCCCGAATCTGTCAAATCCATGCTGGCGGCCGGAAATGACAGCTTTTACAGGCTGGAAAACGGCAAACCCTATTTTTACGATTTTACCACCGACAGCTACCAGCCGGTGAAAACCAGTCAAAACATCATCTCCCTGGCCGGCCTCAAAGCCGACAATAAGATCGTAAAGACCTCCAAATCCGCCTCTTTGGTGGACATCGGCGATGATGTCTACTGCCTGGAATTCCACACCAAGATGAACGCCATCAATGGTGAGATCGTCGATTTCATGGCCGAAGGCCTGGACTATGTGGACGCCAACGGTGCCGGTCTGGTGATCGGCAATCAGGCGGGCGGAATGCCTGGTGCATTTTCCGCCGGCGGTGACCTGGCCTTCATGGCCGGGTTGGCCAAGGAGGGCAAGTACGCCGAAATTGACGCGTTTCTGAAAAAAGGCCAGACCGGTATGCAGAAGGTTCGTTATGCCAGTTTCCCGGTGGTGGCGGCGCCTTACGGACTGACATTGGGCGGGGGTTGCGAAGTGTGTCTGGGGGCTGCGGATAAGATTGTCGCCCACAGTGAACTCTACATGGGCCTGGTCGAGATCGGCGTAGGCTTGCTGCCCGGCGGCGGTGGGTGTCTGAACCTGTGGAAGAAGATGACCAGCACGATCCCCGGACCGGTCACGGACGTAGATCTGGCCAAATTCTTTATCCCCACCTTCATGGCCATCGCCATGGCCAAGGTCTCTATGTCTGCCGCCGAAGCGCGGGCCAACGGCTTTCTCGGCCCCACGGACCGGATTGTGTTCAATCGGGACTACCTCATCGGTGAAGCCAAGAAAGAGGTCCTCAAGATGGTCGACGAAGGGTACGCACCGCCGGTCAAACGGCCCATCCAGGTGCTTGGTGCAGCGGCGCAAGGCATGATCGATGCCGAGCTGTTCAATATGCAGTCGGCCAAATTCGTCAGCGAATACGATGCGTTCCTGGCCAAACGGATCGCCTATGTAATCAGCGGCGGCGACGTTCGCACCAACAGTGCCGTTGACGAGGAGATCATCCTCAATCTAGAGAGAGAGGCTTTCGTCGATTTCTGGAAACAGGAAAAAACCGTGGCCCGTGTCGAGCACATGCTGACGACGGGCAAACCCTTAAGAAACTAATCGAACCGATTGCCTATTAAGAAGGAGGAATATTCCATGAGAGATGCATATATCGTATCGTCCGTCAGGACCCCCGGCTGCCGGAGGGGCAAAGGGGCCTTGAAAGATACCCGGCCGGATGACCTGCTCGCCTTCATCATGAAGGCGGCGGTTGAAAAAACCGGCAAGCTCGATCCCAAGGACATCGACGATGTCATGATCGGCTGCTCTTTTCCCGAGGCCGAGCAGGGTCTGAACATTGGCCGGCTGGCCACCCAGATTGCCGGTTTTCCAATCACCGTATCCGGCGCAACCGTCAACCGTTTCTGCTCTTCGGGACTGGAAGCCATCGCCCTGTCTTCGCTGCGGGTCATGGCCGGCTGGTCAGAGGTTACCATGGGCGGCGGCGTCGAATCCATGACCTACGTACCCATGGGCGGCAACCTGCCCCGCCCTCACCCCGAACATGCCAAAGCCCATGCAAACCTGTATGCGTCCATGGGTATCACGGCGGAAAATGTGGCCAACCGCTACGGCGTGAGCCGTGAAGACCAGGACGCCTTTGCCTACGATTCCCAGATGAAGGCTGTCAAGGCGCAGAAGGAAGGGCTGTATACCGAGATCGTGCCCACCCCGGCCGCCAAGTATGTGCTTCAGGAAAACGGCACCTATAAGAAGGAGACCTTCATTCAGGATTTCGACGATGGTGTTCGCGATACCACCACCAAAGAAGGCCTGGCCAAGCTGCGCGCCGTATTTGCGGTTAACGGGTCGGTCACCGCCGGCAATTCGTCCCAGACCACGGACGGTGCGGCGGCTACCATTGTTGCCAGCGGTGAGGCGGTTAAAAAATATGGCCTGAAACCTATCGCCAAGCTGAAGATGTATACCACCGTCGGCTGCGAGCCGGATGAAATGGGAGTGGGGCCCCGCTACGCCATTCCCAAGCTGTTGGACCTTGCTGGAGTGAAAACCAGCGACATCGGTCTGTGGGAAATCAACGAAGCCTTTGCCTCCCAGGCCCTCTACAGTATCCGTGAACTGGGCCTGGCTGACAGCATGGACCAAATCAACATCAACGGCGGTGCCATCGCCCTGGGCCACCCCCTGGGCTGCACCGGTGCCAAGCTGTGCGCTACCCTGTTGGCCAACATGCGGCGCAAGGGTGTGAAGTATGGTGTGGAGTCCATGTGCATCGGTGGCGGAATGGGCGCAGCCGCTCTTTTCGAACTGTGCGACTAACCCGTTGGTGAGATCGCCGGGTTAACCGACAACCATCCAAAAGGCCGCCAATCCTGGCGGCCTTTTTTTGGGTTTGCATCTTCGGGGGCCCTGTGTTAGACGACTATTATCTGATTTGAAAGGCGGCTTGGTCATGCACAAGACAGCAGTTAGCAGCCCAACTTATTTTGGCTTTTATTTTTATTTCAGCCGAGGTGCGCCCGTGGCCTGCTGACCCCCGATAGCAAGGAAGAAGCAAGAGCTGCAGGCGAAACCGCCTGCGGCTTTTTTTGTCATAAGGCACCGCAAAAAAAAGACAGGAAAGGAAACCCGGCATGGAAAAGACCTATGATATTCGCGTGGAAAAATTTGATCCGCTTATTTCGCCGGCCCAGTTGAAAGATCAGCTCCCGCTAAATGAAGCTTCTCACCGAACGGTGGTGGAGGGACGTCGGGCCATATCGAATATCCTGGATGGAACGGATTCCCGGCTTCTGGTAATCACCGGCCCCTGCTCCATCCACGACGAGGCGGCGGCCCTGGACTATGCCCGGCGGCTCAAAGGGCTCAGCGAGACAGTTGCGGACACCATGCTGCTGGTGATGCGGGTATACTTTGAAAAGCCCCGCACCAATGTGGGCTGGAAAGGACTGATCAACGATCCCTGGCTCAACGGCAGTTACGACATCAATACCGGCCTTCAGAAAGCCCGCAGTCTGCTGGTCAGGGTTACTGAAATGGGTATGCCTACCGCCACAGAGATGCTGGACCCCATCGTCCCCCAGTACATTGCCGGGATGGTATGCTGGGCCGCAGTCGGCGCGCGGACCACCGAATCCCAGACCCACCGTGAAATGGCCAGTGGTCTCTCCATGCCCGTGGGTTTCAAAAACTGCACGGACGGTGACTTGTCCACCGCCATCAACGCCATGATTGCCGCCGCTTCTCCCCAGCATTTCTTGGGTATCGATCCGGACGGCCAGACCTGTATCGTCACGACCACCGGTAACCCCCATGCTCACATGGTGCTGCGCGGCGGGTCCAGGCCCAATTACGATACCGTCAGCATCGAGGAGGCCAGGGCCATGCTGGCGGCCAAAGGCCTGACCAAGGCCATCATGGTGGATTGCTCCCACGACAATTCCAGGAAAAATTACGCCCTTCAAGGGTCGGTGTGGCAGGATGTGGTCAACCAGCGCATCGACGGAAACCAGCAGCATCATCGGCATGATGCTGGAGAGTAACCTGAAATCGGGGAATCAAAAAAACACCGGCAACCTGGAAACCATGCAATACGGGGTTTCCATTACCGACGCCTGCATCGACTGGGAGACCACCGAACAGTTGATCCTTTCGGCCCACGAACAACTGGGAAGCCTCGGGGTTTCCGGCGAGAACGGTGGATTCGGGCGGTATAAGGTTGGCTAACCCAATCGTATGGGTATATCAGTGGTGTCGATGAGCAATGTAATCTATTGCAGCACCTTTACACTGACAAAATTGGGGCGAAGAGAAATCAGCTGAAACCAGATGCCGGCCACCTCAAACCCGTTTTTTGCATCCGAAAGGTCCACTTTAAAGGAATAGGGGTACTGCCGGTCCAGTTCCGGTATGATTACGTCGAAGACGATCCGGTCGCCCTGGCGGCCTTTGAAAAAGACGATGCGGTTGCCGATCGTTTTGCCCTGGTCCAGTTCAAGGATATGTCTGTCAACGGAAAGCCCGGAACTGGTGGTCATGGATTTAGGCAAGGTCATCTTTCGACCAAAAAAAGTGTCCGGCGCCACGTTGCCGGCGGCCAGATAAAATACCGATACCGTGAAGATGATCCCTACGACCCCAAAGAAAAGGATGACCACCCATTTGTAGTTGAATGAATTTTCCATGATGACTGCTGTCGATCAAAACGGTCCTAAAACCGTCAAAAATAAGTCAGCGAATACCATGAATCAAGGGACACCGGCTGACCGTTGATGGTGGAGCCGTTGGTGAGCCGATTGGTAAAATTGTACATTTACCAGTACAAATATGTCAACACCAAACACAATGTTCATATATATTCATATAAATTAATTAATAATATTTATATTTTTTACATAAAGTACAATAAGATCGATTTAGTTCTGGCAGGGCCGTCTCCATCCGCCTGATAGCGTATTCGGTTGAGATGCGCATAAACCTTAGGAATAAATGCCGCGGCCGTGGAGTGAATGCGTCGTCGATCCGTTAAGCGATGAGTTTTTGCATACCGGACCAGGCGAACAGGCAGGAGAAAACGATGAGACAGACGGCACAGGTGCCGATCAAGATTCGGTAGCCCCGGTCGGACAGCAGTTTCCGGCCTTTCCAGATGGCGGTGGAAACGGCTGCATACCAGAACAGGTCTCCCAGGATGTGGCCGGTGAAAAAGGCCACAACGCCCATGGTGCCGGCGTTCATGCTGTGAAGAATGTAGCCCAGGCCGATAGTCGCCCACCAGATGCTCCAGTAAGGGTTGACCAGGCTCATGATGATGCCGGACAGGATCAGGTTTCTTTTTCCGGTGCTGCTGCCATCGGTGACCAGGGTTATCCTCGGCAACGATTTAAGCATGCCGATGCCCATCCAAAGCAAAACTGCTGAACCGGCCAGGGCGATGAAGATAAATACCGGTTCCATTTTCAGCAGCGGGGCCAGGCCCAAAAGCAGGGCCAGCACCAGTGCCAGTTCCAGCAGCGCGTGACCGGCAATGAGCAGTGGACCGGTCATCAGCCCGCGTCGGGAACTTTCACTGATGGTGACGGTCAACAGTGGTCCGGGCATTATGGCCCCGGAAAGGGCCACGATGAAGGATGTTAAGAAAAGCGTGATGAAAAGAGCCATTCTTTTATACCCAACCCATGAAAACTTGAAATAATAAATTGTTAGCACCAGATCTTAAAAAACCAAATACAAGCACCAAATCCCAAATAAATTCCAATATCCAAATCTCAAACAAGGGCGAATACCATTATCGATATTTACTCGTTTTCGGCAATGGTTTTGAACCTTAGTTCAACTCAAAGGCGGTGCTGCCTGCCGTGGTGTGAACAGATGCTTGATCTTTACCGCCAGCAATTTTATGCCCCGCCACACTTTGGGCAATAGCCAGATCGTCAGCAGGATGAATATGGCCAGCAGGACGAGGAACACCCAGGGGTGGTTCACTGCCGCCCAGATGCCGCCGATCACCATGATGTCTTCTACGATGGAGGCGCTCCAGTTGGTGAATGGCTCGGGTGAGGTGTTGATGAGCAGCCGTGAGCCGGCTTTCATGCCGTGGGTGCCGGCGGCCAGGGTCCCGCCTAAAAGGGCCGCTGCCAGGCTCACCGCGGGATTCAACTCGCCCACGGCGCCGGCGGCCAACAGCGCACCAGCCGGAATCCGGATAAAGGTGTGAACCGTGTCCCAGCCAGTGTCCACGCCGGGCATCTTGTCGGCGATAAACTCCACGGCAAACATCAGACAGGCGGCACCGATGACCAACGGGTTGGCCAGCACCTGCAGATCCGGCGGCAGGGTCATGTTGCCGGTCACGCTTAAAATGCCCAAGGTGGCAATGGCCGCATAAAGGTTGATGCCGGCGGCCCAGGCGGCGCCCATGCTTAGGGCGATGATCCGGGTAATGTCGTTGACGTTTTCCATGATCGATGACCTCCGGTGGCTCCAGTTGTATTTCAGACATCCTTAAGCAGTCGGTTGGATGCCGATCGATCCAGTTCCGACCGCAATGCCGTCAGGGTTTCGGACAGCGTCTCCGCATCCTGCGGATGGGGCAGCAGACCGTCGTTATTACCTACATCCTCGAGCGCGGCCACGACGCTGTTGACCGTCAGGCTGCCGATATCTCTGGCCGGCTGAAGCGCATGCCCATCGTCTGAATGGCTGTCGATTCGCACCAGGATGTTTCCTTTTACCAGAAGATCGGACAGATTGTCCACCAGTGCCGGTGGCAGCGCCAGGTGATCGGCAATCTGCGCGGTCGTCTGAGCCGGCAGGCCCTGGTGAAATAATCTTACCACATGGCGGCAAATCGTCAGGGCCAGAAGCCTGGCCCGGGAGATGCTTATTTCCACTCCCCCGGCCATTTCATCCATATGGTCTGAGTTCTGATAGGCATGAGAAATTTCCGCTCCGATAAGAACGATAAACCAGCTGACCTGCAGCCACAGCAGGAACAGGGGAAGGGCGGCGAAGCTGCCGTAGATGGCGTTGTACTTGGCCACCATGATTTGAAAGTGAATGTAGGCAGCCTGGAGTACCTGATAAGCGGAGCCGGCGATGACACCGGCCAGCAGGGCGCCGTCGAAACGCACCCGGGTGTTGGGCATGATTATATACGTCAGGGTGAAAAGTATCCAGATAAGGGTGTACGGCAGGATTTTAAGGCCCACATAAATGGCTGGACCCGCCATTTGCAGCAGTTCGAACCGGCCGGAAATGGCCGACACCTGGGAAGTGATGAATACCGTGACGCTGCCGGACATGATCACCAGTATTGGGCAGACCAGCATGATGGTCAGGTAGTCGCTCAGTTTGCGAATAAAACTGCGTGAGCGAACCCCCCAGATGTGATTGAAGGAACTTTCGATATTGCCGAGCACCTTGATGACTGCCCAGAAAAGGACCACGACACCGATACCGGCAATCATTCCGCCTTTGGTGTTGTTGAGCATATTCTGGGCGAATCCGATGACCTGCTCGACTACCTCCTGCTGTGCGGAGAACTGCTCGAGCAGATCCTGCTGGAGTCGTCGCTCGAATCCAAACCCCTTGGCGATGCCGAAAGCCATGGCGGCCACCGGCACCAGTGAAAGCAGCGTAAAAAAGGTCAATGCCGAGGCCCGCAAGGTGCCATGATGCCGTAAAAAGCCTCGAACGGAAAGAATCCCCGTTCGTACCAGCCGGATCAGCAGCCACTGGATGGCCGATTGCTCATTGCGGCGGGCCTTCCAGATGGCGATGGTGAAAAATTCGACGAACCGGGTAAATAGCGTCCTGATTTTTTCCATGCGAACCCATCCGTTTTTCTGGTGTTTGGATGCCGGTTGACTGACTATCTTGTCAGCTGCCGATATTTGATTCGGTGGGGCTGATCGGCAGCACTGCCCAGGCGTTTTTTACGGTCTGTTTCGTAGTCGGAGTAGTTGCCCTCGCACCAGACCACCTGGCTGTTGCCCTCGAAGGCCAGTATGTGAGTGGCGATGCGGTCCAAAAACCAGCGGTCGTGGCTGATGACCACGGCGCATCCGCCGAAGTTTTCCAGGGCCTCTTCCAGGGCCCGCATGGTGTTGACATCCAGGTCATTGGTGGGCTCATCCAGCAGCAGCACATTGGCTCCTGTTTTTAGCATACGGGCCAAATGCACCCGGTTTCGCTCGCCACCGGAAAGCACACCCACCTTTTTTTGCTGGTCGGACCCGGAAAAGTTGAACCGGGCCACGTAAGCCCGGGAGTTGACCTGGCGATCGCCCAGTTCGATGGTATCCTGGCCGCCGGAAACCATTTCCCAGATATTTTTTTCCGGGTCCAGCACATCGCGGCTTTGGTCCACATAGGCCAGGCTCGCCGTCTCGCCGATATCAACCGATCCGCTATCAGGCTGATCCTGACCGGTAATCATGCGAAACAGCGTGGTCTTTCCGGCTCCGTTGGGTCCGATGACGCCGACGATGCCGCCGGGAGGAAGGGAAAATTCCATGTTCTCAACCAGCAGTTTGTCGCCGTAGGCTTTGGTCACCCCCTTGGCCTGGATGACCAGGTTTCCAAGCCGGGGGCCGGGGGGGATATAGATTTCCAGATTCTTGGCCAGTTGCTCGTTCTCCTGATCCATCAATTTTTCGTATGAGGTGATGCGTGCCTTGGATTTGGCCCGGCGGCCCTTGGGTGCCATACGGATCCACTCCAGTTCCCGCTTCAATGTTTTCTGGCGATCGCTTTCGGATTTCTCTTCGTTGGCCAGTCGATTCTGTTTTTGCTCCAGCCATGAGCTGTAGTTGCCCTTCCAGGGAATACCCTGGCCCCGATCCAGTTCCAGAATCCAGCCGGCCACGTTGTCGAGGAAATAGCGGTCATGGGTGACGGCGATGATGGTGCCGGCGTACTTCTGCAAATGCTGCTCCAGCCATGCCACCGATTCGGCATCCAGGTGGTTGGTGGGTTCGTCCAGCAGCAGGATGTCGGGCTTTTTGAGCAGCAGGCGGCACAGGGCGACCCGTCGCCGTTCACCGCCGGAGATGACGTCTACCGGGGTGTCTCCGGGCGGGCATCGCAGGGCGTCCATGGCCATCTCCAGCCTGGCGTCCAGATCCCAGGCGTCCATGGCGTCGAGCTTTTCCTGAACTTCACCCTGGCGCTGGATCAGTTTGTCCATTTCATCATCGGACATGGGTTCGGCAAAGCGTTCATTGATCCGGTTGAACTCTTCCACCAGGTCAACGGTCTCCTGAACGCCCTGTTGGACGATTTCCCGAACGGTCTTGGTTTCGTCTACCAGCGGTTCCTGCTCCAAATAGCCCATGGTGTAACCCTTGGAAAGGATGGTTTCACCGTTGAAGTCCTTGTCCACGCCGGCCATAATTTTCAACAATGTGCTTTTTCCGGAGCCATTCAGGCCCAGCACACCAATTTTGGCGCCATAGAAGTAACTCAAGGAGATATCCTTGATAACCGGCTTTTTGTTGTAGAACTTACTGACGCGCATCATGGAATAGATAACCTTATTGGGATCGGTGCTCATCGATCATTTTTCCTCTCAATGAAAGGGTTGTGTCGGGTAAAGATGATTAATCAACACGGTATATTATCATATTTGGTGACAATTTGAACGCGGATTTTAAAAGCGGCGAAAGGGGACGGAGAAGCGCAGGCGTGAAGCCTAAAAAAAGAAGGCCCGGAACCCCAGTTCCAGATGGTTCGGGCCTTTTTTTAGGTTCAATTACCCCTCGAACTTACCGGCCCGAAAGGCCTTGAGGTAGTTCATGCAGAAGTTGTCCCGGCCGGCCAGGGCCTCGGCGGCGATGATCGTGGCCATCATGCGCCCGTCCAGCGGGTTGATGATCGCCCCGTCCAGGCCCTTGGCGATGGCCATGGTCATGAAGGTCCGGTTCATGAACTGGCGCGCCGGCAGCCCATAGGAAATGTTGCTCAGCCCGCAGGCCGTGTGGATGCCCGGATAAGTGCTCACGATCCGTTCGATGGTGTCGATGAACTCCACCCCGAAGGTCTTGTCCACCGACAACGGCTGAACCAGCGGGTCGACGAAGATGTTTTCCACCGGGATGTTGTTTTTGACCAGCCCGCCCACCAGTTGGTCGGCGATCTTCATGCGGTCGTCCACGGTCTGGGGCATGCCCGCATCGCTCATGCACAGGGCGATGATCTTCATCTGCGTGCCGGCGATGATCGGCATGAGTTTGTCATAGCGCTCCTTCTCCAGGCTGATCGAGTTGATCATGGGCGTTCCCTGGTGGGCGGAAAGGGCCGCCTCGATGGCCGACGGGTCCGGGCTGTCGATGGCGCAGGGCTTGTCGGTGGCCTGCTGCACGGTCTGCACCAGCCATTTGAGGTACTCGGGCTCCTTGCCCACGAAGATGCCCGCGTTGACGTCGATGTAATCCGCACCGGCCTCGGCCTGGTCACGGGCCACTTTCTGGATGGCCGCCGCGTCCTGGGCCTCGATGGCCGCCTTGATCGCCTTTCTGCTGGCGTTGATCAGTTCTCCGATGATGATCATGGGTTGCTCCGGGTTCAGGGTTCAGGGTTCAGGGTTCAGGGTTCGGGTTCGGGGTTCGGGGTTCGGGGTTCAGCTTTTTGCCTGATCAGCTTATTGGCTTAACAGCTTATCAGCTATGTTGCGCTGGGTCGAATCGATCGCGGCTGGAAGCCGCTCCTACCGCCTAAACACCTACAGCCTTCAACTTTCAGCCTGCAGTTACGCCACCAGCTGTTTCACCAGCTTGACCGCCCCCGGCGCGTCGGCGCTGTAGCCGTCGGCGCCGATCTGGTCGGCAAAGGCCTGGGTCACCGGTGCACCGCCAATGATCGTACGGGTGGCCATGCCGGCCTCTTTCACCGCCTTGACCGTGCTCTCCATGGACGGCATGGTCGTGGTCAACAGCGCCGACAGGGCAATGACGTTGGCATTCTTCTCCGCGGCGGTCTTGACGAACTTCTCGCTGTCCACGTCCACCCCCAGGTCGACCACCTCGAAGCCGGCCCCTTCCATCATCATCGAGACCAGGTTCTTGCCGATGTCGTGCAGGTCGCCCTTGACCGTGCCGATGACAACAATGCCCTTGCTCTGGTTCTGGCCGGCGGAAAGGTGGGGCTTTAAGATCTTCAGGCCCGCCTTCATGGCCTGGGCGGCCATGAGCATCTCGGGCACGAAGAGCTCGCCGGCGGTAAAGCGCTCGCCGACCTCGTCCATGGCGCTGATCAGCCCGTCGTTCAAGATGGCGCCGATGTCCGTGCCGCCGTCCAGTTCCGCCTGGGTCTTGGCCTTTACCGTCTCCTCGTCAAATGCCAGTACTGCGTTGAAAATGTCCTGGGTTGCCATGAATGATCCTCCTGAATGTGGGTGATAGGATATTAGCGATGCTTGTGCTGTATCTTGGTCGTTTTATAATATATCAATTGATGGAATTGAAGCTCTATATCAAGGCCGACCCATAGGTCAACTGGTGCCGACCGTCAAGATTTATTCTTGCGTCCGGCAACGTAAGCAGACAATGCGGTTTCCACATCCGGATCGATGGGGGGTTTTTCGTAAGCGGCTAAACGGTGGCTCAGGCTCTCGGTGGCGACCTGGTCAATACGCCTGGAACCGGCAGCCCGCCAGCCGGCATAATTCTGCCGGTTAAAAAAGTTGGTCATGTAGAATTCCGTGCGGCACAGCTTGAATGTTTTGGGCTGGGTCAGGTACTGACCGCCGATGCCCACGTTTTTAATCATCTCAACATCGATGGCTTCATCGGAAACGTCGATGGGCTTGATCAGCTTGCGGATGATGCCGCACATCTCTTCGTCCATGAGAAATTTTTCAAAACTCATGGCGATATAAGAGCCCAGGATGCCGGCCGAATGGAGAATGAAGTTGATGCCGCTGCGGGCAGCGGTGGAAAGGGCCAGGGCGGATTCTCCCGCGGCCTGGCCATCCGGGAAATGGGCATCGGTCAAACCGCCCCCGCTGCGGCTGGGGAGCTTGTAAAATCGAGCCATCTGGGCAGTGGCCGAAACCACCATGGACAGTTCCGGGCAGCCGATGGCCAATCCGCCGGTGCGCATATCCATGGCCGAGGAGGTGGAGCCATAGACCACCGGTGCACCGGGATTGACCAATTGCGCCAGGGTGATTCCCGCCAGGATTTCGGCATTCTGCAAGGCCAATACGCCGGAGAGGGTCACCGGCCCGGATGAACCCGCCATGATCAGCGAGGCGATCACGCAGGCCTGGTTGGCCCGGGCCAGTTCAATCAGGGAACCGGCCATCTCGTCGGAAAACTGAAGCGGAGACAGTGAATTGATCAGGGACATCGAAACCGGTCCCGCGGCGAGAAGCCTGTCCTTGCCACCCCATATGATGGAGGCCATTTCAATGCAGTCCCGGGCGCCCTGTCTGGATACCGGACTTCCCATAAAGGGTTTATCGCACAAAACAATGCTGGAGAAGATCATGTCCAGATGGCCGGTTTCAGGCGCCACATCGCCCGGCTCCACCATCATGAACCCGTTCATGTTGATCGTTTTGGATGTCTGGATCAGTTTGCAGAAATTGTCATAGTCCGCCATGGTGGCTTCCCGCTGACTGCCGTCCGGCAGGGCGATGAAGGGCGCACCGTAGCCGGGTGCAAAAACGAAATCGTCCTCTCCCACGGCAACGCTTTTTTCCGGATTCCGTGCAGTCACCGTGAACCGTGAAGGGGCGGTCTCGAGCGCTTTTTGTATCTGGGCCTCGGTCATGAAAACCGTTTTTCCATCCACCTTGAACCCATTGGATGCGAAGATCTCCAATGCTTCGGGTTCATTGAAGGCCACACCGACGCTTGACAGCAGCGCCATGGATGCATCGTGAATCCGGGTCATCTGTTTCGTGGCGAACGTTTGCATGCGGTCATACATGATCGATCCTCCTTGTTGCGGTTAATGGCGACACGTGGATGGGCTATTGCGGTGCTGTCGTCGGAAAGGCTTCCCAACCCTACGAAAATAAGATGCGTATAGAGCAGATTGCATGCCATGGCGGAGTAGATTTGCTAAAATGATAACCGACACCCCAGGTTTTCATATCAGACGGGCAAAGGTATGCAAAACGTACTGAAAAAATTATTTTTTTTAGTCGCTGAACAGACGTGTGTCAGAGAATGGGGAGGTTTTTTCGTCGGATAAATGACCGCTTGAACATGAAAACCGACAAAATACTTTACACATTAAAGGGAAAAATGTTTTCATTGACTGTTTTTTTTACATATAATCAACTGATATCGAAAGCGAACCTTAAACAACCAGCCATGGAGACTGACGTTGTCTGATCAATCCTCGAATCGACCTATTTTGCCCGATTTTGACAACCTCGATTTTATGCCGGTGTTCAATGCCTTTGATGAGGGCATCATCATCACCGACACCGGCGGCCGCATCCTGTTTTACAACGAAACCCAGGCGGGAATTGACGATCTGCGACCGGTAAATGTCATCGGCAAGCGAGTTGCGGACATCTATCGGTTAGACTGGCATGAAAGCATGATATTCAGGTGCCTGGACGCCGACACACCCATTATCGGCAGGCTGTTTTTTTACCGGACCTGCAACGGTAAACTGGCCAATACGATCCACAGTGTCTTCCCGCTGCACCTCAACGGAACGTTGGCGGGCGCTATCTGTTTTGTAAAAAACTACAATTTACTGGAAAAGGTCATGTCCGGTTATTCCACCCTGTCGCCGAACACCCCCCCTGAATTGGCCAATGGCACCCGATACCAGTTTTCCGATATCATGGGCGTGGACAAAAGTATTCTCCACGCTCTGACCATGGCCCGTCTGGCTGCAGAGAGCCATTCACCGGTGATGCTTTTCGCTGAAACCGGATCGGGCAAAGAGATGTTTGCCCAGAGCATTCACAACTACAGCTCCCGCAGGGACAACCCTTTTGTGGGCATCAATTGCGCTGCGATTCCGGACACGCTTTTAGAGGGTCTGCTATTCGGAACGGTAAAGGGGGCGTTCACCGGCGCCGTGGACAAAATGGGGCTGTTCGAACAGGCCAACGGCGGCTCTCTTTTTCTGGATGAGATCAATTCGATGCCCATTGCTCTCCAGTCCAAACTGCTGCGGGTGCTCCAGGAGAAAAAAATCCGGCGTGTCGGGGCTTCAGGTGAAGTGCCCGTCGCCTTGAAAATCATTAGCTCCGTCAACATACCCGCCCACAAGGCCATTCGGCAACGGCAGTTGCGCATGGACCTGTTTTATCGCCTGGCCGTGGTCTACATTGCCATTCCCCCTTTACGCGAACAGCCTGAGGGCATCGGAACGCTGACCCGCCATTTCATCTACAAAAATAATCTGGTCCTTGGCAAAAAGGTGTGCGGCGTCAGCGAACCGGTCATGCAGTTTTTTCGAACCTATCACTGGCCGGGAAACGTTCGTGAACTCGAACATCTCATTGAAGGGGCCATGAACACCATCGGGCCGGACACAACCCTGCGCATTTCCCACCTTCCGCCGCATCTGCTTCTGCATCAGGTTCGTGATGAAGGTGCACCGGTGCACGTGGTGCCGCTGGCTCGTTCTGCAAATCCACCGGTCGAGAATGCCGGCAACCCCGATCTTGGCGTGGCAGCCCCCGGAGCCGGTGTGCAGGACCTGCGGGAACGACGGCGGGAACAGGAAGCGAAGATGATTGATGACGCCCTGAGGGCCGCCGGTGGCAATGTGTCAGCCGCTGCAAGGAGGTTGAATGTTTCGCGGCAGCTGATTCACTATAAGATGCGAAAATATGGATTGCGCCGGACAGCCTATCGTGGGTCGATAGAAAAGGATCCGGCCGGTTAAGGCGCACATCCGGCAAGCTGATAGGGGTTAACCCGTGGTGCTCGTTCACTTCCAACCGGCAGGGGATGGCAAGCCTACCAGGTCACACTCATCATGGAGCAGTTGAGGCCGCTGCCGATCCCCATGAGTGCCACGTGGTCGCCCGCTCGGAGGCGGCCGCATTCGGCGGCCTGGTATAAGGTGATGGGCACGGCCGCAGGGCCGATGTTGCCCAGGTTGGGAAAGTTCAGATGATGTTTCTCCGGGGTCAGGCCCAGTTTACTGTTAAGCACGTCCATGTTTCGCCGGCTTACCTGGTGGGGCATGTAGGCATCGATTTGCGCGTCGCTCCAGTTGGTCAAGCGGCTGCTGGCCAGGTCCCAGGTCTTTTTGGCCAGTTCCACGCCGAAAATCAGCACCTTGGAGGCATCGGCGGTCATATAGTCGCGCTGCCCCAGGCACAAACGGCTGTGGCGGGTGGCCGCCCGGGTCACCGACCCGTTGACCACGTGGCCGGTTGTAGACATACTCCTGTGGCACAGGATCATGGCTACCGCCCCCGAGCCTAAAGTGAGGGTGGCGAACTGGTCCCTGAAGGCGTCCGACTTGGCATCCGGTTGCCGCAGTCGGTCGATGGTTGCCTCGACCACTTCCCGCGAATTCTCCCCATCTACGATGAGTCCATAGTCGACAAGACCGGCGTCGATCATCATGCCCACACTGGCCATGGCGTTGACAAAACCCAGGCAGGCGTTGCCTATGTCATAGTTGATGCAGTGGTCGGCAAGTCCCAGATTGCCGTGCACCAGGCTGGCCACGGATGGCTCGATATAGTCTTTGGAGACCGACGTGCTGATCAAGCAACCGATGGCCTCGCGACGGATGCCGGTTTGCTGCAATACTCGTTCGGCAGCCAGGGTGGCCACGTCGCTGGCCTGCTGGTCAATGTCCCAGAACCGCCGCTCCCGGATGCCTGATAGCCCCTCGATGATCCCTGGCTTGATGCCGATGCGTTCCAAGGTGGCCGAAAGTTGTGATTCTATATCGGCAGAGGTGATGATCGTCGTCGGCAGTACACATGCCACCGCCTCGATGGCCACATTCTTGAATAACATCGGATTCATGATTGTCCTTCCAGCGCTTTCTGATGGTTCAGCGGTTGAAAACAATTGTTAGTCCTGGTTTTATATCATGCCCGGGGGGTTAAAAACACCGGAAACCCTTACCATGCGCTATCGGTTTCTGGAAGGGTCTTCTGTTGAGTGGGTCATGCAAGATATGTCACGATGGTGTTTTCAGTCCAGGCATGACCTTGCCCGTCTTGATTCATCACGCATGACTGGTTGTCGAGTCGACAATCATTTCCGGCCTCGCATCGGTGCCGGCCCTTTTCAACTGGCTATAAATGGGGTATCAACAGGTTTTCAATCAACCGGTCAAAACTGTTAGATTCGGGTTTTAATTCGATGAAGCACTTTGATGATATTCATTTTCTACAACCGGTGGCCGGGGGCATCTGGCTGGTGAAAGGCCCCGGAAAGGCCCGGTTTCCCCACTGCAACGGGTTCCTGATGATTGGGGACCAGACCGTGCTGGTCGATGCCGGCATCGGCGCCGAACGAATCGTTGAAATTGATCGCCGGACGCGCATCGACGCCCTGATCATCAGCCATTCCCATCCCGACCATATTCTGTCATGGCATGTGCTGAGTGACCGGCAGCTGTTATTGCCGGCCCAGACCCCGGCGTCCGTGGGCGATCTGCGGCTGCTCGGTCAGCGATTCGTCGAGGGCCGGCAGGAGGCGCAATACTGGACGTGGGTGGCCTCGAGTCGGTTGGGCATCCTTCCCATGCGCCGGCCGGACCACCAATTTGACGACGGTGAAATCCTGGATTTTGGATCCATTCAGCTCCAGGCAATTCATGCGCCGGGTCACCTGGATGATCATTATTGTTTCCTGGAGGAGCATTCAGGAATGTTGTTTTCCATCGATATCGACTTCACTGGGTTCGGGCCATGGTACGGCAACCCGGAAGGTGATATCCATCGGTTTCGGGAAAGTGTGTCGATGCTTCGCAACCTGCCCTACCGTCAAATCTGTGCCTCCCATAAACTGCCGATCGCCCGATCGGATGCCGATGCGGCCTTCGACTGTTACCTGAAGGCCTTTGACCGACAGAAGGCGGCGGTTTTCGATTTGTGCTGCAAAGAAATGAACCTGGAAGCGATGGTCAGGCATTCACCCTTTTACAGGAATCGGATGCCCGACGGCACGCTTCAACAGATATTCGAAACCCAGATGATCCGTAAAAACCTGGCCCTGTTGCTTCGCGAGGGCCGAATCGTTGAGGAAAACGGAACCTATCGCGCCATATAGGCTGTTTCCTATTCCATCGGCCACGACCATCGTGTGATCGAGCAAGGCTACTGTCTGAGTGCGCCGCTGATGTCCCCGGCCAGCTTGCGGGCGGCGGCACGGGCGTCCTCGCCCAGGGCGTCCGGTGTTGTGCAGAAGGGGATGACGGTCTTGTTTACGGCTCGCGCTTGGCCATACTTGCACACCCGGTCGAAGACGGTCTGGATGACATCGGCGTTGCCTTTCACCGGCCCGCCACAGGTGACCAGCAGGGCGGCTGGCTTGTCGGCGATCAGGGATCGCTGGTTGACGGTACCGTAACCCGTGACCAGACAGAAGTGACGGTCGATGAGTGCTTTCATCTGAGCGGAAAAGCCCCAGAAGTAAAGTGGGCTGCTGAAAATCACGGCATCGGCTGCCATCATGCGTTCGAATACGACAACCGCGTCATCCTTTTGGACGCATCCGGGCCGGTCGGCCACTTTCTGGCACGCCTCGCATCCCAGACATCCATTGACTTTAACGGAAGTAATGGCGAGGCGTTCCACATGATGCCAGCCGGACAGTTCCTGTTCCACCATATCCAGTGCGCCGGCCGTGTTGCCTTTTTTGCGCGGACTTCCCAAAATGGTCAGGATGTTCATGCATGGCCTCCTGGTTAATCGGCGTGCGTCTGCTCGCCCCCGTAAAGTTCCTTCACCGCCTGCCGGTCGATACTGCCATTTTTTTCCGGGAGTGACTCCACGAACTGCACATATTGTGGCTTTTTGTAGCGGGCGATGCGACCACCGACGAATTCGATCAGTTCTTTTGCAACCAACTCCTGTCCGGCTTTCAACACGCAGACCGCCTTGATGCCTTCCTTCCACTTGGGATCCGGTACACCTAAGACCATGGTCTGTGCGACCGCCGGATGCTCCAGGATCACCTTTTCCACCTCGGCCGGATAGACATTTTCGCCGCCGGGCTTGATCAGCTCTTTTTCCGGCTTGCGGCCGGCATACCACAGGAACCCGTCTTCGTCGAAGCGGCCCAGGTCCCCGGTGTGATGCCGTCCCTTACGAAAGGTCTGTGCGTTGTCCGCGTCCAGGTTCCAGTAGCCTTTGAATACCATGGGGCCTTTGAGGGTGATTTCGCCCACCTGTCCAGCGGGCACCGGATGGTCCGCATCATCCACCAGTTCCACCAGTCCCAACGGAATAGGCCGTCCGGCTGAGCCGGGCCGGTCATCGTAGCGGCCCATGCTGGTGATCAAGGAGGTTTCCGTTTGGCCGTACATGTTGTAGAAACAGCCCCCGGTATGCTTCTGGTAACGCTCAATGGTTTCCGGTGCTTCAAGTCCCATGACGGCCCTCAGGGATGATATGTCAGCCCCTGTCTTTTCCTGCTCATCCAGAATGGATCCGAGAATCGGTGAGAAATCGAAGAACACGGAAGCCCCATGCGCCTGGATCAGGCCAACGGCCTCGGTGGCGTCAAATTTGCTCATATTGACGTTCAGGGCCCCGGCGTGAAAGGCATTGACGGCCATGAACAGGCCGCCCACGTGAAACAGGGGCAGCAGGTTCAAGTGAACGTCGGTAGGCGACAGACCGAAGCAGTAGTTGAGATGCAGGCTGGCGCACAGCAGATTGGCGTGACTCACCAGCGCACCCCGCGGCCGGCCCGCCACAGCCGCCGTGTGGATGATAACCAGGCCGGCGTCGGCTTCGATCGGTTCCGTGGAGAGGGGCGCATCGACCATCAACTGATCGAAAGCATCGAAGGGGCCGGCATCGTTCAGGCTAAAAAAATGCTTGACCGTGGGCAACTGATTCCGAATGCCTGCCACCATGTCGCCAAATTTCTCATCGGTAAAGATTACAGCCGGCGTGCAGTCGTTGAGGTTAAAGGCCATCTCATCGGCGGAAAGGCGCCAGTTAATGGGCAGAACGATGGCTCCTAAAGCAGCAGCGGCACCATAGATCTGAAAAAAACCGAGGCTGTTTTTTCCCACGACGCCGATGCGGTCTCCGTTTTTGATTCCGGCCTGCTGCAGACCGGCGGCCAGCCGGTCCACCTGCAGCTTGAATTGCCCGAAGGTCGTCGTCGTGCCGGTGTCGGCTTCGAACCAGGCAGGCCGGTTCCGAAAACACCGGGCGTTGCGATCGATCAGGTCATACAGGGAAAAATCGTAAAGCCCCATGGTTTATGCTCCTTGTGCTGTTATTAGACTTTCATTGGCTTGGGGTAAATAAAACAGTCCACCGGTATGAGATGACAACCACCCTCAGGCAGCTCACCCCATCTAATGTGCATCAATTGCATTTGCCGGATGGGTGAATGGGTACGAACTACTTGATGGTCGTCACCGGACAGGTCGCTTTGAGAATGATGTATTGCGCCGTGGAGCCAAGCAGCAGTTTCCGGGTTCTTGATTTTTTTTCGATGCCCACGAAAATCTGGTCGATGCTGTTCTCCTGGGCAAAGATAACGATGTCCTCACCCGGAGAAAGGCCTCTGGCCATTTCCTGGACTTCGTGCTCGGCGCCTGCGCTCTCGAGCTGCTGCCGGACCTGCTTCAGTTCCTGGTTTACCCGGGCGATATCTTCTGGTTTTTCGCTGTGGCCGCCTTCCATGCTGGTGATGACAAACACTTTGGCCTTGAAAATCGACGCATGCTTTATCGCCAGATCAAGGGCGGCTTTGGACTCTGTCGAACCGTTGTAGGCAACAAGGAACTTCATATTGGTTTGCCCTTTCTCCAAGGGTGAGGGTTCACAGGTTCACAGGTTCAGGGTTCGGGGTTCAACGGTTCGACATTTAATACGTATTACTACCGTAACGCCGAACCTTGAACGCCGAACCTATTAACACTTACATCCAGCGTTTGCGCCGCTTATAGGACTTGACTTCTTTGAAGGATTTTCGTCCGCCGCCCTGGGTGATGCCCATGTAAAACTCTTTGACATCCGGGTTGTTCTTGAGCTCCTTTGACGGGCCTTCCAGGACGATCTTGCCTGACTCCATGATATAGGCATAATCGGACACCTGTAAGGCGATCTTGGCATTCTGCTCAACCACCAAGATGGTGGTGCCCAACTCCCGGTTGATGATTTCGACGTTTTCGAAGATCTCTTTTACCAGCAGCGGTGCCAGGCCCAGCGAAGGTTCGTCCAGCATGAGCATTTTAGGCGCTGCCATCAGAGCCCGGGCAATGGCGATCATCTGCTGCTCTCCGCCGGAGCAGTAGCCGGCCAGCCGATTGGTGATTTTGGAAAGCCGCGGGAAGTGATCGTACATCTTGTCATTGTCCGCGCGAATTTTTTGGGACCCGTCTTTTCGGGTAATGGATCCGACGCGTATATTTTCCGCAACGGTGAGATGTTTGAACACCCGGCGTCCTTCCGGTACCATTACGGCGCCAAGTTTGACCACCTGTGTTCCCAGGACATTGGTGATGTCGCTTCCGTCGAACCGGATGTGCCCATCACGGATAAAGCCGTTTTCCGGCTTGAGCAGGCCGCTGATGGCCCGCAGCGTGGTGGTCTTGCCGGCGCCGTTGGTGCCCAGCAGGGCGACGATACCGCCTTGGGTTACATTCAGGCTGACACCGCGCAGTACCTGGATGATATCGTTGTAAACCACTTCGATGTTGTTGACTTCGAGCAGCCTTGCCGAATCGTGTTTGTCCATAAGGCAGTTGTCTAATTCCAGGTGAATTCTGTAGGCCTTCACCTAATCGCTTGAGTGTAGCAAGCCCCGCGCCTTTAACGATTCGGCACAAGGGGTGTAAGAAAGGTCGGCCGGCCCGGCTATCCGGGCCGGCCGACAGTTATTTATTTAATTTTACCGGTGTATTCGGGAATAAACGGCTTGCCAACGGATTTAAACTCACCGTTTTTCACCGCGTAAAGCTGCAGGGTGTCGACACCCGCCTTGTCGGTCTTGGAATAGGTTACCGGTCCGACCGTGGTAACCAGATCTAAAGCATTGTCGCCGTTCATGGCCAGCAATTCTTCATAGAGGCTTTCTTTGGTGACTTTCTTGCCCTTGGCTTTGGCCCGTACCATGCATTCAGAAGCGACCTGGGCCACCATCGCCCCGTTGATGTAATTGTGGGAGTTTGCCGTCTTCTCGTCACGCCCGTATTTCTTGGCCAGGGCCAGCTGGAAATCCGTTCCAGGGCCGGGCTCGGATGTTACGATGTAGGAGGTCGTCCAGTAGAAATTTTCCGAGGCCGGTCCGGCCAGGGACACCAGGTCGTTGCCGCCGGTATAGTGACACCCGGTGAAGGTGATCTTACCCTTCTCACCAAAGGATTTGGCGACAAGCCCCAGGCGGCTGGCATCTTTGAGCATGGTGGCAACCGGAGACTGGATGGTCTGGCTGATGACGTATTGGACGCCTTTGCTCTTCAGGCGCTGAAGCATGGCGGTGTTGTCCAGGTCCTTGCCGTGCTCTACGACTTCCACGATTTCGATTTTCAGGCCGGCGGCTACGGATTTCTCGACATCTTCAAGGGGGCCACGCCCGAAAGCGGATGGATGCAGGAACATGGCCACTTTGGGTGTCCCACCGCTTTTATGGTTGTTGGCGATATATTCGGCCAGACCAATGGCCTGAGCGGAATAGGAGGCAATGGGCAGAAAGATATAACTGGAATCCACCAGATTGCCGGCATGGAAAGAGGCCGGAATGGTGGGCATCTTCTCTTCGTCAAAATCTTTTTTCAGGGCCATGGTGCTGCCGGTGGAGTAGTTGAGGTAAAAAACAATTCCCTGATCCAGGAAATCTTCAAAATTTCGTTTGGTGACATCGGTCTTGTACTGGTCGTCCCGGATCGTACATTCGATTTTGTCATCGCCCAGAAGTTTCATGTCGTTGACATAATTGAAATAGTCTTCAACGCCTTTCGAATAAGGGTCGCCTGCGTCAGAGGTCGGTCCGGTAATGGCCAGGGAGAGGCCCAGTTTGTATGTCTCTGCCTGAACCTGAACGGTAAACGCAAAGAGAACAATAAGCGTAAGCGAAAATACAACGGTCATCCTTTTCCTGTTTTTCATGACTCCCCCTCTTTAGTTGGTGTTGATTCGTTAACTACGCACACAATTCTATAATTAAGAACACAAATAAGAATTTTACCGCTGAGCACGCAGAGAAATCATATTGTTTAAAAATAAACGTTGCGGGCTTAGCGATTTCGGCGGTTTATAAAAAAATGGCTGTTTCCGGCGGCTCAATACCGAAATGGCCACAGTTTGGTATAAGAGCGTGCGATGCGCCACCAGTTGGCGATCCCCCTCGGTTCAAACATTAAGAACAGGACGATCACCAGGCCAAAAGAAAACGGTTTTAAAGCGGTGGCAAGATTCCAGTCTGATGGCAATATCTGGCCGGCATGCTCGGCAAGGGTTTCCACCTGGAGTTCGAGGGCGATGATCGCGGTCGGACCCCAGAAAGATCCGCTGAGTGTCCCCAGACCGCCGACGATGGCCATGGCGAGCAAAGTGATCGAGTGATGCAGGGTAAAGGATTCAAAACCGACACCCCGGTAGACGTATGCGTGCAGGGCGCCGGCGACACCGGCAAAAAAACCGGCCAGACCGAATGCATATACTTTGGTTAGGCCGGGATGCATTCCCATGGCATCGGCGGCCCGGTCGTTGTCCCTGACGGCACTCAGGCAACGCCCATAGCGGGTTCTAAGGAGGTTTTGCACCATGAACCCCGAAAGGACCACCACCACAAGCAGCACATAATACCAGAAGAGGTAGTGGTCATTTCTACCCAGTTTGCCGGTAAACCAATACACCCTGCTGATAGGGATGGTCTGCCCCTGGTTAAAAAATTCCAAAAAATTGATCGTCCACGAAAAAATCATCTGGAAGCTCAGGGTGGCGATGGCCAGGTAGAGATGTTTCAAACGCATGGCCGGAAGCCCGACGATGGCCCCGAATACCGCACCCATCAACCCGGAAAGAACAATCATCAGCGGCCAGGCATGCGTGATAATGACATGACTGTCACCCAGGGTCCTTGAAAAAGAGGCCAGGGTGTATGCCCCGATGCCCATAAAGGCGGCATGCCCGATGGATATCAGGCCGGCGAAACCGGTTACGATGTTCAGGCCGATGATCGCCACCATGGCAATCAGGATGTTGTCCAATACCAGCATGTATTTGTTGCTTAGGGAAAAAAGCATGGGCCAGGCAAACAGCAGAAAAAGGAACAGGATGAGGATGGTCCTGTCCAAGTGGGTAAAGAATATTCGCTGCTCGTCCTGGTAGGACGTAAAGTAATTTCCGGTGGCTAACCAACGATTGGTTGACATGATTTATACCCGTTCAATTTCATGGATGCCGAAAAGTCCGTGGGGCTTGAAAAGCAGGATGATTAACAAAATGATATAGGGCAGCACTTCTGCGGTGCCGTTGAGCCCCCAGTTGCCGTCCAGATATCCGCTGGCGAACTGCTGAATGATGCCCATGATGATGCCGGCCACCACGGCGCCTAAAATGGAATCCAGCCCGCCTAATATGACCACAGGAAAAACCGTTATGCCAAAGGCCTGCAGCGTCTCAAAATTGAGACCGGTGATATTGCCGATGATGATACCGGCAGCGGCGGCGCTCAACCCGGCCGTGGCCCAGGCGAGACCGAACACCCGGGGCACGGAGATGCCCACGGACATGGATGCGAACTGGTCATCCGATACCGCCCGCATGGAGATGCCCACCGTGGATTTTTTAAAAAACCATGAGAACCCTCCGATCATCACAGCCGTCACGATTACGCCCACGAGCTGAGTCCAGGAGATAGACACACCACCGAAGGATATCAATGTCCGGGGCAAAAATCTGGGAAAAGAGAAGTTTACCGAACCAAAGGGTGTCAAAAAAATCAAGCCGTCGATGATGGACATCAGGCCGATCGTTACCATGATCACGGAGATGATCGGCTCTCCGATCAACCGGCGCAAAAATATCCGCTCCACACTCATGGCCAGAAAGAAAGTAATCACCATACTCAGAAAAAAGGATATATAAATCGGAATCCCGGCCATGCCGGTTAACGCATAGGCGATAAATGCACCGGCGGCAATAATTTGTCCGTGAGCGATATTCAGCACCTTGCTCGATTTATAGATCAGGACAAATCCCAGTGCCGCCAAGGCATAAATGGAACCCACCACGATGCCGCTGACCACCAGTTGAAAAAAGTAACTCATCAGAACCCTTCCATGGTATAAAATAAAATCTTGGTTTTCACCGTGGTTGATTGTCCATCCTGATACTGGAAGAAGGCCTCGACCTCCTTTTCGCTGATGCTCTCGTCGTAAAGGGCATCGTACAGGTTCTGGTATTTCTCCCGTACGAATTTCCTGCGAATTTTTCCTGTTTTGGTCAACTCGCCGTCGTCCATGTCCAGCAGTTTGTATAAAATCGCAAACCGTTTGATCCTGAAGTGCTCCTTTTCTGCCCGAGAATTGATTTCGGCCACCTGCTCCTTGACCAGTCCGGCCACTTCGGGTTTGGCCGACAGATCCATATAGGTGGTGTAGGAGATGCCCCGGTCTTCCGCCCATTTGCCCACCACGATGGGGTCGATGTTGATCAGGGCGGCCACATAATCCCGCTTGTTTCCAAAGATCACCGCTTCTTTTATATAGGGGCTGAATTTGAGTTTGTTCTCCAGGAACATGGGACTGAACATCTCGCCTTCGATGTTGTGCATCACATCCGCCAACCGGTCGATGACCACCAGGTGGCCATGCTCGTCGATGTAGCCGGCATCGCCGGAGTGCAGCCAGCCGCCTTCCAGCAGCTCCTCCGTTTTTTCAGGCAGCTTGTAATAGCCGGGCGTCACCGAGGGTGATCGGGATAGGATTTCGCCTTCTTCTGAAATTTTGCATTCGGTGTTGGGAAGCGGTTTGCCCACCGTATCGGGCCGAACGTCGCCGTCCCTGTGCATGTAGGCAATGCCCACGATTTCGGTCTGGCCATAGATCTGCTTCAGGTTGACCCCGATGGCCTGGTAGAAGGTGAACAGTTCGGGGCCCAGGGCGGCGCCGCCGGTGTAGGCCCGGCGCAGGCGCAACAGGCCGATCTGGTTGATCAACGGCCGGAACATGATCTGGTAGCCCAGCCAGGCCTTGAACCTCAGACCGGGCGGCATGGGTTTGCTCGACATGCGATAGCCGGCCGCTTTTTCGCCGACTTTGATGAAATAATAATAGAGTTTCCGGTTTAGCCAGTACGATTCGTCGATTTTGAGCCAGATCTGGGAGCGGATGGTCTCATAAATCCGGGGTGCCCCGAACATGAAATGCGGGCCAATCTCCTTGAGATCTTCCATGGCCGTTTCCACCGATTCGGGGAAATTGATGGTGATCCCGGTGGCCATGGCCACGCCAAACGAGTTCATCTGCTCACCGATCCAGGCAAATGGCAGGAAGGAGAGATACTCGTCGGTATCCGCCAGAGGGTCCGCATCAGTGAGCTGCAATCCCATGCTGATAAAGTTCTTGTGGGTCAGCATGGTTCCCTTGGACAAACCGGTCGTGCCGGATGTCAGGCAGAGGTGGCAGACCTGGTCGGCTGTGCCTTGATCCACCAGGGATTCATACAGATCCGGGTTTTCGGCATGGACGTCGTCGCCGAGCCGGTAGAGATCGTCGATGAAGACGAACCAGTCATCGGACCGATAGTCGCGCATGCCGCGGGGGTCCTCGTAGATGACATGCTTGACGCCCGGGACCCGTTCACGGATCTCTACAATTTTGTCCACCTGTTCCTGGTTGTCGCAAAAGACCATGGAGACGTTCATGTATGCCAGCAGTTGGGCGATTTCTTCGGGCATGGTGGTCTGGTAGATGGCCGCGGAGACACCGCCTACCGCCTGTGCGCCAATGGCGGTGAACAGCATTTCCGGAATGTTGTCGCCGATCAAGGCGATGGCATCGCCTTTTTTTAACCCGAGCTTTTGCAGGCCCAGCCCTGTCTTGCGAACCAACTGGTAATAGTCATTCCAAGTGTAGCTGTTCCAGCGGCCGAATTCTTTTTCCCGCAAAGCGACTTTGTCACCGGTGCTTTCGACTCGCCAGCGCAGCAATTGTGGAATGGTAAGTGACTGGAGGTGTTGCGTGTCTATCCTGTCCAATTAATCTTCTCCGATGTAGGCCTCGATAACCTTTTCGTTAGCGGCCACTTCTTTCGGTGTCCCCGATCCGATGACTTCCCCGAAGTCCAGCACATGGATGCGATCGGAAATATCCATGACAACACCCAGATCATGCTCAACCAGGATGATCGTTGTCTTTTGCTCCTTTTTAATATCCATGACAAACCGTACGATATCTTCTTTTTCTTCGATATTCATTCCCGCCATGGGTTCGTCCAGCAGAAGCAGTTGGGGGTTTAGGGTCAGCGCCCTGGCCACCTCGACGCGTTTCTGGATGCCGTAGGCCAGATTGCCCACCGTGCTTTTGCGGTAAGGCTCGAGCTCCATGAAATCAATGACATCTTCCACGTAGGCGCGGTTTTCGGCCTCCAGCCGCGATGCCTTGCCGACGTAAATCATGGCCTGAAGAAAATTGTATTTCAGGTTGGTATGGCGGGCCAGCAGCAGGTTGTCGAGGACGGACAGGCCGCTGAACAGTTCCAGATTCTGAAACGCGCGGGCGATGCCCAGCTTGGTCACCTGGTGGGGAAGCGCGTGGGTCAACCGTTTGTCACCATATTTGATCTCCCCGGTGGTCGGGTGATAAAATCCGGAGATGCAGTTCAGTATGCTGGTTTTGCCGGCACCGTTGGGCCCGATGATGGAGGTGATCAGTCCCGGTTCGATGGTCATGTTAACATCGGAAAGCGCGTTCAGTCCGCCGAAAGTCAGCGTAACGTTCTCAATGGATAAGGTGGTCATATAAGCTCAACCTGGTTTGTGTGACCGACGGAAATGTTGCCGGGTCCAAGGTCTGACGGATTTGTAAAAAATCCGATATCTGCGTTACGCTTCATCCTTCGTCACTGCGGAGTACGACAAGTACGCCTCATTCCTCAGGATTCGCAAGCCTTGATCTCGGGTTTTTTACGAATCCGTCGGAAACTAATTTTTTAGGAGTAATCAAAATCTGATACCACGAAGCGGCAGATATAAAAAGTATCCTTAATATTTCGTTAGATAGTCTAAAAAATAAATTGAATTCATATTATTGAATAAGTTTTCGTAAAATTGATTTTTCATCTTAAATTTAATGTGTTGGATTGTCTCGCCTAAGAATTTTAAGTGCTGGATGGATCTTTTAGAGTTATTATCATTTTTACATGCAAGAATGTCAAGTTGATAAAATAGTAGGTAAATAGTGGGTTTTTACCGCTATTCTTCATATGAGAGCAAATGGGTTCTGAGGTTTATTTTTTTGTTTCTTAGTCCCAGTTTGGTACGGATGTGGTGGCGGTGAAAGAGAACCGTATTCTTTGAAATCAGTAACAATTCGGCGATCTCTTTGTTCGTTTTTCCCTCCTTGATCAGGTTGGCCACGCGGATTTCGGTGGGGGTGAAGTTCAGGTATCGAGATGAGAGCTTGCTGATAAAAGGCGAAATAATATTGTCCAGGTTGGACTGCAGGATTTCAAGCATGGTTTCCTGATGGGGTTCCAGGTGCCCTCTTTTCAGACGGACCAGATAGGGAGACACCAGTTCCTTGACGTTGGACAGGACATTTTCCTGCATTTCCCGTTTGTCCTCCTCCCGCTTTTTAAGCAGCACCTGCAGTGCGGTGTTGACCTCTTCCAGATAACTGGATTGGGCCCTCAAGGCCGCTTCCGCCCGCTTGCGTTCTTCGATCTGCTGCTTCAGCCGGCGGTTGGTGTCGGCCAGTTCCGCGGTTCGCTCCTGGACCAGTTCCTCCAACTGGCCGTGATATTGCTGGAGGGCTTCCTCCGCTTTTTTGCGGGCACTGATATCTCTAAGGGTAACGATATTGCCCACCGGCCGGCCCTTTTGATTTTGAAACAGGGTCGAGCTGATCTGGACGTCCAGCACCCGTCCATCCCTGGCCAGTCGCTTGGTTTCGAACATGGTGATTTTCCGGCCGCTCAGCATTTCGTCGATGGCGGCTTTGGTCTCCGGCCAGCACTCTTCAGGGACGAAATCAATCTGTTTGCCCAGCAGTTCGTGGCGGGAGAGACCGAAGGTCTGCTCAAAAGCCGGGTTCACGTAGGTGGCAATCCCTTTCATGTTGTATGCGACAATGGGATCCGGGGAAGATTCAAGGAAGGACCGGTAGCGCTGTTCGCTCTCACGAATGCGGGCCTCGGCTTTTTTTCGTTCGGCCAGTTCGCGGGTGACCTTGCTGTATAGGGTGGCTTTTTCCAGTGCCAGCAGCGTCAGGGCGGCAAAGCGTTCAAGGACAATCACATCCTCCTGGTCGAAGCGCTTTTCCGGATCCACATGGGCCAGACCGATGACGCCCTGAACCTGACTGTCGGATTTCAGCGGAATTCCCACGATGCAGCGCAGGCCGTCAAGGGCCGGGTCGTCCAGTCGCCCTGACCAGTTGCTGTAGTCTGCCACGAGCACGGGTGCCTCTGTCTGCCAGACGCACCCGCCCATGCCTTCACCCTTGCGGACCGACCGACCCAGCTGTTCGGCAAAGAAACCCTTTCCCACGCGCATCTGCATCACCTGTGCGTCCGGTTCCAGCAGGTAGATATAGCAATGCTGGGTGCCGGTCAGGGCCGCCGCGCGCTCGATAATGGTCTCCAGTAATTCTTCTTTATCGATTTTATCCAGAAGGCCCAAGGCGGTTTCGTGAAGGGCCCGCAAAGAGGCGTTCTGGCGCTGGACGGTCGGATCTGCTGGATTCGTGGACAAGGCTTTTGCGGATTCGGAGTTCTGCTGTGCTACCTTAGACATGGTCACACTTGCTGGTTTAGGAATGCGGTCGTCAGACGACGAGGATTTTGCGGACCGTGTCGACGATCTCCTCAGGGTCATCCAGTACTTGTATAATATCCATGTCCTGGGGAGAAATCAGCGACTTGGCCAATAACTGGCTGCGGATCCACTCCAGTAGCCCGCCCCAATAATCGGTTCCCACCATGATGATGGGAAAGGGCCGAATCCGACGGGTCTGCACCAGGGTGATCACTTCAAAAAGTTCATCCATGGTTCCGAAGCCGCCGGGCATGACCACGTAGGCGGCGGCATATTTGATGAACATGACCTTGCGGATGAAAAAATACTTGAACTCCATCTGGATCGTTGCATAGGGGTTGGGCTTTTGTTCAAAGGGAAGCCGGATGTTCAGGCCCACCGATGTGCCGCCGGCCTCGGCGGCGCCTTTGTTGGCCGCCTCCATGATCCCTCCGCCCCCGCCGGTGATTACCCCGAAACTGTTTTTAACGAAAAGAGCGGCGATGGCTTCCGCTTTTTTATATTGCGGATCATCGGGACGGGTTCTGGCAGATCCGAAAATGCTGACCGCGGGACCCAGATCGTGAAGGCCCTCAACGCCTTCCACAAATTCACCCATGATCTTAAACAGTCGCCAGGATTCTCCCAGCTTCAGATCGTCGATTAAAAACTGCTTTTCCATTCAAGGCCTCTTTTCCCAGCCAACATTCGATGGTGGACATTCATTAGTCCATCCATCGAAGAAACTACCTGATACAAACAAATCGAAAATAACAAATTACAATCACCAAATATCAAATAAATTCCAAAAAGTTAAATCACAAATAGGGCCAACAGAAAATAGTGGTTTGGAATTTCGAATTTGAGCTATTGTTATTTATTTGTGATTTGGTTTTTGGCTATTGTGATTTTGCTTTTTGTCTTTACCCAATTTAAAATAAGAGAATGGAATTTAATGATTTACATACTGAACCACAAGTATATCGAGAGGCAGCCTCCAGCCGCCGGGTTCAAACCGCTCACCCTTTTCCCTGGAAACCCACCGTTATCTGTTCACCTTCGACAATCACGGGAATTTTTCGCTGACCATTGGAGAGCACCAGCATTTTTTCCAATGCGTGGGGATCATCGATCACACTGACGTATTCAACCGATCTGTTTTTTCTGGCGTAGGCCTCACGGGCTGCCAACGTATGGGGTCACGAGTTTTTACCGAAGATCGTCACCTTTGCGGTCATGGCCTTCTCCCATGTTTTAATTTTGGTATGGCAGTCGGTGATAGGTGCAGGTCCGGTTTAAATTGAATGGTAATCAACATATCCTCAAGGGCCGGTATTGTCAATGTTTACGCATTGACATCGGTTACGGCGGTTGATAAATAAATTAGGTTTCAATAATAGGGATCATTCCCTTTTTTTGTTTGTGAGAGAGCTGACTGCCCGGTATTCAGGAAACGGCGCAGGCTGCCTTAACAGGCTGTTAATTGCGACTTAGCTGGTGCCTTGTCCACCAGAATACCGGCAGAGTTCAGGGACAACATGAAAACAGCCCAATCCAGAACCCTTCGGATCGTCAATGATCTCGGATTGCATGCGAGATCCGCCGCCAAGATGGCCAAACTGGCCGGAGAGGCCAGTGGGGGGGTCTGGATCATGAAAAACGGCAACACGGCAGACGCCACATCCATGCTGGACATCCTGACACTTGCCTGCCCCGCGGGCACGGAGATCACCGTCAGCATCGACGATGAAGCAGATGTGAATACCCTGGAACGCATCGCGGCACTGGTTCGATCCGGGTTTGGAGAATAACCGTTCATGGAAAATCAGGAACACCAGGAAATCATCCTCAAGGGAATCGGCGGATCCCCTGGAATATGCATCGGTAAAGCCTATCTCGTGGACAAAGAGGGGGTGGATGTCGTCAAAAAGTATGTGATCCGTGATGAATCACGATCTGCAGAAGTGGGCCGCTTCAAGACGGCGGTAAAAAAAGCCCGGACTGCGCTGCGTCGCATCATCGACACCACTCCCGAAGAGCTTCGCCAGCATACGCAGATTTTAGAGACCCACATGCTGCTCCTTGAAGACAAGATGCTCTATGATCGGACGATCGACGTGATCGAAACGGAGCGCGTCAATGCCGAGTGGGCGCTGAAAAAGGTGGTTTCCCTGGTCAAGCCCATTTTCGAGAACATGTCCGATGACTACCTCAAGCAGCGGGCAGAGGATATCACCCATGTGTCGGACCGCATTATGGAAAACCTGGTCGGTGCGGACCAGGTGGACATCGGGCGGATCGACAAGCGGGTGATCCTGGTGGCCCGGGACCTGTCTCCGGCGGAGACCAGCCAGATTCAGCTGGAGCGGATCAAGGGATTTGTCACCAACCGTGGCAGTCGGGCTTCCCACACCAGCATTATTGCCCGGACGCTTGAAATCCCTGCTGTTTTAGGGGTGGGCAACGCCACGCTGAAAATTAAAAATGACGACATTATCATTGTGGACGGCGAGACAGGCATCGTTGTGGTCAACCCCACCGAGCAGACGCTGCTGGAGACCGAGGAGCGCAGAGAGCAATACGAAATTCAAAAAGCGCTGATGGCCAGAAAAAGCCATCTGCCCGCCCGGACCAAGGACGGCGTCCGAATTTCTGTCATGGGCAACATCGAACTTCCCGAAGAGGTGGTTTCCGTGCTGGATCACGGCGGCGACGGCATCGGTTTATACCGGACTGAATTTCAATATCTCAGCCGTCCGGATTTTCCAACCGAAGAGATGCTGTTCGACAGCTACAAAGGTGTGGTCGACGTGATGGGCGATCGGCCGGTGACCATCCGGACCCTCGACATCAACGGCGACAAGGCGGTGAATTATATCCGGGACAGCCACGAACTGAACCCGGCGTTGGGTCTTCGGGCCATCCGCTACTGCCTTCAAAAACCCGATATATTCAAAACCCAGCTTCGGGCGATCCTGCGGGCCGCGGCCTTCGGGGAGGTTCGCATTCTCGTTCCCATGATCTCAGGCATCGAAGAGGTTGAACAAACCATCGATCTGCTGGACGAGGCCGCCCAATGCCTGGAACAGCAGGGGGTTGCTCACCAACGGGATGTCCCCCTGGGAATTATGATCGAAGTCCCATCGGCAGTGATAACCGCTGACATTCTGGCCGAAAAGGTTGATTTTTTCAGCATTGGTACCAACGACCTGATCCAATACACACTGGCCATCGACCGGGGCAACCGGCATGTTGCCCACCTTCACCAGCCGTTGCATCCGGCCATACTCCGGATGATCAAGCGAACCTGCGATGTGGGCAGGGAAAAAGGCATCAAGACCTACATGTGCGGTGAGATGGCTGGAGAGCCGCTTTTTGCCCCCATTCTGCTTGGGCTGGGGGTGGATGAACTGAGCATGAACCCCCAGGCTATCCCCCTGGTGAAGAACGCCATCCGGTCAATCAATACCGCCGATCTGCGTGACTTTATGGATGTGGCGATGCGCAAGACCACCGCTGAAGAGGTTCAGGCGCTGGTGGAGCGACACTTCGGTGCCGTCGTTTCGCACATCGAGCCCGAACAACAACAGGAGCAGTAATCCCGTGGAAAAGCAACCGATCAAAGTGGTGGCGGAGAACCGCAAAGCCCGACACAATTACAATATCGAAGACAAGTATGAAGCCGGGATCGTGCTGACCGGCACCGAGGTCAAATCCCTGCGAATGGGCAAGGCCAACCTCAAGGACTCTTATGCCCGCATCAAAAATGGCGAGGTTTTCGTCTACCAGATTCATATCGGCGCCTATCCCTTCGCCTACTTCGACAATCACGACCCCCTGCGTCCCAGAAAACTGTTGCTGCACGACTACGAAATCAAAAAGCTGTATGGCAAGGTCAATGAAAAGGGGTATTCGCTCATTCCGATGAGGCTCTATTTCAGAGGGGGGAAGGCCAAACTCAGCCTGGCACTGGCCAGGGGCAAGCAGAGTCACGACAAGCGTGAAACCATCCGGCGCCGCGACCAGAAGCGGGAGCTGGATCGGGAGCGAAAAAATAACCGATGATACCGAAAACAGGACCATACTCGGCCCCTCCGATCAGGACGGTTCGGGCCTTAGATGCAGGGATGGTCGCCAGAACCATGAATTCAGCGCATCACCGATACAAGAAAAAACCGCCTGTGTTTACGGGCCCCCGGGAACGCTTAAGCCAGATGCTGGTCCGTATGCGCCAGCTGGAGGGCAACCCCCACTATATCGCCCTGGGTATGGCGGTGGGTGTTTTCGTATCCATTACGCCTATCATTCCCCTGCAGACCATCGTTGCCATTGCCCTGGCCTTTCTGGTTCGGGGAAGTAAATCGGCGGCGGTGCTGGGCACATGGCTGAGTAACCCGCTTACCATCCCTGTGGTTTATTATGCCAACTACAAGCTGGGCTGCATGCTGTTGGGATACCAGAAAACACTGGATAGCATCGCCTTTGACTCATTCTCCCAGCTGATGGACCTGGGGCTGGAGGTCACCTGGGCCATGATCGTCGGCGGTGTGGTCATCGGGGCGGTTCTCGGCGCAGCGGCCTATTTCATCACCTTTCGCATATTCATTACCATCCGACGCCGGGCCCGGCAGGTCGATACTGATTCAAGGCCGCGGCCATGACATCGCCGCGGGCGCTGCTGACCGCCTGGAACATCCAGGCCAGGAAGCGGCTGGGGCAGAATTTTCTCAACGACCCCAACGTGGCCCGGGCCATCGTGAACAAAGCCGGTATCGCCGGCGATGATGTCGTGCTGGAGATCGGGCCCGGTCTGGGGGCTATGACCATTCCCGCGGCGGCGGTTGCCAGCCGGGTCATTGCCGTGGACAAGGACGGCCGGATCATCGATCTACTCAGGACCGAGCTGCTGGCCGCCGACATCGATAATGTCGAGATTCGGGAAGCTGACATTCTCCGGGTGGACCTGAAGGCGATCGCCCGCGAAGCCGGCCGGCGGTTGGTGGTTTTGGGCAACCTTCCTTATAATATTTCATCCCAGGTGGTCGTCCAGTTGATCTACGCCAGAATCCGGATCGACCGGGCGGTACTCATGCTGCAGAAAGAGATGGCCCAGCGCATCTGTGCCGGTCCCGGATCCAAAGACTACGGCCGACTGTCCGTCATGCTGGGGTATTGTGCGCATACGCAGGTGCTGATGCAGGTGCGGGCGCCCTTGTTTTTTCCTGCCCCCAAGGTGGATTCTACTGTGATCGGCATCCGGTTTGCCAGTCCACCGCCCTTTCCGGCCGATGACGAAGCCCTTCTTTTTCGTGTGGTCAAGGCGGCTTTCGGCAAGCGGCGCAAGACCTTGAGAAACGCGCTGTCCCAGAGTGATCTCGATCTGGTACCAAGCACATGCGAACGGCTGCTTGCAGACGCTCAAATCGATCCCAAACGGCGGGCAGAGAGTCTTTCCGTGGCGGAATTTGTCCGTTTGAGCAACGTGATTGGTACCTATTGGTAAATCGTGCCATATGGTTTGGACGTTTATTACGACCCTGCATACAGCCTCGTGTATAGGGATAGCAACGTCAGTTTTCTTAGCCCCACCAACAGCTGCTGGTTCAAGATACTCGACAATCTTGTGAACCTGCGGCCATATTTCAAAAGCATTCTTTTATAAGCGTTTTTCCCCATATTATCCCCTTGATTATCCCATCTTTGCCGTTTGCCCTCACATTGCTTTCTCATTAGAATTATACGCTATCCAAAGGAGGATGGATGATATCTTCACCATGTAGGACATGTTCAAAGCGTCACATGCCCAAGGATTTGTGTATACAGGACTGCAAGAAAATAATCGCAATTCAAAAGCTTCAGCAACATATGCACGCTCCGCCTTATGCGAGTGGGATAAGCGCAGACTCAACCCCTTTTAGCGTTGCAGAATCAAACCACAGCAGGATGGTAAATAATTAACGTCCATTAGTTGGTGAGAGAAATCTAAATACTCACATCAGCAAGCCGGCTTTGAGCCTCAACATGCCACAAATGGAAGGCTGGGAACTCGCTTTTCACATCAAGGCGCTTAAACCCGAAGTGCCAATCGTTGCCTTAACCGGCGATTCGCCTGACGTAATTTTACCAAGGCTCCCCGATAGCGAAATTAATCAGGCCCTCTTTAAACCGCTTAGAATTGAGGTTTTAGGGGATGCAATTTCAACTATTCTGCCATCAGAAGGGATAAAATACGCCAGTTAGCACGAAGGCAGTGCACTTGCTGTTCGCGCAGTGGGGAGAGAAAAACTGCGATACTGATATTGGGATTCGGCAGTATGCCGAGTAGTTGTCGATTACACACCAATTTTTTAATATCTTCGATGATTCTTTCCGGTTGTGTTACCTTGCGACAATATTAGTTCTGCGATCTTTACCATAACCTGAAATGTCAAAAAGAAAACAGCAATTATCATATAACTGCAATGAGTTGGAGATAAGCCAGAAATTCGTTCTCGATGAAATAATGAGATATATAGATAAAAATCAAATCAAACTATTAACCGGGGATGGCCGACTACCAGATGTTGTGGTCGGCCATTCTTTATCAGGGCGGTCTTTATTACCAGTTATGCTTTAGGAAACTACAATTACAGCTACGTCGGGAAAAGCACAGGAAAGGCTATAAATATTTTTCAATGCACAAGAGTTGAAGTGCAATTCAAAGTCACATCGATATTTTTTACCTTTTCTGAATATGTACGATTACTTGTATAAGAAATTTTTTTATGGTCAAGTGCAGCACGAACAGCTATACCAAATATTTCAAGTGTATAAGGCTTTTTAATATAACTGTGTGCACCTAAGCTTAATGCCTCCTTAACTTTTGAGGATTCCGAATATCCACTTGCGATAATCGCCTTCTGTTTTGGATGCTTTTTCAGGATTTCTTTATATGTAACAAGTCCATCCATACCCGGGTCCATAATCATATCTAAGATTAAAAGATCTACAAAATTGTTTTCAAGATATTGGACTGCTTCTTCTCCACTATCTACCGTTTTTACGATGTAACCTAATCTACTTAGTATTCCGCTGGCAATGGCACGTTGATCCTGAATATCATCAATTATTAAGACTGATTCCCCTTGTCCTATATATTCTTGGATTCTTAGTTCAGGTTTCGCTGTTGAAACTTTTTTTCGTACAACAGGAAAGTAAAGTGAAATTTGGGTGCCATTATTCAACGAACTTTCAACATCGATAAAACCTTGATGGTCTTTCACTGTGCCCCAGACGACGGACATACCTAAACCCGATCCGCTTCTACCCATGATTTTTTTGGTGTAGAAAGGTTCAAAAATTTTATTAATATCAGTTGGAGAAATTCCTGTTCCTGTATCCTTTATAGATAGGCAAACATATTCTCCCTCATTAATTGTTTCATATCCGTATTTAGGTTCATCAAGATAACAAGTTTTCGTTGATATAGATACAATTCCGCCATTCGGCATAACTTCAACGGCGTTAGACAGCAAGTTCATGATCGTTTTAGAAAGATGAACCGGGGACCCCAATAAATTGAATAAGTTTGGTTCTAAATCAGTTTCAATCTTTATGTTTTTAAAGGAAGATAATAAATTTTCACACTCAAGGCTATCTAAGTATTGCACAATGATTTCATTTAGATTGACTACTTCTGATACAGAAACACCCCTTCTAGCTGAGTTAATAGATCTTGAACAATTGTTGAAGCTTTCTTTCCCGATTCTTGAATAGTTTGAATGGGTCTCTTCAAAGGACTGTCTTCAGGTAAATCCATCAACAATAATTCTGGATAGCTAACTATTCCAGATAGTACGTTGTTAAGGTCATGTGCTACACCTCCCGCGAGCGTACCAATGGCTTCCATTTTTTGAGACCGTTGTAGTTTCTCCTCTAACATCTTTTGGGACGTAATATCTCTTAAAAAGTTTAGTGTGGCCGGTTTACCTTCCCAATTTATTAAAACTGAATTAAGGTGACACCATAATTCACAACCGTTTTTATCGATCATTTGAAAGTCATATGAGTTCGGCGGTTCCTCACCTTTTAATCGTCTGCGATGTCTTTCAAGTACCATATGCCTGTGTTTGGGATGAATAAATTCCGAAAACTGAACTTTGACCAACTCATCAGCAGAACATTGGGTTAATTCAATCGTCATTGGGTTTGGAAATTTAATCACACCATCTTGGGCGATGAATATGGCTGTATCGCCATGATTTACTATAATTCGATACTTTTCCTCTGATTCCCTTGAGCATTTTCTACGCTTTGACGTTCTTTTATTTCTTGTTCGAGTTCATTATTAATTTTGACTAATTGCATAGTACGTTCAACCACACGTTCTTCCAAATCAATATTTGCGTTCAATACCTTCTTCTTCTCACTATTTAATAAACTGGATTGAATATAATTTTTACGCGTATAATATTCAATGGAGTAACATGCAGCCATACCTATTATATTTCCAGAAAAGAAAGAAAAAGTTATTATTTATTAGAGTGAAAATGGGTGTCTTATGTATCCATATCGCTGAAATTTCATAGAAAAGAACTATTATCCAACATGTGATTGACGCCCAAACTAATCTTAGCTTCAAAAAAGAGTATCCATAAATAAATACGAGTATTAATCCAGCATAATAAGAATAATTAGCTGGCGGAGGTGCAATTAAGATCATTGCGATAATGCCTAATCCTGCAATCAATAAAGATGATGCAAGTGACAGTTGCATGTATTTCTGAAATTTATCAGAAAAAGAAAACAATAAAATTATTAAAACGTAAGGGAAAATAATTGCATATCTGATAACCCACGGTTTGGTTTCATCCGGGACCAAAGCAGCATCTAAAAAACCAAAAATTGCATAGAAAAAAAGCCCGATTAAAAGAGCAATGCGAGAGTGTTGCAGAGAATATTGAAAATAGTATTTTTGGAAAGATCGCTCAAGATCTTTATCAAATGATAAAGTGAGGCAATTGATTTTTGTCTGCTCAAGTAAAGAAATATTCAGCATCGATCATTCCCTGCAACCAAAAAGCACTATGAACATTGTCGAAGCACTTGATCATTTTCGATCTGAGACAATCTACGATCTATAATTTTTTCTTTATAAAGATTCCTGACAGCTGATAAAATCAATATATTGTCTTCATCGATAAAGAAATTCTACGATAGCTTTACCTATATAAGCAATTTTAGCCAGTCTTAAACCATTATCTTCTTTGCAAGTTTGGAAAAAAGGTTTCGATTTAATCTTCATAAAAGCTTCGAAAGGATCTTGAAATCCTTTAATAAATTGTATGGTTTTGTCTAATTTGTCTAAGTGTTCTAATTCTATACCATCTATTGGTTTGGATACTTCAATTACAATTAACTTTTGATCGATATTTATCTGAACTTTTATTTGATTATTAAAATATTCAGAATTGCCAAACTCTGATCCAAATTTTACTAATTCATTTAGAATATAAATTTGCTCATACACTGTGCTCTTAGGTATACCATAAGATTTTAAAAAAAGATCAGTTTTCGAAATAACGTTCTCGATTCCTGAACAATTAGGCTTCAAAAAAAATTCTACCGAATCTTTCATTTCATCATACCTTGAAGAAAGTTAAAAAAATGAAATGTAGAGGAGATATTATCCCTTGATTTGCATACCTTGTGCCATTAGATTTAATATATCCTTTTTCCTGATAGATAAATTTGTTTGATTAATAGATACACCCGGGAAAACTCGCGGTCCTTACGGTCAACGGCTCCTGCGGAGCCGACCTCACCTCTGCTAATACAGTGACGAAGAAGATCTCTTTCATTTTAGGGTTACCCAGTGGTGTTCTGTCTGCGACCGCAATATATTTAAAATTATTATTTTTAGCCCTTTTTTAGTCTGGCGCACGAATTATCTAAATTCTTACACCGTCAATTTATTGACAATAAGGGGTAGTTTTGACGCTATCAATTGGGTTTTCATTTAGTACAAAATAAAATTGATGCTGACTATGGGATTGTGAAAATTTTGATCAGACGATCCATAGCGCTGATAATAGGAGGAAGGCTTGGGGCGTGGTATGATAATATATAGAACTGAGTACTTTTCTAATATCTTAGAAGGTCAAAGGAAAATTCAAATAGGGCAATTTAAGCCATTTTATGATTAATTTTCAAATCCCTCTTATACGCTTTTAAAAACATTTGGTTTTTTGATTCTTCGAAAACTATCGTTATCTTTGCTGAATTATTTTTATTTAATAAATTTAGAAGCTCATTTTGGGTCCGATGTATCAGATACCAATCTCCCCAATATTCCATAAAATTTCGGGAGGAATTTAAAACGTGAAAATTACCTACAATTAATTGTCCTTGCGGGAGCAGTAGATTGTAGAGTCGGTCCATCACCCTCATTGCAACTGGCTCGCTTAAATAGTCAAATAGGCCCATGGAATAGATTAGGTGAAATTTTCCTAAGTCGTTTTTAAAGGCCTTATTGGCAATCATGGTCCGAGCAGATGCTTTTATATAATCTACCTGGGACAACTTTCACCTGAATCTCTTTCGAATTACCTATTATCTGGCGGGTTTCATCATCGCAATTGGATCTTGATCCAATAGAGTAAAATGGAATTTTTTGAAATCGCTCTTAGTTCTTAATATTTTTTTTAATTCCCAAGCTGGGCCGCATGCAACAGACAAAATTTGAATTTTTTCGTGAGTTGGTAATTTTAGCCGATCTCCAATCTTGTTAATATTTTCAAGGATAACTGCCTGTCTATTCCTTACCGATTGTGCGGCGGGAGTACACACCGTATATTTATGCATCAATTTTGAGAAGGTGGATTGCCCCTGATATTCATTTAAATAGATCATTTGCATCATTTTCGAATCACCAGCGTATCCCCTCGGCTTGACATTCGTCCTTGCCATTAACGGACAGCAAAAGGATAAAACTCATCAATTGATTTCTAAAATATGAGCCATGGAGTTGATGTTGCTCTCTGCTGAAATTTGCAACGATGCAATCTAACTCTTTAACCTTGGAATGAAAAAATCTTCTAAATTTCTGTCCTTCAGTTTCTATCAATGCTTTTTGTAGAATTGCCTGAATATCCTCGGGTTCGGCTTTAAGCTGGCTATCAAGTTCATCAAACAGGTTTTTATAAGCATGTAAATCATATCGAAGGTCAGCAACAAATTCCTTAAACGGTTTTTTTACCAAATCTTTGCGTGATAGAATTTGTGGCAAGTCTGTGAATGCAGTTTGTAGCTTTACAAGTCTGTCATTAAAGAAAAGTTGGTGGATGTCATATACATCTTTTCGAAATACCAAACGAAACGTGTCATTATCGATAGAAAGAGAGGGTATTAATTTGCAGGGGCTGAACTCTAAATGGTTTTCCATTTTTATTAAGAATCAATGCGAAATCATCTTCGCAAGAAAAATCAAATTCATGCAAAATTTTTATCCAGATAGAATACTTTGAGGCGAACCTTGCAGAAACAGGAATTCTTTGGT
>CAVONY010000008.1:0-169385 GCA_963697405.1 uncultured delta proteobacterium | reverse complement strand
AGCCGGGTGAAACCATCGGTATTGTCGGCGAATCGGGCTGTGGTAAATCGACGGTTGCCATGGCGATCATGCAGTATATGGGTGCCAACGGCGGTATTAAAAGCGGCAGCATCACATTCAAGGGCCGCGATCTGACCCAGTTGTCCGAGGATGAACTGCGCCGGATTCGCGGCTCGGAAATCGCCATGATCTATCAGGAACCGTTTGCCTCCTTGAATCCCAGCCTCAAGATCAGCACCCAGCTGATGGAAGTGCCGCTGGCCCATGAAAACATTTCCAAGGAGGACGCACGCGAGCGATCGGTAAACATGCTGACTGATGTCAAGCTGCCCGATCCTGAACGGATCATGGAGTCTTATCCCCATCAGCTATCTGGGGGCCAGCAGCAGCGCGTCGTCATTGCCATGGGGCTTTTGTCCAATCCATCGTTGTTATTATTAGATGAACCGACGACTGCGTTAGATGTGACCGTGGAAGCCGGGATTGTCAATTTGATTGCAGACATCAGTAAAAAGTTCGGCACGTCCCAGATATATATCTCCCATAATTTAGGCTTGATTTTAGAGACGTGTGACCGGGTATTTGTAATGTATTCCGGTGAGGTTGTAGAAGAAGGAACCATTAATTCTCTTTTTACCTGGCCAAAACACCCCTATACGCACGGCCTTTTTTCCTGTATCCCGTTGCCGACCGCCGATAAAAATGCGGCTCCCCTTAAGCCAATCCGGGGGCAACTGCCCCTGCCTTTTGAACGACCTGTCGGCTGCTATTTCGCTCCCCGTTGTGATCATTTCCAACCGGGGTTGTGTGATAGCGCGCACTTTAAAATGGAGCATGTCGATGGCAGCGCACCCGACCATCGTGTGCGCTGTTTACGCTATAAAGTCATTGACCATGCAGTCGAGTTACCCGGCGATAAAGCCAAGGAAGTACTCAAGATCGGCAGAGAAGTCCTTGATGTCGATGACATGAAAAAATACTACGAAGTAAAAGATACCTCCTTGATGGCCTTGATTTCAGGTAAACGTGTTCGTTTTGTAAAAGCAAATGAAGAACTGAATTTTACAGCCCATGAAAGTGAAACGGTCGCCATTGTCGGTGAATCCGGCTGTGGTAAATCAACCTTTGCCAAAGTTCTCATGGGGTTAGAGATGGGAACCGGTGGAGAGATACGCCACAATGGTAAAGATATTTCAGACATAAAGGTTCGGGATCGTTCCACCGAACAGATCCGCTCAGTGCAAATGGTTTTTCAAAATCCCTTTGACACGTTGAACCCGAGTCATTCCATCGGTGGACAGATATCACGGGTTCTCAGACAATTTGGTGTTGAGACCGATAAAAAGAAAATTTTTGATCGAGTCATGAAATTGCTTGATACAGTCAAACTGCCCAGGGACTTTTATTTCAGAAAACCCCGGCAGTTATCCGGCGGCCAGAAGCAGCGTATCGGTATTGCCCGGGCATTTGCCGGGAACCCGAGTATCGTCATTGCTGATGAGCCGGTTTCGGCTTTGGATGTCTCCGTAGCAGCGGCAGTGACTGAGCTGTTGATGGATATCCAGCGCAAACACAAAACCACCCTGCTCTTTATCAGCCATGATCTGAGTGTTGTGCGTTACCTGTCGGATCGAATTGTCGTCATGTATCTCGGCCATATTCTTGAACGAGGGTCGACGGAAGAGATTTTTGCCCCTCCCTATCACCCCTATACGGAGGCGTTATTATCAGCGGTACCGATTGCCGATCCTGAAGTGACCAAACGAAAAATCGTTCTGGAAGGAAACCTGCCAAGTGCAATGAATCCACCCAAGGGCTGCCCGTTTAGCACCCGCTGCCATCGAAGAATTGGTGAAATTTGTGATAATGAGCCGCCGCCGGTGCAGATTGTGGTGGATCGACATGCCATCAAATGTCATATACCACTTGAAGAGTTGAAAAAGGTGGCGCCCGTAATTCATGTTCCGAATGAATCGGAACGGCTGAATATAGCGCAGGCGGCAGATAAATTGTAGCTTCTCACCCGGCGGGGATTTAAAGATTGCCGGGCCTTCCCGCCACCTTTCATCCGGTCTGTTGCCACTCGTTGCGTCATTGTTTGCTATGGCTAAGCACGGCTCCATTTAAAGATCTATTCGGGCAAGTCTGCAAGCGCCAATCGTCCATTTCCGGTCCATCCAGCGGCCTGCACCGTATCGGGCTCAACGTTGCCCCCAAACGCATCCACATCGCCGATTGAAAAATGATCCACAACCGACACCGGTGCCTTGACCGTGTAACTCAAACGACACCAACAACATACAGGTGTCGTCCAACCCACCGGCAAGGGTTTTTCTCAGGCTCATAGCTTCCAACCGTTGGCAGGCCTTTTTGATCGGCAGTAAGCGTTTATCGACGATCAAGGCGTGAATCGCCCAACAATTGGCCTTGACTTTGTGGTTGCCGCTTCATACAAGATTCTGGCTGCATATACAGGGTAAACATCCTTTCATCAATTCTAACCGGTTAACCATCAGATGGCCGGACAGCCAGATTGCAATGCGTGACCAACTTCAGTCCGTGATATGCGGAGATATCCTCAAGGTCGACCTGAATGACCACACAATTACCCGGGAAACGATACCCGATTCACTGGTCGGCCGCTTCCTGGGCGGCCGCGGATTCAATGTGGGTTACCTGTTCGCGCATTTGCCGAGGGGTACCGACCCCATGGGGCCGGACAACATCCTTGTTATTTCATGCGGCCTGCTCACCGGTTCCCGGGCACCCACGGCCTCCCGGCTCCACCTCAATGCCCTGTCGCCCCTCACCGGGTTGATCGGAAGCTCCAATGTGGGCGGCTATGCCGGCGCCTGGCTGCGATCCACCGGTATCCTGAGCCTGGTGATCCGGGGACGGTCATCAACGCCGGTCTATCTCTACATTTCCGAACGCAGCGTTGAAATCAGAGAGGCCTCACCCTATTGGGGGCTGGACGCCATCGATACTCAGGACCGTATCACCGGGGACCTGGCCCAGGAGAATCTTAAAATCCTGTCCATCGGCACTGCCGGTGAGTCCGGGGTACGCTTTGCCTGTATCGTCACCGGAAAAGACCATGCGGCCGGTCGAACCGGCCTCGGCACGGTCATGGGCGCCAAACGCCTCAAGGCAGTGGTCATCGATAAAGGCAGGTGCAAGCCCTTCGACGATCGGCGGCAGCTTATCGGCAGCGTGGTCAAGCAATATGTCAGACAGATCAAGACGTCCCCGGACTGCGACATCTTCTCCCGCTACGGTGGCGCCGGCTACATCAAGTGGGCCGACGACATGGGCGTCATGGGCACCCGCAATTACCGGCAAACCCGTTTTGAGATGGTGGACCGGGTGGATGGCCGGCAACTTCTCAAAGACAAGACGCGTTCCAGTGGCTGCTACCGCTGTCCGGTCCAGTGCAAGGCTGATCTTACATTCAAGGACGGCCCGATGAAAGGCAGAACGGCCACGCGCCCGGAATTCGAGCCCATGATCAACCTGGGATCCAAATGCGGTTTGGGCGATCTGCAGGCCGTCGTCCGTCTGGACAACCTGTGCACACGAATGGGACTGGATTCGACTTCGGCGGCCACTGCCATCGCTTTTGCCATGGACCTTTTCGAGCGTGGTATCCTGGATACGGCCGACACCGGTGGGATGACCCTGGATTGGGGAGATGCCGGGGTTATGGAAACGCTGATCCGTCAGATGGCTGCCGGCGAGGGGTTGGGGCGGGTTCTGGCTCAGGGGGTCAAGCGGGCTTCGGAAACCATTGGCAAAGGTGCTCACCGCTATGCCGCCCATGTGAAAGGACTGGAACTGACCGCCTACCATCCGGCGGGCATATTGGGCAGCGCGCTGGGGTATGCCATATCCAGCCGGGGGGGCGACTACAACAATGTGTATTCCTCATTGGAACATCGCTGGACGGCGCGAAAAGGTGCCGACGCCTTCGGATCTGCCGAAGCGGTGGACATCAAGCGGCCGTCGGGCAAGGGTCGGCTGTTGCGCCGTGCTGTTCTGGTTAACATTGTCGTGGACAGCCTGGGCCTCTGCAAGGTGCCCACCCTGTCTCTTCTGGGCACCTTCGACCTGGAAAATGAAGCGGTACTCGCCTCGGCCATCACAGGGATGTCCCTGTATGCCGATGATCTCTTTCACATCGGGGATCGGATTGCGGCCATGGAGCGCCTGTTCAATCTCAAGCATGCTCCGGATTTGGATGAAGACCGCCTCCCCGACATGTTTTTTCTGGATGGAGACACGGTGCTGACGCAAGCGGTAATGACCCGAATGCTACTGGAATTTTATTCGGCCATGGGCTGGGACGAAAAGGGATGCCCCTTGAAGAAAACGCTGACAGCGCTGGGCATCGAACCCGAAGCTTGTGCATCCTGAACCATTCAAACGGAACGATCGCTGCGGCCCACCGAAAAGGAAAATCGACCATGAACCTGGAACCCGATGCATTTGCTCCCACGCTGACCTTTCTATCGGAAACGGACAGGCAAAAAATCTACCATGCGGCCCTTCAGGTGCTGGAACACACCGGCATGATCCTGCAGCACGACGGCGCCGTGAAATTGCTCAAGGATGCCGGATGCCGTCAGGATACGGACGGGTTGATCACCATTCCCACCGGGCTGGTGGAAAAAGCGGTGGACAGTGCACCGGCCAACATTTTCATATTCAACCGGGAGGGCGAGCATGTGATGGATCTGGGGGGACGGCGGGCCTATTTCGGCACCGGCTCCGATCTCATGTACCACGTGGACGGCAAGACCCTGGCGCGGACGCACACCCGCCTGGAACACATCGCCCGGGCGGCACGGGTTTGCGATGCCCTGACCAACATCGATTTCATCATGTCTTTTGCCCACCCCCACGACATCGATGCGCATCGGGCCTACGTGGAAAGCTTCGCCGCCATGGCAGCCAACTCCATTAAACCCATCGTCAATACGGCGGACAGCCGCGACGACCTGTCGGCCATGTGGGAGATATCCAAGATTCTCAGGGGCGGCGAACCGCAGTTGCGTGAAAAGCCATACTGGGTCCAGTATGCCGAGCCCATCAGTCCGCTCAAACACCCCTTTAAGAGTATCGACAAGTTGATCTTCTGTGCGGAAACGGGCATGCCGGTGATCTACTCCCCGGCTCCCATCGCCGGCTCCACCGCACCCATGACCGTGGCCGGCCACGTGGTTCAGGGCCTGGCCGAATGTTTTTTCGGTCTGGTCGTCCACCAGCTCACCGCGCCGGGTGCGCCCTTTCTGATGGGGATGGGTGCCGCCGTGCTGGACATGGCCACCAGCCAGTGTTCCTACAACGCACCCGAATACCTCATGGCTTATATGGGCATGGTGGAGATGAGCCATTACTTCGATATCCCCAACTGGGGCTATGCCGGCACCAGCGATGCCCAGATACCCGACGGCCAGGCCACATACGAAGCCGGTCTGCTCACCTACCTGTCCACCGCCGCCGGTTCCAACCTCAACCACGACGTAGGCTACCTGGATTTCGGTCTGACCGGCAGTCTGGAGATGATTGTGATCATGGATGAGGTGATCGACCAGATCCGCCGGATCCAGAAGGGCATTGTCGTCGACGACGACCATCTGGCCGTGGCGGTAATCGGCCGGGGGGGCCGACAGGGACAGTTTCTCACCCAGCCCCACACCCTCAAACACCTTCGCAGCACGCAGTGGCGTCCTCGGCTGATTTGCCGGACTGGCTACGAACGCTGGACGGCGGAAGGGCGGACCAGCCTCCTGGACCGCGCCCATGAGCGGTTGAACCAGATCCTGAAAATCCATACGGTAAAACCCATGGATAAGAAGATGGCCGCTGCAATCGATGCGGTAGTCACCGGTTTTAAGTAAATGCGGCAACTGTCGGGTCCCCTGTAGGAGCGGCATCTTGCCGCGATACTGAACATTGATCAGGGTTGCATCGCGGCAGGATGCCGCTCCTACAGGAGGCCCAAGGCGATTTCGTACGGAATCCGAAGGTTGGAAAGTTGATTGGTCGGTAAATCATATAGCCGGACCTTATTACATCGGAGGCAAACAGTGATTCAAACCTCACAAACCCAAACCCGCAGCGTTGACATGCGTGTCCTGACCGATGACCAGGTCTGGGAAATCCGCCAGGCCGCTTTTGAAGTGATCGAAAAATCGGGGTTCAAATGCCTTCATGCAGGAGCCCGGCGGATGCTGGCCGGTGCCGGTGCCATCGTCAAGGATGAACGGGTGAAGATTCCCCGCTACATCGTCGAAGGCTGCCTGGCGACCGTCCCCAAAGGGTGGACCATTTATGACCGCTGCGGCCGCCGGGCCATGGAAGTGGAGGGACGAAAAAGCCACTACAGTACGTCAACAGCCAGCCCCAATACCAAGGATGCCCTCACCGGCGAGTACCACGAAACGCGGGTCGAAGATATCGCCATCGGCGCCCGGGTGGCCGACGCCCTGCCCAACATCGACTTTGTGATGCCCATGGGTTCTTCCCAGGACGTCAACGGAACGGTGGCCGACCTTTACGAGTTTGAAGCGGTGGTTACCAACACCAGCAAACCCATGGTCTTCATCGGCTACACCCCTTTGGGATGCGAATATGTTTTTGAAATGGCAGCTGTGGTGGCCGGTGGGGCCGATCGGCTGAGAGAACGCCCCTTCGTGCTGCTCTATCCGGAGGCCATTTCACCGTTTGTTTTTCCCCAGGAGGTGGTGGAGCGCATCTTTATCGCGGCCGATCGGACCATGCCACAGGTGCCCGGTGCCACGGCCCAACCCGGTGCCACGTCACCCATGACCCTGGCCGGCACCGTGGTCCAGATCACCGCCGAATCCCTGATCCATATCGTCCTGGCCCAGTTGCGCAACCCCGGCTGCCCGGTGTCCATGAGCGGCAACGTCGGCATCCTGGACATGGCCACCGCCCTGATGGCATTCGGTGCGCCCGAAGGGAGCCTGGGATTGGCGGCCCAGGCCCAGGTGGCCCAGTCATTCGGCCTGCCCACATGGGGCCTGGCCGGCGCCACCGATGCCAAGCGCCTGGATGCCCAGGCCGGCATCGAGAGCACCTTCGCCATTTTCAGCCAGGCACTGGCGGGTTTGAACCTGATCCACGACGTGGGCTACATGGCCAGCGGCATGGCCTGTTCCTGCGAGCAGCTGGTCATGGGCAACGAAATCATCGGCATGACCAAGCGCTTCATCGCGGGCATCACCGTGAATGCGGACACCCTGGCCCGCGACGTTATCGACGCCGTGGGGCCCGGCGGCAATTTCCTGGCCCAGCGGCACACGGTCAACCATTTACGCAAGGAGTTGTGGCAGGCCAGGTTGTTGAACCGGCAGCCCATCGCTACCTGGCAGGCGGCCGGCGGGCCGACCATGGAGGATCGCGTCCGCGACGAGGTGCGCAAGATCGTGGAGACCCACCAGCCCGAACCCCTGGCCGGCAACATCCTCGAAGCGGTGCAGCGGTTGAAACGGGAAGGGGAGAAGGAGATATTGGCCCGGATGGAAAAAGGCTGATCCGGTAACGAACCATGACAAAAGACGAGAAAGTCCAACTGACGCATCATATCCGCAGTCGGATCGAATTGATCGGCGACAACATCGCTGCCTTCAAAGCCGGTTCTGTGCCGGTTGCACCGGACGACGCCATCGGCCGGCTCACCCGCATGGAAGCCATCAACAGCAAGAGCATCAATGAGGCCGCCCTGAGAAAAGCCCGGACCACCCGCGCCCTTTTGGAAAAAGCACTCAGGGCCATCGACTCGGAAGATTTCGGCCTTTGCCGGGATTGTGAAGAACCGATCGCCTTCGCCAGGCTGATGGCCATGCCGGAGGCAGCGTTGTGCGTGGCCTGCGCGTCCCGGTATGAGTGATTGCCAAACCTTTACCCAACAATTCTATTTTGCCCCGGCGGCTTCCCACCCAACCATGGCCTTCTTTCTTGCGGTTCCCCAGCGGTATCGATGTATCATCCCTGATTTGGCAATAACCCGGTGGCAGGGGATCAGGTATGCAACCGGGTTGATGGCAATGGCGTTGGCCACTGCCCGAAACGCCCTGGGTCGACCGATATAGCCTGCGATGTCCTGGTAGGTGAAAAAGCTGCCTGCGGGGATGGTCAGCAGCGCTTGCCAGACGTTGACCTGAAAGTTGGTCCCTTTGAGCTGCAGGTGAAATGGACGTGATCCATCCACGGGCTCCGGATCGAATATCCGGCTGGCAATTTGGCTGCTATCGGTGCGGCTTTCAATCAGCACCGCCTCCGGCCAGGCCACATCGAGCTGCGACATGGCTTCGGTCCGGCTGCTGCCATCCACAAATCCCAGATGGCAGATTCCCCTGTCCGTTCGAGCAATCAGGCATTCGCCGAACGGAGACGGGCTGAAACCATAGCGGATTTCCAATCCCGCTCCCATCCGTTTGAATTCCCCCGGTGTCATCGCCTCGAAGGTGACGAACAGATCGTGAAGGCGAGCCGGCCCCGACAGACCGGCGGCCAGCGCGGCATCCAGAAGGCTTCTGGATTCGGCCAGTTTCCGTTTGGTGTAGTCCAGGGTCAGGTAGCCGAGGAACTGGATCGGGCTGATTCCCGCCCAGCGTTTAAACAGCCTGTCAAAATGAAATCTGCTGAGATTTACATGCGCTGCGATTTGATCCAGGTTCGGCCGGGACTTGAAGTTGTCCTCGATGAAACGGATGGCTCTTTCGATGCGTTGGTAGTCCTCTGATTGCTGCGAATAGTCAATCTGGTTCATTTCTGCCTCCATCAGCGTGATGGCGCCATCCTATCGGAGACAACGCCGGATAGCCACCCGAATCTTGCTTTCAATCCCAGCAATATTCGGGTCGCCAAGCGATGATGAAACGGGTATAAGGGGCCTGAAACTATTAACCCGATATCGTAAAGAGGCACACTAACAATGAAATCAATAAGTACCACCGTCAATTCAGGCGACACCCCAGCGCAGCAGACGGGTTCCGCGGATGTGAACGCCGTCATGGGCGTCAGGGAATGGGGGTTGATCCTGATCCTGTCCGTTATCTGGGGGGGCTCCTTTTTCTTTGTGGGCGTCGCCGTAAAAGAGATGACGCCGCTGACCATTGTGCTGTGCCGCGTGGGTTTCGCGTCGATGATTCTGTTGGCCGTTGTATGGTTGACCGGAAAAAAAATGCCTGCGTCCGCCGGCGTGTGGGGAACGTTTTTCGTTCTGGGGGCCCTGAACAATATGATCCCCTTCAGCCTGATCGTTTGGGGGCAGACCCATATCGACAGCAGCCTGGCTTCGATTCTGAACGCTACCACGCCGATTTTCAGCGTGGTCCTGGCCCACCTGATGACACGCGAGGAGCGGCTTACAACCAACCGGATGGCCGGCGTGCTGGTCGGCTGGATCGGCGTGGCGGTGCTGATCGGCATCGAGTCGTTGGGCGGCTTCGGCATCCAGGTGCTGGGCCAGCTGGCTGTCGTCGGCGCCTCCGTTTCATATGCATGCGCGGCCATTTACGGCCGCCGCTTCAAGGCCATGGACCCGGTGGTCGTGTCCGCGGGCATGCTGTGCGGTTCGACGGTAATGATGCTGCCCATGGCGCTGATCGTCGAACACCCCTGGCACCTGGCGCCCGGGGCCGCCACCTGGGCGGCGATGCTCGGGCTTTCCGCGGTGAGCACCTCGCTGGCCTACATCATCTATTTCCGTGTTCTTGCCGTTGCCGGGGCCACCAACATCCTGCTGGTCACCTTCCTGATCCCGGCCAGCGCCATCTTTTTAGGGGTCATGGTGCTGGGAGAACGGCCCGGATGGAATGCCTTCGGCGGGATGGCGCTTATCTTCTTGGGGCTGATTGCCATCGACGGCCGATTGATCAAGGGGTTCCGGCGCCAGAAAGGGTGATAAGGGAAACGTGATTGGCAAAAGCCTGTATCCGAACACTCCATGCAAAAAGGCAATCCCATTGAAAACCATCAAAACCGTATGCCACCGCGACTGCCCGGACACCTGTTTCATGGATGTCACCGTGGACCGGGGAAAAATCATTGCCACCCGGGGCAGCACCGAAAACCCGGTAACCCGGGGGTTCCTCTGCCCGAGGGGCAACGGCGACCCCCAGCGTGTATATAGCAAAGACCGGGTGCTTTACCCTCACGTGAAATCAGACACTGGTGGTTCGAGGCCCTTTTCGCGTGTGTCCTGGGATGTTGCCCTGTCGTTGGTTTCAGACCGGATTCAAGCATCCATCGACACTTACGGTCGAGAATCCCTTCTGCTGTACGACTATCCGGGGAACACCGGCTTTCTGGCCTGGCATTTCGCCAAGCGGCTCTGGTCCGCCCTGGGGGCGACAACCACCGATTATGCCCTATGCAGCAGTTCCGGGCATATGGGCATCGGCCTGCATTACGGGCTGAGTTACGGTCTGCAATTGACGGACATGGCCGCGTCGAATGTCATCTTGTTCTGGGGCAACAATGCCAAGGTGAGCGCGTCGCACATATGGGCCATGGCCCGGCAGGCCAGGAAAGACCGGGGTGCCGTTCTCGTCAGTGTCGATCCGCGCCAAAGCCCCACGGCCGAGGCGGCCGACATCTGGGTCCAGCCCCGGCCCGGCAGCGATGTCGCCCTTTGCTACGGCATCGCCCGGTATTTGATCGAGAAGGACGGCATCGACCCGGGGTTTGTCGGCAAATGGACCACGGGCTTCCCGGCATATGCTGAAACGGCCATGGGCTGGACACCGGAACGGGTCGAACAGGTAAGCGGCGTTCCCGGGCATGTCGTCGCGCAGATCGGCGAGTTATTGATGGCCCATCGGCCGGCGGCGTTCATGATCGGACTCGGCCTTCAAAAGTCAATGCAGGGTGCGGAGGCAGCCAGGGCCGTGGCATTGCTGCCGGCACTGCTCGGGCTTCACCGGGGATTTCAATACAGCAATTCGAGAGGACATGAGATTGACTGGTCGACGATCAACGGCAGACGGCTGTCCGGGCATCGGGGCAAGGTGGTGGGCCAGACCGGCATCGGTCGCCGGCTGGCGGCCGGTGAATTCAAAGTCGTCTATGTTTTCGGGTCGAACCCGGCCATGACGCTGCCAGACCAGTCCGCCGTGCGGCACGGCCTGGACCGTGAGGATGTCTTCGTGGTCGTGCATGACACCCACTGGTCGGAAACCGCCACCCGTGCCGATGTGGTTCTGCCGGCGCCAACCTTCCTGGAGAAGCGGGACGTCGCGATTTCCGACCACCATCCCTACAGCCGCCTGTCGGAACGAGCCATTGCACCGCTGTGCGACAGCTGGCATGAAATCCAGGTGATGCAGCAACTGGCCAAACGGCTGGGATTGACCGCCGACTGGCTTTATGAAGACCCGTGGTCTGTCCTGGAGAAGACACTTGAACATACCTTTCGGGACGGCGGCGTGAAGCAACTTCTTGCCGGTGAGGTTCTTGAAGTGAAGCTGCGGCCGGAGGATGTGTATCAAACACCTTCGGGAAAAATCGAGTTGGCGGCGACGGCATCGCATGGCGGGTCGACCCCGTTGCCGACCCAACACGCGCTGCCGCGTGAAGAATCCTGGATGGTTCTGCTGAACAGTTCGGTGGCCAACTACACGCACAGCCAGTTCACGGACGTGTTCGGCCCCATTCCCCCGGTCGTCTGGCTCAACCCGGATGATGCCGCCAATCGGTCTATCGAGGAAAATGACGTGGTGGCGGTTTTCAATGAACTGGCCACGGTCACCGTCCACGCGAAAGTGACCGGCAGGGTTCTACCGGGCACCCTGTGGGCACCGCGTCCGCTGACCGGTTTAAACGGCGTCCCTTTGAATGCCCTGGTTCCCGGAGTTTCTCAAGGCATTGGCGGCGGTCCCATTTTCAATTCCGTAAACGTGAAAGTCGAAGCCGCGGAGAGGCTTTCCGAAAGCGTTGAACCGCGATAGCACGCGCATACCCCGCCCCTTGCGGTGGGGTATGCGCGCGAACGGGGAATCGATTTTCAATGATTGGGGGCGGGCTTGGCCAGGCGCTCATGACAGGAAAACGGCAAGCAGACCGATGGCCGCAGGGATGGCCTGGATAAAGAGAATTTTGCGGCTGGCGGTTGCTGCGCCATACAGACCCGCAACCAGGACGCAGCAAAGGAAAAACACCTTCACGCCGGCGCCGCTATCGCCGAGGCTCAACCCCCAGAAGAGGCCTGCAGCCAGGAAACCATTGTAAAGCCCCTGGTTGGCGGCCAACACCTTGGACGCGGTTGCGGCTTCCTGTGTCTGGCCGAAAGCGCGAAGCCCGGCCGGCTTGTCCCAAAGGAACATTTCAAGCACGAGGATGGTAACGTGCACGAGTGCGATGAGACCGACAACTGCATTGGCAATGGTGGACACAAGCTCTCCTTACATTAAAAAACAATACCTGCCCGATCGTTGGATCATTGGGCAGGTATTGGTTTAATTCCCTTCAAGCCGATACTAGTACATGTCATCGCCCATTGGCGGCATCGCCGGTGCTTTTTTCTTCTCGGGCTTGTCGGCGATCATGGCTTCGGTGGTCAGCATAAGGCCGGCCACGGACACCGCGTTCTGCAGGGCGAAGCGCACTACTTTGGTCGGGTCGAGGACGCCGGATGCCAGCAGATTTTCGTATTGTTCCGTGGCGGCGTTGAAGCCGTAGTCGTCCTTGCCTTCCAGGATCTTGTTGAGCACCACGGAGCCTTCCAGGCCGGCGTTGCAGACAATCTGGCGCAAGGGTTCCTGAAGGGCGCGCTTTAAAATGGCCACGCCGTTCTTCTCCTCACCCTTGGCCTGAACCTTCTCAAGGGCAGCCATACAACGGATCAGGGCTACGCCGCCGCCGGGGACAACACCTTCCTCAACGGCTGCGCGGGTGGCGTTCAGTGCATCTTCCAGGCGCGCTTTTTTCTCTTTCATTTCGGTTTCCGTGGCCGCACCGATGCTGACCACGGCCACGCCGCCGATCAGTTTGGCCAGCCGTTCCTGGAGCTTCTCACGGTCATAGTCCGATGTGGTCTCTTCGATCTGTGTGCGGATCTGGCGCACCCGGCCTTCGATGGCAGACTTGGCGCCGGCGCCGTCGATGATGGTGGTATTGTCTTTGTCGATTTTCACGCTGCGGCATTTGCCCAGGTCGGTGATGGTGATGTTTTCCAGCTTGATGCCCAGATCTTCCGAGATCACCTGCCCGCCGGTGAGGATGGCGATGTCCTCGAGCATGGCCTTGCGGCGATCACCGAAACCGGGAGCCTTGACGACGGCCACTTTCAAGGTGCCACGCAGCTTGTTGACGATCAGTGCCGCCAGTGCTTCGCCGTCCACATCCTCGGCGATGACCAGCAGGGGTTTGCCGGAACGGGCCACCGATTCCAGGAGGGGAATGAGGTCCTTCATGTTGGAAATTTTCTTTTCATTGAGCAGAATGAAGGGCTCCTCCAGTTCGGCGACCATCTTCTCGGCATTGGTGACGAAATAGGGTGAACTGTACCCTCTGTCGAACTGCATGCCTTCGACGATGTCCAAGGTGGTCTCCATGCCCTTGGCCTCTTCCACGGTAATGACGCCCTCTTTGCCGACCTTCTCCATGGCCTCGGAAATCAGTTTTCCCACAGCCTCGTCATTATTGGCCGAGATGGCGCCCACCTGTTCAATCTCTTTGCGGTCCTTGGTGGGTTTGGACAGCTTTTTCAGGGCATCGACCACAGCGACCGCTCCCAGGTCGATTCCCCGTTTGATGGACATGGGGTCGACCCCGGCGGCTACCAGCTTCTGGCCTTCGGCGTAAATGGCCTGGGCCAGCACGGTGGCGGTGGTGGTGCCGTCGCCGGCTGTATCGCTGGTCTTGCTGGCCACTTCCTTGACCATCTGTGCACCCATGTTTTCGAACTTGTCCGTCAGTTCGATCTCTTTGGCTACCGTTACACCGTCTTTGGTCACCAGGGGCGAACCGAACGATTTGCTCAATACGACGTTGTTGCCCCTGGGGCCAAGCGTCACCTTCACCGCATTGGCCAGTGTGTTGACGCCTTTAAGCATCGACGCACGGGCACTCGAACCATAGATAATTTTTTTTGCAGACATCTGTGTTTCCTCCCCAATTATTCAATTACACCAAGAATATCGTCTTCACGCATGAACAGGTTTTCGACACCATCGATTTTAATTTCAGTGCCCCCATATTTGGCGAAGAGCACCCGGTCGCCCTTTTTCAACTCCATGGGCACCCGTTTGCCTTTTTCATCCAACTTTCCAGGACCGGCAGCAACCACTTTGCCTTCCATGGGCTTTTCTTTGGCCGTGTCCGGAATGATGATGCCGCCGGCAGTTTTATTCTCTTCTTCGACACGGACCACCAGTACCCTGTCATTCAATGGCTTGACCTTCATTTTTCTCTCCTTTATTGTTTCTATTTTTTTTAAAAAACCAGCTGACGGGAGCGACAGTCACACACACCGGTTTTGTTGTCAGCGGCAACTGCGGCGTATGCGCTCATCAGTTTGTAATGGGCAAAATCAGGGCAAAGCCTGTTAAAGATATGGCAAAATTAAAGCGGAAATGGGCGTTGTCAAGCGTTGCCAGGATAAAATTTTTTTCTTTAAAAACAAATAGTTGAAAAAGTCACCCATGGCCGGTACGACAGGGGCGGATTGGTGGTAAAAATCATGCCGGAATCAAGCTATACGTCTTGAAAAAAAATGCCCGCCCTATTTTAAGGCCGGCATTTTTTTTCTGTTCCGGTGTTGGCCACTACATGCATGCGATGGGTGTTTTGCCGCGCCCCGTCACAGGTGTCTGGTACAATTTACGACTAATGGATCTCGATACTGTTGGCACTTTTATCGTAAGACCCCGAGTACAGTATCAGGTCCGGCAGGTCGTCAAGGGAAGTCCAGTTCTTTACGGCGATCCCTTTCAGATGCGCTGTTTCGGGATTGAAAATCCTGAATTCACTGGCGTTGCGGCGCGCTCCCATGGGGCGGCTCACATATTTGAGCGACCACACCAGATCCGGATCCAACTTCATGCCCGTGACCATTTTCCGACCGATCGGCTCCGGAACGTCCTTCGGTTTGGCTAATTTGGGTCCATTGGTGGGAGCGGTTTCGTTTTGTGATTCTTTTTTCCAGAATTTCCAGTTCATCGAATGGTATCCTTTCGTGTTTTGCTAATTGATATGATGTCGCCGTGGCCACCCCACTCCAAACAAGGAAAAGACACGTGGCACAGATGGCATAACAATTAACGTGCCAACTTTTATCTATTTGAAATGTATGGAATTACGAGCGAGGACGGTTCTTGATGGAGGCGGAGCAATTCTGATGGCGTCTGAGCAATCAACGGTGGTTCTCCGTGAAAGGTGAAGAAGAATGCGTAATTTTGGATTAATAGTAACCGGTTATCGAGACAAGCGCCGGGAGTTCCGATTTGGTATCCAATCGGAACTCCAAGTTCTCTATAGGTGAGGGGCCGCATTCAGTGTCCATCCAGAAATGGCAGCTTATGGTTCAGGCCAAGGCAGCAATGTATTCGCAGCCGCAGGCTTAGCCGGGCTGCGTCGAGGATAGCGCTGAAGCTTCACTACGTGCTCGAAAACGCGAGAACGCAGAACTGGGCCGCAAGATGCCATTTCAAGACTGACACTATTTAAAGATACCCTTGTCCAGCTTGTACTTGTGCATCAGCTTGTTCAATTGCCGTGTTCCCACGCCGGCTTCCGAGGCCGACGCATTGATCTTGCCCATGTTTCGGGAGAGGACCTCTTTCAAGTATCGCCGTTCGATCTCCGCCAGTCCCTTCTGCCTGACTGCTGCCAGGGTGTCGCGGGTGTCGATGGCAATTTCGGTCATCGGTTCGGCGTTATCGAACAGCTCGGATGGAAAGCTTTCGGGCGTCAGTTCGGCGGTCGTTTCGAGGATGTAGGCACGCTCCAGCAGATTTTCGAGTTCACGGATGTTGCCTGGCCAGTCGTATCGCAACAGGGCCTGCATGACTCCTGGGTGAACCCCCTGGATGTTTTTCGTGTTGAAATGATTAAACTTATTAAGGAATGCATGCACAAACACAGGGATGTCTTCCTTGCGTTCATTCAATAGCGGGATGGTAATGGGAAAGACGTTCAGGCGGTAGTAAAGGTCTTTTCTGAAAAGATCCTCTGCGCACATCTGTTTCAGGTCGGCATTGGAGGCCGCGATTACCCGCACATTCGCGGTCAGCGTCTGTTCGCCGCCCACGCGTTGATAGATGCCTTCCTGGAGAACGGTTAACAGCTTGACTTGTGCTGATTTAGAAATCGTGCCGATTTCGTCCAGAAAAATCGTGCCGCCCGAGGCCACTTCGAACTTGCCCAGCTTCCGCCGGTGAGCGCCGGTAAACGAGCCCTTCTCGTGGCCGAAAAGTTCGCTTTCAATCAGCGTTTCCGGTATTGCGCCGCAATGAACACTGATAAGTGGACCATTTTTTCGATTGCTGTGCCGGTGAATGAGCTTGGCGGTAAAGCTCTTTCCCGTTCCGGTCTCACCCAGCAAAAGCACGGTTGTCTTTGTCGGGCCCACGGACATGACATTGTCATACACTTTTTTCATTTTGGAGCTGAGCGTTTGGACAATATCGAGGGAATCATCCTTCCATATCCGTTCTCGAAGATAGGTCAGTTCGGACTGCCGGCGCCGTTCTCTTGAAATTTCATCGATGACCAGGCGCACTTCATCTGCATCAATGGGCGTCGTAATATAATTGTTGGCGCCGTTTTTCACGCATCGGACGGCATCGCGGACACCGTCATTGCCGGTAATGACGATAATGGCCATCATCGGCCGTAAATCCTTCAGGTGCCGTATCGGCGCCTTCGAATCCGTCTCACCGTCCAGGGTGCCATGCAGTGCTTCCATCAGGGAGAGTTCAATGAACAGGCAATCGCAGGTGATGGATTTGATCGTCTCCAGGATTTGATCCGATGAATCAGCGATGTGTATCTGGTCGTCAGGAGATACTACTCGGCGTATGGCAGTGTTCGTCTGCGGGTCTTGCGTTGCGATGAGGATGGTATCCATGAGGCTGCGTTAAGGGTGTTATCAGGTCAACCGCCTGATTTGGGTTGTTGTTGATGGGGACCATCATCAATGGCGGCTTAAGGCTATGTCATAATCTTGGATTTCCCATAAAAAACGGTTAAACACAAGCGCAATCTGGCCACAGTCATCGTCTACTCCACTGCGGGTGCGTTAATACCCGATCGCCTTTTCAAAAGCCTCCCGGCGGCTTTTGCAATTAATGCAGTAACTGGTGACCGGTCTGGCCATGAGCCGTTCGATGGCAATCGGCTCTTCACAGTCTTCACATATACCGTATGTGCCGTCCTCGATGGCCTGAAGACTTTCCCTGATTTTTTTGATCAGGCGGCTCTCACGGCTGCGGATTCGAAACACATTGTTCTGGGAAAGCTCCCGGGTTGCCCGGTCCAACAGGTCTGATTCGTTGTCGGAAGTGGCCACCATCAACTCCCAAACGGTCTTCCCAGCCTTTTCGAAGAGAAGATTCAACTCTGTTTCCAGCTGTTGGCGAAAATAGTCGAGATCCTTTTTTTCCATGGGCGTCTCCATGCAATTGTCTAGTCGTTGAACGACGCGCTTTCCAAGAGTTGAAATTTTTTGATATTGATCGCCCGATGCGTCTTCTTGCCGCAGGTAACCATCCCAACGGCCCGGATCGGTTTTCGAAGCAGATCGAGAAATCGTCCACTGTTCTCGATGATATATTCTTCATCATCCGTGGCTGAAAGAGACACTTCAGAAACCCGGTCGCTCTCATCCCATGCATAAGGGGTGACGATGCCGACAAGGGTCTGCATGGACGCGGTAACTTTTTTGTTCATGATCACACCTGCTCCTTGGAAAAGGACCCGGCCGTATTCATGGCCGGGTCCCCGGTGTCTTATTCGGCGAGAATCTCGAACGTGGTAATCGTGATGATTTTTACATCCTGATCCTGCTGAACCGTACCCACCACCTTTGCCTTTTCACCGATGTGGTTTTCGACGAGATCTGTGCCTTTCTCGGTCTCGGCGACTTCGTATACCTGACCGTTGCTGTCAACGATCTGGTAGCTGTCGTTGACCTCGCCTTGAATGGTCATCGGTTCCGATGCCATTGCGGCTAACGGGGCCGCAAAAATCAAGACGCACGTAATCAAGACCATCATGATCTTCCTTTTTCCTCGCTTCATTGTTTTTCTCCTTTTTTGACTGGAAAGGACACCGTGTCCCCGAAAATATCCGCCGGGCGGCGTCGACAACCCGGTACATTCGGTTGAGCAATGTTTGGGCCATTATCATATCTATCAGATATTGTTTGAATAATCGTAAATTCTAGTATAAAATCAGAACTGCTGGATCCGATAAATAGCCGTCCGTTTGCCTCGCCGGAATCCTAAAATCCAGTACCTATTTAGCCAACATCTTGTTATTTTGATTATAAATGGCGATGCAAGGTGGGTTCTGGTTTTTGAAAAACCGGAACCATTTGTTCCACTCGGGGTAAGTCTTGTCCGTCCCCAAAACAAGGAGATGACACGCGGTTGTGATCGGTGCGGACTTGACCCATAAAACCTCGAAATGAAATCTGCTTTGGCCGAATGGCTTTCCGGCCGTCAGGAACGCTTGTTTATCCCCTAGTGAGGGCATAGAAGATGACGAATGAAAACAGCAATCTGACCCAGCCATTCGGGTTGATGGACGGTGCGTCAGGTGAGTTTCAACAAATCCACAAGGAGGTGAATCGGCAGCGGGAAATTACCGCCGACCACTCCCGTCCGTTGGCCGAGCGTCTGGAGGCCTACGAGGATATTATCGATTCCGAAGTGGGCGATACCGCTTTCATCCGAGCCCGCAACATCGAGCGGGAGACCGGCTTGCGCCAGATTTTCTTGAAGTTCGAGGGCGGCAACCCCACCGGCACTCAGAAAGACCGCGTCGCCTTTGCCCAGGCCATGGATGCCTTGCGGCGCCGTTACGACACCATCACGGTGGCCACCTGCGGCAACTTCGGCGTAGCGCAGGCCCTGGCGGCCTCCCTGGCAGGCATCCGCTGCGTCATCTATATCCCGGGCAACTACCACACCCGGCGGATAAGGGAGATCGAGTCTTTGGGAGCGGAAATCGTGCGTGTGCCGGGCGACTATGAGGGTGCGGTGAAAGCCTCCAGCGAACAGGCGGACAAAGCCGAGTGGTACGATGCCAACCCGGGGGGCAGCAATACCTCGATGCAGCTGGGTGCTTACGGCGGTATCTCCTACGAAATATACGATGAGTTGGGCGATGCGCCGGCGGCGGTCGCCGTACCGGTGTCCAACGGGACGACATTTGCCGGAGTGTGCAAGGGATTTGCCAGTCTGAATCGACGGGGCAAGACATCGCGCATGCCCCGGATGGTAGCCGGCTCCTCCTTTCGGAAAAACCCCATCGTCCAGGCCGCATTGAAGAACAAACCCACTTGTGAAGACCTGGCCCCCGAAAAGATCCGGGAGACCCGGGTGAACGAGCCGTTGATCAACTGGCACGCCATTGACGGGAACCTGGCGCTCAAGGCCATTCGTGAGACCAGCGGCTGGGCCGGAGATGCGTCGGACAAGAACATGCGCCTGTATTCCCGCCTGATCCGTGAGCGGGAGGGACTGGACGTGCTCCCCGCCTCTACGGCCGGACTGATCGCCCTGGTCGAAAATCATAAAATCAACCCTTTGCCCAGCGACCGCTATGTGGTCGTTCTGACGGGGAGAAAATCATGAAGGTCGACGGAAATGCCATTGTCTATTGTGAGGGTGCGTTCAACACCCTGAACGGTAAAACGGCCCACGGCCTGGTTCGGTTCTGCCGCCGGTATGTGATCGCCGCCGTGGTGGATTCCCGGTATGCGGGCCGGGATGCCGGAGAGGTGATCGACGGCAAAGCCGTCGGCATCCCGGTGGTTGACTCCATCGAGACAGCCATGCAGACTGCCGAAAATGCAGGATCCCCGGCCACTCACCTGGTGATCGGCATCGCCCCCGACGGTGGGCGACTGGGAAAAAGTGCCCGCCAGGATGTGATCAAGGCCATCGACATGAATCTCAATGTGGACTGCGGCTTGCATGATTTTCTGTCCGAGGATGAGGAGATCGCCCGGCAGGCGGGCATGCGCGGGGTGGTTGTCAGGGACATCCGCAAACCGCCGCCCAGGGACCGGCTGCACTTTTTTTCCGGCAAGATCGAAGATGTGACCGCGTTGAAGATCGCCGTGCTGGGAACCGACTCGGCCGTGGGTAAGCGGACCACCGCCTGGTTGATGGTGCAGGCCTTAGAACGATTGGGGTATCGGACACAGATGATCGGCACCGGCCAGACCGCCTGGATGCAGGGCGCCCGGTACAGCATCATCATGGATTCGCTGGTGAACGATTTCGTGTCCGGAGAGGTCGAGCACGCCGTGTGGCAGGCCTGGAACGAGCAGCACCCCGACGTGATCGTCATCGAGGGGCAGGGCAGCCTGATGAATCCCGCTTACCCGGGCGGCTTCGAACTCCTGGCGGCCGGCCGGCCGGATCTGGTGGTCCTGCAGCACGCGCCGGCCAGAAAAGAATATGACGGCTTCCCCGGCTACCCGATCCAGCCCCTGTCCCGGCAGATCCAGGCTATCGAGGGCATTTCCGGAAAACCGGTCGTTGCCGTCACCGTCAACCACGAAGACCTCCTTGACGACCAGATCCCCGTTATCTGTGACGCCATTGAAAAGGTGGTGGGGTTGCCGGCATTCGATGTGCTCCGGGATCAGGGGGACGGGCTTGTCGCCACGCTGGTTCCGCATTTGAAGAAGCGATAATGGTCAGACGTGTTTTGAAGGGACATCGAAAAAGGACATTTCATTGGAAAGGCAGCGCCAATGCCGGAATCACCCACCCCCATTGTAGACAGCAATGATGATCCCCTGAGTATCTTAGCGGTGTTCGACCGGCTGGAGGTAGGGCCGGTGAAGCTTGAGCGAAAACGCCTGGTGGCGCCTTATCGACTGTTTTACGGCGATCAGGCTGAGCAGACCGAGCTGATTTACACCTACGAAGAGGATGTGTTCGATCCCGGAAGACCCGACTCCCGGAACCTGGCCGACATGATCGCCGCCCAGGTGGCCCTCAATTACGGTCTGTTCTGCCGCGAAATTGTCTTCAACGGCCTGTTCGATAAAACCGACCGCCAGTTTCTCAAGGAGATGGCGGAGAACACCGCCCGGGAAATTTTCGTCAAGAAGTTTCTGGCGCCCAACCCCTTTCTGGTGGGGGAGGCAGCCCGGCTGACGGCAGTCAAGCCCAAGGCCTATCTTCGTGCGCAACTGACATTCCCCGTCACGGTGCGAACCGATCACCGGCCCACCTGGAATACCGATTCGAGCCGTCACTGCGTTCTCTCCAGCGGCGGCAAGGACAGCCTGCTCAGTTTCGGCCTGCTTGACGAAATGGGCCGGGAGGTACACCCCATTTTCGTCAACGAATCGGGCCGGCACTGGTATACGGCTCTCAACGCCTACCGCCACTTCAGGGACAACATTCCCAACACCGCGCGGGTTTGGGTCAATGCCGACCGGTTATACCCCTGGATGCTTCGCCGGATGCCCTTCATCAGAAAAGATTTCGCCGGCGTCCGGTCGGACGAATACCCCATCCGCCTGTGGACGGTGGCGGTATTTCTCTTCGGCGTCCTGCCGCTGTTGCGCAAACGGGGCATCGGGCGCCTGGTCATCGGGGACGAGTTCGACACCTCGCGGCGTGTCACCACCCAGGGCATTCGCCATTATGACGGTCTTTATGACCAGAGCATCTGGTTCGACACGGCCTTGTCGCGATATTTTATGCGCAAAGGCTGGGGTGTCAGCCAGTTTTCCATTTTGCGCCCCCTGTCCGAACTCCTGATCGAAAAAATGCTGGTCAAACGTTATACTCACATTCAGGAGCACCAGACCTCCTGTCACGCCACCCACAAGGCGGGCGACCGGATCAAACCCTGCGGCAAGTGCGAAAAGTGCCGGCGTATCGTGGGCATGCTCACCGCGCTGGAGGAGAATCCGTCCCGCTGCGGTTACAGCGACAATCAGGTCGCCGCCTGCCTGACCACCCTGTTTGACAAAGGCGTCTACTCCCAGGCATCGGCCGATGCGGGACAGCTGTTTTTCATGCTGGCGCAACTCGATCATCTCCGCGTGCCGGACACGGTTGCCAGGTCTGTCAAGCCCTACCCTGAAATCATGAAGCTGCGGTTCGACCCCACGGTGTCACCCATCAACGGCATCCCTCCGGATTTGCGGGTAGACCTCTACCGCATCTATATGGGGTATGCCGAGGGTGCGGTGCAGCGTCAGGGAAAAGCCTGGCAGCCGGTGGACCCCTTTGCCCACCCGGATCTGCAGGCCCCCTATGCCACCGAATCAGGGGCCATGCAAGCCGAAGAGACCAGCGACGCCGACAGGCGGCCGAATACCTATTTCTGGGGGGAGCTCTGCTGGCCGGATGCCGCCCATCGCCTCGACATCGTGGATACCGCCCTGTTGCCGGTGGGGGCCATCGAACAGCACGGCCCCCATCTGCCTCTGGACACGGACGCCTTTGACGCCGAGTATCTGGCCAAGCGCGTCGCCGACGGTTGCCGTGACCCCAAGCCCCTGGTGCTGCCGCTGATCGCCTACGGCGTTTCCTACCACCATGAAGCCTTCAAGGGTACGATCAGCATCAACAACGACACCCTGGCAAACCTGGTTTACGACGTCGGGATCAGCGTGGCCAAAAACGGCATCAGGAAGCTGGTGATTATCAACGGACACGGCGGCAACGCCCCGTCGTTGAATTTCGCCGCCCAGCGCATCAATCAGGATGCGCGTATCTTCGTTTGCGTGGACACCGGGGAAACCAGCGACGTGGATGTGGACAGCCTCATCGAAACCCCCAACGATGTCCATGCCGGCGAGATTGAAACCAGTACCAGCCTGGCCATCCGGCCCCACCTGGTGCGCATGGACCGCCTGCAGATGGAGGTGCCGGCGTTCACCAGCCGGTATCTCGACTTTACTTCCAAACGGGGTGTCTCCTGGTATGCCCACACCCACAAGATATCGGCCAGCGGCGTCATGGGTGATCCCACCAAGGCCAGCGTTGAAAAGGGTGAGAAAATGTGGGAACTCATCATCGCCCACCTGGTCATTTTCGTGGATCAGCTGAAAACCATGACGCTCAAGGAAATATACCAGAAAAAGTATTGACCATGAAAATAACTCACATTGAAGCCTGGCCGGTCGCCATGAAGTTGACCGAGCCGTACACCATTGCCTACGAGACCATCAGTTCAACCACCAATGTCTTCCTGCGCGTTGAAACCTCGGCGGGCATCGTCGGGTATGGCTGTGCGGCGCCGGATCTGGAAGTGACCGGCGAAACGCCGACAGGTGTCATGGATGCCTGCAGCAACGTGATCTTGCCTGCCTTCAAAGGTTCAGACCCATTGCGGCCCGTGATGCTCATGGAGCGTATCCGGACGCACCTGAAGGCTCAACCGGCGGCCCTGGCCATGGCGGATATGGCCCTTTTCGATATTCTGGGCAAAGCGGCCGGTCTGCCGTTGTACAACCTTCTCGGCGGATTCCGCAGCCGCATGCGAACCAGCATCACCATCGGGATCCTGCCCGTCGAAGAAACCGTCGCCAGAGCCATCGACTATGCGCAGCAGGGATTTCTTGCCCTGAAAATCAAAGGCGGGGCGGACGTGGAGCTCGATATCGAGCGTCTGGTCAAGATTCGGGAAGCCGTGGGAGAAAAAATCGAACTGCGCTTCGATGCCAACCAGGGTTATTCGGAGGCCGACGTCCTGCGCTTCGTGGCGGCGCTGCGGCCGGTGGGCCTGGAACTCATCGAGCAGCCCACCCCCCGAGCCAATGACCGCCTGCTGGGACGAGTCACCCGACAGGTCCCGCTGCCCATCATGGCCGATGAAAGCCTGATGAGCCTGAAGGACGCCTTTCGTCTGGCCAGGAAAGGCCTGGTGGACATGATCAACATCAAGCTGATGAAGGTGGGGGGCATCGACGAGGCCTTGAAGATCAACGCGGTCTCCCGCGCCGCCGACCTGGAGGTGATGGTTGGGTGTATGGACGAGTCGGCGCTGGGCATTGCCGCCGGTCTTCACTTTGCCCTGGCGCGTCCCAATATTAAATACGCCGACCTGGACGGCCATCTGGACCTGACGGGCGATCCTGCATCCGGGGCGGTGCGGTTGCGCAACGGCATCCTGTATCCCACCGGCCGGCCCGGGCTTGGATTCGATCCGGATCACTGACCGGCACAGAATAAAACAATATCAATGCAGGCAGGCGTTGATCCCCATCGATCTGGACTGTGATTTTGCCATCCATTCATACTTTTTCGAAATCAAATCGAAAAATTCCTTTTTAGAGAGTTCTTTCAAATACAGGTCGGACAGGTACCACCGCTTGGTATATCTTCCAACCGATCTGAAGATTTCGCAGTTTTTTGCCACCATCAGGTCGAACGCTTTCTTTTTCATCCCCAACACGCCGGGTGCCATATCGAACCGCGTGAATCCATGCGTTTGATTGATATATTCATCCCTGGCATAAGAAGGCTTTAGAATTCTCTTTTCGAAAAGGAGGCCTTCATGCTCAGAAAACAACTGCGTCGTGCGGGTCACGAGGACATCGAGCAGCATCCGGACCCGCTTCGCCTGACGGGATCGCGGCAGACAGGACAGGGGTAAATCAGGGGTCTCGCGGATGAACCGGTCGCAGTCCTGCAAGATCTTTCGGGCTCTCCAGTCCGCGATGCGTTTGGCCTTTCCGGTTTGGTAGGTCCACATGCTTCTGCCCAGGTAGGTTTTGGCGCTTTTTTTGGCGTATCGACACAGAAAGGTCAATTCCTCTGCCACGTCCAGATAGAGTGAATAACCGGCTTTCCTGCCGGAAATGGCCTCCTTTAATCTCGCGACCTCCCGTTTTCGTCCTTCCGCCAGGGCTTTTTCGGCCTGGTGTTTCAGGGTCATCGCCCGATTGAAAATGTTCCGGGAAACGCTTTTCAGCATGCCGGTTTCGTACCGTTCGACAGACTGTTTCAATATGGCGGTGGGGTGCACGCCCACTATTTCCTGGATAGATCGCAGCACCGGTTTGATCCGGCGGTATGCAACCCTGCCGTCAGGGGGCAGCTTGTCCAGTTCATCGAGCCATCGGTCGAGGAGTTGTCCATCGAGGCCCGCATCCGAAAACTTTTTACGCATGATGCGCACCAGACTGGATTGCACCGTCCGGATGCGTCCGTTGAAAATCCTGAGGTCCGGCTTGGTGTGGGGTCCTGCGCCGTAGATTTCTCGATAGAGATCCGACTTCGAAACCTCCTGATTGAGAAAAAGCCACAAGTCGGCCATGGCTCTGAAGTCAGCCCCATCCACCTTTTGGGGTTCCTGGGGCTGCGGGGCTTGGCCGAAGAGCGCCCGGTAGTGCCGATCCGATATGGTTTTCACCCGCCTATGAACGACATTATAGACCAGCATGTAAGGCAGTTCCGAACATTTGGACAGCTCCGGAACGGACATGGTCTTGCGGATTTCGAAGAGACGATTCAGATTCTGATTCGTGATTTCGATGCGGGGCTTTCTCACCCGTTTTCTGTCGCGATGATTGGTCATATGCACCACCTGAAAGGACCTGGTTCACACATTAGGCGACCATACAGGATCGTGCCCGCTGGCCGCTCTCCCTGGCGGCATTCCGATAGCATTGGTGAAACGCTTCATACGTGGTGGTGCACATGTCACATTTTTTGAGGGCCTCAACCAGACGCGGTTTTTCCAGGGAACAGCATTGACGGGACTGTGGTGATGGTTTGGTCATAATCGATACCTCCTTCTAGTTGTTTATTATATTTGTTTCAACAGACGATATAACTGTTCTATTTATGGGCCTAACTGCTCAATCGTGCATGCCACGTCTTTTAATCATCGCCAGTCGGATCATTCGGAAAGAATCAATATCTCAGCACCGACGCCGAAATGGGTTGCGTCGTCAACCTTATTGCAACGGATAACCCTGGCAACCGTATGCGACCGATACCCCCAGCAAGCTTTGGGATCGGACTGTTCAATGGTAAATTGAAAAGGGTGCTCGGATGGTGAGGCAGGCACTCCCACATCGTGAGACCCGGGCGTCCTTATCACGACAAAAGATCCGATTAGCGCCTCTTCATCCGATTCGAAATACAAGCCTGTGCTGCTGTAGTTGCGCACGGTGACGATGCGGTCATCGTTTTGATTCAGATGAGCGCATGTCATGCTAACATCTTTGACACACCGCTGCTGCATTCGCCTGTCTGCGGTCTCATGTTTCATCATTGAGTTCCTGAAATCCTATTGTTTACTGATCCGATTGAACAGGCACCAGCATCTATCAGGACCCATACAGATTTTCGTGATCATCCAAACGCTTGATAATGGCGGCACAACAACCCCCCTTCAGCGCTAACAACAACAGGAAATATAGCGCGGCGTGCAGCAGCATGGATCGACGTAGCACCCACATGGATCGACGTAGTAGCAACAACTGCTGTCACGATCCGTGGAGACTGATTTTTCCGGGTCACTTTTTTCAATTTCTTTGGTCTCTTCGCTCATTTTACACCTCCGTGGTTTAGTACTTCATCGAATCCTGTCCGAAGCCGAGATCCGGAACCAACACTCCGCACAATAACAGTACAATTGTCGTGCCGAAGGCATACAAGAGGTTATCTTTTTGAAATTGCATGAAATCCGAAGGCGTTGGCTTGATGCAGAGGCTCAAAATTTTGATTAAATCAAATTTTGGATGTGATTCATCAAACTATTGAGTCAGGATTCTTTATATATGTTTGTTTTTGCACGGGAGAGAGTGAAAATGGAAATGAGATGTGCCGGGTAGCCGTAATTTCCGGAAAACAGGAGGTGGGGCTATGGTAATCTCAAAACCGCAGCCTGCACCAGATCCAGCAGGGTGGTGGGGTAAAACCCAATGCCCACAATAAGGACGATCATAGCAACGGCCACCAGACGGGCGGGTATGGTCAGGTTGATCGCCGGAAGCGACTGGGCGGGTTCATCCAGGTATGCGGCCTTGAGGACCAACAGGTAATAATACAAGGAGACCACCACGTTGGCCATGGCGATCAGCACCAGCACCAGATAGCCCTTTTGCATGGCGGCCACGAAAATCATCAGTTTGCCAGCGAACCCGACGGTGGGCGGGATGCCGGCCAGGCTGAACAGGGCCATCATCAATGCCAGGGCCAGCAACGGGGAGCGCCGGTGCAGCCCGGCCAGTTCATCGATCTGCAGGTTTCGGCCATCGTCGGCCACGCGGATCATGACCATAAAGCAGGTGTATTTCATGATCAGCACCGCCGCGCCGTAGAACATGGCGGCGGCATAGCCGGCAGGGGTCATGCAAAGCATGCCCAGCAGCAGGTAGCCGGCATGGGCGACGCTGGAAAAGGCCATCAGGCGCTTGAAATCCCGTTGGGCAATGGCCGCCAGGTTGCCCACGGTCATGGAGATCACGGCCATGGCGATCAGCCCTCTGGCCAGCAGGTCGCTGTTGCCCTGGGCCATGGAGATCATGCGCAGCAAAATGGCCACTGCAGCGACCTTGGAGACCGCGGCAATAAAGGCCGCCACCTGGTTGGGTGCGCCCTGGTAGGCTTCCGGTGCCCAGAAATGGAAGGGAAAGACGGCCAGCTTGAAGAAGAACCCGGCCAGGGTCAACAGCAGCCCGGTTACGACCACGGGATGGCCCATCATAGCGGGCAGCCGTTGGACCAGTATATCGATGTGCACCGCACCGGTAACCCCGTAGATCAGGGCCAGGCCAAACAGCATAATGGCCGATGCGCTGGCTCCCACCAGAAAATAGCGCAGTCCCGAAATCATCCCCCAGCGATGCTCCCGACGCATGAAAACCAGGATGTAGAGTGAATAGCTGGACAGTTCCAGGGCCAGAACGATCGCCAGCAGGTGGACCGCAGAGGCCAGCATCATCATGGACAGCGTGCAGACGGCCAGCAGAAAATAAGCCTCGCCATGGTGCGAGGGGGCCACCCCTTGGTAGTCGTCGCACAGGACGACGACCAGGAAAAAACCGATGGAGAGCAACGCTTTGAAAACCTGGGAGAAAAGATCCACCCGGTAGACGTGGTTGAACAGGTCGCCGCTCATTGTCGCACAGGCAATGGCGGCCGCTACGGTGAAAGCCGCCATGGTCACGGCAAGCTGGTAATCCCTGCGCGGGTCCGGCTTCAGGCAGGCAATTATTAAAAACAGCGCCGCCGCCAGCAGCAGGATCAATTCGGGACTGAGCAGTATCCAGTTCATCGCAATCCAATCAATTGCATCGTGGCCGTATGGATCATATCAAACAGCAGGCCCGGAAAGAGACCGAACAGCACGATCACCGACACCAAAATGACGCGGGGCACGGCCAGCGCGGCCGTGATGTCCTTCAGGTCGGCGAATTTCTCCAGCGGTGGACCATAGCAGGTTTTCTGGACCACCCGCAGCATGAAGAGGGCGCTTACCGCCAGCGCCCCGATGGCCAACATGCCGGCTAACGGGTATACCCGCACGCAGGACATGAACACCACCAGTTCACCCCAGAAGCTGGCCAGGCAGGGAACGCCGATTCCGGTCAGCGCGGCAATGATGAAAAAGCTGGTCGCCCGTGGCATGATCCGGCTCAGCCCCCCCAGTTCGGCGATGGCCTTGGTGTGGGTCCGGTCGTAGATATAGCCGACCGACGAGAAGAAGAGTGCCGTCATGATGCCATGGGCGAACATCTGGAACACCGCCCCGTTGATGCCGTCGACCGTCATGGTGGACAGCCCCAGACCGACAATTCCCATGTGCGCCACGCTGGAGTAGCCGATCACGTATTTGAGATCGGTCTGATTCAACCCGACGAAGGTGCCGTAGACAATGCCGCATGTGGCCAACACGGCCATGAGCGGCGCCCAGTACTGCCATCCTTCCGGGCACAGGAACATGCCCACCCGCAGGATGCCGAAGGCACCGATCTTCATCAACACGCCGGCGTGGATCATGGACACTGCCGTGGGTGCCGCCACATGCCCCACCGGCGACCAGGTGTGAAAGGGAAAGACGCCGGCCAGGATGCCGAAGCCGATGTAGAGCAGGAAAAATGCGATGCGCTGCTGCGCCGGGGTAAACCGGTCGCCCTCCATCAGGGCCAGCAGGTCGAAGGTCATGGCGCCCGAGTGAACCACCAGGTAGACGATGGCCGGCAGAATCAGCGCGCTGCCAGCCAGTAGATAGAGGGTCAGCTTCATGGCCCCGTATTCTTTGCGGGTGCTTCCCCAGATGGCGATGAGCAGATACATGGGAAACAGGGAGACATCGAACCAGACGAAAATAAAAAACAGGTCCAGGCTCATGAACAGGCCGAAGACACCGGTCACGAGCAGGAAAATGAGGGCGAAGAACTCCTTGACCCGCAGTTCCATCTCCCAACAGGTCAGCACGGCGGTAAAAAAGACGATACCGGTCAACAGCAGCATGGGCAGGGCGAAGCCGTCCACCCCGTTGAAATAGGCTATTCCCAGCGAGGGAATCCAGGCCGCCCGCTCGACGAACTGGTAGCCGCCCGACTGCTGGTCATAGGCGATGAACAGATAGATCGAGATCACCAGGGTGAGGCCGCTGAACACGGCGCCGACGATTTTAATGGCCCGCGCATGCCTTGCGGGAATGGCTAAAATGGCCAGCAGGCCTGCAACACAGCAGAGCAGCAGCGCAGTCAAAAATGGAAAATTAGCCAGCTGGTAAACCATGATCAACCGCCCCATCCAATGAAAAGAATCAAAATGATCATGGCCGCGACCATGATCATCAGCCGGTATTGGATCATGCCGCTGTGCACCCAGTCGACTACCCGCCCCAGCCCGATGGTCGATCGGCCCAGCCCGTCCAGGGCGCCGTCAATCACACGCCGGTCGTTGGCGGTAAACAACCGCGATACGCCCCGGTAAACCAACGTGTCCAATAGATAGCGGTAGAGTCGATCCAGGTACCAGCGTTGGCCGAACAGGTCGGCCAGCAACGGGATGCGCTCCACCCAGCCGATTTGCCGGGCTCCCTTGCGGCCATATTCGAGCCAGGCCTGGCCGATGGCCACCGCAGCCAGCAGGCATGCGGCCACCGGCAGCCAGTTGTGGTGGGCCGGCATTGCCGTCTGGTCCCCTGCGCCGGCACGCGCAAGGAAATCGTGCAGCGGCGTCTGGAAAAAACCCAGGACGACGGTGACACCTGCCAGGCACCACAGCACCGCGGCCATGGACTGGTCGCCCCCGGCGCTGTGATGGCCGTTATGGCTTTTGGTTGACGGGGCGTCGTCCGCATCACGGGGAAACAATATAATGAAAATCAGGCGAAACGAGTAATAGGTGGTCAGAAACGCGCCCACCGCCGCGGCCAGAAAGGCGACGGGGTGCCCGCTGTCCAGCAGGTGGCCCAGAATGAGCTCCTTGCTGAAAAATCCGGAAAGCGGCGGCAGGCCGGAAAGCGCCCCCGCGCCAACGATCGTGCAGACCACCGCCGACTTGAGCCGGCGACCGCCCTGACGGCCGATCTCGAACATATCGTTGGTACCGCAATGATGAATGAACACACCGGCGCATAAAAACAACAGCGCCTTGAATCCGGCATGGGTAATCAGGTGAAACGCGCCTGCAAACAGGCTGCCGGCACCCAGACCCATGAGCATGAAACCCAATTGGCTGATGGTGGAATAGGCCCAGACCTGTTTGATGTCGCGGGCCACCATGGCCATGGTGGACGCCAGCAGCATGCTGATCGTGCCGATGGCCAGGCACACCGCCATGGCTGTCGGCGAGAGTGAGAAAAAGCCGAACAACCGCGAAAACAGGTAGACGCCGGCGGCCACCATGGTGGCCGAATGCAGCAGGGCGCTCACCGGTGTGGGGCCCTCCATGGCGTCGGGCAGCCAGGTGAGCAACGGAAACTGGGCGCTCTTGCCGACGATGCCGCCGAAGATCAAAAGGGCGGTCAGCGTGATCATGCCTGGCGACAGCTGCGCCCCTACCGCCGCAGGGTCGGTCAGCACCGGAATATCCAGGGTTCCCAGCTGCAGCCAGAGCAGCACCAGCCCGAGGAGAAAGGCCACATCGCCGGTGCGCGTCATTACAAAGGCCTTTTTCCCGGCTTCGCTGGCGCTGAACTTGTCGAACCAGAACCCGATGAGCAGGTAGGAAGCCAGCCCCACCAGCTCCCAGAAGATGTAAATTTGCAGCAGCGAGCTGGAGACGGTAAGGGTCAGCATGGCCCAGGCGAAGAGGGACATGCAGCCGTAATAGCGCCCGAATCCCGGATCCCCGGCCATGTACCCCAGCGAGTAGATCTGCACCAGAAAGCTGATTGCGGCCACCACGGCGAGCATCGACAGGCTCAGCGGATCCAGCAGGATGCCGATGGGAATCGTCATCTGCCCGGAAACCATCCAGACCGCCTGGAAAACCAGCGGCACCTGAATCTGCCAGTGCTGCACCAGCAGGTAGACGGCCGCCAGCAGCGACAGGCCGGCGGCCGCAATGGAGATGGCCGCCGAGAGCCGGTGGCGGGACCGGGTGGCCAACATGATCACACCGAAGGCCAGCAGGGGCAGCAGCAGGGCGGCGGCGGTGACGATCAGGCTGATGGGAAGCGCGGTTGCCGGTTGCATGGCTATCGTTGCCCTCCTTTTTCCCACAACGCTGTATTCATGTCCGGATCGACCGAATCCGTACGCCGGTAAACCACGAGGATGGCGGCCAGACCAATGGACACCTCGGTGGCGGCAATCGCCAGGATAAAAATGACGATGGCCTGACCTTCCATCTGCTGCCAGTGCAGGGACGCGCCCACAAAGCCCACCGCGGCGGCATTGAGCATGATTTCGATTCCCAGCAGCATCATGATCAGGTTTCGTCGGGCCAGGGTGCAGAACATCCCCAGGCTGAACAGGAGCCCCGAGAGCAGCAGAATGTGGTTCAGCGGAACGATCACGGCGCCTCCTTTCGGGTGTCTGCCGACGGTCCGCGAACCCTGCGGCCCAGGATATAGGCACCGACCAGGGCCACCAGCAGCAGCATGGAGGCGATTTCCACGGCCAGCCAGTGGGTTTGAAACAGGTAAACGCCAAAGGCCATCGGCGATGCCTGGGCCGCCGGCATGGGGGCCCATCCCGACGCGTTCCGGCCGACCATTACCGAACTGACCACCAGAAAGCCCGCGCTGATCAAGATGGCCGGCAGCAGCTGTCCGACCGGAAAGAACATGCCCGGCAGCTTTTTCAGCCGGATCATCATGATCAAAAACAGAAACAGCACCATGATCGCACCGGCGTAGATGATGATCTCCAGCGCCGCCAGAAAGGGCGCGCCCAGCAGATAGAAGAGCATCGCCGTGCCGAAAAACGACAGCACCAGATACAGCACCGCATGGACCATGTTGCGCCGGGTGACGGCCATGGCCGTGGCGGCAACGATCAGCAGGGCGATGGCGTAATATAAAAGGGTCAGGATGGACATGGTTGACTGCCCTGTTTGACAAGTTGGGTTACATTTGACTGGTTAGCATATCGACCGGACACTAGTCCAGATCCAGCTTCACTTTGCATTGATTGCATTTTACCACGCCCCGGAAAACGGTGTTGCCGCACTCAGGGCAGACATAGCGGGCCTCCTCATCCTGAACCCACTTTTCAGTACCGACTTTTCGTCTATAGGGAACCGCCCGCAAAATGACCTTCTTTCCAACTGTCATCGGAAATTTTTCAATGTGCCGACAGGGGAACTCATCGCACTGATGACACCCGGCATATCCTTTTTTTTGGGTGCAGTCCCTGATTTCACACTGCCTGCAATGCATGAACCGGTCGTCGGACAGGCACCCCCGGCATCGAATATCTTCGGCTGAAAGGTTTTCTCCGTCCGGAAGCCTGCCCTTGCCATCAACGCCTCCCCGATAAAGCCCCGCCAGTCGCTCCTGAAATTTTTGATTCTTATCACGATGGGCGATATGAATGGCACATACACCGCAGTAAAGCCCGCAAGGTGAAAGAAAATCCGGATTGATTGTCATCGGCCAATCTCCCTGGAAGACGATTCAAATTTTTCGGCGTCGTCAATTATGTTGTCAGGGCAAGTTGCTCTTGACATTGACCGGCGGCGCCTCACGGGCATGCTCGCCTTTGCCGCGTTCGTCGGTGGTAACGCCGGCGTGTTCGTAATAATTGTAGGAGGGGTCCTTGCCGCAGCCGTCCACCAGCAGATCCTTCTTTTCAAACACCATTGTTAGGATGTCGCGCTGGACGTTCTCGAAATCCGGCGTGAGTTGGATGGCCGAGGTCGGGCAGGCCTCTTCGCACAGGCCGCAGTAGATGCAGCGGCCGAAATTGATGCGGAACCAGCGGGCGTAGCGCCGCCCGTCGGGCTGTTCGGCACTCTGCATGCTGATGCAGCTCACCGGGCAGACCGCCGAGCAGAGGTAGCAGGCCACACAGCGCTCGCGCCCGTCCGGGTCTCGGGTCAGCACGATGCGGGCCCGAGAGCGTTCGGGCAGCTGCCGCTTGAACTCCGGGTAGGACTCGGTGATCGGTTTTCGCGCCAGGTGTTTGGCCGTGGTGGCGAACCCCTCCACCAGGGCTTTGAGGGCCGACCATCCAGAACTTTCGTCCGGTTTCAAGGGCTTTTCGTCGGTTTTTATTTTATCATCGTTCATTTCAAACTCATTTTGTGCCGATTCAGAAATGGTTGATTGTGGTTCGGATCAAGGCCGCAGTGTTTTTGAAACCGCAGGCGTAGCAGCGCTACGTCGAGGATAGCAAAAACACGAGAACGCGGAGTCGGGCCGCAAGATGCCATTTATTGCCCGGCGCTAACCGGCAAATTGAATAAATGCCCCCGTGACCACGATATTGATCAGCGAGGCCGGAATCAGCACTTTCCATCCCAGGGCCATGAGCTGATCGTAGCGCAGGCGCGGCAGCGTTCCACGGATCCAAATCATGATCACGGCCACGATGAATATTTTAAACATCAGCCAGACCACCGGCGGCAGCCACGGCCCGCGCCAGCCGCCCAGGAAAAAGACCGCGGTCAGCGCCCCCAGCACCTGGACGTGCACGTATTCTCCCAGAAAAAAGAGGCCGAAGCGCATGCCGCTGTACTCGGTGTGAAATCCGGCCCCCAATTCGTTTTCGGCTTCGGGAAGGTCGAAGGGGATCCGTTTGCTTTCGGCCATGGCGCTGATTACGAAGATGGCAAACGAGACCGGCTGGAGCACAATGAAGGGCACACCGGCCTGGGCATCCACGATGGCCGTGAGGCTGAAAGAACCGGCCAGCATCACCACCGGCACCAGCGACAGCCCCAAGGCCAGTTCATAGCTGATCATCTGGGCCGCACCGCGGATTCCCCCCATCAGTGCGAATTTGGAGTTGGATGCCCAGCCGCCAAGAGCCACACCGTAAACGCCCAGCGACGACAGGGCAAAAACGAAAAGCAGCCCCACGTTCAGGTCGGTGATCACCATGGGGACTTGGCGGCCAAACAGCCGAATGTCCGGTCCCAAGGGCACCACGGCAAACATCAGCATCGCTGTCACGGCCACCACAGCCGGTGCCAGGCGGAAAATGACCCCGTCTGCCGCTGAGGGGACGATATCTTCCTTGGTGAGCAATTTGATGGCATCGGCGATGGGTTGCAGCAGACCGAAGATGCCGGCCCGGTTAGGGCCGAGTCGAATCTGCAAGCGAGCCAACAGCTTGCGCTCCAGCCACACCAGGTAGCTGGCCACCAGCAGCAATCCGCCTAGCATCACGGCAATCTTGATGAACAGTACGATGAAGCCAAGCAGGTAATTCATACGCGATCCGTTATCTCAATGCGATTCAATTGATTTTTATCAACCGTCACGACATTCTTAATTAAGTTCCCCGCACCCGATCCCCAAAGGGGTGAGAGGACGCCAATCCGATCTTTGGTTCAGTTAATGAACAAGGCAACCATACACATTATCGTCTCCCCTCGAGAGGAGAGATGGATTTCATTGCTACGCGCTTTCAGCTTTTAGTTGCGAGGGCGCCAATATCACGCGCGTCTCCCCCAGTACCTGCCAATCTATCAAGTGATGGCGGGGAACCACCATCACCCCTGAAGCCATGCCTGGATCGGCCTTTAAAGGCATGGTCAGCCGGTTTTCGTTAACGAATACCGTGACCGCCTGGTCAGCGGACAGTTCTAATCCGGAGATGGTGTCCGGATTCATGCGCGCCACGGGTGAAGATTCCACTTTGGCCAACGTCGGGGACATGGCCGACATCGTTTCGGTGCCGAAGGTCCAGTCCACCAGCAGCAGGACAACGCTATCGGAATCGGAACCGTTGGCTGCCGGCACGGGTCTCTCCGCGGATTTGACGCCAGTGTGGGAAACCGCATTCAGGTCAATGCGCTGACCCGTTGCTGCGGTGCGTGTCGTATCTACTGCAGGGTGAAAATTGGCCAGGGCAGATTTCAAGGTCTCTTCTTGGGTCGTGTTGACCGCTTTGCCATAATCCTCAGCCAGCGCTGCCACCGCCCGCCATGCAGCCAGCGGCTCATCGCCGGGAATGCGCGATTCGAACACGCGCGGCGGATGATCCAGCCCGCCGGTAACCTCGATGGGCTCGCCGCCGGCGATCACGGCAGCGGCCACCTGCAATCTGCCCTCCTGATTGATCCAATGGCCGCCGGATTCGTAGATCGGCTGCGTCGGTATGAAATAGTTAGCCTCATGGTTCATCGGGGAGTTTATATAATCGAGCAGTACCAGGTGATCCAGCTGTTTCAGGGCTGCCTGCAGGCGTTTGCGGTCCGGGAACTCGTGCCAGAGATCCTGTTCAACCGCCACCAACAGACGAACGCGGCCGTCCTCGATACGATCGAGAACCGTTTCTGTAGAGAGTCGTCCATCTTGGGCCAGGGCCGCGGCGAACGCATTGGCCCCGGTCAGGGTATAAAACAGCCCGGCTACCTTATGGGTACGGCACAGTGCCTGGGCAAGATCACCCGCCAGCGCGATTTCCCATGACGTCAGGATGTCGGTGCCGCAAATGACAACCGGCCGTGGACTGGCGTTCAAACGCCTGGCCAACTTGGTGACATCGAAGGTGGTTGATACTCCCGCCGCCGCCGTCCCGTTGCCGCCAATCTCATGAATCAACGCCTGCAAAATGGCACCTATGGCCGCCGGATGAACGGCCCAGTGATCGAAATCGAAAGGCAGCCGCACACCACGTGGATCGATAACTGTCACATGGCCCCCGCACCGCTGCACCTGGCGCAGTGAAAGGGCCAGCATAGGCGCCTCGTTGAGCGGGTCTGCGCCGATGACCAGCACATCATGGGCCTCGGTATCGGCAGCCAGGGAGACGGCCAGTTCCGGCCTGAGACAACCAATGGCGGTTTTTTGGTTCAAGGCCTGACGGTCAGTCGGCGCTGTAGCCGGACCGGTCCACACGCGCCGCTCACAAGCCTGTTTAAGTACGGCCAAGGTTTCCAGGTTGCTGCGTGACGAGGTCACGACCGCCACACTTTCGGGGCCATGTTGCGCGACCGTTTTTTGGATCGCCTCTCGTGCCCCGGCAAGGATATCGACGATGGGTCCCGGGGATCCGGCGGCCATCGCCTGTCGTGGCCGGTCGGCGGCGCCGGCATAGGCGTATCCATAGCGGCCCCGGTCGCAGAGGAAATGACCGTTGACATCAAGGTTGGGCCGGGCCTCGTGGCGCACGACCCGACGGTAACGGGCCGATGCCATCAGGTTGCAGCCCAGGGAACAATGCAGGCACAAAGATGGATGTCTCTGATAATCCCAGCGCCGCCCGAAATATCGCGACGGTTTGTCGGTATACACCCCCGTGGGGCAGATGTCGGTCAGGTTCCCGGCAAAAGGACTTTCCAGGACACCGGATGCGCTGCGGCCGAAATAGACCCGGCTGCCGATTCCCATCACGCCCAGATCCCGGTAGCCGGTGAATTCCTGATAGAACCGCGAGCAGCGATAGCACTGGATGCAGCGGTTCATTTCATGCTGGACCAGTGGGCCCAGGTCCTGGTTGTTGTGGGTGCGCTTGAGACCCTTAAAACGGCGCAGGCCATGGCCGCCGGCGACGGTCAGATCCTGCAACAGGCAATGACCGCCTTCGTCGCACACCGGACAGTCGTGGGGATGGTGGAGCATGAGCCATTCGATCACGTGCCGCCTGAAATCCACGGCTTCGGCATCGGTGGTGGACACCACCATGCCGTCCTGGGCGTCGATCATACAGCTCATCTGGATGCCCTTGACCGGCCCCGCCATAAAGGCGACGGCACAGACCCGGCAGGCCCCCACCGATCCCAGGGCCGGGTGATAGCAGAAGCGGGGTATCATGATGCCCAGCCGCTCGGCCGCCTCGATCACTTTGGTGCCGGCGGGGACTTCAATTTCCCGATTGTCGATGGTGAGTTTGGGCATGATCGTTATTTAGCTATCTGCAATTCCAGCTATTTCTGGTTTTCCTGAGATCCGTCGAAAAAAGGGTTCAAGGATTCGAGGATCCAAGGGTTCAAGTGTTTGTATTTACATTTTTCTCAATAAGTATGTTGATTCTTACATCCACTGGCAGCGTCATTATCAGACCCAATTGGCGCACTGTGATTTTCCCTTGGATCCTTGACCCCTCGACCCCTTGGACCCTTTATTTGTCACCCTGGGCCGAAAGATGTCTTTTCCGCTCACTTTTTAAAGGGGCATCCTTTGCCCTCGATATGCGCCATTACCTCATCCTCGAAGTTCACGACCAGGCTTTCGATGGGGGCCACCCCGCCCGGCGCAAAGGCACAATAGGATTTCCACAGGTGCCGACACATCGTTTTTATCATGGGAATGAGGTCCGCTTCACCCTGCCCGTTTTCGATGCGCCGCAACAGGTCCAGTAGGTAGGGAAAACCCTCACGACAGGGGGTACACCAGCCACAGGACTCGCGGGCGAAAAACTCGGTCAGGTTTATGGTCACATCCACCATGCAGGTCTGGTGGTCGAATACCATGATGGCCCCAGTACCCAAGCGATTGCCCACTTTTTTCAGGGCGTCGAAATCCATGGTTATGTGGTAATGATTCGCGGGCAGGAATCCCGTGGAGGCCCCCCCCGGCAGGCAGGCTTTGAACCTGGCGCTGTCCTTCATGCCGCCGCAGCAAGTCTCGATGATTTCCGAGAGTTTGATGCCCAGGGGCAATTCGTAGCAACCGGGTTTGTTCACTTTGCCCGATATGCAGAAGAGTTTGGTGCCGGCTGCCTCCGGCGACAAGGCCAGATCCTTGAACCACTGCGCCCCGTTTCTAACGATATGGGGAATGCAGGCCAGGGTTTCCACGTTGTTCACCAGGGTGGGCTTGCCCCACAGCCCCTTGTCTGTGGCGTAGGGCGGCGGCTGTTTGGGATTGGGTCGTATTCCCTGCAGGGCGTTGATCTGGGCGGTCACCTCTCCGCAGATGTAGCGGCCGCCGCTGCGATGCACTACGATTTCGAAGTTGTAATCGCTGTCGAGGATACGTTCCCCCAGCAATCCCTCCCGACGGGCGATGCCGATTTCCCGCTCCAGGATTCTGGCCGCGCTTTCATATTCAGGCCGGATAAAGATGATGCCGTGGGATGCCCTGATCGAATAGGCCGCCAGAGTCATGCCCTCGATGAGCATGTGCGGCTCGGCATGCAGAAACACGCGATCCTTGAACGTTCCCGGCTCCATCTCATCGGCGTTGCAGACCATATAGCGCGGAAATGGCGCGTCTTCGGCCACGGTCTGCACTTTGATACCGGCCGGGAACCCGGCGCCGCCGCGTCCCAGCAAGAGGGCATCCGATAGGCGGGTTTTGACCTCCTGCCGGTCCATTTCGGTCAAGACCTGTCGCAGGGCCGCATAACCACCTGTCTCCCGGTACTCCGCCAGGGTCGTGATGCGGTCCGGTTTGCGGTGTTTGAGCAGCACCTGTGGATAGGTTGCGGTCAAGAATGATTCTCCCGAAGTGTGTCGATCAGCCGATCGAGGGATTCAATGGTCAGCGGGCCATGCACCTTGCGGTCGATCAGGATGGCTGGGGCCCGGTCGCAGTATCCGATGCAGCACACCGGCAGCAGGGTGAACAACCCGTCGGCCGTGGTCTCCCCCATGCGAATGCCCAACCGGTTGCACAGGTGCGCCACCAGGTTTTCCTCGTTTTCCATCCAGCAGATCAGGCTGTCACACACGTGAATGACATGCTTTCCCACCGGTTCTCGGTAAATGAACGTGTAAAAGGTGGCCAGCTCGTCCAGTTCAAGCGGGGACATGCCCAGCAGGTCGGCCGCCTGCACCACGGCTTCGTCGGAAAAGTAGCCGTAATGATCCTGCAGGGCATTGATCACGTCGATGGCCATTTCACGTGGATGGGCCACCCGGTCGATTCGTTCCCGCAGTTCTTTTTTAAGTGTTTCCGGCAGCATAAACCCCACTGACCTATAATAATAATGAAGGCTCCGGCGACTCCGGCGGCTTCGTAAGCAGCCCGAGATCAAGGCTTGCGTTTCCTTGAGGAGCGAGGCGTACTCAAAGTACGCTGCAGTGAGGCAAGGATACGCGTAACGCCGATATCGGGCTGCTTACGAAGCCGTTAACTTTAGCGGTCGATATCCGGCAGTATGTAGTCCACCGACCCGATAATGGTGATCAGATCGGAGAGCGACCAACCTTTGGCCATCAGCGGCAGGGCCTGCACATTGGCGAATCCCGGCGCCCGGATGCGCATGCGGTAGGCATAGCCGAGCCCGTCGCTGACCACAAAATAACCCTGTTCGCCGCGGGGGATCTCGCAGGCGACATAGGCCTGACCCCTGGGAATTTTGGGCCCCCGGGTCACATTGATAAAATGATGGATTAGGGTTTCGATATCCGTGAGCATATCCTTGCGTGCCGGAATCACATAGCGATAGTCGCCTGTGACGGTGCGTCCCGGCGGCATCTGTTCGGCCGCCTGGCGGATGATGTGCAGGCTCTGGCGCATCTCTTCGATGCGCACCAGGTAGCGGGCGAAGCAGTCGCCGCCCTCGGCCGTGGGGATGTCGAAATCGAACTGATCGTAGCCGCTGTAGGGGAACGCCTTGCGCAGATCCCAGGCCAGGCCGCAGGCGCGCAGGTTGGGGCCGCTGATCCCCCAGGTCACGGCGTCGTCCAGGCTGATGGCGCCTACGCCCAGAGTCCGTGCACGGAAGATGGGATTGTGGGTGATCAGGGCTTCGTATTCATCCATGCGCGTGGAAAAGATGCTTGTAAAGGCGTCCACGGCGGCTTTCCAGCCCTCGGGCAGATCGGCGGCCACACCGCCGATGCGGAACCAGGAGGGGTGCAGCCGGCCGCCGGTGATCAGCTCGACGATGTCCAGGATCATTTCACGTTCCCGGAAGGTATAAAACGTCGGGGTCATGGCGCCTACGTCATGGGCATAGGTGCCCAGCCAGACCAGATGGTTGCTCAGGCGAAACAGCTCGCTGAGCAGCACGCGGATGCACTGGGCACGAGAGGGCACGTCGATGCCGGTCAGCTTCTCCACGGCCATCACATAGGGCAGGTTGTTGGCCGCCCCGGCCAGATAGTCGACCCGGTCGGTGTAGGGGATGAACTGGTGCCAGGTCTGCCGCTCCCCGATCTTTTCCACCGACCGATGATGGTAGCCGATCTCGATATCCATGTCGGTGATGGTTTCCCCGTCCAGGCCAAGTATGTAGCGGATCAGTCCGTGGGTGCTCACATGGTGGGGGCCCACGTTAACGATAAGGTCTTGCTGCCCCTCGCGGTCCTTGAAAAAGAGGCCGCCGTCGCGTGGCTGCAGCCGGCGGGCATCGCTTTGCGTGTAAGGATCCATTTCTGTGGACCGGCCGGGGTGGGACTTGCGCAGCGGGTGGCCCTGCCAGTGGTCCGGCATCAGGATCCGTCTCAGGTCCGGGTGCCCGTCAAAGCCGATGCCGAACATGTCGTAGACTTCGCGCTCGTACCAGGCGGCGGACGGCCAGATACCGGTGACGCTGGGGACGGAGGGGGATTCGCCGGCCAGGTTCATGGTCAAGCGCAGCCGGGTGGGCGGGTCAAAGGCCAGCAGATGGTAAACCATGGTAAAATCGTGTCCCGGTTCGCGGTTGCGACGGGCCGATTCGTCGATGGCGGTCAGGTCATCCAGCCTCCGGAATCGCGGCACCGCATCATTCTTCAAATAGGCCAGCACCTCCCGGATGGCTGTGGGGCTGACCGCAAAGGTGGCCATGTCACTGGTGGGCGATACCGCGCGCACGGCGTCGCCAAATCGCTGGCGCAGTCTTTCGGCAAGCTGCCGGTCCGTTTCGGTGGTTGGTTGCTCGGCCGGCGGCGGGGTCCACATCCCGTCGCTACGGCTGCCGGTAAAATCCGGCGGGATCACCGAGGTTCCTCGAATGGCAGTGCCGGTCATTCCCGGGCCGCGTGGGTCGCGGCTTTTGGAAACCCCGTCCACCAGCACCGGTTGCTGGGTGCCCTGCGTGCCGCCGGCCAGGTGAAAAATGGGTCGGGCCGGTTTTTCCTGGACGATCTTCTCCTGCAGCTTGACCAGACCGGCCAGGACCGCCTCGGGCCGCGGCGGGCATCCGGGGATGTAAAGGTCCACCGGCAGGATCTGGTTGACGCCCTGGACCACGCTGTAGGCGTCGTACATACCGCCGGTGTTGGAGCACGATCCCATGGAGATCACCCACTTGGGTTCGGCCATCTGCTCGTAGAGCCGCAGGACTACCGGTGCGATTTTTTTAAAAATGGTTCCGGACGTAATCAGCAGGTCGGCCTGACGGGGCGAGGGCCGCAGGACTTCGGCGCCGAAACGGGCCATGTCATAGCGGGCGGTGAAGACGGTGGCCTCTTCCACGAAGCAGCAGGAGAGGCCGAAAAACATAGGCCACAGGCTGTACTGACGGGCCCAGTTGACTACCACGTCCACACCGGCCAGGGCGATGTCGGAATTTAATCGCGATGCGGACCCCACTCGAGGCCTCCTTTCACCCAGATGTAGGCCAGACCGGCAATCAGAACGGCAATAAAAAATTGGATTTGGAACCAGCCTGCCCATCCCAGCGGACGGCTGGCCACTGCCCAGGAGAAGATGTAGGCCCCCTCCACATCGAAAATCAAAAAAAAGATGGCCACCATGAAAAAAGGAACCGGGTAGCGCAGCCTCGCCTGACCGGTGGGGATGATGCCGCTTTCGTAAACGCGCAGTTTTTCCTTGTTGGGAAGCTGTTGCCCCAGCCAGCGGGAGAGAAAGAGAAGGGCAACCGTGAGCGCGACGACGACGACGGCATACAGAGTCAGGGTGAACATACCAGGCTGCCATGGGGATAAGAGGGCGTTGGCGTCGATCGGCTGCACGTTTCACCTTTTCTCTTCAAGGGTTGGACGAACGGGGACCTTCAAATTGTGGAGAGCCAACAACTAAGAATTATTCAGGTGCTTTTGTAAGCGAATAATAAGTCGGCCGCCCGTGAATTGTCAAGGAAGACCCCGCGTATTGTTTTTTTTTAATCCTGTAGTAGCTTACCCTTGTTTGCCCATTTGTCCCGTTACGATCGGTGGGTTCAGCAGCCCATAGGCTTGGACGGCCTGCACCGATCAAATCCATCCTGGAGCACCGCATGGTTGCATCGCCCATCAATCAGCCGGAAGATCTTCACCTTTTAAAGGAGAAGTGCAGGAATCTGGAAAGCCAGTGTGCCGCCTACATTCGTTCCCTGGAGGCGGCCAACCACAATCTGGCATCTGAGATCACCAGACGCAAAAAGGCGGAAGAGGCGATCCAGAACGCACACGATGAGCTGGAAAAACTGGTTGCCGAGCGAACCAAAGAGATCCGGCTGCTGAAGGATCGACTGCAGGCTGAAAATGTTTTTCTCAAACAGGAACTTGCCGCGTCCCACGCATACGGCACCATCATCGGCGACAGTCATCCGATAAAAACCGTCATCTCGCAGATTGAACTGGTGGCTCCCACCGATGCCAATGTCCTGATTCACGGTGAGTCCGGTACCGGCAAGGAGCTGGTCGCCCGTGAAATTCACAAGCACAGCAGCCGAAAAGAAAAGCCCCTGATCAAGGTGAACTGTGCAACCATTCCCAAAGAGCTCTATGAGAGCGAATTTTTCGGCCACGTCAAAGGATCCTTTACCGGTGCGGTAAGAGATCGGATCGGTCGATTCGAGGCTGCCGACGGCGGGACCATTTTTCTGGACGAGGTGGGTGAAATCCCTTTTGATCTTCAAAGCAAGCTGCTGCGCATTCTTCAGGAAGGTGAATACGAGCGCCTCGGAGAAGACAAAACCAGGAAGGTGGATGTCCGGATTATCGCCGCAACCAATAAGGACCTTCAAATGGAAGTTGCGGCCAAACGGTTCCGAGACGATTTGTTCTATCGGTTGAATGTGTTTCCTATTCAGATCGCCCCCCTGAAAGACCGTAAAACCGATATTCAGCCATTGGCCACCCACTTTGCCAAGAAGCTTTCCAGAGAGCTGAATGTTCCATGCCCCCGTTTGACCAAAGCCAACCTGATCGATCTGCAATCCTACCATTGGCCAGGCAATGTCAGGGAGCTTGAAAATGCCATTGAGCGGGCGATGATTCTTGCCCGATCTAATGATCTGAATTTCAGTCTTATCAAAGCGGGAGTTCAATTCAGTGAGAGCCTGCCGGCGGTCAGCATGCCGGATGGCGATTTGCACGGACAGGTGATGACTGACGCTGAATTAAAACAATTCGAGCGTCAAAACACGATTGGTGCATTGATCCACTGCCAATGGAAAATATACGGAAAAGCGGGCGCCGCACAATTGTTGGCGATCAAACCGACGACGCTGATCGAGCGAATGAAGCGAATGCATATCCACAAACCACCCAAGTAGCCGTGCAGAAGCACTGCACCCTCTCCGGCTAAGGCCAACCAACCTTTTCGCATCAAAATTTTGATATTCACTCTCAAATAATTGATTTTATCAAATTGTTGATCTTTCGTGAAGTGCCGGATGTTAAGCCTTACATTGTTAATTCATTGGTTTGTCAACGCTTTGGATAGTTGGCCTGATTCTTGTTGAAATAAGTGGCTGCGACTGACGCACTGTTCAACGTTCGTTTCTATTCGCTAACCAACCGCATGAGACCGCTAAGAGGTGTGATATGAAATTCAACAACCTGGAAATCAATATCCTCTATTTCATGTGCAATCCGCTCAATGGGCAACTTCAGGACGGAACGATCCGCCAAGACGGAATTTTCGAAGAATTCTCCGACATTCCAACGCGCAGCATCACCTCTGCGATCGATTCTATGGAAACTGACGGGTTGATCACCATCGATCGGTCGCGACTATCGATTACGGAAAGTGGAATCAAACGGCTTCAGTCCTCTATTGCCTGTCATATATACAAAAGCGAACTGACCGTTTTTTCCGGGAGGCGCGTTTCACTGGGTCGGTGAAGGAGCAGGGCACGATGGCGGCGCACTTGCCGCAGACATCGGCCAGTCCGTGGTGCTCGTGCAGGCGGGCATTTTCCAAAAGCCGATCGTAGCAGGCGTGACGGCCAAACGGATCCGTTTCGAGGGCCTTGACCGGGCAGCGCTTTTCGCATTTACGGCAGGAACCGTCGAACTTGAACAGGCATCGCTCCCGTTCGGTTCGCGGCGTGGGCTCAATATTCGCATCGGTGACCACGCTTCCCAGTCGTCCGCAGCATCCCTTGTCTGTGATGAGCATGTGGTGGTGCCCGAAACTGCCGATGCCGGCAATATAGGCCACATGCTTGTGCGACCAGTCACTCATCAGCTGTTCTTCGTCAAAATTGTGCGTGGCCGGCAGGCGGGTGCCCCGGAATCCCCCATGCTCCAGAAGCCGGTTGACCCGTTCATTGATGTCGGCGATCAGGCGGTTGGTCTCGATATAGGCGACGGCCCAGGACTCGGAACTGAGCGAGCCCCGATGATTTGATCGGGGGATCGCCGGATCAAAGGGAAGAAAATAGGCGATCACCGTACATGCGCCGGGTAAAAGATCCCCGGGCAATCTATGGGACGGGCGGGCGACTGTTTTCAGTTCGCCAAACAGCGGATCCCCGGCGTCGGCAAACCCCACCAGCGGCGTTTTCCAGCTTGATGCGATCTCAGCATGGCAGCTGGCTTCTTTAACCGTCATCTCAATGGTTTCGATTATTCTATCCCGCATAATTTTTCTTTAGTATTCAAACGATTAAAGGCAGAAGGCCTTGTATGAAACTTCAAAATTCAGAAATTAAAAAGCTGAACCTTCACCGTTCGATGTTCATGCGTCCATCCTTTGTCATTCAGGCTTTGCCCCTCCCCCCGCCCCTACATGCCAGTACGCCGCCTCTTCCTGCATGATTCGATCCATGATGGCCCGCCGGCTTTCGCCCACCTCGTCCAGGATTGCCTTTCGGGCGCCGGAGACGTCATGGGCCTGCAGCCGATCAATCAGTCGGGCGTGGATCGCTTCTAGACTTTTTCCCGCGTGGCGGATCACCATGAAGCGGGCCAGCCTGTCGTGCAGGCCCCGCAGGGCCAGGGCCAACTCCTGGTTGCCGGATGCCTGGGCCAGCAGATAGTGGAACCGCCTGTTTTCATCGGTGTAACGTGTGTAAGCCTGGTCGTCGTCACCGGTGTATCCGGCGTGAACCTTTTTGAGTGCCGCCAGCTGAGCATCGGTGATGGTCTCGGCGGACCGTTCCACGGCGGCCAATTCCAGAATCTCCCGCAGTTCCAGCATGTCCCGCAGCGTTTTCAAGGTGATCTGGGTGATGAAATATCCGGAGCGGGGCTTGATGGTGATCAACCCTTCCTGGTTGAGCATCTGCAGCGCGTCCCGCACCGGGGTCACGCTGGTGCCGAACCGGGCCTTGAGGTCGCCGACGGCCATCCGTTGGCCGGGCTTGCGGTGGCCCAAAATGATTTCACTTCTCAGGGTGGCGTAAATCTGGTTTTTGGATGTGCGCAGGTATTTTTTTTGAGGCATCGGGGGCTCCATGGTTAAGCGATTGCATGTGATTTTCGACACAGCCCTTTTTAATGAACCCGTAAAAAGTTGCATTTTCGACGGATTCGTAAGAAGCCCGAGATCAAGGCTTGCGAATCCTAAGGAATGAGGCGTACTTATGGTACGCCGCAGTGACGATGGATGAAGCGTAACGCAGATATCGGGCTTCTTACGAATCCGTCCTTTTTAATATCAGCAACCGGCCTAGTTGCAACAATAAAATTGACTTTTAGTTTTCTATAAAATAGTAATTGATACAACTTAAAATGAAATTGATATATCAAAAAGAGGTGGCAGATGATACCAACCCATGAAAACCGGTTGACCAGCGCCCGCTATTCCCGCATGGGCCAACAGGAATGCGATCGAATCCATATTGGAACGCTCGAGATACTAGAGCGCACCGGTGTGGATGTCCACGATGAAAAAGCCCGGGAGATTCTGGTGGCCGGCGGCGCTTCGGCCGACGGCATCCGAATCCGCATTCCCGAAACCATGGTGACCCGGGCGCTGGCCTCGGCGCCGAGACGCCTTACCCTGTACGACCGCCAAAAAAACCCCGCCATCCGGGCCTGGGGATACAATACATACTATGGCGGCGGTTCGGACTGCCTGACCGTGTTGGACCATCATACGGGCAAACGCCGGGTGCCGGTGCTCGAGGATGTTGTGGCTGCCGTCACGGTGATGGACGCACTTCCCGAAATCGATTTCGTCATGTCCCTGTTCCTGCCCAAGGACGTGGACCAGCGCATCTACGACCGCTACCAGATGGAAGTGATGCTCAACCACACCATCAAGCCCATTGTGTTCGTCTCACCGGATTTCGAGGGCTGTGTGGCTGCCGTTGAGATGTGCGAAGCCGTGGCCGGGGGCCCGGATGCCTTCCGGCGTTTTCCCTTTGCCACCTGCTACATCAACGTGACATCCGGGCTGGTGGCCAACCAGGAGGCCCTGCAAAAGTGCATCTATCTGGCCGAAAAAGGGCTGCCCCAATTGTGGATCCCCTTGAATGCCGGCGGCGTCAACTCACCGGCCACGATTGCCGGATGCATGGCCTCCATGAACGCCGGCATCCTCTTGGGCGTGGTGCTCTCGCAGCTGGTCCGCGACGGTTCGCCCATCGCCGTTCCGGGATGGAACGGCGGCCCCTACAACCTGAAAACCATGGTGGGCAACTATGTGCTGGCCGACGAGCAGGGTGTGCCCACCAGCATGGGCAAACACTACGACCTGCCCGTTTTCGGTCTGGGCGGCTCCACCGATGCCAAGGTGTTGGACCACCAGGCCGGTATGGAATGCACCATCAGCCTGACCACCGCCCTGCTTCACGGCGCCAACATCGTCCACGATGTCGGTTTCATGGACTCGGGCCTTCAGGGCTCGCTCCAGCTCCAGGTGATGGCCAACGAGACGATCGGATTTTTGCGCGCCGCCACCCGGGGCGTCGTCGTGGATGACGAAACCCTGGCCCTGGATGCCATCGACGAGGTGGGGCCAACGGGCAGCTTTCTGCAGCATCCCCATACCATGCGCCACTACAAGGAGCCGTTCTACTCCAAGCTGTTCGACAAGGGGCCTTACTCCCTGTGGGAGAAGAACGGCCGGTTGACTCTTGAAGACAAGGCTGCCAGGGAAGTGGATCGGATCCTGGAAACGCATACCGTCGATTCCTTGCCCGAAGATGTCCAGGCGAAGATCAAAGCCATCGTGAAACGGGAACAGGATTGGATCGATGGGAAAAAGGAATGATTTTTTGTACGTTCGATTTCAGGAGTCAGGAGCCAGGAGCCAGAGCCAGAATCAAGGAGATTGCCTTCGAATGCGTTAAGTTAAAATTACGCAGGAGCGAAGCGACAACAACGCTATTCTGAATTCTTAATTCTGACTCCTGGATTCTTGTTTTCTGTTCTCACCCCATTTTGGCAATGTGATGTTCCAACAGGAGGATCGCCCATGTCCGACGACAAGCATTTTTTTCTCAGGGAGCCTTGGATTTACGACAAAAAGGTGTCACGGCCGGTCCGCCACGATGCCGCCGATGGATTCGACACCCGCAGTCTGCATGCCGGCTTCAACCCCATGCAGGACCAGAACGAATTCAGGTCCTTCGTGCCGCCATTGGTGCAGTCCATCACCTTTCCCTACGAGACCTTCGACAAAATACCCTGCCCGGTGTACGGCCGCACACGCACCCCCACCAACACGGTGCTGGAGGAGCGCATCTCCTCCCTGGAAGGGGGCGAGGCCTGCCTGACGGCCGCTTCCGGGTCCCAGGCCCTGTTCAACCTGATCTTCACGATCGCCCGGCCCGGCGACAATGTGGTCACCTCCCTGAATGTCTTCGGCGAGGGATACAAGCAGGCGGTGACGATTTTTCCGGAACGCTGCAACGTTCAATTCAGATTCGTTGAGGATCCGGCCGATGCGGCCAGCTGGGACCGTCAGATCGACGAAAAGACCCGGCTGGTGTGGGTGGAGACCCCCAGCAACCCCTGCCTGTTCGTCACCGACATTCAGGCCGTGGCCGACGTGGCCCATGCCAAGGGGGTGCCGCTGATGGTCGACAACACCACGGCCACCGCCGCGCTTCAGCGGCCCATGGATCTGGGTGCGGACATGGTGATGCTCTCCATTTCCAAATTCATGGCCGGCAACGCTACCATATTAGGCGGTGCCCTGGTGGGGCCGGAGCCGCTGGTGGAGGACATCCGCTGGAACACCACCGAGTTTGTGGGGGCCATCATGCAGCCCATGGAGGCGTGGATGACCCTCCAGTACATGGAGACGCTCTCCATGCGCATGCAGCGCCACAGCGCCAATGCCCTGGCCGTGGCCCGCTACCTGCACGCCCATCCCAAGGTGGAGCGGGTCAACTACTCGGGCCTGATTGATCACCCCCAGCACGCGCTGGCCTGCCGGCAGATGTCCGGCCACGGTGGCCTGCTCTCCTTCGTGGCGCCCGGCGGCATGAAAGGGGCGGCCACGGTGATGAACAGCTTCAACCTGGTGGTGCACGCCGTCACCTTCGGCACCAGCCGCTCCATCTGCATGCACCCACCCACCATCACCCACGAGCACATGACTCTGGACGAGCGCAAGGCTGCCGGTATCGACGACGGCCTGATCCGATTTTCGGTCGGTCTGGAAAACCCGGAAGACATCATTGCAGACCTGGAACAGGCACTGGCCAAGGTGTAAAATGGTTTAGTCTTGACACCGTGGACCGGTTTTAGTAGCCGTGGTGTTGTTATTCTTCCAGCCGCTGTGTTGACGGGCTATTATTTTCAGCTTGCCTTTTGGATAAATTGGAAAAGCCCCTTCACCGCTACCTATAATTCAGGTTGTCTGCCTTCATTTCAGTGTAATGAAACAAGAATCGATACCGCATGAAGCGATCAAGTGACCGATAACCCAACGAGGAGGGGATTATGAAAAAACGCTTTGTTTTCAACGCCTGTCTTTCAATTATGGTCATTGCCTGTTTTTTGGTGGTTGCACCTGCATCTCATGCGGCAAAAACGCTCAAGATTGGAATTGTAGACTGCTATACGGGCCCTGCCAGCACATACACCAATGATGTGCGCGATGCGTTCAACCTGGAGGCGGAAAAGATCAATGCTGCCGGCGGCATTTTGGGCCGCAATATCGAAGTTCTCACCCGGGACAGTAAATTCAAGGTCGATATCGGCTTGTCTGCCGCCAAGGAATTGATCTATCGGGAAAATGTCGATGTCCTCATGGGTACCATCAACAGCGCCCTGGCCCTGGCCATCTCCGATATGTGCAAGAAGGAGAAGGTGCCTTTTTTTGCAACGTTCTCCAAAAGCGCTAAAATCACAGGGGAAAAGGGGCACCGCTACGTATTCTCGATTACGGAAAACACCGCCCTGGCCGGAAAAGCCGCGGCTGTCGGCCTGGCACAAAGGCCTTACAAAAAATACTGGATCGCCGGTGATGACTATGAATACGGACATGCCATTGCAGATGGTGTGTGGGACAACCTGCAAAAACTCAAACCCGATGTCGAACTGCTTGGCCAGTCCTGGTGGAAGGTTGGCGAACCCGATTTCACCCCCTATATCACCGCTATTCTCTCCGCAAAGCCCGATGCCGTCATTGTCGCCACCGGCGGCCGTGACTGCGTCCCCTTTCTCAAGGCTGCCAAAGCCACCGGGTTCAACGAGCGGGTTCCTTTTTTCATGCATACCGCCACGGAGCTTTCGACCCTGAAGCCCTTGGGTCTCGAGGCGCCGGAAGGGGTCATCGGAACATCCAACTACTTTTTTTATTATCCGGAAACGCCTGAAAACAAGGAGTTTGTGGAAAACTTCGAAAAGGCTTACCAGCGCAAGCCCGCTGTCGGAGCCGTCTATGGCCTGCTTGCCGCCCGCTACATCTTCGGGGCCTATGAAAAAACCGGGGCCATCGAAACGGAGAAATTCATCGATAACGTGGAGGGTATGACCGTCGACAGTCCGATCGGAAAGGTCACCATGCGCGCCTTTGATCATCAGGCCATGCTGCCGATGTTCATGGGGGTGACCAAAAAAGTGGACGGTTACGATTTTTTAATCGCCACCGATATCGTGACGATCGCAGGCGAAGATGTCATGCCCTCTATCGAGGAGATCAAAAAGGCCAGAAATCAATAGCAACCTTTTTCTGATGATTTCAAACACGTGCGAGCGAGGCAGCCTATTTCGGCCCCTGAGTCGCGGCGTGGCATGGTAAGCCTATGGAGTTGGCTGCGAACATCACCCTGGCCGCACTTGTACAGCAGGTACTGGTCGGTCTGAGCCGGACCACGATCCTTTTTATTGTGGCTTCCGGCCTGAGTCTGGTGCTCGGTGTCCTTCGGATCCCCAATGTGGCTCACGGGTCACTTTACATGACCGGTGCCTTTGTGACCTACACCGTGGCCACGCTGTTCGGCCAGAGCACTCTGGGTTTCTGGCTGGCCCTGATTGTCGCCCCCCTGGTGGTCGCACTGTTGAGCTTTATCGCCGAGCGGGGGTTGTTCTGCCACCTGTACGAGCGCGAGCACATGATGCTCCTGCTGTTTACTTTTGCCTTTTCATTGGTGATCGGAGATCTGGTCAAGCTGATCTGGGGCTCTGATTACCGCAGCCTTGTCGCTCCGGTATTTTTGCAGGGATCTTTCTCTATCTCCGGTTTTCCTTTTCCGCGCTACAACCTGTTCCTGTTGGTTATCGGCCCGCTGGTGGCCGCCGGCCTTTGGTTTTTGACCAACAAGACCAAAATCGGAAAAATTGCACGCGCCGCCGCCGTCGACAGGGAGATGGTCGGTGCCATCGGGATCAATGTCAGTTGGGTGTTTGCCGCGGTATTTGTTATCGGCTGCTATCTGGCGGGACTGGGCGGCGCGCTGGTGGCCCCTACCCAGAATATCACCCAGGGCATGGACCACGCCATCATCATCGAGGCGTTTTTGATTGTCATCATCGGTGGGCTGGGCAATATCTGGGGGGCGCTGCTGGGGGCATTGATTTTCGGCCTGACCGATTCGATCGGTATTTTGTTATGGCCTCAGTTTGCGATCGTCTTCCCCTATGTGGCGGTAGTCACCGTGCTGCTTTTTCGCCCGCAAGGGCTGCTCAAATCAACCTGGTAGAGGAACATTTGTTCAAAGCCCTGTTCGACGCAAAGACATTGATTTCATGCTCAGTCCTGCTGGCATTGCTTCTGCTGCTGCCCCAGTTCCTGCCGCGGTTTTACGTCTACCTTTTCGCGCTGATGTTCGCGATCGCGCTTTTGGCGACCAGCCTCAACCTGGTGCTTGGCTTCGGCGGCATGTACCAGTTCCACCATGCGGTGTTTTACGGGTTTGGCGCCTATGCCTTTGCTCTTTTTGTCACCAAATCCGGCCTGCCCCTGTGGATCGGCTATGTAATTGCCCCTTTTTGTTCCGCTGCACTCGGACTGGTGCTGGGGTTGATCACCGTGCGGTTGAACCGGCTCTACTTCGGCATGCTGCAAATTTCTCTCGGTTCCCTGGTGTGGGCCATCATCTATCGCTGGTATTCATTCACCGGGGGCGATGACGGTATCCACGGGATTCCCTTGCCGGACCTGGTCGGGTCGTCCACCGGGGCATACTATTTTAACCTGATCGTTGCCGCAACTTGCCTGCTGCTGATGTATATGATCGTCAATTCGTCCTTCGGCCGGATTTTTCAGGGAATCCGCGATAACCCCGAACGGTGCCAGGCCGTCGGGGTCAATGTTCAGAAGCAGCAGCTGACAGGCCAGGTCCTATCCGCTTTTTTCGCGGGGGTGGCGGGTACGCTCTTCGTGACCGTCGAAGGGTCCGTGTTCCCGGACCTGATGTTCTGGACGCTCTCCCTGGAGATCCTGATCATGTGCCTGCTGGGCGGCTGGTTTATCTTTCTGGGCCCTGCGCTGGGCGCCGCCATCATCATCAGCCTGAGAACGTTTGCAGGCATTTACACGGAATACTGGACCCTGATTCTGGGCATCGTTTTAATGCTGCTCATCTTCTTCCTGCCCGAAGGCGTCCTGGGCCTGTTTCTTAAAAAAGCCGATCCTGCCGCAAAAAGGGAGGGGTAAATGCTGCATGTCGAATCCATAGTAAAATCCTTTGATGGATTCATGGCGGTCAACGGAGCTACGCTCAAGGTCGAGAAGGGGGATGTGGTTGCCGTGATCGGGCCCAACGGCGCCGGCAAGACCACCTTGTTCAACCTGATCAGCGGCCAGCTGCCACCCACTGCCGGCAACATCTGGTTCAAGGATGAGAATATCGCCGGCCTGGCGCCCCATCGGGTCTGCCGCAAAGGTATCAGCCGATCCTACCAGGTGGTCAATATCTTCCACCGCTTGACCGTATTCGAGAATGTCCAGGTCGCCGTTCTCTCCCACCGCAAAAAAACCTTCAATCTTTTCAAACCGGCCAAACTCATGGCGGTCAAAGAGACCCGCCGCATACTCGACAGTGTCGGCCTGCTCGACAAGGCGGAAATGATCAGCGGGACACTGTCCCATGGCGATCAGAAAGTCCTCGAGATCGGGATTGCCCTTGGCAACCGTCCCGAACTGCTCATCCTCGACGAGCCCACCGCCGGCATGTCACCCGAAGAGACGGCAGTGACGCTGCGCTTGATGAAACGCTTGTCCGGGGAGCTGGGACTGACGATCCTTTTTTGCGAACACGACATGGGCATGGTCTTTTCCATTGCCCACCAGATTATGGTCATGCAGCATGGGGCAACGATCATCCAGGGCTCACCGGATGACGTGCGCAACAACCAACTGGTGCGCGAAGCCTATCTGGGAGGCGCAGACGAATGCTCCGTGTAGAAAACATACACACCTATTACCAGCTAAGCCACATTCTTTTCGGGGTTTCCCTTGAAGTGGGCCAGGGCGAAATCGTCTGCCTGCTGGGGCGAAATGGTGCCGGCAAAAGTACGACCATGAAGAGCATTATGGGGCTGACGCCCCCGAAAAAAGGGGTCGTTGAATTCAAAGGCGTGGTTTGTACCGGCCAGAAACCGTATTTGATGGCTCGCATGGGCATCGGCTTTGTCCCCGATGACCGTCGGGTCTTCGCCGATCTCACCGTCGGCGAAAATCTCGAAATCTCCGAGCGCAACATTCACGAAGGCGGATGGAACAAAGACCGGGTGTATGATTTTTTCCCGGCTTTACGGAGAATTGATGCCCGGCGGGCCGGATTTCTCAGCGGCGGAGAGCAGCAGATGCTGACCATTGCCAGGGCGCTCATGACCAACCCGGATTTTATCCTGCTCGACGAACCCACGGAAGGGCTGGCCCCTTTGATCGTGAACATGCTGGAAGAGCAGATCGCCCGCCTCAAGGAAAGCGGGCTTACCGTTCTTCTGGCAGAGCAGAACCTCGAGGTCGCCCTGCGGCTCAGCGACCGCGGCTATGTCATCGACAACGGGGCCATCCAGTATCACGGTACCCGTGATGATCTGAGCTGCAACGACGCGGTGCGAAACAAGTATCTGTGCGTCTGAAAGCTGATAAAATGCGCGTAACCCTGTTTGTGCAATGCCTGGTGGACAGCCTCTACCCCGAAGTGGGCGAGGCGATGGTGGCGCTATTCGACCGGCTTGGCCTGTCGGTGAATGTCCCCGTCGATCAGACCTGCTGCGGGCAGCCGGCGTTCAATGCCGGTTATCGCAAGGCGGCCAGGGCGGCGGCCAGGCGATTCATTGAAATCTTCGAGGATGCCGACGTGATCGTGTGTCCTTCCGGATCATGCGTCAGTATGGTCAAACTCCACTACCCCGAGCTTTTTAAAAGCGATGAAAAGTGGTTCGACCGGGCCGTGCGCGTCGGCCAACGAACATTTGAGCTCAGCCAATACCTGGTGGACGTCCTCGGTATCGATGATGTGGGCGCCGGTTACGACGGCAAGGTGACCTACCACGACTCCTGCCACCTCTTAAGAGGACTGGGCGTCGCCGAACAACCGCGACGTCTGATCCGAAACATCCGGGGTGCAGAACTGATCGAGATGAAAGAGGCAGACAAATGCTGCGGTTTCGGGGGCACGTTTGCCGTTAAATACCCGGACATATCCGTCGCCATGGTTGACGAAAAAATAAGCCATATCCATGCCTCCGGCGCAGATACCGTCACCGGGTGCGATATCAGCTGCCTGATGAACATCCAGGGAAGACTGAGCCGGATCGGGTCTCCGGTGAAAACAATCCACCTAGCACAGCTGCTGGCCGGTTGACGATAGTCCGTTCAACGGTTCAGGGTTCTCCGTTCCAGGTTCGCTTTCGATGAACCCGCGAACGGATGCCGATGGCGATTCTTGCATCGATGAAAAGAGCAGCCGATTGAAACCCGCTTCATATCAACACAGCGCACAAGCAGCAATCAACGATCCGGTGCTGCAACGGGCCCTGGCCAACCTTCAGCAGCGCCTCGGCCGGGGTGCGGCCGAGGGTTACACCCGATTCCCGGAAGGCCCGGATCTGCGGCTCAAGGGCCATGCGATCAGAATGAAAGCCATCGAAAACCTCGATATCTTATTGGACGCGCTGGCCGATAAGATAGAAAAAAACGGGGGACATGTTCATTTTGCCCCTGACGGTGACACCGCAGTAAAGCGATGCATCGAGATTGCCCGCACCCATCGCGTCTCCCTGGCGGTCAAAGGCAAGTCGATGCTCACCGAAGAGATCGGGCTCAACCCGGCGCTTGAGGCCGCCGGTATTGAGATGGTGGAAACCGACCTGGGCGAATACATCGTTCAGCTCGCCGGCGAAGCACCGTCGCACATTATCGCCCCGGCCATCCATAAGAGCCGAGAAGCAGTCGGCCGCCTTTTTGCGGATAAACTCGGCATCCCTTATACGGACGACCCACCCGCGTTGACGCTTGCGGCAAGACAAGCACTGCGTAAGAAGTTCCTTAAAGCGGATATGGGAATTTCGGGATGCAATCTCGCCTGCGCCGAAACCGGGCATATCACCACCGTTTCCAATGAAGGCAACATCCGCATGGCCACGACCTTGCCGAGGGTGCATGTGGCATTCATGGGCATGGAAAGAATCGTTGCCGACCTCAACGACCACGCAATTCTCTTCAGGCTTTTGTCCATGGGCGCGGCAGCACAGGAAATGGCGGGCTACGTGAGCTACATCGGCGGCCCCGCAATACAGGGGCGCATCGACGGCCCCGAGGCGTTTCATCTGATCATCGTCGATAACGGCCGCAGCCGAATCCTGGCGGATACGGATTTCAGGGAAATGCTCTGCTGCATCCGTTGCGGTGCCTGTCTCAACATGTGCCCGGTATACGGGAAGATCGGCGGCCATGCCTATGGTTCGGCCTATTCGGGACCGGTCGGCGCGGTGGTCACCCCGCTACTTACGGGGATCAACAAAGCTGCTGATCTTTGCCTGGGAGAGTCTCTGTGCGGGGCCTGCATGCCGGCCTGCCCGGTCAATATCGATATCCCCCGAATGCTGCTTCTGCTTCGTGCCAAATTGGCCGAAGGGGACGCCTCCTGGAATGTTAAGATTAAAAGCAGGGCGGAGCAGGCTGCCTTCACCGCGTGGTCCTTCCTGATACGCAGCCGGTTCGTTTACGAGATGTTTCTCAAAGGCGCGTCTATCGGTCAACACGTTCTGCCCGGAACGCATTCCATGATCAGCCGGTTTCCCCTCGCCGGCAAGGGCTGGACCCAGGGCCGCGATCTGAAACGGTTGGCTTCCCGCAGTTTCATCCAACGCTACAGCAACGAAAAGGGTCGCAGGAAAATGAAATGAGATCATCTGGTCGGGTTGAATTTATTGAAACGATTAGAAAGGCGCTCGACCGCAACGATTCCGGTGAACGGTCGCTGGATGATATCATCCAAAATGAGCCGGATGCTACTGATGTCGGGCTTCTTGAAACCATCGCCGGACGGGACACGACGTCACATCTGGCTCTGCTTGATAGGCTCATTGACGCCGGCAAACGGGTGAATGTGAGGGTCCTCACTGCAAAAGACGCGGTTTCTGCCGCCACCTCGATTTCGAAGATAGCTGCCGATAAAAACGCTGAATGGGGCGATCGGAAGTTGGTGGTGGCATGGGATCATCCGCTCGTAAAGAACATGGCACTCCCCACCGGCCTTAAGCCATTGGACATACCCGTCTATTTTCCGTACATTGATCTTGGGGATACCGATCGGCAGGAGGCCTTTCGTAGACATGCTGAAGAGGCTTTCATCGGTATTACCACGGCCGACTATTGTATCGCGGAAACAGCAACCTTGACCATGAAAACCCGTCCCGGGCAGCCTCGCTGCGTCTCACTGCTGCCATCTATCCATATTGCGATTATTCGGTTGGAGCAGATTCTCACAAACCTCAAAGAGCTATACACACTGCTAAAATGGAACCCGACGGAACAGGCCGAAGGCATTACCCACTGCATGACGTATATTACCGGTCCCAGCAAAACAGCGGATATCGAAGCCACCCTTGTCCACGGAGCCCACGGTCCGCGGGAGCTGTATATTATTGTCCTGACTGATTCCATCCATAATTGACATTTATTCTTTCATATGAAAGATGGCCAATTGTATGGTTCCTTATTTCGGGATACTGCGCGAAGCAGATATAGATCAGAAGTGATGATTGATTTAGGTTTGTTAACACCATGGCAACCATAAAGGAGTCGAACCAATGAGTCTCAAGGGTCTTGACGGAGGCATCTACAAGCCGTTGTCGCCTGAAGGCATCCAAACCATCCACGACGCATCACTGACCATCCTCGAGAAGACCGGGATGACCTATGAATCGGGCCTCGGTGAAACGGTGGACATGCTGGGCAAAGCCGGTGCAACCGTTGACCGGGATACGAGACGGGTGCGTTTTCCACGTGATCTGGTCTTGCAGCAGATTGCCAAGGCGCCTTCGCAGGTGATTCTCTACGCGCGCGACAAAAAAAATGACCTGGATCTGACCGAGGACAAGGTCCATCTGGGAACCGGCGGCGCCGCCGTCAAGATCCTCGACCTGGAGACCGGCCAGCCGCGCCCGTCGACGCTCAGGGACCTTTACGACCTGGGACGACTGGTGGACCGCCTGGATCACATTCACTTTTTCCTGCGCCCCTGCATCCCCACGGACATTCCCGAGGCCGATTACGACGTGAACACGTTCTATGCCTGCCTCAAGTCGACCGGAAAACATGTCATGAGTGGGGTCAACGACGAGGCGGGCCTGCACCGGATCATCGACATGGCTGCCATGCTGGGCCGGGGAAAGGAACAGTTGCAGGCCAAGCCGTTTATTTCGGTCATCACCTCGTTTGCCATTTCACCGTTGAAATTGTGCACCCAATCCACACGGATCATGCAGGCGTGCAATCGCCAGCGCATTCCCGTGGCACTTTCCGCCGCGCCCATGTCCGGTTCCACCAGCCCCATGACCATGGCTGGTACACTGGCCCAGTTGCACGCCGAGCAACTGGCCGGTATCACCATCTGCCAGTTGACCCGTCCCGGTGCACCGCTGCTCTACGGCGGTATTCCGGGCATGGCCAACATGGCCACCATGGGCTATTCGGGCGGCGGCGTGGAGTGCGGCATGATGAATGCGGCGATTCACCAGCTGGCCGCCCACATCCGGGTGCCCAATTACAACTCTGCCGGGCTGACCGATGCCAAGCTCCCCGATGCCCAGGCGGGTTGGGAAAAGGCCATGACCATCCTGTTGGGTGCCATGGGTGGCTCCAACTACATGCACCACAGTGCCGGCATGCTGGAGTCCATGCTGACGGTGGCCCCGGAACAGTTCGTCATCGACGACGAGATCATCGGCATGGCCTGCAAGGTGCTCCAAGGCATCCAGGTGGACGCCGACCATCTGGCCCTGGACGTCATCGACACGGTGGGGCCGGCCGGCAACTTCATGATGTCACCCCACACCATGCAATACATGCGCAGCGAGTATTTTCAGGGCAACGGGGTGACCGATCGAAAAAGCCGTCACCAGTGGGACCAGGGCGGATCGAGGGACTCCCGCGAACGAGCAAAGGAGATCGTTCGCAAGATTCTTGCGGACGAAGAGAATGCCTACATCCCGGCGGATATCGATCATGCGCTGCGGAAGAAGTTCAACATCTTACTTTGACACAGCGCAACACCGGCAACCATGGGCCATTTGACATCTCACGCCATCGATTTCACGCTGAAGACCCGCTGGGAAGATTTGCCGGCGGTGGTCCAGCACCAGGCCAAGCGCTGTCTTATGGACGCTCTGGGAGCCTTGATCGCCGGGTCTCAGACGCCGGTTGCCGGTATTATGCGCAAGACTGCCCAAGAGCAGTTCGGCGGCGACCAGGCCACCATCCTGGTCGGTGGCGAACGGGTGTCGGCAGCCGGCGCCGCCCTGGCCAACGGCTTTTTCGGCAACGCCTTGGACATCGACGACGGCTACCGCAAGGTGAAAGGCCATCCTGGGGCCTGCGCCCTGCCGCCGGTGCTGGCCGCCGCCGAACTGGCAGGCGGTTGCAGCGGCCGGGAATTTCTCACCGCCCTGGTGGTGGCCTACGAACTGGGTACCCGCGCCGGGGTGATCCGGCATGCCACTTACGAGGTCTACCATTCATCCGGAAGCTGGGGCGCCATCGCCGGCGCGGCGGCCGCCGGCAGGTTGATTGGGCTTAACGCGGAACAGCTCTTCCACGCCATGGGCACAGCTGAGTACCATGCCCCCATTGCCCCCATGATGAAGGGCATCGATACGCCCGCCATGGGCAAGGACAGCATCGGCTGGGGCTGCATGGTCGCGGTGCAGTCGGCCCTGTTGGCCCGGGACGGTTTCACCGGGATCTGCCCGCTCTTCGACGATTCACCGGATTCTTCGTTGGTGCTCAACTTAGGGCAGCGGTGGGAGATCCTCAACCTCTATTTCAAGCCCTATGCCGCCTGCCGCTGGGGGCAGCCGGCCGTGGCCGGTGCGCTCTCCATCGTGCGGGACAACCACCTGAGGCCGGACCAGATCCGACACATTCGCGTGCGCACCTTCGAGGCCGCCACCCGCCTGCCCACCGGGCATCCCCGCAACACGGAGGAAGCCCAGTACAGTTTAGCGTTTCCAGTGGCTGCCGCGCTGTTGGATGGGGAGGTCGGACCTGCTCAGGTGTTGCCACCCCGCCTGCACGACCCCGATCTGATGAGCCTGCTGGATCGGGTTGCCACCGAAGTCGCCCCTGAATTTGAAGCCGAGTTCCCGGCCAAAGCCCCGTCCGAAGTGGTGGTCGAGACCACCAAGGGTGAGATATTCCGATCCGGCCGTATCGAAGCCTTGTGGGAGCCACCGGACAGGCTGCCTTCGGACAGCGATCTGGAAACAAAATTTCTCTGGCTGACCGGACCGATCATTGGTAAAGTGAAAGCCAACGATCTGATAGAAAAGATCCGGTCGGCCGACCAATGGCCATCCATCGACCCTATCATATCCGGATGCAGGGCTGCCGCCGCCTGACCGGTGATGGTGCTTAGCGCCGGCCTTCATCAACTACGAAGAAAGGGTTCCGTCTATGAAAGTGGGGGTTTTCCAGACCGATCCGATCCTGTTGGATGTCAAAACCAATCTTGAATCCACAATCGAAAAGATTGAAACGGCCAAGGCACAGGGCGTCGACCTGGTGGTCTTCCCCGAGCTTTCCCTGACGGGTTACTTTGTCCGGGAGCGTTATCACCAAGCAGCGCTGCGCATCGACTCTCCGCAAATCAAGCGATTGGCCAAGGCGACCAAGGGGACGGCGGCTGTCGTGGGATTCATCGAGGAATCCCCGGCCATGAATTTTTACAATTCGGCGCTGGTGGCCGTGAACGGTGAGATCCTGTTTGCCCACCGCAAGCTCAATCTGCCCAACTACGGTGTCTTCGAGGAGCGCAAGATCTTCTCCGGCGGTAAGCATGTCCGCGTCTTCAAACTCAACGGATTGACCATCGCCCCGTTTATCTGCAACGACCTGTGGCACCCGTCACTGCCGTACCTCGGGGTTACCCAGAAAGCCGATATCTTCATCACCATGTTCAACTCCTCCCGTGGATCCATGGGCAACGAGTTCTCCAATATCGAAAGCTGGAACATCATCAACCGGTTCTACTCCCGGGTGTTCGGCGTCTATAACCTGTGTGCCAATCGGGTCGGCTGTGAAGTGTTCGAAGACCTCCGGTCCGATGAAGGCGAACAGACCGACTCAGCCCCGTCGGCTGTCGACGACAACCCTTTTCGTTTCTGGGGCGGCAGTGAGATCATCGACCCCTTTGGCCAAGCCATCATCACGGCGGCCCTGTTCGATCCCGATACGATCTTTGCGGATATTTCCCGTGACATTGTCCGCAAAAAACGCATCCTGCTGCCCTACCTGCGCAACGACGACCCCTACTTCACCCACCGGGAACTGGGTCGGATCCTTTATGGCAAGCACCATCCGGACTAAAAAAAGACAGCCCATGCTGTGTTTGTCGCTCAACATCGGCTTGCCTTCAGTGTCGCATTTCGCTACGATAAAGCACCGTAGGATAATATTTACCGTTTTACTCTGCCCGGCCCCGGATGCCATCGGCATGCCTGCCATCACAAAGAAAGATCAAGGAGGTCCGCATGTTCATGAATACCCAAGACCATTATGGTTTGATTGCGCGCCTGCTGCACTGGCTCATCGCTGCGCTGGCCATCGGCATGCTCGTGGGTGGCGGCTTGCTATCTATTCTGCCGTCCGGTGGTTTTAAGGCCGTTGCGATTACCGGCCACAAATCTATCGGCGTCGTCATCTTTCTGCTGATGATCGGCCGCATCGCCTGGCGGCTCACCAATCCACAACCCCGTGACCTGGGAAACATCCCTGTGTTGAACTACATTGCCCACCTGGTGCATATTTTTTTGTATGTGTTGTTGCTCCTCCAGCCGCTGGTGGGCATCCTCATGTCCCAGGCCTATGGCTATCCAGTCTCCGTTTTCGGAATTTTCACACTGCCCCCGTTGGTTTGGCAAAGTCCGTCGCTGGGAAACGTCTTCCGGGAGGCTCACGGTGTGACCGCCGTTCTGCTTGGGTTCTTCATCGCCATCCATGTTGCGGCCGCGCTGAAACATCACTTTGTCGATCGTGATGGGACGCTGATGCGCATGCTCAAAGGGTGACGGATTCGTAAAAACGCCGATCCGCCTGAGGCGGATAAATATCTGCGTTACGCTTCATCCTTTATAAGGAGGAACACCACCATGCATCAGGTTATGATCCATCCGGCAAGTTACGATACCGTTCGTGCGGCCATAGACAGGGCGTTCGATCTGTTCCCCCAAAAACTTGAAGGCAAGAAGGTCGTGATCAAACCCAACGTGCTGAGGGGGTCTGAGGCCGCCGAGGGTATTGTCACCCATCCGGCCGTGTTGGCTGCGGTGGTGGATAAGGTGCAAACCATGGGACCGGCTTCGATCGTCGTGGGTGACAATCCCGGCCTTTTCAGCTACGGCGCCAATGAGGCGGCCTTCGAGCAGACCGGTCTCATGGCCGCCGCCAGCGGCTACTATCGCAATATCGGCCTGGATGCCGTTTCTTTGCCCTTTCATCCCGAGTTCATGGAGACGGTGAACGTTTCCCGGGCCATCATCGACGCGGACATCGTCATCAGTCTGCCCAAGTTCAAAACCCACGGGCTCACGGTCATGACCGGCGCTATCAAGAACAGCTACGGGATTCTGCCCGGTGCCCAGAAGGCCAGGTTGCACAGGCTTGCCGGCAATCCATCCCGGTTTCACGATCTGGTGGTGGAGGTATTCAAGCTGCGGGTCCCTGACTTGTTCATCGTGGATGCCGTGGTGGGTATGGAGGGCAACGGTCCGGCCTCACCAGAACTGCGCGAGATCGGCCTGATCCTGGCGGCGGACAATGCCGTGGCCATAGACGCGGTCATGGCCGCCATGATGGGACTGGATCCGGGCCGCTTGAGATTTCTCCAAAACGCTGCCGCTGCCGGGTTGGGGAGTTGGAAGATGGCGGATATCCGCGTTGACGGCAAGCTGAAAAAAATAAAAAACTTCAAGCTTCCGCCGCTGGGTGGCGAGGCCATTCAGGATAATGAGGTGGTTCAGGAAATGCTGGAAAGTAAAACCCGGCTAACGCCTCGGGCCGACCCGGACGGCTGCACGGCCTGCGGCACCTGTGTGGAGCAGTGCCCGGCCCAGGCCCTGTCCATGCCCGACGATTTGCCCCAGGTGGATATGGGCCTTTGCGTCACCTGCTTCTGCTGCCAAGAGATTTGCCCGGAAAAGGCCATGGTACTTCAGTAATACGCCCAACAGGGAAACCGGAAATGAAGAACGCCTATATCGCCTTTTGTTCGCCGGCCGGGTCCACCGGCCATGTGGCCCGGGTCATCGCCGACGCCCTGACAAGAGAGGTCCATCAGCATTCACCTGCTTGATTTAAGTGCCGGTCAAGATCCTTCCCCTTTCATCGATTTGCTGAAAACAGCCGATGCAAACGATTGTCTCGTTGTAGGGTCACCGGTTTACCGGGATGTGGCCGTTCCGCCGGTGATGAAATTTCTGGGCGGCTTACCGGTGGTCAACAATTTCCCGGCTGTACCATTCGTCACCTGGGGCGTTACCATTAGCGGGATTGCCCTCTGGCAGATGGGAAAAGCGCCAAAGGAATAAGGGTTTTCCCTGGCCGGCGCGGCCAAGGTACTGGCTGTCCACTGCAAGATGTGGCAATCCGACCATCCGGTTGGCCAGGGCCATCCAGATGCCGATGATGACCGGCAGGTGCGCAGCCTGGTCTCCGTGGTCATCGAACGCTTGTCGACGTCAACAGCCAAACCCATGCCCTTGAGTGCCCTCGACTACCAGCCGGAAGCGATTGCCGCCGGTTTTAAGAAAAAGATGGGCCAGCCCTGGATGATCATTCCCAAGACCATCGATCAAGCCAGGTGCAGCCAATGCGGGACCTGCGAAGCAGTGTGTCCGGTGGGGGCCGTGTCCCTGGATCCCGGCCCGGTATTCAACGCGAGTTGTTTCGATTGCTTCAAGTGTGTTCGCGAATGCCCGGAAGATGCAATTGTATCGGCCTTATCCCTCGAGAAAAATGCGGCCATGATCCGTAAACGGGTGGAGGTCTTCGATGAACGGCCGCCGACACAGATTTTTTTCTGATGGCGCTTTTCCAGAAACAGATAGAACATGCTCAAGGACAACCGAGAAAAAAACGACTGACGGTTTAATCTTCAACGGGGCGAAACTTCTGCTGGCCGAGATGCGCACCTCCTTGTCCACCCTGCGCACGGGTATCACCGTGTGGGTCCTGTCATTCACCGTGGTCAGCTTTCTCCTTGCCACTTCGGAGAGAAGTTTAATCCAAGGGAGCACGGGCCTTATCAGGCCAATATTTAACAGCCCTCTTTTTCTTGGATACTCTCAATGTATCTTTAATTAGGAAAATCTAAAGATTAGATATTGAAAGCACAACTTCAATTATGACGATCTGCTCCAAGTTCCCATGCAGTTGTCAATAGAACCACGAGCCAAATATTGTTTTACATATTGTGTTCTCGCTAAAATAAGAAAGGCAGCGCCAGATAGCACTGCCTCCACTTAAATGATGGAATTAGGCACTTAAGATTCTTTTATTTGCAATTATTTTCCTGCTGACTCGAAAATGCGTTTAAATGATTATATGAGCCATTTAAAAGATTTTGGAGTACCCTTGTGACATCTGCTGCCTGCACTTCATTAAGTGCGATTTCAATATCTTCAATGTCAAGGACTTCGATGTCAACTCCAACTTGGAGGGCATCGCAGTAGCTCAGCTCTCCTCGTGAAACAAGTTCACTATATAATTTAGAAAAAACTTGGTTGGTGAACGCCCCAACATCATCATTTTCGACAGGGTCTTTTAGTCCATACTTGTCGATCAATCGTTTCAGTGCATCCATATGGCGCTGTTCGGATTCACTGATGTTTGCAAAAATTGCTGTTTCGTATTGTTCGTAAAGTGTCAGGTAAACGTCACGAGCTAATTTTTCTTCTTCCCTCATGTACTTAATGTGATTAATTTCTTCGGTTAATAAAGTGGGCAGTGATTGCCCTTTTTTCCCACCGCCGGGACCTTTGGCGCTTAGAGGGGTAACCATTACCAATGAAATAATCACAATAATAAAACCAATTACCTTTTTAGACATGCTTCCTCCTGTACCTATTGAGTGTTATTAAAAAAGATGTCACACAACTAAAACGTTCAGTTTTCGAAAAGGTTACAAAAAAAAGAAAAGACGCTTTTAGACGGCTCTTCTTTTACTCAAAATCGATCGGTTACAATCGTTAACGCCCCATCAATAGTCCATACCATCGCAGACGGCTCAAACAGACCTTGCCCTATTATGAACGCTAAAGGGGCTTTAAATAAATCCTATCTACTAAAGAGTTTAGAACGATTTATCATTCCCCATCAACTTGGTTGTCTTGTGCATCACTCCCTGGTCCAAAAGGTTCTCCATTTTCATGTTGAACTTTGCCACCACCCGCCCATACCGGGGATACTACTGCCACGCTCATGAAAAAGGCCAAAGAAAGCAACACTGCAAACAATTTTTTCATCATTACCTCCATGCATTAAAATAGGATTATTGGGTACTTCTGTTCTCCGGAAAGCTATCGGTGTTTTACCAAGCAATACGCATGCCCAAAAAAAACTTAATGGTATTTTTTTCAACCATCCATAATAATAGCAAAAAATATATTTAGCATCAGTTTTCACAATTTAGTCTTTGCATTAAATTTACATATTGTATAAACAATACGTTTAAACGATATGTCAATGCATGAGGCCATCGATGGAAATTGAAACGACTGAATTTGAACTCATAGAAAATTGGGATAAGATCCTTAATCTTCTCAATGACGGTCTAATGATAGTCAGGGCAGACGGATCAATCTTTCACATAAACCGTGCTATGGAAAAGATCCTTGGATACAAACGGTCTGAAATTGTAGGCAGACCCTGCCTGATGTTGAATTGTGATGCCTGCGAACCACTGATGTCCAAGGTGCCGGGAACATGGTGCACACTTTTCGATGAGGGCAAAAACATTCAAAAAGAATGTCTGGTGGTCAAAAAAGACGGATCTTATGCCTCAGTTATCAAAAAGGCGTCACTTCTTTATAAATCAACTGGTGAAATTCTTGGGGCTGTGGAAGTCTTCACCGATGTTTCCAAATTTCAAAAATTGGATAACGAGTTGAACCGCCTATCACAGCAACTTTATGGGGGAAAAGGCTTCCAGGGGATTATCGGGCAATCCGCTTCGATGAAAAAAGTATTTAGTGTGGTTGAAAAAGCCGCTAACAGCGATGCACCTGTGATCATTTTTGGCGAGAGCGGCACAGGAAAAGAGCTTGTTGCCCATGCCATCCATAATTTGAGCAAACGAAGAGTCGGACCGTTTGTCCAAGTCAACAGTGCCGCATTGAATCCAGCTCTGTTAGAAAGTGAGTTGTTCGGCCACATCAAGGGGGCTTTTACCGGGGCTTACCAGCATAGAATGGGGCGATTTGAGTATGCCAATGGTGGCAGCCTGTTTCTGGATGAAATTGGGGATTTGCCTCCCTCTGTCCAGGTGAAGCTTCTTCGGGTTCTGGAGTCAAAGAAAATAGAGCGAGTGGGAGATCAGGAACCCATTGGTGTTGATGCACGAATTATAACAGCCACCAACAAGAACCTTAAAGCGTTGATCGAGGAGAAGAAATTTCGTGAAGATCTGTTTTTCCGAATAAATGTTATTCCCATAACTCTGCCCCCGCTGCGCGATCGCCTGGACGATGTGCCTCTTTTGGTCAAATCGTTTGTTGATCAGATGCAGATGCTGACCAAAAAAGAGATTACCGGTTTGACTGCTGAGGCAATGAATTTATTCCTGACTTACCGATGGCCGGGGAACGTCAGAGAATTGAAAGCTGCATTGGAATACGCCTTTGTCATCAAGGATTCTGGTTTCATTGGCCCTACTGATCTCCCAGGGCATATGCTTGAAAATATAGATGCTGATGTTTGCAAATATAATGGTACGCCAGAAAAAGATTGCGAAGAGAAAACGATCCTGATTGAAGCATTGAAACGATCAATGGGGAACAAATCTCAAGCCGCCCGCCTATTGGGAATAAGTCGGGGAACCGTGTGGAATAGGATGCGAAAGTATGACATAAATCCTAAAAGAATCGTATTTTCCTGAAACAAATTACATAAATGGAATTGTTAAAAATCTATTAATTAAAGGTATCTTAAATCGGAGATCGTGTTTGATTTGAAATGGCTATATTTTAAACACGCACATAACTGCAATATATAAAACGTCCGGCGAAAAAATGATCAACCAAAACATTTGGGGGTTGGGTGTTTTCGGGAATTAGTTGATTTTCAATTTGTTATCACAGGGAAAAAACGGACACAGATTCCTTAGATAGCTCCAACCTGTACGACATAAAATGATAATTGACTGAAAAGTCCATTGAGGTCATTATCTACCTGTTTTTTCGACTAAAAGCGAAAGGAGGTAGTGATGAACCTCGAGCATGTGTCTGTCGAAAAAAGCACCTACGGCCTCAAAGGGTTCCCACCCAACCCGATTCAACTCCCACTTTTTCCTAAACAGTCGCTTCGCCCTGCCTATCGTGTATCCAATGAACAGCATCGAGCGTATCATGCGCAGAATGTCCTCTGGTGGGCTGTGCGGAAGGGAAATGGTGCGCGATTACCTTCGCCGACAGCTGCGACACAACTGCCGCCCCAACACCATTCGCGCCAGCGGTACCACCCTCTTGCTGTTTTTAGCGTTTTATAAACGCAGCGGCAGTCAGCATTTGGCGATGATTGGACGTGAGCATATCAGCGCGTTTGTTGAACATGAACAGGATCGCGGTATGGCCCCAACCTCTGTCGATGGTCGGCTAAAGGGATTGTATGCATTCTTAAACTTTTTAGTCAGTCGCAATGTAATCGGAGCCGGTGTGATCAAGCGTAAGCTTCGCATCAGGGTGCCCGAGGCCCTGCCGAAGGCGATTGATCCGGAGGATGTCCAACTGTTGTTGGCGGCGGTCTCAACCATCCGTGATCGGGCGCTGATATTGACGCTTCTTCGAACCGGCATGCGCATCGGCGAGCTGTTGAACACCCGGGTGGAGGATCTGAATCTGCGCGAGCAACGGATCCAGATCATCGAGGCTCAGAAGAATCGGGTGGGCCGCGTGGTCTATCTGAGCACCGATGCCGTGGATGCTCTGGGAAAATGGATGCAGACAAGAAAGTATCAAAGCGAGTTTGTCTTCTATGGCCAGGGCGCAGGACCGCTTTGCTACGAAGCTGCCCGAGCGAGGTTCCGGAGCTGTATAGATAAAGCCGGTCTGGCCCATAAGGGATACACACTGCACTGCCTGCGTCACACCTACGCCAGTGAGCTGCTAAATGCCGGCATGCCGCTGCAGTGTTTGCAGGAACTGTTGGGCCACCATTGCATCGAAATGACGCGCAGATATGCCCGACTGACGGACAATACCCGCCGCGAGACTTACTACAAGGCGATGAACATCATTGAGGCAGGAGAAATCAATGGACATTACCGATTCGATTATCAACTACCGTAGATCGTTAAAAAGACACAACTACTCCAAATACACCATCCGCAACTACATGAGCACCTTGAAGCAATATATCATCTGGCTGAAGGTGCCCATCGAAGCAGCGTGTCACCATGATCTGGTTGGCTTCATCGATTATCTGCTCGCCAAACGTTTGAAGCCCAAGACCATCAACTGTTATCTGGACAGTATCCGTGGCTTTTACGACTACTTGATCCACGATGAGCTGCTGCAGATGCATAATCCGGTAGGGCCCGGTGACACCCTACGGATGTCCAAGCCGCTGCCACGGTTTTTGCGTGATGACCAAGTGCGCCGCCTGTTCGAACAGATCGATGATCCAAGAGATCTGGCCATCTTCAAACTGATGCTGCGCTGTGGGTTACGGGTGGCAGAGGTCGCCAAGCTGAACCTGGCGGCGGTGGATTTTAAACGCGGACAAGTGTTTGTCTACCATGGCAAGGGGGCTAAAGAACGGGTGGTCTACTTGAGTAAAGACGGCTATCAGGCACTACTGGCCTATCTGAAGGTTAGACCTGACTCACGGACCAAAAGGCTCTTTCTGGTCAGCAAGGGACGCTTTAGAGGTCAACCGCTGAACGTTCGCGGTATCCAGCATCCCATGAAATACTACTCTAATAAGGCCGGCTTCAAGGTCACCTGTCATCAACTGCGCCACACCATGGCCACCCAGATGCTCAACGCCGATGCCGATTTAGTGACGATCCAAGACCTTTTGGGCCATGCCTACATCCGAACAACCGAGCGCTACTGCCGGGTATCCAATCAGAAAGTACGAAGGGATTATTACAAGGCGATCAATGAAGTTCTTAAGCGCCACAACCCGGATCAGAAAAAAAGACTTGACAAGGAAGCAATATTGATCAATTAAAAAGACAGTTAACCTAATAATATTAATAGAAAAAACAGATTTAATGTCGTACAGCTCCAACCTCATCACCAGCCATACATACCAACTTTCAACGTCCGTAGTTACAAGGACTGCGTTGCTTCGAGTAACCAAGTCTTCATCCATAGATAAGTATGACAAGGCTCTCCATACGGAGCAATCGATTACATCGTATAATCCGACTCAATTCCGGGAGACGGCAATCGCATCCAAAAGAGGCATCTATGTCTTTTCGCGGGGAAGGTTAGCGACAGATGTTTTCTTGGGAATTTTAATCGAAAAGCGGGACCCCGTGTCCGGTTCCGATTCCAGAGAGATTCCGCCGCCGTGCTGGCTGAGGATTCGGTTGGAGATGAAAAGCCCCAGTCCGGTGCCGCGTTCGCCTTTGGAGGAGAAAAAGGGTGTGAAAACATTGGCGCGGGTCGCTTCGTCCATGCCGATGCCGTTGTCCGACACATTCAGATAGATGTAGCCCGCATCCTGGGTGACTTCAAAACTGATCTCGTGAGACCGGCCCGACCGGTCCGACCGGCAGGCTTCCACTGCATTCTCGATGATATTGGTCAGGGCACTGCGAACGATGCCCGCATCCACCTCAAAACGGCCGATGGCGGGGTCGAAACGGTGGCTCAGGGTGATGTCCTGGTCTTTAATTTTGGGCCCCACCGTGTGCAGCACCTCCTCAGCAAAACCGAGGACGTCCACCGTTTCCCATTTCAGGTCCTTTTCCTTGGCATAGTAGAGGATGTCCAGTACCATGTCCCGGATACGCCCGACCATGAAGCGCACAATATCCCATCCTTCACGGATCTGCTGCTGACTTTCCTTCTTGAATCCAGAGTCCAGCAGATACATGCCGCCGTCCAGGCCGGTGAGCAGCCCCTTGATGCCGTGGGACACCGATCCGATCATCAACCCTAAGGAAGCCAACTGGTCCTCCAGGCGACGGGTGCGGGTGATGTTGGTGGACATCTCCATGACGTGGGTGATGTTGCCGTCCAGGTCGCGGATGGGTGCGGTCTGGATGAGCACCCGGTAGGTCTCCCCGCGTTTCGAGGTCACCTCCATCTCGCACTGGTGAGAGCCACCGTCGGCGAAGGTTTTAACCACCGGGCAGTCGGGGCAGGCATCGTCCCGGTCTTTGTATATCTTGTGGCAGAAGGTGCCGATGATCAGGTCGAAATCTTCTTGGAATCGCCGGTTGGCCGCCCTGATGGTCAGGTTGGGATCCTGCACGGTGATGTAGCAGGGCGCTTCGTCGAAGAGCTGCTGGTAGCGTTGTTGGGTGGCCTGCAGCCGTTCCTGCAGCCGCCGGACCTCATCGATGTCCGCCCCGATCTCCACCACCAGCTCCACATCGCCCTGGCTGTCGCGGATGGGGGCGGTGTGGACCATCACCGGACCACGGGTGCCGTCGGCATATACCACGCTGACCCGGCGGCGCATGCCCGTGCCGGTGGCGAACGTCTCTTTTACCGGTGAGGTCTCCACACTGTCCGGTGGATAAGCTGCTCCGCTGGCCTGACCGACGTGGTCTCCCAGTCGCTCCCGGTAGAGCGGATTGATGGCGATGATCTCCTGGCGGCGGTTGTGGATGGCGACGAAGCAGGGCAGTTCGTTGAAACAGTTGATGCCGGCATCCAGATCGCCGGCAATGCCGCGAAGCGCCGATGACAGGCCTTCCACGGCCTGACCCACGGCCGCCAGCCGTTCGGTTTTCATCAGTCGGGCGGTCTGTTCGCGTACCAGGTTCTCCAGATTCTCGGTGTAGGCCCGCAGCTGCGTGCGCATGCCGATGCGATCGTTGGCCCGCTTCAGGGCAATCTCCAGGACATCGTCGTTGATGGGCTTGGTGATGAAATCGGTGGCTTCCAGCTTCAGGCACTTGATGGCCAGATCCATGTCTCCATGGCCGGTGAGCATGATCACTTCCGTGTCCGGGCTTTCCGCTTTGATCTGTTGGAGCAGGTCGATGCCGTCCATGACGGGCATCTTGATATCGGTGAGAACGATGGGAGGGCTGTGCTGCCGGAAAACCGCCAACGCTTCCTTGCCATTTTGTGCGGTGAGCACCTGGTAGCCAATGTCCATGAGGGAGATACCCAGAACTTTCCGGATGCCTTCCTCATCATCGACCAGCAGGATTTTTTCTTCCATTTCTACCCTTTTCTTAAAGCCATGAGCCCAACCGCCGTATCAAGCAGGAGCTGAGCATCGGGTGGTTTTTCCAGGTAAGCGTCCGGATCGGGAAGGGGCTCGGCCAGTTTGATGTTGAGCATCTTCAGATAGTGCTGGAAAGACCGTTGCCCCACGGCAGAAAGCATGATGATGGGAATGTGCTGCAGTTGGCGGTCCGTTTTGAGGTTTTTGTACATCAGCGCGCCGCCCGTACCGGGCATCATCACATCCAGTACGATCAGGTTGGGCGTGATTTCCCGGGCTTTTGCCAGCCCGGCCGATCCGTCCCGACAGGTCTCGGTGCGGTATCCGTTGGTTTTGAACAAGGCGGAAATGAACACCCGCATGTCCATGGAATCGTCGACGATGAGAATGGTTCCTCTGGACGAATTCGGTTCGGGTGGCGTCATGGACTTATCGCGTTGAAAGGGCATCGGACCGGCGGTTATTCTCAGGCCGGTGCATCCTAAGTTTTGTCCGGATGATTGACACTGGCTACCGGGCAGGAAGATCGCAGAACCACCTGCTCCACGGTGGAGCCCAACAGGGCCAGTTCCGGATCGATCTCCCGGGTATGATGGGCCATGACGATCAGGTCGGCCTGTTTTTCACGGGCGAATTTGAGAATTTCCACGTAAGGCGTCCCCTCCCGGATGCCGATTTCGTAATTGTCGAACCCTTTGAGCTGCGAGAGGTATTTGGCATCTATTTTTTTGCGTGCCGCTTCGATGTGCGCTTCGATTTCCGCCTGCCCTTTTACTTTTCCCGGTTCGGAAGCGTGGATATCCACGGCATGAAAAAGGTGCAGTCGCGCGTTGACTTCCTTGGCCAGCCGCGCGGCCCAGAGGAAGGAGCTGGTGGCTGGTTTGGAAAAATCGGTTCCCACGACGATGTTGGAAAAAAGCTTCCAGCAGGTGGTGCAGGGGCGGCTGATGATGACCACCGGGCAGCGGGCACTCTTGGCCACCTTCTGCATGGTGCTGCCCACGACGCTGCGATAACGGGCGGCCCCGATGTCTTCGTCCCGGGTGTGGGCACCCATGATGATCAGATCAACGTTGTCGGCACGGGCTTTTCTCAGGATCTCTCGGTGAGGAACACCGATGACCGCCTCCAATGTTGAATTCTCACTGTCCTTGAGAAGATCGGCGTAGGTGTTCTTCATCTCCTCCGTCACCCAGTCCACATAGTCGGGGTCGATCTGTTCGTTTTCTCCCGTCCGGACGTCGGTGACAAAGGAGCTGAATCCACGTGAGGGGACACCGAGGACGTGAAAAACGCAGAGCTCGGCATCCCATTTCATCTCCAGGTCGAAGGCCACTTTGGCGGCGTTGTCGCAGGCGGGTGACGCCGTGGTTGCAAACAGGATTTTTTTAAACATATGTAATCTCCTTATCTAATGTCCATCCAGAAACGGCATCTTTCACCCGATTTCCTCGTTGGGCGGTGAATTCGAATCCTCGAAATATTTCGTATATTCCTCCGGTTCGAATTCACCGTCCGCCTCGAACTCGAGAGCAATCTATCGTTTCTGATTGGACAATATCTGGCATTCCCTGGGTGTTCCGTGAAATCCGAGTTCCCAGCCGATTCCCTCTACCAATTCAAATAGGGTGAACACGGTATCGAACTCGAAGACATCGACCTGGTCTCCGAAGATGACATGCCTCAGTTTGCCCAGACGCACCTGGGTGTCAAGCAGCATATCCACCTGAAAATCTTTGATCGGGACCGATTTTTCGCCGGACCAGCCGGTAAATCGTCGGTAAATATCAAGGCGTGGTTCGCCAGGAAATCCGACCATTTCTACGGTCTTTTCCAGAACCAGCCAGTCAATGCCGTCGACCCGGCAGCCATCGTCCGGCCCCCGGCGAAACTGATCCAGCAAGTCGGGGAAAAAGGCGTTGAGGTGAACCAGGGCATCATAGTTCGCCAGCATTCTGAAAAAGCTGCGCAGGGTGTAATCCGGCGCCAGTTCAATCTGTCGCGCCAGGCAGGCCAATAGTGCGGCCTGATCCTCCTTGCGTATCGCATCAATGGTGCCATCGATGTTGAGGCAGACGCTGTCCATAGGCCTGTGCCTTAATATCTCTATCCTTGAATCAACAAATTACAAAAACCAAATATCAAACAAATAACAAAATACAATTTCCAAATCTCAAGTAAGATACAAACCGAAGAGCTTTAGCGAATTGGAATGTCCACTATTCAACAATATAAGGTTTGGCATTTTGAATTTTAGTTATTGTGGTTTATTTGTTATTTGTCTTTTGGTTATTGTCATTTTGTCTGGTTATTCCTCCTGGGGCTTAAAATGCTCGGGGACCTCCACCATGCCCAGGAGCATTGGCTTGAGAAAGGTCCAGCGGATACCGATCTTGTAGACCTCCTCTAAGTCCCGGATGGCATCCCAGCAGTTGTGGCAAGGAGCCACAACGAGTTTGGCCCCGGTGGCCAGGATCTGGTCCCGTTTGACTTTCAAGGCGATGTTGCGCTGCTGGCGGTATAGCCCGATGCCGTTGAGCCCGCCGCCGCCGCCACAGCAGAAATTGTGCTCCCTGCAGGGCCGCATCTCCCGAAAGTCTTCGGCAACGTAGCTCATGATCTCACGCGCACAGTCGCCGAGGCCGGCGTTTCTCACATAGTTGCACGAATCCTGGTAGGTCACCGGTTCCTTGATTCGCTTGGCCGGGTCAATCTTCAGTTTGCCGGTGCGCAGGGCCTCGGCCACCCACTCCACATAGTGGAAGCTTTCAACCGGTGTTTTGCCCGACTTGAGTCCGGCCCAGTAGGGGCCTTCAATGACCGTCGCTCGGTAGGCGTGACCGCACTCGGTGACCACCATGCGCTTGGGCTTGAGCCGGTCCATGGCCGCATAGACGCTTTCCACCTGGACCTTGCAGGCGCCCCAGTCACCGGCAAACATGGCCAGGCTGGTCTCCTCCCACCCTTGGCTGGGAACGGTCCAGTTCTCGCCGGCAAGGTGGAAGAGAATCGCCGCCTCGGCCAGGTCCTCCGGGTAGTGTTTGGGCTCGCGGGCGTTGACCGTGTATATAATATCGGCATTCTCTTTGTCCACAGGGATCTCCAGCCCCGGCCAGTCCTCCTCGTACTCCTCGGCCATCCACTCGCAGGTGTCCACCCAGTCTTCGGTGGTGATGTCCATCTGGGCATTGAAGATGCGGTGCATGCCCGAGCCGATCTTCAGTTCCCAGGGCACGAATCCCTGTGCGAAACACAACCCCCGGACGTAACCGAACATGACCCCCATGTCGATGCCGAATGGGCAATAGGTGGCGCAGCGGTTGCAGCAGGAGCACTTGGACCAGGCCGTATCCATGACCATGTGCATGAAATCGTTGTCCACCTTGCCATTGCGTTTGACCAATTCACCCAGAGTGGATTGGATCTTGTAGGACGGCACCTGTTTGGGATCCTTGTCATTGGCCAGGTAGAAATAGCAGCTGTCAGCGCACATGCCACAGTGGGCGCAGATCTCAAGCCAGGTCCGCAGCCTGGACCGGCAGGTTTTTTCCAGCGTGGCCGCCAGGGCCTTGCTGTCCACGTCCAGTTCCTTCATTTCGGCGTAATACAGCTTGCCGCTTTTGTCCGCCAACAGCGCGTTGAGCTTTTCCTTGGTGTCGACAACCTGTTTGTTGCAAAGAATTCCTTCGGGCATTTTATCACCTATTTTTTACTAAGGCCCTTACCAGGCCATTCCCTTGTTTTTCATACCGCCGCGCTTGATCCCGTAATCCATGCCCAACTGTGCCCGGGAGAGAAAAAAAAGCAGAAAGTGGGACAGCTTGGTAAAGGGGATGGCCACCAGCATGATCTCGCCGCATAACACGTGGGCCACGATCCAGAAGTCGTAGTTGCCCACCTGATGATAGGCGATAAAACCCGTCAAAAAAGGCGCCACGGCGATGGCCAGCACCAGAAAATCGTAAGGCTTGGTCAGAATGCGCACCTCCGGCAGGGCGATGCGCCGCAGGATGATGAACACCGCCGCTACGATCACGGCCAGGGTCATCCCATCGGCCAGACCTTCGGGCAGTGTCGGCAGGCTGAAGCCGAAACGCTCCAGCAGGATTACGTTATGGCCCATGAGAAATATGGGCGTGGCCAGCAGGCAGATGTGAAAGACGAACACCAGGATGGTGAACCCGGGGTAAAAACGCCAGCTGCGGGTGCCGAATGGCACCAGCCAGACGAAGATGGAGCGTAGGGCGCCCCTGATGCCGTAGGCCACATTGACCGAATAGGTGACGCGGTCCATCTGCCAGTTAAGGCCCCGGATGTACCACACCAGACGATAGAGCAGGCCGATAATAAAGATACCGAAGGAGAGCCAGGCAAGGGGGCCGGTTACAAATTCATACATGGGGTGCTCCTTTATTTTTTACTCATCGTCACGGTCGGTGAGAAACAACCAGAACCCCGTGATGCCCAGCAAGGCAGCGACGATCAATACATAGGTAATATTTTTAGTGTGGAGCATGAACTCCTGAAGCGTGTAAATGGTTTCCATGGAATCTTGCTTCCCTTTCAAACGGTTAATGGGCGTCGTAATCCGGGTGTTGGTAAAGCACGGGCATACGTGTGACGATGAACCGATAGATCACAATGCCCAGGGTGACGATAAAGACGCTGATGCCGATCTCCATCCAGTGGGGAAAATAGCGTTCGCTGGAGGGCAGGTGCCAATTAAAGGCCACCAGGCAGATGTTGAACCGGTTGACGACGATTCCCAGTACGGTCCAGGCGGCCGTCCAGCGAATCAGGGTGACGTTTTTGTCACGCACCCCCACGGCGTAGAGGAAGGCCGGCAGCGCTACGAAACCCAACAGCTCCACCAGGTACCAGGCGCCGTACCCGGTGGTCAGGTAATGCCAGGTGTTGCCGGTGCTGAGGCCGATGACCTTGATGATAAAATAGCCGGCCAGCACAAATGCCGCTGCCTTGCCGAAGCCCAAGGGCACGGTGTCCTTTTCCGCCAGGTGGGCCGCATCCATCTTGTGTGAGAAAAAACGGTGGGACAGTGTACTTTCAAAGATCACCATGGAGAGCCCGGCGATTACTGCCGTAACGAAAAAGTATACGGGCAGGTACGGCGTGTACCATAACGGGTGAAGTTTGGACGGCGCGATGAGAAACAGGGCGCCCAGGGAAGATTGGTGCAGGGTGGACAGCACCACACCGAAGATGGTCAGCAGTATGGTCAGTTTCACCACGATGTTGCGTGCACGTTTGAGCCCCAGCCACTCCAGCGCTGCCGGTGAAAATTCGATGAAGAGAACGGTCAGGTACAAGGCCACGCAGGCGGCCACTTCGAAGAGCAGGGAGGTGGTGCCCCGCTGCATGATAAACGGGTAGGGCAGGCGCCAGGGCCGGCCCACATCGTAGTGCAGGGCCAAAACGACAAGGGCGTAGCCCAGAAAACCGGTCAGGATGGCCGGGCGAACGGCGGCGTGGTAGTGCTTCATCCCGAAAAGATACACTGCGGCCGAGGTTACGAACCCGCCGGCAGCCAGGGCGACGCCCACCAACAGGTCGAAGCCGATCCATATGCCCCATGGGTTGTAATCGGACAGGTTGGTGACCGTATCCAGCCCCTGGGTAAAGCGCAGAATGGTCAGGATTCCCCCCACCAGTAAAATGACACCGGCCACGATGTTGAACGGTGAGAGAGTCGGTTTGCCCATGGTGGCAGTATCTTCAGACATAAAGGATTCCTCCTGAAAAGTGTCGTGCGATTCGGCAGCGACGCCGATTAGGCGTCTTTATCGTCTTCATCCGGCGCTTCTTGTGGTGCAGCAGCCGCGGCTTCGGCCTCCGCTTCGATCTCAGCTCTGGCCTTGGCTTCGGCCTCGAGGGCCTCCTTGACGGCCTTTTCAACGGCGGCCGCCTTATCCTGCTTGGCCTTTTCCATGGCTGCATCCATTTTGGCTGCCGCCTGTTCGTCGGCTTCGGTCAGGGCCGTTGCCAGGGCCTGGGCTTTCTCTTCGGCGGCAATTTTCTCTTTTCGTTTGCTCATGGCGTAGATGCCGGTGAGCAGCACCGGCCACAGGCCCACGACCATGGGCACCGCGCCAAGGGCGCCGGCGGTCAGTTCGGGTGCCGGGACGATTCCCAAGTCCATACGCATGCCGATGGTTTCGAAGGGCACACTGGACAGGTAGAGCCATGAGGTGCCACCCATTTCCCGTTCGCCGTAGATGTGGTCCACATAGTTGTCCGGTCGGCGGGTGATGCGCTGGCGGGCAATTTTGAGCAGGTCGTCGCGCTTGCCGAAAATCAGGGCTTCGGTCGGGCACGATTCCACGCATCCGGGCAGTTTGCCTTCAAGCACCAGGGGGTGGCACATGGTGCATTTCATGATCCGGGGGGAAAAGGCACTGTCGTACTCATAGGTCGGGATCTCGAAGGGACAGGCGATCATGCAGTAGCGGCAGCCCACACAGACGGAGGCGTCATAGACGACTGCGCCCTCTTTGGTTTTCTTGAAGGCGTTGACGAAGCATGCCGAGGCACAGGCCGGTTCCAGGCAGTGGTTGCACTGCTTCTTGACAAATACCGGTCCGTCTTTCCTGCCCGGCTTCTGGTTGACGACAGTATAGGTCTTGGATGTGGTGCGCCGCTGCTCTTCGAGGACGTTGAGATCGGTAAAGGGCACTTCCGGTGCCGGCAGCTCATTGACTGCATTGCAGGCGTCTTCGCATCGGCGGCAACCGATGCACAAGGTGGTGTCGTGGAGCACCGCCATCGAATCCGGATAGCCTTCGAAATGGTGCGTGGTCGCGGCGGAGGCCTTGCGACCGGCTGCGGCGGTCATGCCTGCCGCGCCGATCCAACCGAGAAATTTTCTCCTGGAAAGTGACATGGTTCACCCTCAACTTGCGGTTTATGGCCGTATGGAGCGGCCCCTATCCTTTATTCTTTTCCACATGGCAGGCATTACAATCCCGGGAATCGGGTTTTTCGATGCCCATGTTTTCATGGCAGCCGATGCACTGCTGATGATAGGCGCCCACCAATCCGGGCCTAAAGGCATCTGCCCCTTCGATGGTTTCACCGTGGCAGTTGCTGCAGGCGGGCGGTTTTTCCGCCGGCGGACTGTGGTGGTGGCAGCCCTGGCACAAGGTCCCTTTTTCGCTGTGAAAATAGCCGGCCAGCTTGCTGGGACGGATTTTATCGACCAGGGCATTGACGATTTTCCCGTGGGGCAAAACCGCCGGTTCGAATCGATTCGACAGCTTGCCGATGGTCACCTTCTCGGGGATCTTGTCGGCATCAAAGGTTTTGCTTTCCAGGTCGCGCGCCTGCAGCAGGTCCTGGGCCACGTCCGCGGTCTCTTCGGCATTGGATGGATTCACGTAGGCCGGTAGCGGGGCCATGTGGCAGGCTTTGCAGGACGGGTCCTGGCGGTTGGCAGGTTTGGCGATGAACGCGTGGCAACCGGCACACTCGGGCACTTTTTGCTTTTCCTGGTGGCAGCCGATGCAGCTGGCTTGATCGGTCACACTATGCATGGCCTGGGCCAGCTTAACATTGTCGCCCTCTTTTTTGCCGGCATTGGTGTGGCAGCTGGCACAAGACTGCAGGCTGGCGTGGTGGCAGACCTTGCAGCTGCTACTGTAGGCCTCGTGGGATTGGTGGCTGAACGGGACGGGGTACATGGCTGTCGGCCATTGGCCGTCCGGCCTGGCTTCTTCCCCCGTTTTAACCAATACCACATCCGGCTGGTTGCGTTTCAGGCGGGGTACCTCTTCGACCACCTCGATCCCCATCTGGTAATCGGCATCGTGGCATCCCACGCAACCGACGGGGCCGGCCTGCAGGTTTTTTGCCATGCGGTCACGGTGGCAGCCGATGCACTGGAAATGGGAGGCTTCCTTGAGCGCCATCGCGTTGTCAACCGGTGTGTCCTTATGGCAATAGGTGCACGAACCCTCCTTGCCTTTGGCATAAACCAGCTGCTTGGCCTGCTTGTCGTATTCGTGGTGACAGCTCTCACATTTTTCCTCGGTGGCCTTCACATGGCGGTAGTGCAGGGATTTGTCGAAGGGGAGATCCTTCCACGTTGAGGCGACCGCGGGATTTTCCTGATGACACCCTCCGCAGGTCTGGGGGCCGCTCTTTTGGCCTGGCCCGGCCAGTTCGCGGTGGCAGGCAATGCAGTTGATATGGTAGGTGTCGGTCACCGTCTGCCGATCCGTATCGAGCAGGCGTTTGTACTTGGGCGACAGGCGCCCTTTCTCGTCGGCCATGTGACAGACGCTGCAGTCGCGGTTGATCTTCGCCAGGGCTTCGGTGTGACGGCTGTGGAAAAAGGCCACCGGTGGGCGTTCCAGTGGGCCCAAGGCCTTCATGGTGTCGATCATGATCAGATCCGCACCGCTTTTTATTGGGCCTTCAACCGACGTGTCGACCTTCACGGCCCCTGCGGCAAACAGAAAAACCGTGACCATGACAAGCAGCATGCCACCTGTTTTCAAATGAAGTGTTCCTTTCCGCATCGTTGACATCCTCGGGGTATGCAGTTCTATGGTTCGTGCGGGAATCCCGCCCTCATTGTTCACTCGACCATCCGGCATCCTGCTCCCGGTCGATCAGGTCTTGAAAAGAGGTTTTGTCATATATATTGAAGGCCGCCTGTTTCACCCGAATCCACATGGATGAGAAGGCGCACCGGCCGTCAAACGGGCAACTGGTTTTTGATACGCAGGCGATGCAGTCGCTGGGCGACAGATCCCGGCTGAGAAAACGCAGCACATCCCCAACGGACACCTGGTTAGGCGGTTTGACCAGAAAATAGCCGCCATAGAAGCCGCGCTTGGAATCAACGATGCCGCTGGCCTTGAGTTGATTAAGGATGACTTCCAGGAATCTCAAGGGAATGGACTGGGCGGTGGCAATTTCAGAAATCTTGACCGGCCCCTGGTCCATGTGTTTGGCCAGTTCAAAAATGGCTCGCAGAGCATACTGGTTTTTTTTGGGTGGAACCAGCATTCGATTTATTCCTGACTTATTTTGTCAGCTTGTTTCTTGACCCATTTGATGGAGTTTCTTCCCGACTTTAATAGTCGGGAACATTATGGAATGTCAAATATTTTTTTATGATTTGAACAATAACCATTTATTTCAGGTTGTTGAAGATAAAATTAATGGAGATCAGCTTAAATGTCGTCAGCTGTTTCGAGGGTAAATGCACAAAATTGTTGTCCGGCAGCATTGCCGTTTTCCTGCAATGCGGGGTCTTTTTTGCGGATACAGGCGCGCCCATCCATCTCCCCTTGCGCAACCCGAACGGTGATCCATGATCAGGTTTTTTAACCCGGCAGATTGATGGTGAAGCATGCCCCCCTGCCGGGCTGTGAAGTGACATCGATGGTTCCGTTGTGGCGGTGTACAATGGTTCGGGTAAGCATGAGCCCGATGCCCGTGCCCCGTTCACCCTTGGTGGAAAAAAATCGCTGGAACAACCGGGCTTTCGTTCGTTCGTCCATTCCGCAGCACGTATCCGCCACCTGATAGGATATGCCCCCATCGGTTGATGGCCGAACGGACAGGGTGATGCGCTGTGCCCCGTCACCAGGCTCCGTATCCACACAGGCATCGATTGCATTGGTCACCAGGTTCACCAGGCACTGATGAATGCCCACGGGGTCCATCTGCGTCGGGGCCAGTCCGGCCGCTACGTCCAAAATGAGATCCATACCGTGATCTTGGGCCCGGGATCGCATCAAGTCGAAGACTTCACGGGCGGGCTGCTCGGGATCGACCTGGCGATATTCCAGACGGTCGGTCTTGGCAAAGTTCAACAGGTCCAGAGATAGGTTTTTAATCCGGTCCACATTTCCCCGCACCAGTTCCCATCCCTGCTTCAAATAGGCGGCGTCTTCCAGTTCGATGCCTTTTCCCAGAACGAACATGCCGCCGTCCAGGCCGCCGGTGATATTTTTGATGGTGTGGGAGAGTCCTGCCACCGTCTCCCCTACCGCGGCCAGGCGTTCCGCCTCGATGAGTTGACGGGATTTTTCTTCCACCAGGTGTTCCAGGTTTTCCGTGTAGGTCTTCAATTGACGCCGCATCTCGAGGCGTTCGCCGGCCCGCTGCAGGGCAACGGTCAATGCATCGTCTGATATGGGTTTGGTGATGAAATCGGTCGCCTGGAACTTGAGGCTCTCGATAGCCAGGTCCATGTCACCGTGGCCGGTGAGCATGATCACCTCCGTTTCCGGGTAGCGGCTTTTGATGGCCTTGAGCAGGTCGATGCCGTCCATGCCCGGCATCTTGATGTCGGTGAGGGTGATGGACGGACGGACCGCTTCGATGATTGTCAGGGCAGCCGCGGCACTTTCCGCTGTATGCACCGTGTATCCAAGATCGGTCAGGGAAATGCCCAGCACCTTGCGGATGCCCGCCTCGTCGTCCACCAGAAGGATGTCGCTGGTCATCATGGCGCTTTCACCAATGGAAAATGCAGGTTAAAACACGAACCGCCGCCCGGGTTCCCGGTTACATCGATCGTGCCGCCGCACTCTTTGACGATACTGTAACTGATGGACAGCCCCAGCCCGGTTCCCTTGCCTACCTTTTTCGTGGTGAAAAAGGGCTCGAATATCTTTCCCCGGATTGGGTCCGGTACCCCGACCCCCGTGTCACACACCGACAAGGTGACCGTCTTGGCGTTACTGGTGGTGACCAGAGAGATCTTGTCGGGGATCGAGCTGTCAGGCGTCTGGTCCGATCGCTCCTCAATGGCATCCCGGGCATTGATGAGCAGGTTGATGATTACCTGCTCCAGGCGGCTGGGGTTGCCCATCACCCGCGGAAGATCAGGATTCGTCTGCCAGTTTACTTCGATGCCGCGCACCTTGAGCTGCTGGCTGAAAATCTCGAAGGCCCGTTCCAGCACTTCGTTAAGCAGAATCGGTTCCAGGTTGGGGTCCGATTTTCTGCCGAATTGGCGCATGTGGTTGATGATTTTGGTGGCTCGCTCCACATGGCTGTCAATCTCTTCGGACATGGTCAGCAGAATATCATCGCGGATGGGCTCTTTTTTCTTCAGTTTGCGCATGAAAAAATTACTGGCTGTCTTGATTACCGACAGGGGCTGGTTCAACTCGTGGGCGACCCCGGTGGCCATTTCGCCGAGGGTGGCCATTTTACTGGCCTGGATCAGCTGCTGCTCCGCTTCCAGCCGTTTGGTGACATCACTGATGGTTGCCAGCAGCACTTGCTGACCGGAATATTCAGACGGGGAGATGCGGATGTCCACATAGCGCAGACGGTCATCGGTACCCACATGGCGAACCTGGTTCAGCACTGCCGTGGTGGCCATGCGAAAGGCCATGGTCTCGCGCTCATCCGGTTCGAATAGGTTCAGAAAACAGGTGCCGATCAAGTGCTCCCTCTCCAGGCCGTAAACCGCCTGGACACTCTTGTTGCAGTCCAGAATCTCCAGACTCCGAATATCCAATACGAATACCGGGTTGGGAATGTTGTTGAAGATGGCATGGTATTTTTTCTCGGACAGTTCCAGTTTTTCTTCCAGTTGCTTGCGCTGGGAAATGTCCAGGTTCATCTCCATGGCCGCCACGATCTCGCCGCTTTCATCGCGGATGGGTGAGGTGCGCACAATCCAGTGCTTGATGCTGCCGTCCTTGTCCACACCGGTCTCTTCGCTGTAGTGGGACTGCCCGTCGGCAAAGGTGGCTTCCACCGGGCAGTCCACACATTTCTCCCACCGTCCCTTGTAGGCATGGTAGCAGAAATCACCGGGTTTGGGGGCGAACTTGTCGGCGAATTCGCGGTTGTAGCCGATAAGCCGGTAGTCCCGGTCCTGGACGGTAATGACGCAGGGCACCATCTCGAACAGGTTCTGGAATTGATCGCGCTGCTTGTTGAGTTCACCTTGCTTGCTGTCGATGGAACGGCCCATCTGGCGGATGGCTTTGGCCAACTGCCCCATTTCGTCAGCCTGGTCCACTTCGATCATTGCCGCATAGTCCCCGTTTTCGATGCGTCGGGTGCCGTCAATGAGCTTTTTGATGGGATATTTGACGAACCGATAGATAAAAAGTAGGATCATGGCCGATGTGGCCAGAAAGATGAATACAGCCAGCGCCACCAGGTTCCTTTCATAGCGGGCCAGTTCTAAATCCGCGTCCTCCAAGGAAACGACCAGGTCGATGGCTCCCAACACTTTTTTGTCCGGTGGATGGATGTGGCAGGCATCGGTGGAACAGCCCGGTTCGTTGTACACCGGGCTGATGACGCCCATCAGCCGGTAGCCGCTCTCCGACCGAAAGGTGCGCACGGTTTCGGCCAGCGACACCTGATGCACCGGTGGATCGCTGCGGTGGCAAATGTAGCAGGCCTCGTCCTTGATGTTGGTGACCGTGTCAATCTCGGCGTCCTGATTGGAGAATTTAATCTCTCCCTGCTTGTTGTAGATGCGGATGTTGACGATGTCGTGCTGCTTGGAAATATTGTTGATGATCTGTTTGATGTCGTCCCTGGAGTTGAGCATCATGGAATAATGGGTGCCCAGGCGGATCGTGTTACTCAGCCGCTGGGTTCCGGCGGTGATGTTGCCCACCAACTTGTGCTGCATGTATCTAAAATTGAAGAATCCCCACACCCCGAGGGACAGAAGCAACATCAAGCCGACGCTGGCCAATAGTTTGAGCAAGAGGCTCTCGTGAAAGATGGCTTTCAGTGACGGCATGGAATGCATCCTTTGAGGATTGTCGGAAAAAGAGAAGTCGATCCAAGTGATGGAAACCCCTGTGGAACGATATCTGAAAAGCCCACATGGGTCAACACAGGGGATGTATCATCTCGATCATTCACATACTGTATGGAATTCAGCTTTTATACTTGACATAAATCATTATTTTTCTTTATTGTTTCCTGACGATTCTGCCTGTTCCCCAGCGAGGAGGCTGCCGGACGATCACAGTCGGTAATCCCAGAAACCACAATATCCGGAAGCACTTCGGAACCGATGGCGCCGGAATATTGCAATCACCATGCAACAAGTGTTTCCCTCTCATTTTTTAACCAACGGCAAAAAGGAGGCCACATGACCAATCCCTATCAAGCTGCATTTGAACAGTCGATCAACGATCCGGACGGATTCTGGGCGAAGGCGGCGGAAGACTGCCACTGGTACAAGCGCTGGGACAAGGTGCTGGACGACAGCAACAAGCCTTTCTACCGCTGGTTTACCGGCGGCCAGATCAACACCTGCTACAATGCCCTGGACTATCACATCGACCAGGGGCGGGGGGACCAGCTTGCCCTGATCTACGACAGTCCGGTCACCGACACGATCAAAAAATACACCTACAGCCAGCTTCGCGACGAAGTGGCCCTTTTTGCCGGCGTGCTCAAGGCACAAGGGGTGGAAAAAGGCGACCGGGTGCTGATTTACATGCCCATGATTGCCGAAGCGGCCACGGCCATGCTGGCCTGTGCCCGCATCGGGGCGGTGCACTCGGTGGTGTTTGGCGGATTTGCGGCCAAGGAACTGGCCACGCGCATCAACGATGCCAAGCCCAAGGTAATCGTGACGGCGTCGTGCGGCATTGAAGTGAAGAAGGTCATCGCCTACAAGCCGTTGTTGGACAAAGCGATTGACATGAGCACCAGCAAGCCGGGCAAGTGCATCATCCTTCAGCGACCCATGGAAACGGCGTCCATGATCGCTGGGCGGGACGTGGACTGGGTGGAAGCCATGTCAGCGGCAGCGCCGGCAGACTGCGTGCCGGTAGCAGCCACGGACCCACTTTACATCCTGTACACCTCAGGTACCACGGGCGTGCCCAAGGGTGTGGTTCGCGACAACGGCGGCCATGTGGTGGCCCTGAAATGGACCATGAAGAACGTATACAACATGAATGCCGGAGATGTCTACTGGGCGGCCTCGGACGTCGGCTGGGTCGTGGGTCACAGCTACATCGTTTACGGACCGCTGTTCAAAGGCTGCACCACGATCCTGTTCGAGGGAAAACCGGTGGGCACACCGGACGCCGGCGTCTTCTGGCGGGTGATCAGCGAGCACAAGGTCAAGGCCATGTTCACCGCGCCGACGGCCTTCCGGGCGATCAAACGCGAGGACCCCAATGCCGAGTTGATGAAGCAGTACGACCTGTCCAACTTCAAGGCCTTGTATTTGGCTGGCGAGCGCCTCGACCCCAACACCTTGCACTGGGCCGAAGATGCCCTGAAGGTGCCGGTGGTCGATCACTGGTGGCAGACGGAGACAGGTTGGGCCATTGCCGCTAACTGCCTCGGTTTGCATGAATTTCCGGTCAAAGAGGGCTCGCCGACCAAGGCGGTGCCGGGGTGGAACCTGCAGGCGGTGGATGCCAACAACCAGCAGGTGGCCCCAGGTGAAATTGGCGCTCTGGTGGTCAAGCTGCCGCTGCCACCGGGCACGCTGCCGACCTTGTGGCAGAACGACGACCGCTATGTGGAATCCTACCTGGAAGAGTTCCCCGGTTACTACAAAACGGCCGATGCGGGCTACATCGATGCGGATGGTTACGCCTTCGTGATGAGCCGCACCGACGACATCATCAACGTGGCCGGTCACCGTCTCTCCACGGGCGCCATGGAAGAGGTGCTGTCCGACCACCCGGATGTGGCCGAGTGTGCGGTGCTGGGGGTGGATGACGATCTCAAGGGCCAGGTGCCGGTCGGTTTTGTGGTGCTTAAGGCCGGTGTGACCAAGGCCGATGATGAAATAATCAAGGAAACGATCCAGATGGTGCGCGACCGCATCGGCCCGGTGGCGGCGTTCAAGACGGCCACGGTGGTCAAACGGCTGCCCAAGACGCGTTCGGGCAAGATCCTGCGCGGCACGATCCAAAAGATTGCCGACAACAAGGAATACAATGTGCCGGCCACCATCGACGACCCGACCATCCTGGGTGAAATGGAAGATGCCCTGAAAGGCATCGGCTATGCCGGCGCCAGGAAGTCCTGATGATTCATCGGTCCTGAGCGAGTGATAAATACGTTAACAAAAAACGCCGGGTGCATCTGTCAAAGAAGCCCCGGCGTTTTCTTTTGTTTAATGGGTGTTGCCAGATGTGATGAACTCCGGTGGTTAGCCTTCGCCCTCGTTTTCAACCTGATGGCTAAATGGTTACGACCAGATTCCTCCCCTGGCTTTTGGCCTGATACAAGGCTTTGTCAGCCAAGTCCACCAGCTGCCTGCCGGTGATTATCCCTCCAGTTGGCCGGGCAGCTACACCGATGCTGGCGGTGATGTGCAGGGTCAGTTCCTCGTAGGTGAATTCGTGCTCCTTCACCCGCTCCCGAAACCGCTCGCACAGGGACAACGCTTTATCCAGCGACGTGTCGGGGAGAATCACGGCGAACTCCTCTCCGCCGTAACGACAGCCCACATCATATTTGCGGATGCTGTCATTCAGCAGCCGCCCGAACTCGTGGAGTACCCGGTCCCCGCAAAGATGACCGTGGGTATCATTGACCCGCTTGAAATGGTCCAGATCGATCATGCACAGAGCCAGCCCGTGACCATAGCGCTGCGCACCGGAGACCTCCCGTTCCAGCGCTTCCCGAAAATAGCGCCGGTTGAACATGCCGGTCAGTTCATCGCGCACGGACATCTCTGCCAGCTTTTGCTGAGCCATGCGCATCTCCCGCTTCAAACCAGCCTTTTCCAGGGCATTGGAGATGATACGCAGCAGGGCCTTGCCGCTCACCTTGGCCTTGGGGAGATAGTCATAGGCACCGGCCTGGATGATCCGGGAAGCGATCAGCTCGTCTCCCTGGCCGGTAATAACCACCACCGGTGTTTCGATCCCTTTGCTGTTGATGGCTTCAAGAAATTCCAGGCCGGTGCCGTCGGGTAGCATGTAATCCAGAAAAATGAGATCGAAGCTATCCTTGTCTATACGGTCGAACGCTTCTCGGATCGATTTTACCCGGGTCAACGCAAGCTGATGGTGGTCCCGCAGAATCTGTCTGACTTTGCTGAAATCATCATCCTTGTCCTCAATGGCCAGGATAGAGACATGCTGGTCCAGGTTGAGGATGGTTTTCCCGCCGGCGTAGGTTTTGGGTTGGTCGTGGCGGAGGGTCTGGATCTTCTTGACCGTGTCGGAAATCCGGCTGGCAGCTTCGGTGATTTTACTCACCCGGCCGGCCAAGTGTGCCGGGACGTTCCCGTCCATTTCCATCAGTTGAACATTTCCCATCAGAATCATCAACGGCTGGTTCAGTTCGTGGGCCGTGGCACCGGCCATTTGAAGCAGGACTTTCAGGCGCTCCTCCTCGATCACCGATTTCTGCTGTTCACGGATCTGGCGGTTGACGGCTTCCAACTCCGCCACCGCAGCGCTCAAATCCAAATTGCTCTGCTGAAGTTTTTTACGCTGCTGAAACAACTCGACAAAGACATTGGCCTTGCTTCTCAGGATGAGCGGGTCCAGCGGTTTGAACAGGTAGTCCACCGCACCTTTCTCATAGCCGGTAAAGACGTGGGTGTCGTCTTTGCTTATGGCGGTGAGGAAAATGATAGGGATATGACGACTTTTTTCACTGCCCCGCATCAGTTCAGCCACCTCAAAGCCGTCCATTCCCGGCATCTGAACATCCAGGAGTATCAGTGCGAAGGTGTGCTCCAAAACCAGCCCGAGCGCTTCGTTGCCGGACGTGGCGGTAATGATGGACAGGTCCGATCGCTCGAGGACGCCTTCGATGGCCATGAGATTCTCGGGCCTGTCGTCCACAACCAGGATTTTTATCTTTTCATCTGATGACATGGTTGCGCCCTGTGGGTTCGTTGAATGGGAGACTATGCGCCGACACCCTCCGGATCGGACGCTTGCGAGACTACCCAGATTCGAAGCATGGACGTCAATTTATCCAGGTTCACCGGTTTGGCCAGGTAATCGTCGGCGCCGGCGTCGATGCACTTGGCACGGTCTCCTTGCATGGCTTTGGCCGTCAGAACGATAATGGGAAGGGTTTGGTAGCGGTCCCGGTTTCGAATCTCCCGAATGGCCTGGTAGCCGTCCACTTCGGATATCATGACATCCATAAGAACGAGATCAATGTCCGGAAACCCATCCAGTTTGTCAAGACTTTCCTTGCCGGATTTCCCGGTGAGCACTTCCGCCCCCTGGTCCTCCAGAACATTGGATACGGCAAATACCGTTCGCATGTCATCATCCACCAGGAGTACTTTGCAACCCTTTAACCCAGATCGGCGGTTGTCCACGGCCAATAACCGATGGCGATGGGGGTTGTCCAGTGCGTCGGGCAACAGGTGAAGACTCAAAACAAGCGCCAGCAGCAGTTGCTCCGGTGCGTCGATCGCCTTGAGGTTTACGACCGTTGCATATGGGTTGACACCGGCTGCAGGCTGGGCGTTCAGGGACGTCCCTGGGTACAGGAAAACCGGCACTGGATCCTGCTGCAGGCCGGTCAGAAAACTGCGCTGTTCGGCGGCATGAATGGCTGGATGTACGATCACGGCATGTACGACTCTCGTTTTCATTACCGTTGTTGCCTCGGCAGCAGTGGCCGCCGCCATGATGCGGATTGTTTTGCCGCCGACAGCGTCGGTGATCTGGGCAATGGCGTCCGAATCCGGGGCGACGACGAGGATCGTTCGATCCTCGGTCGATTGCAGATGGTCGATCCGGTCAAACGCCGCTTCCAGGCGGCGGGTGGTGATCGGTTCGATCACATGGCCGGCTGCCCCGTGAACCGCCGCTGCGAAGTCATCTGCTTGGGAAGAGAAAGTGAAAACAGGAATGTGGCGGCTCCTGGGATTGGCTTTAATCCGGTGAATCATCGACCAGTCATTCGCATCGTCCAGTCCCAGGTTTACGAAAATGGCAGCAGGAAGATGGTAGTCGGCGAAATGAAGTCCGGTGTGGAATTGCTCAGCCACCAGCACCTTGTACCCATTCTGGTAAGCATATTCTTTGATTGGCTCGGTCGTAACTGGATCCGCGTCGATGATGAGAATACATCTGTCTCCGGCTGTCAGCCGATGGCGATCATCCGGAACCGGATCCACTCCCGGGGTCGCTCCGGTCTCCTCCGCCGAGGAGGTCGAGGCAGCCGCCTGGGTGGCGGTGCGTTTGCGTGTATCGCTGCGGATTACCGCCGGTTCATTCTCTGGCGGGGGGATAATGGGCAGGTGAAGCGTAAACCGGCTGCCCTGTTCATCTTCGCTCTCGAGGGTGATTATACCGCCCAGCATTCGCGCCAGTTCCCGTGAGATGGAAAGGCCTAATCCTGTGCCGCCATACTTGCGCCGGGTGGAGCCGTCTACCTGCTGGAAAGCCTCAAACACCATCTGGTGCTTGGCCACAGGAATGCCGATTCCCGTATCCACCACACTGATGGCAAGACAGCCATGGTCCCCGGTGTCGTCGGCACCCCGACAGATGACCAGTTCCCGGGAAACAGTGAATTCCAGGCGGATGGTTCCCCTGGCGGTAAACTTGAAGGCATTGGAGAGAAAATTCTTGACGATCTGTTCGATGCGCTTGCGGTCGGTGATCAGTCGTTCCGGTACGTCCGGTGCTACATGGATCATAAACAGGATACCGCGCTGCTCGGCCAGGGGCGCGAAGCTTACCTGAAGGGTGTCGGCAATGGATTGGACCCGGACTGCTTGAAGCTCCGCCTCCATTTTTCCTGATTCCACCTTGGCCAGATCCAGAATTTCATTGATCAGGTTCAGCAGGTCTTCTCCCGCCGAATGAACGGTTTGGGCGAACTCGGATTGCCTGGTGGTCAGGTTTTTTTCCTTATTTTCCAGAAGCAGCCGGGAAAGCAGCAGGATGCTGTTCAGCGGCGTTCTGAGCTCATGGGACATGTTGGCCATGAACTCCGTTTTGTAGCGGCTTGAAATCTCAAGCTGCCGGGCTTTTTCCGCCAGCTCCCGGTGGGTTTTTTCCAACTCGGTGTTTTGTTTTTCCATGTCCAATTTCTGTGTTTCCAAAATGGCCATGTGAGCTTCAAGATCGGTAGCGTTTTTCACCATCTGTGCGTTGGCGGCCTCCAACTCCATCTGTTTGAATTGAAGTTTCTCCTCGGACGCCTGAAAAGCCCGGCTCTGCGCCTGTAGTTTACGGGTGCCTTCTTCCAGCGACGCTTCACGAGCCTTCAATCGCTGAGCCTGCTTCCGGGTCTGTTCCAGCAGCGCCTCCTCCTGCTGCCGGGTTGATGCAGAGTTGACGGCCACGGCAATGACTGCCGCTGCCGCTTCTATGAAATGATAGTCAAATCGGCTGAATACGCCTGTTTTCTGAAGCTCCAGAACGCCTTTGACAGTTTGGTGCAACATCAGCGGCGCAGCAATCAGATTCGCCAGGTCAGGCGCGGTAACGGGCTTTATCAAGCCGCTGACCGCCTCCTGGTGAAAAATCGAGATGGTTTTCACCTGGACCTCCTGATCCATCCGCCCGTCTCCCGTGAAAAAGACCGGTTGACGCTCACCATTGGGATGGCCCGGGAACCGGCCGATGCATTTCAACTCGCCGTCGTCATCCACTATGAAACAGTCCGCCTGACACAGATCGAGAAAGTCGGAGAGAAATTCGAGTGTATTCAGGGACAGCTCCCCCAGTTCCTGTCCACCGCCGATCAGCCGGTGCAGGCTGGCCAGTCCGGATATGAAACGCGACCGGGTATTTTTTTGCGCTTTGAGATGATCCATCATGCTGTTAAAAGATGCTGCCAGTTCTCCGATCTCATTGGTGGCGGCCACATGCATGTCGTGGTCAAAACGACCCTCCGCCACCATCAATGTGTTTCGGGAAAGATCGCGAACCGGTTCAACGATCGTTCGCGCCAAGATCGCAGATGCCAGCAGTACCCCCACGCCGGTCAGGATCACGATGGCGACGATTATCGTCCGAAGCGGATGGATGGCACCGAACGCTGCCGCCGTTTCTATTTCCACAATCAAGGCATACGGAGCGTCGCCCAGAAGAATCTGTGCATAGGTGCCCATCACCGGATTGCCACCGGGTCCTTCATAAACAAAAGGCTCCGCCAGGGACGTCCGGGAGACTTTAGCGGTTAGGTTTTCCAGCCACAACCGTGTTTGCGCGGTGTCTACCGTGGCGCCGTTGTGAAGATGCGGCGACCCGGTCGTACCGGCCATCAGTGTCAGATCGGAATCTACCAGATAAAGCTGCGAACCCGTCCCGATTTCCGCGGATGCCTCCAGCATCTGATGGATGGTGCCGAGCGGGATTTTAAAAGCGATAACCCCAGCGGGCTGGCTGTCTTCACCGCGAATGGGGGCGGTCACGAAGGCCGTTTCGGTTTCGTCGGCCGGGGAATAGTGCTCAAAACCGGCAAATCCGGGATTCCCTGATTTAAGGGTTCTGCGAAAGGCCTCGGCAAAGCGGGTTTTGCCCAATCCACCTTGATACAGGTTTTTCGCCAGGTCATTCTGCCTGGCGCTGGAGAACAGAATATTTCCGACCATATCAATCATCAGGAGATCACTGTAGCCATGGAGGCTGGCATGCAATTCCATGTCGGATCCATAGGCGGATGCGGCCATGGCCCAGGATACGCTGCGAACAAATTCGGAAACCGTTCCCTCAGCCGCTGCATATTTTCTGACCAGGGTGTTGATAAATGACACCGTGGTGCCTTCACGACTCTGCTTGTCGGCGTCGGCCAAGCGGTCATCGAAAAACAGTTGAAGCTGGTGGCTTTTCAATTCGGCGGTGATGCGGATGTTTTGGCGGACTTCCTGCTCCAGACGCTGGTGGGCCGTTTGGTAGCTGATCCATCCAACCAGGGCCATGGGTACCATGGCAAGGCCGAAACAAGATAACAGCAGCTGCCGACCCAAGCCCCGGCGAAACACCAGACTCAGGTTGAAGGGCAACAACTGTTCACGGGACTTGTCTTCCATTGCAACGGCCTTTCTGCAAGCCATTTAATTGTGCGGTCACGCTGCCGCCGGCGGACATCCATTGCACTGCATCAACGGGTGGGTGGAATGGGTACGCATGATGGTCGCGGCGGTCGAAGGGATCGCCCTGTCTGGTATTATCGACCGGTTATCAGTTGAGTTGAGTGGATTTGTTATCGGCCATCAGGCATCGTCAACGCCCCTTTGTTCAGTTCAACGTCTGCTGCCAGAAGCGCCGAACCAGATCCCTCAGGTGTTCGAAACGATGGCAATCGACCAGGGGGGAGCGCTCCTGCAGATTGAGCCGGTGTACCACAGCCCTGAAAATCAGGTAGGCCTGCCGGAGCCGGTAGGCAGTTACCCCGTCAACGATACCGGTTTCGGCCAGTGCCTGCAGCAGGCGAACATTGTCTGTCCAGCGGCAGATTTCGGGATGGTTGGCTGCGTGCTGCAACACCAGGTGTTGGACCAAAAATTCAATATCCACCATCGCACCGATGTCCTCTTTGATATCGAACTGGTCCGGTCCGGCCGACAGGCGACTTTCGCGCATGCGATCCCGCATTTCCCGCACGGATGCCTTCAGTGTTTCCGGTTCCCGGGGCAGGCAGAGCACCTGGCGCCGAATGGTTGAAAAAGCATCTTTGAGCGCGGTATCTCCGGTGATGGGACGGGCCCGGATCAGGGCCTGGTGCTCCCAGGTCCAGGCCTCGTCCATCTGGTAGGTTTTGAATCCATTTACATGGCTGACCAACAGCCCCGAAGCGCCGTTGGGCCGCAGGCGCATATCGATCTCGTAAAGGGCGCCGGCGGCCGTGTGGGTTGAAAGCATATGAACCACCCGTTGACCCAGCCGGGAAAAAAAATGGGCGTTGTCGATGGGACGCTTGCCGCCGACGGTTTCACCGGGGTCGGCCGCGTGGAGAAAGACAAGATCAAGGTCCGATCCGTATCCCAGCTCGATCCCCCCCAGCTTGCCGTAACCGATGACGGCAAATCCCCGATCGCAGGTCTGGCCCTTCAGGGTGCACGACGGGCGGCCATGTTTGTCCACCAGATGGTTCCAGGAGATCTCCACCACCTTGTCAAGGATCGTTTCGGCAATCCAGGATAGATGATCGCTGACCTTCATCAATGGCAGCACATTGGTGATGTCCGACGCCGCCACTCTCAGGGTGTTGATCTGGCGGAAGATGCACAAGGTCTCTATCTGGTACTCCGGATCGTCATCCGGCACGGTGGCCAGCTGGCGTGCAAGGTTGTTGCGCAGGGCATCAAGACCGGGGGGGGCATACAGGGTGCGTGAATCCAACAGTTCATCCAGCACCACCGGGTGGCGGCTCAAGAAGGCGGCGATCCAGGGGCTGGCGCTGACCAGTCGAATCAGATGGGTCAGCGCATTGGGGTATTCGAGGAGCAGGGAAAGATAGCTGATCCGTTGTTGAATGCTCTTGAGCAGCTGCAGAACGCGATCCAACACGGTCTCGGGGTCGTCACAGCCACCGGCCGCCTTCAATACCCGCGGGATCAAACGGTCCAGGCGGCGCTTCCCTGAGCTGCTCAGGGATCGGGTGGCCGGTTCGGATTTATAGGTTTCCAGAAGGGTGGTGGCGGCATTACTATCCGTAAAGCCTACCGTTTCGAGGAGCCGCCGGCGCTCACCGGTTGTCATGGAAAAGGACCAGGCATCGGCCATATCCGTTGCCGCCTGGCTGGTGCCCCCGTCGGGGGTCGCTTTGACCTCGGGTTCCAGCAGGCCGTCGAAATGTGAACGAACCCGCTCGCGATGGCCATCGAGGACCTGCAAGTAGCTATCCCACGTATCGAATCCCATGGATCGGGCCAGCCGCAAACGGGCGAGCGGGTCCGGCGGCAGTGCATGGGTCTGCTGGTCGTGGGTCTCCTGGAGGCGGTGTTCGGTTTTTCTGAAAAAGCGATACGCGTGGGTGAGTTCCCGACAAACCGGCAGGGGCACAAACCCCTCTTTGCCCAGCGTGTCCAGCACGGTCTGGATTGCCGATTGCTGTAGCGCCGGCAGGACACCACCCCGGATCAACTGGAACATCTGTCCAAAAAACTCGATTTCCCGAATGCCGCCACTGCCCAGCTTGATGTTGTCGTGCAGTTTCTTTCTGCGGACCTCGGCGGTGATCTTTTGCTTCATCTCCCTCAACGACTCAAACACGCCGAAATCGAGGTACCGCCGATAGACGAAGGGCCGCAGGCGTCGGAGCAGATTTTGGCCGGCATCCCGGTCTCCGGCCACCACATCAGCCTTGATCAGGGCGTAGCGCTCCCACTCACGGCCCTGGAACTGGTAATAGTCTTCCATATGGTCGAAATTCATGACCAGCGGGCCGCCGTCGCCGTAGGGCCGCAGCCGGGTATCCACCCTGAAGACAAAGCCGTCGGCGGTGTTTTCACCGATGGCCTGGATCAGGTATCGGCACAGCCGGGTAAAAAAGGCCTCGTTGGACAAGGGACGTTGGCCGCCCCGGGTTTCACCGCTGGCCGGAAAGGTGAAAATCAAATCCACATCGGAGGAGAAATTGAGTTCACCGGCACCCAGCTTTCCCATGCCGATGACTACCAGGTGCTGGCAGTTGCCGGCGTCGTCCTCGGGAATACCATCGGTTGTACACATGCGGTCAAACAGCAGGCCCAATGCCCCATCAATCGCCGCCGCGGCCAGGGCGGAAAGATCGGTCATGGTGTCGTCCAGATCGCAGATGCCGGCCAGATCACGAACGGCAATGCGCACCATCTCCTGCCGCCGGAATCTGCGCAGGGCGGTTTTCAGCAGTGACAGCAGGCCGTCCATGGGGGTGTCCGGACCTGCCTTAGCCACCGGCAGGAGCAGCGGCGCCAGGCGGCGGGCCATTAGGCCGTCATCGTAAGTTTTGAACAGATTGTTGCTGTCGATCAGGTCCAGGGCCATGTGCGGATGACGAATGCAGTTGGCGGAAACGAATTCACTGAAGGCAAAGGCCATTTCCAGTGCCTTTGCGCCGGCTGAGGTGGGGGAAAAGGTCATGCCGGTGGCCCGGGCTTCTTGACAGAAAGTGAGCCATTGTTCCTGATGATGTCCATCCAGGAATTCGGTGGGGGGGACTTTCATGGTTGATTGGTACCAGATTTCCCAAAATTTGCCAAGATCAGTATTTTTTCGATAGGTTACGATTGCCCCTGGACGATAGTCTCGGATTTTACAATATTGTTATTTGGGTCACAATTTAATTGCAGTAATGTAAAAAACTTGGCTTATGAACATAGATGTGGCCAATTCGCCAGGTTAATATGCAATTGGATTTCAGTGAGTTCTATATTATGGTATATAACTTGCTGTTTTATTCCCTTCCGGTCCGTCATTTACAGGTCAATGGCGGCCTTTTACCACGGCAGCCAAAGGAGTGTAACCACCATGTGCCGATTGTTTGCCATGACCAGTGAGACCCCCGTTTCTCCCATGATCGCCCTGGAAGCCATGGACGTCATGCGGGAAGGCCACGATGGATCCGGTGTCGGTCTGTTTCTGCGTGACCTCGGAGGACCCTTCGAGGAGATCAAGAACGCACCCATCCTGTCCGGAATCTTCAGCGAAACGGGACTGCGACGTCTGGATACCTTCATGATGGACATCGGGTTCATGACCAAATACAAGATCACCATCAAGGTCCCCAAAAACCCGCCCCCCGGTGTTCCCAAGCGCGACATCTATCTGATCCGCGCCTATGAATACCCCGAGGAGTGGGATGACTATTCCACAGAAGCGCTCTATGAAAAGCTGCTGGAGATTCGCCTTCGATTGCGGGCCATGGGTGAGGAGAAGCACGACATGATCGTTTTCTCCTTCTGGCCGGACGTGATCATGCTCAAGGAGATCGGAGACCCCCTCCAGGTGGCCAACTACCTGAAGCTGGACCGCAAGGAGCTGCATGCCCGGGTCATTATGGCCCAGGGCCGGCAGAACACCAACTATGCCATCAACCTGTATGCCTGCCACCCGTTTTTCATCCAGGGCTATGCCTCCATGACCAACGGTGAATGCACGGCGTTCACCCCCATCCGGGAGTTTCTGCTGTCGCGCAACTTTCCCGGGTACTCGGGCTACCAGAGCGACTCGGAGGTCTTCACCCACATCCTGCACTACACCCAAACGCGGCTGGGACTGGATATTTCGGCATACAAACACGTGATTACGCCGCTGCAGGATGACGATATCGCGAACCATCCCAATGCCGACCTGCTGACCCAGCTCAAGCAGTCGTGCCGCCGGCTGATCATCGACGGGCCCAACTGCGTGATCGGATGCCTGCCGGACCACAGTCTCTTCATGGTTCAGGACCGCAAGAAACTGCGCCCCGGCGTGGTGGGCGGCCGGCCTGGTCGATACGCCTTCTCATCTGAAATCTGCGGCCTGGACTTCGCGGTTCCCGATCGAGACAAGAGCAAAGACTTTCAACCCATGCATCTGGACACGGTCATTGTCGGACCGGAGCGCCAGGAGGTTTCAATATGCAGCCAAACGCAACCATTAGCCCTTCTACACTAAGCGTAAAGGATCTGCCCTGGCAGATCCTCTGGCACAAAGACAAGTGCACCCTGTGCGGCCGTTGCACGGCTGTATGCCCGGTGAATGCCATCGAACTGGGCGTGTTCCGCAAGCGGCGCGTCAAGGTCTCCTTGGAGCCCCAGGGCAGTCCGGCCAGCAGCTTCGACGTTTACCACGGCATCCGACAGAAGACTGACCCGGCTTATGCCTGTGTGGGTTGCGCCACCTGCAGTCTGGTGTGCCCCAACGACGCGATATTCCCCATGCGATCCGACGAAGCGGACAAGCTGCGGTACCATATCAACTGCGGCGGTCAGCCCCGCAGTCGCGGCGGCCGGCGCAACACGCCCGGTGGTCTCCTGGACCAGATCAAGTTCATCCGCATCTCCATGCTCACGGACCCGGCCCTGGATGCCGGCCGTCACGAATTTGAAATGCGGACCCTGTTGGGCAGGATCCTGCCTCCGGAGCAGAACCTGAAATTCGTGAATGAAAATGGATGGATCCCACCGGTTCGGGAGATCTACCCCCTGATCATCGGCGGCATGAGCTTCGGCGCGCTTTCCCCCAATATGTGGGAGGGGCTGCAGATGGGGGTGGCTTACCTCAATGAGGAAATGGGCATGCCGGTACGCATGTGCACCGGAGAAGGCGGCTGTCCGCCGCGCCTCCTCAGAAGCCCCTTTTTGAAATACGTGATCCTGCAGATCGCCAGCGGTTATTTCGGCTGGGACGAGATCATCCACGCCATACCCGAGATGGTTGAAGATCCCTGCGCCATCGAGATCAAGTACGGTCAAGGCGCCAAGCCCGGTGACGGCGGCTTGCTCATGTGGCATAAAGTAAATCGATTAATTGCCGCCATCCGCGGTGTGCCGGCAGGGGTCAGCCTGCCCAGCCCGCCGACCCACCAGACCCAGTACTCCATTGAAGAGTCGGTGGCCAAGATGATTCAATCCATGTATATGGCCTGGGGCTTCAGGGTTCCGGTCTATCCGAAAATTTCGGCCACATCCACGGCCATGGCGGTACTCAACAACCTGACCCGGAATCCCTATGCCGCCGGTCTGGCCATCGATGGTGAGGACGGAGGCACCGGAGCCGCCTACAACGTCTCCATGGACCACATGGGCCATCCCATCGCTACCAACGTGCGCGACGGATACCTGAACCTGGTCAAAGTGGGCATGCAGAACGAGATCCCCATTTTTGCGGGGGGTGGCGTTGGAAAAAGCGGGAATTTGGCTGCCAATGCCGCCGCCCTGATCATGCTGGGAGCCAGCGGCGTCCAGACCGGGAAATACATCATGCAGGCCGCCGCCGGCTGCCTTGGATCGGAGACGGATCGCTGCAACATCTGCAACATCGGCCGCTGTCCCCGGGGAATTACCTCCCAGGATCCACGCCTCTACCGCCGCCTGGATGTGGAACAGGTGGCCGAACGGGTGGTGGATCTTTTTCTGGCCTTCGACACAGAACTGAAAAAAATTATGGCTCCGCTGGGCCGCTCCACGGCGCTGCCCATCGGCATGTCAGACGCCCTGGGCATCAGCGATTATCATGCCGCCCAGCGGCTTGATATCAAGTATGTGGTGTAAACAGGGTGGTAGGCTGTAGCGGTTTAGGCTGAAGAAAAAACCGGCAGCAAAGCCGATCGTTTCTACAGCCTATGGGCTAACAACCTAAACACCTTTTTACATCCACCGGAGAACACGCGATGACGGAAAACAGACAGCCTTTCAATATACCGGGAAAGTGTGACGGGGAGCGCCTGGACTCACGGGTCCTCGAAGAACGGATTCAACAGGCCGTTCTATCGGGCCAACGTCAGCTGGTCGTTCATGCCTTTGGCCAGCACGGCATCGGTGGCCGTCTCTGGCGGTCCGATGGCGAGTCCGTGCATATCAAAATCGACGGCCATGCCGGCCAGCGATTGGGATCCATGGGATTTCCGGGTACGTTTATCGATGTGCTGGGTCCGGCCTCTGACGATGTGGGCTGGCTCAACGCCGGTGCAACGATCACCGTTCACGGTCACGCTTCCAACGGCGTGGCCAATGGCATGGCGCAGGGACAGGTGTACATTGCCGGCAATATCGGCGCCCGGGGCATGACCATGACCAAGTTCAACCCCCGCTTTGAGCCGCCCCAGCTTTGGGTGCTGGGGTCTACGGGGGATTACTTCGCCGAGTTCATGGCCGGTGGCGTGGCTGTGATCTGCGGCCATGAACCCCAGAATCCTGAAAATGTATTGGGACACCGCCCCATGGTGGGCATGGTGGGCGGTCGCGTGCTGTTTCGCGGCCCGCACCAGGGCTTCAGTCATGCCGATGCCAAGATGATGCCCATCGATGACGACACCTGGCGCTGGCTGACCGACGGGCTTGAACGGTTTCTGGCGGCCATCGACCGGTTGGAACTGCTCGAGCGCCTGACGGTCCGCGAAGCGTGGCAGTTGATCGCCGCCCGATCGCCCCAGGACAAAAAAGGCGTCGAACGGCGCTCGATGGCCGATTTCAGGAAAAACATTTGGAATGTCAAGCTGGGCAAAGGCGGCATCGTCGGTGACCTCACCGATCTTGACCGCAGCGCCATTCCGCTGATCACCCACGCTGACCTGCGGCGCTTTGTTCCCGTGTGGGAAAACCGCAAATTCAAGGCGCCTTGTGAATCCACCTGCCCGTCAGGGATTCCGGTGCAGGAGCGCTGGCGACTGGTGCGTGAGGGGCGGGTGGATGAGGCGGTGAACCTGGCCCTGGCCTTCACCCCTTTCCCGGCCTCCGTGTGCGGTTACCTGTGTCCCCACCCCTGCATGACCGCCTGTACCAAAGGGTCGGCCTTTATGACGCCGGTGGACGTGTCTCAACTGGGCCGGGCCAGCATCAATGCCAGCATGCCGGAACTGCCGCCCCTTTCCGGTAAACGCATCGCCGTGGTCGGCGGCGGGCCTGCCGGCATTTCCACGGCCTGGCAAATGCGGCGCTTGGGCCATGAGGCGGTAGTTTTCGACAACGCCCCCACGCTGGGCGGCAAGATCGCGTCGGTGATCCCCAACAGCCGAATTCCCGCCGACGTGGTGGGGAACGAACTGGCACGGGCGGCTGAGGTAATCCCCCATGTTCACCTCCATCAGCAGCTGAACCAGTCCGATATGGCCCAACTGATTGCCGATTACGATTTTGTGATCGTGGCCACCGGTGCACAAAAGCCGAGGACCCTGCCTGTTCCGGGCAAGGAACGGTTAATCACGGCCATGGATTTTTTATCCGATGCCAAGCAAAACCGGGTTAAACCGGGCGACCGGGTGGTGATCATCGGTGCGGGCAACGTGGGTTGCGACGTGGCCACCGAGGCGGCCCGGCTGGGCGCCAGGCAGATTACCCTGCTGGACGTCCAGGAGCCGGCCAGCTTCGGCAAAGAGCGTGAAGACGCCGAGGCGGCGGGTGCCATATTCCGTTGGCCGGTGTTTACCCGCCAGATCACCGACCAGGGCGTGGAACTGGAAACCGGTGAGTTGATCCCCGCCGACACGGTGGTCGTCTCCATCGGCGATGCGCCGGATCTGGAATTTCTGCCGGGCGATGTGGCCACGGAGCGTGGCTTTGTGGCAGTCAACGAGGATTACCAGACATCCAACCCCAACGTATATGCCATTGGTGACGCGGTGCGGCCCGGACTGCTCACCGACGCCATTGGTGCCGGGCGGCGGGCAGCCGAAACCATCTCGGACATTCTGGCCGGCAAGCGGCCCGGTGCGGACCGGAAGATGGTTATCGACATCAACCGCATTTCTCTGGAATACCTGGACCCCCGGATTATTCAGTATGAAGATGTGGACCAGTGCGGTTCCCAGTGCTCCTCCTGCGGCACCTGCCGTGACTGCGGTATCTGCGTGGCCATGTGTCCGGAGGCGGCCATCAGCCGCGAGGCCCTGGGGGACGTCGCCTTCGAATATGTGGTGGATCCGGACCGCTGCATCGGCTGCGGATTCTGTGCCGGTGCCTGCCCCTGTGGGATCTGGGATCTGGTGGAAAACGCCCCCATCGGGTAATGCCGGATTGAACCCTCCCCGCGGCAACAGCCGCGGGGAGGGTTCACCGTAAGGATGAAAGTCTATTTTCAGATCGCTCGCTAACCCTGCCGCAAGCGGCGGGGTTAGCACTGGCTATTGCGGTTCACATGTGTCGGAAAAATTAGGCAGGCCCGCGGGTCTGCCTTTTTTAGGGGGTTGATTTGCCGATCAGATGTGATAATTGACCACAGAACTTTGATGTGTTCATCAATTATAGGCACAGCGGCGAGTTTAACCCGCGAAAAAACCAGACAGTATGCAAGCATTGTTAGCACTTGAAGATGGCCGCACGTTTCCCTGCCGGTCCTTTACCGGTCCGGGTGATGCCAGCGGCGAGGTGGTGTTCAACACCAGCATGACCGGTTATCAGGAGGTGCTCACCGACCCGTCCTACAGCGGCCAGATGGTCACCATGACCTATCCGCTGATCGGCAACTACGGTGTCAACGACGAAGATGTGGAGTCCGCGCGGATCCAGGTGGCCGCTTTTCTGGTCAGAGAGTACCAGCCGTTCCCCAGCAACTTCAGATCCACGCAATCCCTTGCCGATTATCTTGCCGGTCAGGCTGTGCTGGGGGTCGAGGGACTGGATACCCGTGCCCTGACCCGCCATATCCGCAATGGCGGCGCCATGCGTGCGGTTATTTCCACCACTGATCTGGATTCCGGATCCCTGACACGGCGTGCCAATGCCATTGCCAGCATGGTGGGCATGGACCTGGCCAGGGAAGTCACGACCGCGCGGCCTTACCGCTGGACCGGCGGCAAGCCCGAAATGCTGGCCGATGACTTGAAATTGAATGCCGGTGTCTGGCGGCACCGGGGGGCGCGTCCATCGGTGGTGGCCATTGATTTCGGACTCAAGTACAATATTGCCCGATGCTTGGAACGGGTGGGGTTCGAGGTGATGGTCGTGCCGGCCGCCACCGATCCATCGGCCATTATGGCCATGGCGCCGGATGGCCTCTTTCTCTCCAATGGTCCCGGCGACCCGGAACCGGTCGTTTACGGCGTCCAGACGGTCAAGGAACTGCTGGGCCGGTTGCCCATCTTCGGCATCTGTCTGGGCAACCAGATTCTGGGTCTGGCTTTAGGTGGGCGCACCTACAAATTGAAATTCGGTCACCGCGGCACCAATCAGCCGGTCAAGAATCTGGCTACCGGTAAGGTGGAGATCACCTCCCAGAATCATGGATTCGCCGTGGATATGGATAGCCTGGGCGCCGATGCCGTCGACGTCACCCACATCAACCTGAACGACAGCACCGTGGAAGGCATCCGGCATCGCCGGCTGCCGGCTTTTTCCGTCCAATATCATCCAGAGGCATCGCCGGGACCGCACGACGCGGCTTACCTGTTTGACCAGTTCAGGGCCATGATGAAAACTGCCTAATCACATGCCAAAACGTACGGACATCCATAAAATCCTGATCATCGGTGCCGGCCCAATCATCATCGGCCAGGCCTGTGAGTTCGACTACTCGGGCACCCAGGCGTGCAAGGCCCTCAAAGAAGAGGGCTACGAGGTGGTTCTGGTGAATTCCAACCCGGCCACCATCATGACCGACCCGGAAACAGCCGATCGCACCTACATCGAACCGGTTACCCCGGAGGTCGTGGCCAAGATCATCGAAAAGGAGCGTCCCGATGCCCTGCTGCCCACCCTGGGCGGGCAGACCGGGTTGAATACCGCGGTGGAAGTGGCCCGGCAAGGCGTTCTGGAACAGTTCGGTGTGGAACTCATCGGTGCCTCGCTGGATTCCATTGAAAAGGCCGAATCCCGGGACCGCTTCCGTGATGCCATGAACCGAATCGGCCTGCGCATTCCCCACAGCGGCATCGCCAACACCATGGAAGCGGCCCGCGTGATTGCCGACGAACTAGGCTTTCCGCTGATCATCCGGCCCAGCTATACCTTAGGCGGCACCGGCGGAGGCGTGGCCTACAATCCCGAGGATCTGGAAAACATTGCCAAATCGGGAATGGACGCCAGTCTCACCCATCAGGTCATGCTGGAAGAGTCGGTGCTGGGGTGGAAGGAGTACGAGCTGGAGGTGATGCGGGATCACGCCGACAACGTGGTGATCATCTGCTCCATCGAGAATGTTGACCCCATGGGCGTACACACCGGAGACTCCATCACCGTGGCTCCGGCCCAGACCCTCTCGGACCGGGAGTACCAGGCCATGCGGGATGCCTCCCTGGCCATCATGCGCGAGATCGGGGTGGATACCGGCGGCTCCAATGTCCAGTTTGCCGTCAATCCACAAAACGGGGATATGATCGTCGTGGAGATGAATCCGCGGGTGTCGCGGAGCAGCGCCCTGGCCTCCAAGGCCACGGGATTTCCCATCGCCAAAATCGCCGCCAAGCTGGCCGTGGGGTACACACTGGACGAAATCCCCAATGACATCACCGGCGAGACCCTGGCATCCTTCGAGCCGACCCTGGACTATTGCGTGGTTAAAATTCCCCGGTGGACGTTCGAAAAATTTCCAGAAACTCAGGATCTGCTGACCACCGCCATGAAGTCGGTGGGTGAAACCATGGCCATCGGCCGGACCTTCAAAGAGGCCTTTCAAAAGGGACTGCGCTCACTGGAAATCGGCCGCTTTGGTTTCGGTGCCGACGGCAAGGACCGCCCTGAGGCGGATGGCGCGTTACCCTCCCTGGACGAGATCGAACAGAAGCTGGTCATCCCCAACTCCCAGCGGCTGTTCTACTTGCGCCATGCCCTTCAGGCGGGCATGTCCATCGAGACGATTTACCAGATGACCGCCATCGATCCCTGGTTTCTCTTCCAACTGGAGCAGATTTTCCGTATGGAGCAGGATCTGATGCAGGCCGGCGATACGGCAGGCCGGTCCGGAACCTCGGCAGAGGACCGGTTGACCACCTTGACCGCCGACCGACTGGCACGGGCCAAGGCCTTCGGGTTCTCCGATGTCCAGATTGCCCATCTCATCGGCAGTACGGAAAAAGAGGTGGAGCGGACACGCAAAGACCTGGGCATCCGGCCTGTATATAAGCTGGTGGATACCTGCGCGGCGGAATTCCGGGCCGCCACTCCCTACTATTATTCCACCTACGAAACCGAATGCGAAGCCCGGGTGTCGGATCGTAAAAAAGTGATGATTCTGGGCGGCGGGCCCAACCGTATCGGTCAGGGCATCGAGTTCGACTACTGCTGCGTGCACGCTTCCTTTGCCCTGCGGGAGATGGGCGTGGAGAGCATCATGGTCAACAGCAACCCGGAGACGGTGAGCACCGACTACGACACATCGGACAAGCTCTACTTCGAGCCGCTGACGCGCGAGGACGTGCTGCACATTGTGGAGAAGGAAAAGCCTGCCGGCATCATCGTTCAGTTCGGCGGTCAGACCCCGCTGAATCTTTCCACGCCGCTGCACGCAGAGGGCGTTCCCATCCTGGGCACCCAGCCGGAAAGCATCGACCGGGCCGAAGATCGGGAGCTGTTCCAGGCCATGCTCAAAAAGCTGGGTCTCATGCAGCCGGCCAACGGCACGGCCCTTTCTATCGCAGAGGCTCTGACCATCGCCGACACCATCGGCTATCCGGTGATCGTGCGCCCCTCCTTCGTACTGGGTGGGCGGGCCATGAAGATTGTTTACCATCCCAAGGATATGGAGACGTTTACCCGGCTGGCCATCCTGGCTTCCCCGGATCACCCGGTGCTTATTGACAAGTTTCTGGAAGCGGCTATAGAAGTGGATGTGGACGCCATTTGTGACGGGTCCACCACCATTATCGGCGGCATCATGGAACACATCGAGGCTGCCGGGGTCCACAGCGGCGACTCCGCCTGCGTATTGCCCCCCCACAGCATCGGCAGCGAGATGATCGCCCAGATCACCGTGGCCACCAAAGCCATGGCCGCCGAACTGAAGGTGGTGGGGCTGATGAACGTCCAGTACGCCATCAAAGCGAACCAGCTCTATGTGATCGAAGTCAACCCCCGGGCTTCGCGGACCATTCCCTTCGTCAGCAAGGCCACCGGCATCCCTTTGGCCAAGCTGGCCACCAAGATCATGCTGGGGAAGACATTGGCCGAACTGGGACTCACTGAAGAGGTGGTCCCCCGGCACCAGTCGGTGAAGGAGGCGGTGTTACCCTTCGATCGCTTCCCGGATGTGGATACCCTGTTGGGGCCGGAGATGAAATCCACCGGGGAGGTGATGGGCATCGGAACCGATTTCGGCCTTGCCTATGCCAAGGCGCAGTTGGGGGCTGGTCAGCGTCTGCCCCTGTCCGGAACGGTTTTCATCAGTGTGGGTGACGAAGACAAGGCGGCTATTCTGGCCGTGGCCAGGCAATTCTCCCAAATGCGGTTCGATATCCTGGCTACCGACGGTACATGGTCCCATCTTTGTGCCAACGGCATCCCGGCTGAGCGGATCAACAAGGTGTCCCAGGGCCAGCCACATGCCGCCGATGCTATCAAGAATGGTCGGATACAGCTGATCATCAATACCGGCACCGGTGACGAACCGCGCCGGGACGGCTATACCATCCGTCGGGCGGCCCTCAAATTCAAGGTGCCGTACGCCACCACCGCCGCCGGCGCGCTGGCGGTGTGCCAGGCGGTCGGCGCATTGAGAGAAAAACCTTTTGAAGTCAAGGCCATTCAAGATTACCATGGGTAGCGGGCCATGCCGGTTTCCCACCTATTACCTCCAGCCCTGCAAGGCAAAAGACCATGAAACCATCACAGACCATCAGCCGGGAATTCATTGGCGATGACAAACCCCGCGAGGCCTGCGGCCTCTTCGGGGCGTTCAACCACCCGGATGCGGCGAAAATGTGTTATTTCGGGCTCTACGCGCTCCAGCACCGCGGTCAGGAGAGCGCCGGCATCGCCGTTGCCGAGGATGGCGCCATCGATGAATACAAGGGCATGGGGCTGGTTCCCGACGTCTTCGATATGGACATCCTGGAAGGCCTTAGCGGCCCCAGCGCCATCGGACACGTGCGCTACTCCACCACCGGCAGCTCGGTGGTGGCCAACGCCCAGCCCCTCGTGGCGCGCCACCGCAAGCGGGCCTATGCCGTGGCCCACAACGGCAACCTGGTCAATGCGCACCATCTGAAAGCGGAGCTGGAGGATACCGGCTCCATCTTCCAGACCACCATGGACAGCGAGGTGTTTCTGCACCTTTTCGTGCGCAACCTGAATCTGGGCTTCGAGGAGGCGCTCAAAGCATCGGTGGCCCGGATGAAAGGGGCCTTTTCCATGGTGGTGCTCACCAGCCGGGGAGAAATTATCGGCATCAAGGACCCTTACGGCTTTCGTCCCCTGTGCCTGGGCAAACTCAATGGTGCGTGGGTGCTTGCATCGGAAACCTGCGCCCTGGATCTGGTGCAGGCGGAATTCGTCCGGGAACTGGATCCGGGTGAGATCGTCATCATCAACAGCGAGGGGGTCAAAAGCATCCACACCAAAACCCCCAAGCGCCGTTCATTCTGCATTTTCGAGTTCATCTACTTCGCCCGACCGGACAGCACCTTTTTCGGCCACAACGTCTACCTCACGAGAAAAGCCCACGGCCGACGCCTGGCCGTAGAGGCCCCGGTGGAGGCGGACCTGGTCATGCCCTTTCCCGACTCGGGCACCTACGCGGCCCTGGGCTATTCGGAAGCCTGCGGCATCCCCTTCGAGACGGGCATGATCCGCAATCACTACGTGGGGCGAACCTTTATCCAGCCCACCCAGAGCATGCGGGATTTCGGGGTCCGGGTAAAACTCAATCCGATCAAGGAGCTGCTCAAGGGCAAGGACATCATCATCATCGAAGATTCGATCATCCGAGGCACGACGGTCAAGACCCGGGTCAAGGCCCTGCGAGAGCTGGGCGTCAAGCGGGTTCACCTGCGGGTAAGCGGGCCGGCCCACCGGTTTCCCTGCCATTACGGCATCGATTTTTCCACCAAGGGGGAACTGATTGCGGCCAGAATGAGCGTGGAGGAACTCCGCACGCATTTGGGACTGGACACCTTGAACTACCTGAGTTTGGAGGGCTTGCTCTCGTCCACCGGCATCCAAAACCCGGAGGACCATTTCTGCAAGGCCTGCTTCGACGGGTGCTACCCGGTTCAGTTCGATGAGAACCTGTCCAAACACTGCATGGAGGATAATTAAAGCGGTTCGTCAATTGAGATCCGGGTTTTGACAGTTGGTCAGTGTTTCGTAAATGATGACGATGAGGCTTGCCTTTCTTTTGCCGCCACATTAGAATACATTGCATAGGACCATCAAAGAATCGTTATCGCCCCGGGGGGTTTCCATGATTGAGTCCAAATACCTTAAGGAAAATATTGAGAATATACAGCGCCTTATGTCTATATCGGCGCTGAAGCATTTCGAGACCCGCAATCTGGGCAAGCTGCTTCGCCTCAGCAAAATCCGCCAATATGAAGACGGTGAAATCATTATCCAGGAAGGCGACATGGATCCCTGGCTCTACTTTCTGCTGTCCGGTAAAATCCGGATTACCAAAGAAGGCGAGGAGATCAGCAGCATCAACAAAAAAGGCGAAATATTTGGTGAAATGCGCATCATCGACGACCAGACACGCAGCGCCACGGTGCTCTCCGATGGCAAGACCATCTGTCTGGCCGTAGACACGTCGGCCGGCAACCGGCTCTCCACCTCCGAGCAAAAGGACGAGCGCCTTGACTTTCTGCTTTTGCTCTATCGGATTTTCGCCGAATACATGACCTACCGCCTGCGTTTGACCAACGAAGAGCTGATCCGGGCTAAAAAGGAGGTGCGGCGCCTGGGTGGCAAAGCCAGTCCAAACACGGATACGGACGACGATGCCGACCTGGAAAATTTCATGAAATCGATGTAGGGTGGACTGTGACCCTATGCGAAAAACCGTTTCTTTTACCCGTCATTCAGCCAACATCTTCTTTCATCTCCTTACCCGTTGCAATCTTCGCTGCCGCCATTGCTACATCAATCCCGATCAGCACGGCCGAAATACGCTTGACATGGAGACCATCGACCGTTGGCTGGCGCTGTTTGCCCATCGGCATCCATCGCCCAACGTGATCTTTCTGGGCGGTGAACCCACCTTGCACCCGGACCTGTCCGTTGCCGTTAAACGGTCCAGACAGCTGGGCTACGCATCGGTGACCATCGACACCAACGGGTACCTTTTTCACGACATCCTGAACCGAGTGACGCCCAAGGAGGTGGATTACTTCAGCTTCAGCCTGGATGGACCCGACCCGTCGGTCAACGACCCCCTGCGCGGTGACGGCAGTTTCAAGCAGTGCACCCAAGGCATTCTGGCCGCAAAACAGCATGGTTTTTCCGTCAGCCTGATCTATACGGTGAGTCGGGCCAACATCGATCATCTGCAGCGCATGCCGCCTCTGTTGGCGTCGCTGGGTGTGGACCGCTTTTTCATCCAGGTCATCGGTGTTCGGGGGCAGTGGACCGAAGATGCCCAACGCGTGAAGACCCTTTCCCAAGTGAATCGAGACACCTGGCTGGCGGTGATCCCTCCGGTGGCCGAAGCCGCCGCCCGGCAGGGAATTACCGTCACTTTCCCCAAGGTGTTCCTGGGCCCTGACGAGCCCTTTGAATGTGCGGGGCTGGTTGCGGACAACTACTTTATCTTCCCCAACGGCCGGGTCTATCGGTGCCCCCTCTGCGAGGATTACCCTCTGCACAGCCTCGACATTCGTGATAACCGACTGGTGGAGACCCCCAAAGTCAACGAGTCGGACCTGTTTCCCCTGCTGATCCCCGAAGGATGTGTCATGAACCGCATCATCCAGCCGCGAAACCTGCCTACTGCGGTGGGCGGTAAACTGCCTTATAAAATTGCCTGCTGTATGCTCAAGGAAGAGATTACCCCATAGTTGCAAAAGCCGGAGGACTCCAGAGCCGTCGTTGCCAAGGGCTCGCAGTAGAAATACCTACGGCTTCACCCTTGGCGTCCTGGCTCTGAAGCCCTCCGACTTTCGCAACGCCATGGACTTTGGCCTAAGTTGGTGCCGCCCGGTTCAAGTCACGGCCCGTATAAATGACATTTCCATCGTTTGCCGAAGTCCTTTTATTCTTTTGAGGGACTCCAGTAGGATCTGCAAATCCGCCGGCCGTTTTCTCAGGATGTGTGTCTGCGCCGGGCACAGGTACCAGGTGCAAACAAAGGGACGCTGGATCCGATTCAATCGGCAGCCTTCAGGGCTTCCGTAGCGGCAGTGGCCTCCCTGTCGGTCGAGCAGCTGCTGATCGGGCACCGGGATGCCGGCGAGGTGGAGGAAGAGGAGATCTTTGAAATCGGCCCACACCCATGCCCGGTGGCAGCAGATGTTCTTGCAGTCTGGACAGGTTTCCCGGCACAAGCGGTCCATCAAGGGAAAAATCCATTCAAGACGGCGTTGCATCCGCTGAGCCTGCCGGTGGGGTTCAGCGAGCACCGACTGGTTTTGCTGCATGGTGTCCGCCAGGCAGGCGTTGGCCTCCTTCCACAGGGCGAGCGTGTGCCAGGGAACCGATGAAAGATGGGAATCCATGGCCGATTCATAGCCCTTTTAGATCGGTTTTTCAAACCCCCTGCGCTATTTGTTGCCTTGACGGATGCACACGGATATGAGAAGGCCAAAATTATTATCAGGAGTATAACAACCATGAGACTCGGTATTATCGGCCTGCCCCAGTCGGGCAAAACAACTGTTTTTGAAGCGTTGACCCGCAGCGTCGCCCCCGACGGCAACCGCCAGGAAAGCCGTATCGGCACGATCACCGTCCCGGACAAGCGGGTAGAGATTTTAAGCGAGATTTACAATCCACGCAAAACCATCTTCACCCAGGTGGAGTATTTCCTGCCTGGCAAGGGGGATCACGGCGGGGTCGCCAAGAGGGACCAGAGCATCTGGACCCAGGTGCGCGACTGCGACGCCCTGATTCATGCGGTGCGCCATTTCAGCGGCTACGGCTTCGATGCGCCCACGCCCAGGGAAGATGTGGCGGCCATCGACCAGGAATTGATCATATCCGACCTGGTCGTGGTCGAAAAACGCCTGGAACGCCTGGCCCTTGACGAACGAAGGGGAAAAAAACCCAATCCCGAGGAGATTGCGCTGCTGGATCGCTGCAAGGCGTATCTGGACAGTGAAACACCCCTACGCCGGATTCCCGAACTCGCCACGGCCAAACTGCTTCGCGGATTTGCCTTTCTTTCCGCCAAACCCATGCTGATCCTCTTTAACAACGAGGATGAGGACGATGCCCTGCCCGGTGCTGATGCCCTGCCCGACGGGGAGGCGTGCATGGTGATCCGGGCCAAACTGGAACAGGAACTGGCCCAGATGTCTGACGAAGAGGCACAGGAGTTCCTGTCCGAGTTCAACATCACCGCATCGGCCACGGACCGGGTCATCGTGCGCTCCTACGACCTGATGGGGCTGATCTCTTTTTTCACCGTGGGTGAAGACGAAGTGCGGGCCTGGACCATCGGACGGGACACCGAGGCCGTGGATGCGGCCGAGGTGATTCACTCAGACATCAAAAAGGGGTTCATCCGGGCCGAGGTGCTGGCCTACGACGACCTCATGGATGCCGGGACCTATGCCGAGGCCCGCAAAAAAGGAACCGTCCGGCTGGAGGGAAAGACTTACGCGGTTTGTGACGGGGATATCATCAACTTCCGCTTCAACGTCTGATATCAGAACCAGGAGCGATGGCTCCAGATGTCCTCTTCGAGGCTTTTCTTGTCTTCCTTGAGCTTCAGGTACATGGAGGCGTTCTGGATGGCCAGGCCCCCTTGGTGAGCCAGGGCTTCCACCATCAACATCAGATCCGCAGGGAATTCCCGCTGAACGTCGCTGTATAGGCGCATCACGCCGATTACCTTGTCCCGGGCCAGAATGGGGGCCACGATCATGGAGACGATGCCTTCGCTTTTCATGGCATCTTTGAACCGGATACGCTTGTCCGTGGTGGCGTCGCTGATAACCATGGTCTCCCCTTTCAGGGCGCGTGCCGCGGTTTCCGTGGTGGTGATGGCGCCCCTTTCGAGAAATTCCGGGCTGAGACCATGGCTGGCCATCAGTTTCAGCGAACCGGTGTCTTCGTCCATCAGGCGGATGAGCGCCCCCTTCATTCCCAGGGTGTCGCAGATGTTCTCCGTCAGGTTGCTGAGCACTTTCTGGATGTCCAGAGAGGAGTTGATGTTGGAGGCCAACTCTAAGAACAGCATGGCGTTTTTCTGCATGCGCCGGAGCAGGCGGTTGTGTTCGATGGCAAGCCCCCCCTGTTCGGCCAATGCGCGTAAAAATTCAATCTCATCGGGTTTGAACTCGCGACGGGTAGCCGTGTACAGTGACAACACCCCGATGGTACGGTCACTCACCGTCACGGGCACGGTCAGCAGTGAGGCAATGCCCTCGGCCTTCTTGGCCGCGTGGTTTTCCAGGCGCGGGTCGGATGTGGCATCGGGAAAGGCCAGGTAACCCTCCTTTTCCAGGGGCGTTACCACCCGTTTGGCCTGGATGGGGTTGGCGTGCAGATAGGTTTCGGACAGACCCTGTTGGGCCATCGGTACGAAGACATCCTGCTTCTCATCCTGCAAAAACAGGCAGGCGGCCTTGCCTTCCATGGTCTTGATGGCGCTGTTGACAATCAAGTTCAGCAACTCCGTCTTGCCTGCAGCCGAACCGAAGGCCTTGCTGATTTTGCAAAAGGTTTTGAAATAGTCCATCTCCCTGGTCATCGGGTTCCTCCTACTGATGTGGTTTATCCGCATTACCCATTGGTCGCTTTAGGTGCAGTTCTGGATCGGGGTGGTTTTGGCTTGGCCACCGGTTGGGTGTTTTTTTTAATGGGTTTGGCTTTCCGCACGGTTTTTTTCAATCCGGCAGACGACTGGGCCGCCGTCGTTTTTTTGCGCGGTGGCTTTTTTGTGGGAATTTGGTCCCGCTCTTTGAGCCAGTTGGCGATTTTGGGGGCAAAGGCCTCCTGGAACTTCGAGCTGACATAGATGCCGATGTGTCCGGTGTCCAGGCAGAGGTCTTCGGTATCCGTGCTGCCCACCTGCTTGACCAACTTCTCGCAGGCCTCGGGTGGCACCAGGTGATCGTATTTGCCATAGATATTGAGCAGCGGCATGGTCAGCTTCTTCAGATCAACCCGTATGCCATCCACCTCGAGCTTGCTCTGGATGAGCTTGTTGCCCTGGTAGCAGTCCTTGATGAACTGACGAAACACCTCCCCCGGCAGGTCGGGGCTGTCAAAAATCCATTTTTCCATGCGCACGAAGTTTTCGACGAATTGTTTGTTGTCCATGTTCTCCGTGAAACCGACATATTTATCGATCATCAAGCGTGCTGGGTTGAGCAGCAGAAAACCCAAATTCATCATATCGGCCGGCAGATTGCCGTAGGTGTCCACCACGCGGTCCACATCGAGATGTTCCATCCACACGTGCAGCAGGCCCTTTTTCGTGTCAAAATTGGTGGGGGTGACCGTGGTGACCAGATTTTTTATTTTATCCGGGTGCAGGGCGGAGTAGATGACGCTAAAGGTGCCCCCCATGCAGATACCCATCAGGTTGATTTTTTCAACCGCGTGCTTTTCACGTATAAAATCGACGATATTGTCCATATAGCCGTTGATGTGATCATCAAAGCCTAAAAAACGGTCTTTGCGTGTGGGATAGCCCCAGTCGATCATGTAAAGATCGATGCCGGCCGCCAAAAAGCGTTCGACCACGCTGCGTCCGGGCTGCAAGTCCAGCATGGTTTCACGATTGATCAACGCGTAGACGACCAGAAGTGGGGTTTGGTAGCGGATCTCGGTGCGGGGCAGGTAATGTTTCAGTTTGACCCGGTCTTCCTGGTAAACGACCTCATATGGGGTTTGGGCTATCTCGGTATCCAGATCGTCCAATAATACTTCCGATGCTTTATGGGCGCGGGACTGTGCCTTTTCGGCATCTTCCGCCAATTTCGACAGAATCAGATCCACAGGAATTTTGGTTTGCGACATGAACTACCCCCTTATTTTTGAGCTTTTTCAAGCCGTCGAAGACGCTTTTTCAATTCATAGAGTTCCCGGGCCATGTCGTCCATTTCGGTCTTTTTGGCCACGGGCAACGCGCTTAACATGTCTTCGAGGGCCGCATTCCGTGCGGCCGAATATTCAGATAGGGCCTTGACGGTGCGGGTCAGCGTCTCCACATATTCAGGTGTTTGAAAAAGGGTCATAAAATGTCCCTCCAACACCTTTACCCACATGTTGTAATAGACCTTGGTGTCCTCGGTCAGCTCACCCTTTTCGGCCATTTCACCCAATTTTTCCTGCATGACCTGCATGGATCGGTTGAAGGGAAGACCCAGCAAATTTAAAAATTCAGACAATATGGACTGAAACAGGTTGTACTTATCGGCCGCCTGACTGGCCTTTTCTTGGTAGGTGCGCATCAGCCCCAATTGCGGAATCCGGAAGAACTGCTGGAACTCCTTTGTATAAATATCGGTCCACGCGCGGAACATGTTCTCATCGATGTCCTGAAATTGATAGGCCTCTACCGACTGGCCCATCCGGCCGGCGCGCTGGATCATCTTCTGCTGCATTTCCATAAAGCTGCCCATGGAGGTCTGAGCCAGCTTGAGCAACACCTCCGGCATGGCCCTGCCGCCTTTGAAAAGCGCGGTCATGGATTCCGGCGCCGCCATGGCGCCAGTCATGGATTGCCAGTTTTTGAGGGCCGCGGCCATGGTCGCCTGGGTCTTGGGGCTGGCGCCAGGGGCCGCCTTTGCGCCGGCCTGTTGTTGCCCTGCGGCGGCACCCCATTGACCGGCCATGTTCCCCCACATGTCGCCCATGGATTTCATCCAGGTGTTGAGCATCGTCGCCATTCCCAACGGATCTTCTATTTTCTCATTCATGGAAGGCCTTTACATGTTTTCAGCTGAAGGAATTTTGGTGACACTATCCTTTGGAGCCCAAGCGCAATCCGCCATGGATAAAAAACACGTCGCCGGCTAGCGCCTCATTGCGATAAATATCCCCGACCAACGCGGCCACTTCCTCAGGTTCAATCAAGCGCCCGATGGGGACCTGGCCGGTAATATAATCAAGCGCTTTCTGATTCATCCCCTTTACCATGGCTGTGCCCACATAACCCGGTGCAACGGCCACGCAACGGATCTTATCGGCCAGGCCGCGGCGGAAAAACTCGGCCGTGATCACTTTGGGCATCACGGACATGGCCGCCTTGGTGGACGAATAGTTGATCTGGCCGGCCGTTCCCAGACTACCGGTGGAGGAGATCAGGCAGATCAATCCCTTACAATTGTGATTGATCATGCGCTCGGTGCATTCGCGGACCGTCAGAAATACACCCGTCAAATTGATATCGACGACCATTTGAAAATCCTTCAAAAGCATTTTCTTGGTAACCTTACCGGTTTCCCTGTCTGGAGAAAGCATCAAGCCATCCTTGATGATGCCGGCAAACGGGGCCACCAGATTAATCTTTCCGAACGTGTCAATGGTCGTGTCGGCCAGCCTGGCGCAATCGTCCTCATCGGTCACGTTGCAAACCACCGCAGCGACGTCCCCACCTAAATCCTTAAGCTCGGCCTCCGCCTGCTTCAACATCGCTTCAGCCACATCGGCGATGACCACCTTCCCGCCGTTTTCCACCCAGTGTTTGGCAAGCGCAAGGCCGATGCCGCCACCGCCACCGGTAACCACGGCCACAGATCCTTTAATCTCCAACATTTTTTCACCTCTTCTCCATGATTGCCCGACGCGTGCCGGCCAGCAGCCGTCAATCCCTATTCACTGGCACCCAGTCGGCACTGCGGCACGGTTGCAATGTTTATTTAAGCTTAAGACTTGTCTTTAAAAGCGCTGAGAATGCTCTCCATGAGCGCCTGAAACTGATCGCTTTGATCTTTAAGGGACCCTTGCATATGTTGTAGCAGTTCGCTATGTCCGAGTCCCTTTTTGGCCAGCAAATCCCGCAATTGCCGAAGGGTGGCCTGCTGTGCCTGAACCTGTTTTTCAAGGGCGGCGCATTTTTCAAGCACCTGCTGATGCTCATCTTGGGTCACCCATCCCCATTGGGCGGCAAATTGGGTGAAGCCTTTCTGAAATTCGGCAACGGCGTCCTGCCAGGCCTGCGGATCTTGAGCGCTGCCGGTGTCCGGCACGTTCAGGCCGTAAGCGCGCCGGAACAGGGTAGCCAGGTCATCCGCGCCGGTATATCCCTGTTTCATCCAGGCCGTCATCTCTTCGACCTGCTTTTGGCCCTGGGCAACATGGGTCAGAAAATTACCCCAGAATTCATAAAACTGGCTGTTCATTGATTCACATCACCTTTATGGACATCGTCCCGATCCCAGGGCTGATGCTAATTCCGCTTGCTCCCTCCGCGGGGCGTGGTCGCCTTAGTGGACTTGGTACGGGATGCCGTGGTCCTTTTTGTTTTTGCCGGAGTCGCCTTGGCCCTTGGTTTGGGCTTCTTTTTTGCTGCCGGTGCGGCTTTGGCCGGTTTTTTGGCAGCGCCCGGCGCTTTGCGCGGTGTTGTTTTACGGGCGGCGGCTGTCTTTTTTGCCGGTTTGGGTGCGGCACTCCCGGCCGCTGGCTGGGCGGATGCTATCGGTTGCGTCTCGGATGCGCTGGCCGCCTTGTTTTTGGCTTCGTCGAGGGCTGCATCCAAGTCCATGTGATAGCGCACCGGACCGCGATAATTCCCCTCGCCAAAGCGCGTGTGCAGGGCGCAGGCGGACTGCGGAGAGGACCAGGAGGTGGCGATGGCCACATGCCCTTTGGGAAAGGGCGTCACCTCGGCCTCAACGTGGTCAAGGGGCGCCAGGGCGGTCTCCTTCTCCACCAGGTCGTCATGGGTGCCGTAGCAGATCAACCAGGGGACATTTTTTTCTTTGAGGCGTTTCAGGTTCAGCTTGCCGCCGAACAGGCGTACCGGTAGGGTTCCATCTGCGGTGATGGGGGTATTGTAGGAGGCAAAGCTGATGCGCGTGATCTCCAGGGGCAGATCGTTGCGTTCGTTCTGGAGCCAATAGTTCAGTGCGGCGGCGGTTTTGCTGATCTGTTGATCGCCGTTTTTTTGGCGGGCGAACATCATCAGGTCACGGTAAAAGGCCGCTGCGGGAATTTCCTGCTCGATGCTCTTGAGTTTATAGACCCATCCCATCAACTTTCCGTCGGCCACCTGATTGCCGTTGGGCAGGGTTTTGGTGCCATAGTCCAGATCATTGAACCGTTGGGGCAGTTGCGCGAGAAAGCGGGCCAATCCTTTGCTGCGGGTGCCGTCCATGGGGGATACGCAGGTGATGAACGCATCCACCAGATCGTCCAGTTTTCCGCTGAGCAGGTTGCACAGGGCATTGTAACCGCCCTGGCAGTATCCGTTCAGCGTCACCCGTTTGCCATGGGCCTTTAAGATGGTCTGGCAAAAGCGCTGGGTGTCCAAGGCATCGTCCTCCCCGCTCATGGTCTGCAGGGCAGGCGTGGCGTCGATCTCCTTGAGGATTCGGATGTAGGTGGGGAAACCCTGATTGGCGAAACAGTGGGCGTAACTGCGCTGCTCACCAGGCAAAAACCCTAAGATATTGGCGCCCAGCACATAGGGCGGCAAGATCAGGACCGGTTTGGCGTCGCTCCTCGTTTTCACGCCTGGCAATGACGGGGCCACCCGGTAGAGGAAAAATCGATCCGTTTCATCCGCCAGTGCATGTTCGCCGCGCTCGAAATGAAAGCCATACTCGGGTGCGATGGCCTCGATGGCTTTGGGGTAGACATTGACCACCAGGTCCAGCAATTCAGCCTGCCGTGCGGTAAATTCTGCCAGCTTGGTGGGGTTGAATTCAAAGAAACTCTGCTGCAGGGCCTCGGTTAGATCGTCGGCTTCATTGCGGGCATAGACTTCCAGCATCCGGGCGCTGCCGCGCAAGCTGCGCGCCATCAGCTCGATATTGTTCTCCAGCAGACCCAGGTAGGCCTCGGCGCTGTCCGCCGGCGGGTTTTCCGACAAACGAAGCGCCTCTGCCTGCTGAAAATACTGGGTTGCCAGCAGATAGGGGGTGTAAAAGCTGTCTGTATAATTTAACATTCCCTTCAGATAGGTTTGGGATGCAGACAACACGTTTTGTAAAACAGAAAGCCCGCCGCTGACCTGGCCCTCCATGGCAGTGGCGTCATTGGGGTGTTTTTTTACGCCCGGCATACGTTCCTCCTTATGACTTTCCTTTTTTGGCAGGCATCGGGGCCGCACGGCAGCGGTGCGTTCCCATTGTGCCGATGATCGATCAGACCTTCAGACCTTGTCAAAAAAGGTGTCAACTTTGGCGTAGTTGTCATCCATTTGTTTCTTGAAATCATTGCAGCCGGTGCGATAGGCCGACACCCATTTTTGGATGGCACCTTTACCCTCTTCCGGCAGCCATGTGGCCTGGGTCAAAAAGGTTTCGAACATTTTTTCATTCTGCTCGACCACCATGGTCATGGCCTTGAAACTGTTGTCGAAGAGCGCCTTGTTGAACTGGATCATCTGTTTGGCGATTTGCTTGTTGTCCATCATCGTTCCCTCCATTTGTATTGGTTCATAAATAAGTTACGACACACAATCGCGGGCTGCAACCATCAGCGACGCCGAGATGCGGCCGTGTGTTTGCGACACCGGTCTCTCGGCCACAACATCAAAGCCCACCTTTAATCCGCTCAATCGAAGGACTTGAAGGGCCTTGGCTTCGCTGTGGGAACCGACCATCCGCTGGTGCGCGCATGTTCATCGGTGTCCATTATAAGCCGCCGGGCAGCCTTGTCAATATCTAAATGTTGCAATGCACCAATATTGCGGTGGCCCCAGAACGCGTGACAATCTAATTTAATGAACGGACGCTGACTCTGCAATCCAAAGCAATCATTCGTTGAAACGGTCATCATCCCGCCGGCATTTTTCACGGCGATCCATCCAGCCGACCATCTCTATATAACAATAACCTTCGCATTTTCGGCTGCGCCGCTCCGTTTTGCGCTGACAATTGTCGACGACAGCGCCATTCTCATCCACACAAGGCTGTTTCTCTTTCTGCTGGTCTTTCATGTTATAACTCCTCACACCGGTCCGGACGTGAACACCCGGACGGTATGACGCCCACCATCGTTAATTATGATTTGCGGCAACCGTGGACCTCCAAGGGTGCTCGGTTGGTCCACGTCCAAATGGGCATCGAATAGTGACCGTGGTAACAAGGATCCCCACTCACCGAAAGATGGCAAACTGTCGGTTCTGCTGGTGTTCGTTCATTGTGGGGGTGAGGCGGCAGTATGCTTTAACAGGGAGAAGCCGGAACCGAGTAGTACAGCAAAAAGGGCAGCGTGCTATTTATATATTTAGCGCATCGGGCTGCAGCACGCAAGCCAAAAAAATACCGGCGCTGCCCAGCTTCGATAGCTGGGTCATTTATTTTGTTGCATTGCAATATTTTTATTGACTTTATACCGAAAATAGAGATTATAATTATCCTGACGGGTAAGTATAATTTTTTCGCGATGCACAATAAGGCTAACTTTTTTAAGAATCAGGAGGAATTACAGATGGAACCCTTGAACGTCACCCGACAGATGCTTGATTTTCAAAAACAAGCCGTCAACAATTTTCAGTACATGTGGGATCTTGCACAGACACAAACGTCCACGACCGTAGACCAGTTGATGGACCAGGCTGAGTGGGTACCCCAGGAAAGCCGTCAAGCCCTTGAAAACTGGCGTACGCTCATGAAACAGGAGCGCGAACGGTTCAGCGCTTATGTCGACCAGTGTTTTGTCGTTTATGAAAAAATGCTGGATGCACCCCAGGCGGCGATACCCGCCAAAGCCAAAAAAACCAACGACAAAAAATAAGGAGGCTCCAGGTGGACCAGAAAAACGTTTTTCCGCAAATGATCAAATTCAATCAAACGCTTTTTAACACGGCTTTTGAAACCGCGGTGCAGTTCCAGGACCAGGTTGAGAAGATCGGTAACACCATGATGGACAAGGCCGACGGGTTGCCCGGCGAAAGCCGCAAGATCTTCGACAGCTGCATCGATGCATACAAGACCAGCCGCAACAATTTCAAGTCCTACGTCGATGAAGGTTACCAGCAGGGCGTAAAATTTTTCAAATAGCCGTCCAACCGCTTTATATCGCCCACCCTTTGATGCGTTACGCCGAATCAGGGGGTGGGCGCCTCGAATTCCTTTGACGTTCTCCGATTATATTAAAAATTATTGACACCCAAATTCGGGTTCGCTATGGGTGGATTCGTTTGATCCTAAATTTGATCAAATTTAGGATAATATATTTTACGGAGGATTGAAATGGCACTGAGTTTCATCGAAGGCAATGAGGCGGTCGCACTGGGGGCCCTGGCTGCCGGCTGCCGGTTTTTTGCCGGCTACCCCATCACACCGGCCACCACCGTATATAACGCCATGCTCAAATACCTGCCCCCGGAAGGCGGCGTCTGCCTTCAGGGTGAGGATGAGATCGCGTCCATCGGATACTGCCTGGGGGCATCCATGGCGGGCAACAAGGTGCTCACCGCTACATCGGGACCGGGCATCAGCCTCTACAGCGAACAGATCTCCTTTGCCATCGGCAGCGAGATTCCCCTGGTCATCGTCAACGTCCAGCGGCTGGGGCCCTCCACCGGTTCCGCCACCAAAGGGGCGGACGGGGACATCCAGTTCATGCGCTGGGGATCCAGCTCTGGCCTGCCGGTGATCGTATTGGCGCCGGTGGACGTGGCCGACTGCTACCGACTCACCGTCCACGCCTTCAACCTGGCCGAGCAGTATCGCTGCCCGGTTTTTTTGGCCTCCAACAAAGAGATCGCCATGACGCGTGAAAGCGTCGATCTCGATGCCGTCGAACTGCCGGATATCATCACCCGCAAAGCAGCAGACCGGGATAAACCGTTTCTTCCCTTTGCCACCCCCAGCGACGACATTGCCCCGGGTTTTTTGCCTATCGGCGATTCAACCCTGGTGCGTCAAACCTCCTCAACGCACGGGGTCAACGGGTACATCACCGTGGATCCGGACGAAATACAGGCCTTCCAGATCCGGTTGGAGAAGAAGCTTACCGCCCATGTCGATGAATTCACCCTTTTCGAGCAGGACCTGGACCCGCATGCCGGGACCCTGGTGGTGGCTTACGGTGTCACCGCCCGTGCCGCACGGGTGGCGGTGGCCGCGTCCAGAGCGGCCGGCAAGCCGGTTTCCCTGCTGATTCTCAAGACCCTGTGGCCGGTACCCGAACGGCTGATTGTCGATACAGCAGCCGCATACGACCGGGTCGTGGTGGCGGAGATGAACATGGGGCAGTACGTGCGGGAGATCCAGCGGCTGCTGCCCGGCAAGACGGTCAGTTTTTTGGGCCAGATGAACGGCAATCTGATCAAACCGGAACAGATCAGGGAGGTGATATAAATGAGCAGTCTGATCAATATCAGCCGCCCGCCGGTTTTCTGCCCGGGATGCAGTCATGAACGCATCGTCCAAACCCTGGACAAGGCCCTTGAGCGAATGGGCCTGGATGGCAACCAGGTGGTCATCGTCAGCGATATCGGGTGTTCGGGGCTGTTCGATACCTTTTTCAATACGCACGCGTTTCACGGACTTCACGGCCGGGCCCTGACCTATGCCATGGGGCTGAAGATGGCCCGTCCGGACCTGAAAGTCATTGTCACCATGGGCGACGGGGGGCTGGGCATCGGCGGCGCTCACGTGCTCTCCACCTGCCGCCGCAACATCGACCTCACCTTGCTGATTCTCAACAATTTCAACTACGGTATGACCGGCGGGCAGTGTTCCTCGACCACTCCCCAGGAGGCCGTGGTGGGGTCTGGGTTTCTCAACCAGTTGGAAAAACCGGTAGACATCTGCCAGCTTGCCGCAGCGGCCGGAGCTGCCTTCGTGACCCGCAGCTCCTCATATGCGTCGGACCTGGTGGATGAAATGGTCGCCGCCATCAGCTTTGACGGGTTTTCCGTCGTCGATATGTGGGGCATGTGTCCGGGCCGCTATACCAAGCGCAATAAAATTACGCCCAAGAGTATCGACGCCGACCTGGCCAACCTGCCCCGCTTTAAGGGCCCGGTGCCTGAAAACCAGCGCAAGGAATACAGCAGCGGCTACCGGGACGTGGCCGCTGGGCTGCCCACACCGGCCCGGCCGGCTAAAATAGAGGCGCGCTTTCAGCCGCCGGCCAGCGGTCGCCAGGAAGTCCTCATACTGGGCAGCGCCGGGCAGCGCATCGTCACCGCCGGTGAGATCTTCTGCCTGGCCGGAATGACCGGCGGATGGCATGCCACCTTGAAAAACGATTACCCCATCACCGTGCTTCGCGGTCATTCCGTCAGCGAGATGGTGCTGTCCCCACAGCCGGTCGACTATACCGGCATCGAGCGGCCCAATGTGGTGGTGGCCCTGGCAGACGAGGGGGTGGGGCGGCGCAAAAAAATGCTGGTCCGGCTGGGTGGCGACACCCTGATCATCAAGGCCGCCGGGGTGACGCTTCCCGAAACCGGCGCCGCGGTGCAGGAAGTGGATTTCAAGTCCCAGAAAATAAAAGCCCAGGACTGGGCCTTAGCCAGTCTGGTCTTGCTGGCCAAAAAAGAGCGGGTCATCTCAATGGATATGCTCAAGGCGGCGCTGGCCGTCCGTTTTAAAAAAGCCATTCTGGAAACAGCTTTAGCACTGGTTGACCGTGTCACCGATTAGCCGAAAAAACATCACGGCAGAGAGATAAAGGAGACCCCATGGATTTTCAGCTGACCAAGGAACTGGAGATGCTGCGCAAAGCGGTGCGCGAGTTTGCCACCAAGCGGATCGCGCCCAACGCGGACCAGTGGGACAAGGACCACTACTTTCCCTACGAGGAGGCCATCAAGCCCATGGGGCAGCTGGGTTTTTTCGGCACGGTGATCCCCGAGGAATACGAAGGCGAAGACATGGGCTGGCTGGCGGCCATGATCGTCACCGAGGAGATCGCCCGGGCGGCCAGTTCGCTGCGGGTGCAGGTGAACATGCAGGTGCTGGGCTGCGCCTTCACCATCTTCACCTACGGTGCGGAGGAACTGAAAAAGAAGTACATACCGGGGTTGTGTACGGCCGACCTGATCGGGGGGTTCGGCATCACCGAGCCGGATGCCGGTTCGGACGTCATGGCCATGACCTCCACGGCCGTGGACAAGGGGGATCACTGGCTGATCAACGGTTCCAAGACCTGGATCTCCAACGCGGATGTGGCCGACGTGTTGATTTACTATGCCTACACCGATGTGGATGCCGGTTCCAAGGGGCTGTCGGCCTTTGTGATCGAGCCCAAAAATTTCAACGGCATCAAGACGACGCGGCTGGACAAGATGGGATCCTTTTCGTCGCCGACCGGGGAGGTGTTCCTGGACAACACGAAGGTGCCCAAGGAAAATATACTGGGCAAGCCCGGTGACGGTGCCAAGATCGTCTTCGGGTCGTTGAACCAGACCCGGCTGAGTGCGGCAGCCGGGGCGGTAGGTGTGGCCCAGGCCTGCCTGGACGTGGCGGTCAAGTACTGCAACGATCGCAAGCAGTTCGGCAAGCCCATCGGGCAGTACCAGATGAACCAGGACATGATCGCCCAGATGGCCACGGAGATCGAGGCGTCGCGGCTGTTGGTTTACAAGGCGGCCTGGGCCAAGGACCAGGGCCGGTTGAACAACGGGCTGGACGTGGCCATGGCCAAGTACTTTGCCGGCGAGACGGTGAGCAAGGCCTCGAACTATGCCATGCGCATCCTGGGGGCCTACGGTTACTCGACGGAGTACCCGGTGGCCCGGTTTTACCGGGACACGCCGACCTATTACATGGTGGAGGGGTCGGCCAACATCTGCAAGTGGATCATCGCCTTGGACCAGTTGGGGTATAGAAAGGCCAACCGCTGAATGTCCATCCAGAAATGGCCCTTTTCCCGCCGAGCGGCGTTCTCCGCGGGTTTCCGGCTGCGGCGTACGACCAGTACGCCTCACCGTAAACCCTTGTGCGGCCTTGCTCGACGAAAAAATTGCTCATTTCTGAATTGGACATTGAACCGCCATAGCGAGCGCATTGCCCCGCGGCTTGCCGCGGGGAGGGTTCAATTAAGCATCACCAATTGATTGACAGACACGATATGGCCGATCGCATCAGCTGACAAGCCAGCTTATATGAAATTTTATAAGGGATTGGGGCATAGCCGGAATCGGTTGTTCTTCAATCCCTTTTTTAGTTTACCGTTGTGCTTTTCTGTCTTTCAATTTTAAAATGCAGCCTCGTCGGAGTCTAGGTGCGTTCAATCAGATGAAAACCAAAACAGACCATGAGGGAAAAATGAAAATCGTTAAAGACGTGGAGGAGATCATTAACGCTTCGCTGCTGCCACCGGGGAGCCGGATTTACGCGTCGGGGAATGCAGCTACGCCCCAGGTGATGTTCAGGCAGTTGGCTGCCGATAAAACGATTCGGGAGGTGGAACTGATCGGCGTCCTCTTTCTCGGGGATGTGGCTGGCCTGTTTGCCGAAGCAGTCTGCAATCGAATCACCCATCGCATTATATTTAACAGCCACCACACCCGGGAGCCCGCCAACAAGGGATGGGCCAAATACCAGCTCATGCATTTAGGCGACATCCCCATGCAGGTCCGCGAATACCTGAAACCCAACGTGGCCATGCTGACCGTCGCCGGGCCCGACAACGGCGGCAACTACAGCCTGGGCACCACCATGGAGGGGGTGATGGCGGCCATTGAAACGGTCAGGGCCAACAACGGACTGGTGGTCGCCGAACGCAACGCCCAGATGCCTTTCGTGCTGGGAGACACCGTCCCTGGTGCCTGGATCGACTACCTGCTCGACACCGACTACCCCCTGCCCGTCAGTCCGGTGCAGCCGCCGGACCAGCCGGCCCGCAGGATTGGAAGGATCATTGCCGGTTTTTTCGTCAAGGACCGCAGCACCATCCAGTACGGAATCGGCCAGGTACCCGAGGCGGTTACCGATGCCATCCTGGAAAAGGGTGTCAAGGACCTGGGCATCCACACCGAGCTGTTTGCTGATGCCATGCGCCGGTTGGTAGATGAAGGCGTGGTGACCAACCGCTACACCAGCACCCGTAACAAGTTCAGCATTGCCTCGATTTTTCTGGCCGGCAGTCAGGGGGGTTACGACTGGCTGGACTACAACTCCGCCGTTCAAATCCGACCTGCGGACTACACCAACAGTATCCTCACCATCGCCGATCAACCCAACATGGTTTCCATCAACAGTGCCATCGGCGCGGATCTTCACGGGAATATCTGGGCCGACTCCATGAAAGCCCGGCAGATCTACAGCGGGGTAGGCGGCCAGTGCGATTTCATCCGCGGCGCCAATCTTTCCAGAGGCGGGGTGCCGATCATTGCCCTTAAATCGGTTACGGCCAAGGGTCTGTCGAAAATCGTAGACATGTGTCCGGAGGGTATCACCACCACGGCCATTGCCGCCGATCCTGTGGTTATCGTCACCGAAAACGGGGCTTTCGACCCCCGGGGATTGAGCCTTTCCGAACGGGCCGTGGGCATGGCCCATCTGGCAGCGCCCCGGTTCAAGGATGGCCTGTTGAAAAAAATATACGACAGCCTCGAATTCCACCATGCGAGGGGTGCCCTGACCGATGGCGTCCCCAAAGGATACCACCCCTACGAAACGGTATGAAGGCGAAGCTTGCCAAGAAAGCTGCTTTGAGATGGTACGTCCCGGATAATCTGAGGGGGTTATGGAATGAACGAGGGGGGATCGGCAGGTCGGTGAAAAAAAAGAGGGCACCCCGGACAAAGGGGTGCCCTTTCAATCTGAAGTGAACCCTATTTTGCAGGCCTCAGATTCACGGCCTGCTTCCCTTTGGCCGTTTCCCTGATTTCGAATTCCACGCGGTCATCGCGCTGCAGGCCGAAATGGCCGTACTCCTTGATGCCCGATACATGCAGGAAAATATCTTCGTTTTCCTGGGTGGTGACAAACCCGAAACGTTTTTTTTCGTCGTACCATTTAATGTGACCTTCCATCAGACGCCTCTCTTTTGTTTGTGTCCTTGCGCAGTCACTCAGGATATTTACCGAGGAATGCACAACATCGCGGATTGACCCTTTCTGGGCGCTCACCAGCCCATCGGTGGTGAACTCTCCGGTTTTTTCTCCGATGCGCACGGCTGCCGGTCTGGACCCCTGCCGCCGAGCATGATTTAAGTTAATACCATCATAGGCCATTTTCCAGCGGATTGCACGCGGTTTTCCTGACGCACCGCCGGATGGTCTGCCATTTGGCCCATAGGAAGGTATGGGTTCTTTAAACAATTATCCAAGCGAACGGACGGTAATGAATCTCAATCCTCAGGGCCGCATCTTCCCGACAATCTCCTTGACGTATAAAAGGCCTGTGCTATTCTTTTAATAAGCACCTGACACGTTGAAGGCTTTCCTTATTTTCATTTCTGCTGCGCCATTTCCAGCGACGTCAGTCGATTCTCGGACACGTGACCATCCACTGCCTGCCTGCGGCCCGAATGACCGGCCTCCTCCTGTATCAAGGTCTGCGCTCCAGCATGCCAACGAAAAAGATGACAACACAGGCTTCCAGATGCGTCATGAGGGCTTCATCAATGCAGTGACAAAATGGGGGTGATCCATGGAATGGGAGAAAATGCGGGTGCCCGTAGACGCCGTTTTCGAGCGGATGCGCCCCGGCATGAGCGTCTTGCTTTCCACCGGCGCGGCGGAACCCCGAACACTGGTCAAACACCTGATGGCGGCCTGCAGTGCCAAGCTCCAGGATCTCGAGCTGATTCAGATTGTCAGTTTTGCCGATGCCATTTCGTTGAAAAATCTGCAGAGCCAGAAATTTAGATTGAAAACCTTTTTTTCCGGTTGGGTGGCCGACGAAGCGATCACCGCCGGCCATGTGGACCTGATCCCCTGTTACCTGTCACGGATTCCCGAACTTATCGAAAAGCGGAAGGTCCGGGTGGATGCGGTTTTTGTCCAGATCACCCCCCCGGACAAGGATGGCTACAGCAGCCTGGGGGTGTCCGTGGACGTCGCCCGGCTGGCCATGGAACAGGCCAGCCTCGTGGTCGGAGAAATAAACACCCAGGTGCCGCGCACGTTGGGCGATACGTTTGTTCAAATTTCCGAGTTCGACATGCTGGTCCAATCGGACGAACCGCCGGTCTACTTTGAACGGTTGCCTGCCATACCGGTCTACGATCTGATCGCCGCCAATATCGAAACCCTGATTGAAGATCAAAGCTGCATCGCCTTTTCCATAGGTCCCTTGTTTGAAGCCGTGGGTCGCGCGCTGACCCGCAAGCGGCATCTTGGCATCCACTCGCCGTTTTTCAGCGACGCATTGATGGATCTGGTGAAAAGCGGCGCGGTCACTAACCGCTACAAAGAGCTGTTCAAAAGAAAATCAATTACTTCCTATGCGTGCGGTACGCCACAGCTGCTTGATTGGCTGGACCAGAACCCCGGGGTTGAATTCCAGCCGATAGACAAGGTCTTCGACCCGTTGAGCATCGGCCGGAATCCTCGTTTTGTGGCTATTATTTCCGCCAGGAGGGCGGACATCACCGGAAGAATCGCGCTGCATACGGGCCTTGGCAATGTGGTGGCCGGGCCGGCCGAGGTTCTCGCATTTTTGAATGGCGCCCAGATCTCGGAAGGGGGGTATACGGTATTCGGGCTGCCCAGCCGCAGCCGCCAGGGCGCTGCCAACATCACGGTTTCCATCGAAGGGTTTAAAAATCGGGTCGATTTCAGAGAGGCCGTGGACTATGTGGTGACGGAATTCGGGGTGGCCAGTCTCAAGGGCCTCACGCTCCGGGAACGGGCACAGGCATTGATTGAAATCGCCCACCCCGACGATCGCGTCGGATTGATCACCGAGGCAAAGCGTGAAAACATTCTCTATCGGGATCAGATCTACCTGGCGGAAAGCGCCCACCACTATCCTTCACAGATCAAAGAACGCCAACGGTTCAAGGGCGATTTAGAGATCCGGTTCAGGCCCATCCGGCCATCGGATGAAGAAGAGATGAGGCGGCTTTTTTACCGGTTTTCAGACGAATCGGTGTACTATCGGTATTTCTCCTCTCTCAAGGCCATGCCGCATACCCGCATGCAGACCTACGTCAACGTCGACTGGAACGATGTGATGTCCATCGTCGGTGTTGTCGGCAAGCCCGGGCATGGGTCTATCGTTGCCGAAGCGCGATACCTCGTGGATCCAGATGGTGGCTGGGCAGAAATCGCATTTGTCGTGGACGAGTCCTGTCAGCGGATGGGCATTTCCACTTTTGTTTTTAAGCTTCTCGTAAGACTGGCCAGGGAGAAGGGCATCAAGGGGTTTTGGGCTGATGTACTGGTTTCCAACAGCGCCATGATGAAGGTTTTTCATAAAAGCGGCCTGCCGGTTCACACGGAAATGGAAGATAATCTCTATCATGTCCGTATACCGTTTGATCCGCCATAGACGGTGGCGTCCGGCCATCCGTGCGTTCAACAATAAGGGAGGTGTCCTATGTTTATCAGTCGATTCATGACCAAAGATGTGGTGACCCTGGGCAGGGAATCCGATATCGCCGAGGCGAAACAACTGATGACCCGCTATCGGATCCGCCACCTTCCGGTGATGCAACCGGACGGTACACTCATCGGCATCGTCAGCGACCGCGATATTCGCAGTGCCATGCCGTCTAAGTTTTTTCACGACCGCGGGATCGATGAGATGGAGACGGAGAGGCTTACCGGTGTCCTGGTTCAGGAAATCATGACCAAGAACCCTGTTTCCGTTTCATTGTCTTCAACCCTTCAGGATGCGCTCCTGCTGATCGAAAAAGCGAGGGTGGGGGCCTTTCCGGTTGTGGATGAGAATCTCAAGGTGGTGGGCATCGTTTCGGACAGGGATCTGTTAAACGCCTTTATCCATGTGCTGGGCATCAAGGAACCGGGCGCCTTGCTGGGTATTGTGGTCGATGAAAAAATCGAAGAAATGGAGCGCATCATCCACGCCCTTGTCTCGGAGAACATTTCCTTCGGATCCATTCTCGTATACAGAAACTGGAGCCCTGGAAAACGAGCCGTCTTTCCCTATCTGTTGACCAAAAACGTGGTCAATCTCAAGCAGAAACTCCGCAATATGGGCTATGACATCCTGGACCCCATCGAATGGTACATCGAGCGGCGGCGCTGATGGCTTTTTTTCGGCCCTTTCAAGACGGATCCGAACTGCCAGGGTGTTTTCATCGTTCAGACGAGCCGGAAGCGGGATAGCAGATTCGCGCAAAAAAGAGGGCTGCCCATCCGTTGGCCGGCAGCCCTGTCTCACAACACTTCAATCGGATATTTTTTATCACCTGAAAGGGTCGGGTTTCAACCCGTCGCCCTCAGATGTCCAGCCAGATATCCGCCTCGCCGCCGCAGTGGCTGCAGACGGCATGGCCTTCCGTTTTGCCCTCGCCTTCGGGCACGACATGAGGTGTCGCGGTGATCGTCTTCTCTTCTTCCAATGAACAGGTGATAACCATTTCAGCCTCGTTGCCGCAGTTTTTACACTCGCACACCTGCTTGAATTTCTTTTCTGTCATGAAATTTCCTCCTCAATGATGGGGTTGGGGCCCAGCGGCCCCGATGCCCCCATATTATACGCTTGTCGATCAAGTGAGGTCGAAGCGGTCAAGGTTCATTACCTTGTTCCACGCCGCTACAAAGTCGTGCACGAACTTCTCCTGTGAGTCCTCACATCCGTAAACTTCCGCCAAGGCCCGGAGCAGGGAGTTCGAACCGAAGATGAGGTCGACACGGGTGCCGGTCCATTTGGGTTCACCGCTCGCGCGATCATGCCCCTCGAACACGTCGTCGTCTTGCGAGGTTGCCTTCCATGTCGTGCCCATGTCGAGCAGGTTCACGAAGAAGTCATTGGTCAGCGTCTCCGGCCGTTTGGTGAAAACGCCGTGCGGGGACTGTCCGAAGTTGGCATTCAAGACGCGCATACCGCCAACGAGAACCGTCATCTCGGGAGCGGTCAGCGTCAACAGTTGCGCCCGATCCAACAGCAGTTCCTCTGCTGATACGCTGTATTTAGCTTTGAGGTAGTTACGGAACCCGTCTGCAGCCGGTTCGAGTACGTGAAATGACACCACGTCGGTTTGCTCCTTCGATGCATCCGTGCGTCCCGGCGTGAAGGGAACGGTCACCGCGTGACCGGCACTCTTGGCAGCCTGCTCGACACCTGCGCATCCGCCCAGGACAATCAGGTCGGCGAGCGACACCTTCTTCCCGCCGGACTGCGCGCCGTTGAACTCCTTCTGGATGCCCTCGAGGGTTCCCAGCACTTTCTTCAATTGCTCAGGCTGGTTGACTTCCCAATCCTTCTGCGGGGCGAGACGGATGCGTGCCCCGTTGGCCCCGCCGCGCATGTCGGAGCCGCGGAAGGTGGAGGCCGACGCCCAGGCCGTCGAGACCAGTTGGGAGACAGACAGGCCCGAGGCGAGGATCTTGCCCTTGAGGGCGGCGATGTCCTTTGCGTCAATCAGCGCATGATCGACTGCGGGCATCGGGTCCTGCCAGATCAGTTCCTCTGCCGGGACCTCCGGACCGAGATAGCGCGAGCGGGGGCCCATGTCACGGTGGGTCAGCTTGAACCACGCCCTGGCGAAGGCGTCCGCGAACTCCTCGGGGTTCTGCAGGTAGCGCCGCGAGATCGGCTCGTAGATGGGATCGAACTTCAGCGAGAGGTCCGCCGTGGTCATCATCGGACGGACCTTCTTCGACGGGTCGTGGGCGTCCACTACCATGTCTTCATCGTCCACGTCCTTGGCCAGCCACTGATTGGCGCCGGCCGGACTCTTGACCAGCTCCCACTCGTACTTGAACAGCACTTTCAAATAGCCCATGTCCCATTGGGTCGGGTTCGGCTTCCAGGCACCCTCGATGCCGCTGCTGATCGTGTCGCCGCCTTTGCCGCTGCCGAAACTGCTCTTCCAGCCAAGGCCCTGTTCCTCGATGCCGGCGCCTTCCGGTTCCGGACCGACCAGCGCTGCATCGCCCGCGCCGTGACACTTGCCGAAGGTGTGTCCGCCGGCGACCAAGGCGACGGTCTCCTCGTCGTTCATGGCCATGCGACCGAAGGTCTCGCGCACGTCGCGGCCGGAGGCGACCGGATCCGGGTTGCCGTTCGGCCCTTCCGGGTTCACGTAGATCAGGCCCATCTGCACGGCGGCGAGCGGATTCTCGAGATCCCGGTCACCGGAATAGCGCTTGTCACCCAGCCACTCGTCCTCAGCGCCCCAGTAGATGTCCTCTTCCGGCTCCCAAATGTCTTCTCGCCCGCCACCGAAGCCGAAGGTCTTGAATCCCATCGACTCCAGTGCGCAGTTGCCGGCAAGGATCATCAGGTCGGCCCAGGAGATTTTCTGGCCGTACTTTTGTTTGATCGGCCAAAGCAAACGGCGCGCCTTGTCCAGGTTGACGTTGTCCGGCCAGCTGTTGAGCGGCGCTAAACGTTGGTTGCCGGTCCCGGCTCCGCCGCGGCCGTCGCCCATGCGGTAGGTGCCGGCGCTGTGCCAGGCCATGCGGATGAAGAGCCCCCCGTAGTGACCGTAATCGGCCGGCCACCAATCCTGCGAATCGGTCATCAGCGCATAGAGGTCTTTCTTCAGGGCCTCCAGGTCGAGACGCTTGAACGCCTCAGCGTAGTTGAACGCCTCGCCCATGGGATTGCTCTTGTGCGAGTGCTGATGAAGAATTCTGAGGTTCAACTGGTTCGGCCACCAGTCCCGGTTCGACGTGCCACCACCAGCCACTTTACTGAAAGTTCGGCCCGTTACCGGGCACTTGCTCTCTTCATTCATAATGTTTCCTCCTTTTTTCGTTTTTTTGGATAAGGTCCGGGTCTGAAGGCCCATATTGCACCCTGCCGATAGACTGGATAGATCCGATAGCGGCACAATCGTATGCACTCACCGTCACAGGGTTCTGCGCACTCGCAGAGGCGTTTCAACAGACAAAGAAGAAAGGAATCGTTTTGTTCGGATAGCCGCAGCCAATTGACGGGTTTGCCAATCATCGGCATGCAAGTTCCTTCTACCAAATCCGCGTTGAGGCCTCAAGCATTATATATGGGGGCAACTCATCAGTATAGGTATCCAAAGACAATTATTGTTGTTTATTAAAAATAAATCAATATGTTCGTGCAACGACGTCAGTCCGTAAAGTCAATGATTGAACATGTCACACAACACGATTCCTTTTGTTCCAAGCTGGTGGATCGATAACTATCAGTCATTCAACGGGAACAAGGATGACTGGGGCATCTCTGTTTTCGACGGTCAGCCAGGATGTCATGATGATTGTAGGAATAAAACCTAAAGGATAATAATTATCGAATAGATGGTTTTCAATAGAAGGTCAACTGTAAATTTTCAAACGAGGAAAAACGATTGTCATCCTTGATGATAATGTCTACCTGCCCGATAAGCCGATCCACAACGGGTATTGATGATTCGTCCCGAAATAGGGTGCCGCCTTTACCAGGGTATCTCTTCATTGAAGTGAAAAAATTTTCCTGTGGGACCATCCGGGCCGATGATCGCCAGGCGAACGGCGGTTTTTGCGCCTTCTTCCACCTCCATGGGTGCCCGCTGGGAGCCCAAATCAGTTTTTACCCAACCGGGATGCGCGGCGTTGACCTTGATGGGCGTCTTGTTCAGCGATGCAGCCAGGTGCACCGTAAACTGGTTCAGCGCCGTTTTGGAGGCATCATAGGCCAGGGGCTTCACCTGGGTAGCCTGGGACGATTCATCGCTGTGGAGGGTCAGTGACCCTAAAATGCTGGAAACGTTGATGATGCGTCCGGCCAAACTTTTTTTAATCAGCGGCAATAGTGCCTGGGTCAGTGCCACCTGGCCGAAAAAATTGACCTCGAAGGTTTCCCTGAGCGCCTGAAGGGAGACCTGCTCCGCGCTGTTGGCAAACATCGGTTCATCCGGGTGAATCATGCCCGCATTGTTCACCAGGATGTCCAACCGACCAAAGCGGGTCTCGATGAAGGCCACCACCTGTGCGATGTGATCGGCCCGGGTCACATCCAGTTGAACCGGTTCGACCGTCAGGCCCTCGGACTTCAATCCGTCTGCAGCCTCCCGGCCAACTTTCAAGTCCCTAGCCCCCATCAGCACGGTCATTTTAAGACGGGCCAACTGCCGGCAGGTTTCCAATCCGAGGCCTTTGTTGGCGCCGGTCACCAATGCGATTGCCTGTTCGGTCATCATGTGCCTCCCCTCGCCAATCGATAAAAAAGGCAGAGCCTCGATGAGGCTCTGCCTGGTTTGCCTGTCTGTATCTGGTTAGCGTCATTAACCGGCGACATCAATTCCCGGATCGCATCCCAGATTTTTATCGGGCTTTTCACACTCGAAATTATTCTTGCGGGTATCTACATGTCCGCGCTCTCTCTCTTTTTCACTTTCGATGTAGTTTTCTTCCTTTTTCTCAGCCATGATTTACCTCTTTCTTTTATCAAGATTGATTGGTTTTTATTTTTTTGCCCGTGTTACTCGAAGCTCTGCCTTTAACACTAGTAAACTAAGGATAGGTGTCAATAGCGCAATGTGAACCGTATCAGAGCTAAATGGGGGCAAAAACCTATCATAGCGCCAATGCGATTATGTGGGGCCGGGAGCGCCGGACCACACCAGGGCTTGAGCCTTATCGCTAACCGTCAAACATGATTGCGCAACTGAAGATCCAACGGGTGGGGATTCAGGTAAGTCTGAACGGAAAGATAGGGTTGGCTGTACTTGCGTACGAAATGGTTCAACAAGGTGACAGGAACGATCAGCGGCAGGTGGCCGCTGCGATAATTTCCGATTAATTCCAGGACCTCCTGCTTTTCGTCGCCGGACAGCTGCTTTTTGAAGTAACCCATGACGTGCATGAGCACATTGGTGTGTTTGCTGACCGTTGCACGAAGACCCAGTGCTTCAGTCAGCATACCTTCATAACGGTCGTAGAGGTCCGACGCGGTTTTTTTCTTTCCATCGGCCACCAGTCGCCCCATCTCACGGTAATGCTTCGGGCTGTGGGCCATGAAAAGCAGTTTTTCCCGGGTGTGGAAATCGACCAGGTTGCCCATGGTCTTCTTTTTCTCCAAAACTTCACGCCAGCGCTTCAAGGCGAAGACCTGTTCGATGAAATTTTCCCTTAAGACCGGATCGTGAAGACGGCCTTCCTCTTCCACCGGAATGCGAGGAAACCGGGAGGTGAATGCGGCGGCGAACAGCCCCCTGCCGGTTTTCACGGGTTGGCCTTTGTCATTGTAGACCTTGACGCGGTAGAGGCCGCTGCTGGGCGAATCTTTTTTGAAAATGAAACCGCACAGCTTTTCTTTTTCCAGGGCATCCAGACGACCCTCAGCCCAGGAGAGCATTTGATCGGTGTGGTCCATCCGGGTTTTGTTGGTCAACAGGCGTGGCGCGTCCACCGCACCCACCAGACGCATGGCTTCCCTGGGGATTCCCAGGCCACACTCGCTTTCAGGACAAACGGGAACGAACTCGAAGAACTGCCCCAGGGTCTGGGTGATATAGCGGTTGTGTTTGTGCCCGCCGTCGAATCGAACCTTTTCTCCCAACAGGCAGGTACTGACGCCGATCTTGATAGAAGTTGTCATGTAAAAATCCCGGGCTTATCCGTTCAGTAGCAGTTGATCTAACATAACACGCATCAAAGGATCGAAAAATAACATCGACCTATTCGGGTGACTCGCCGGCACCGATCAACGGCAGTTCCTTATCGGTCTTGAAAACCACCAGGTACCTCACCGCTTCAGGGTTGTCGTAGATTTTACATCGCCTGCAAAGCTCTTTGACCAGCGGTGTACCGCTCTCTTCGTGGGTTTTGGTCAAGTGCAGACGAATGCCTTTGTAGCCAGGGCCCTCTTCTCTGAACAGGTAGGCGGCCCGGGGGTTGGACTGGAGGTTGTTGTGGGACAAGCGGTCTCGCATGACAAACGCCAGTGAGCCGTCATCCATCACGTGGGGCCGAGCATACACGGCGGCATTGACTCGGCCTTCACCATCTGCAGTCGACAGGACACCCATACCCTTGGTTTCTTCAAAATAGGTTTTAAGATTCATTGATTACTCCTGTTTATTGTAATTTTGTTCCCCATACCGCGTATACCGGATCCGACTGGGCAAGTTCACTGGCGTATTTATCGTTTCGCGGGCGGGGCAGCCCGCGCATGGAATAGGTGCCCAGATTATTGAAGGCGTCACTTCTCAGAAAGTACTCCATGACCAGCCCCACGCGCTCGAATTCGTGGATCTGCTCCCAGATGCGAACGACTTTGGGCGGAAACCAACGGTTGGAGAAAGTTACAACAAAGGTTCCGCCGGGCTTGAGCACACGGCCCACGTCGGCGAACACTTCCAGAGGCTGCGTCAAGTATTCCACAGAAACACTGCAGATGGCAACATCGAAAGATTCATTGTCGTAAGGCAGCACCGGGTCGGCGTTCAGGTCGTGAACCTGGATGTCGGTCAAGCGTGGGTTGTGCTCCAGTTCGGTGCGGTTCATACCCAAACCGCTAACCCGGCCCGGGTTTACCCCTTTGGGTAAATGAGAACCCCAGCTGCTCATGAGGTCCAGTACATGCACACCATCCTTGACGAATCGCTTGTACAGGTCTGCCACCATGTCCAGAGCGGTTTCGTCGAGATGATGCACCAGGCGGGGATTGTCATAAAAGCGGTCATCTGTACGCTCATCCTTGCGAACAAAGGGGTTGTCGCTGAAAAAATCCGTAGGCGCGCCTTGCCAGCGAGCCTGCATGCCCGGGCCTTCAGTGAGCAGGCCAACCCAGTCCACGCTGCTGCCGCCACGCTCACTCTCTTTGGCTGAAACCTGCCCCACCGTCATGGAAAGAGAGAGCGGATGAAGGGACAAGGGGTGGGCGATCTCCACCTCCATGTGGCCATTGTTGATCCCCACACAGCGGATTGGCTGCATGTTCTGAGGAAATACGCCGGGAAGGTCGTTCAGGCTGCCTTTGGGATAAAACCGACCCGCTTTTGGATTCCTGGAAAATTGCTTACGGGCAATTTTCAGATATCCGCCATCGCTTCCGAAAAGCTCTCCCGGTGAAAAGCCGACAGCGGCATATTCCCAGGACCGTTTGCCGATCAATGACCGCCTGACGTTGTCCGGAAGCCAGTCCCGCCAGAGATTGACACCCCGCGCGGCATAGCACTCACTGTGAGCGGCGTGCTGGCTGTTCCACTTAAGCTGGAACACGATATCGGCTACACTATCCATATCGATTACGTCCATGGTTACCTCCACGAAGGTTGAGATTAATTTTTGCTTTTAGACAATAAAAATAACCATAAACCTGTGCGGGAACCATGTGAATCGGTTAGCAGGTGAGTGGGAGGCAATACCTGTCAATAGGGTCTCTGGTTTGTTGTTTGTGGTTGGTCGGTTCCTGGTTTTGACGGGTCAGGGGCCACAATCCCGTGTTCCGAGTCTGTCGCTAAGCGTTCAGGGTCGCCGCGCGAGGGTTTAACTCTCCAGACTCTCTTCAGATGTGCCGGCCTTTGTTCAGGAAATGGAAATCAGGTAACTTCTCAGGTTGGTCTGACTGTTGCTCAATCCGAATTTCCTGCGCAGGTTTTTACGATGGAAATGGACGGTGGTTTCAGACACGTTCAAAATCCCGGCAATCTCCTTGCTGGCTTTGCCGTCCTTGACCAGGGATGCCACCTGGATCTCCTGGGGGGTGAGGATGATGCTGGCGTTGGCCAGCTTCTGCATCATCGGCGAGATGATGTCGTTCAGGTGGGAGTCGATGATGTCGACCACCGTCTTATCCTTGGGCTTCAAATTGACCAATTTGAGTTTTTCCAGGTAGGGCAACACCATCTGTTTGACATTGGTGATCACCTTCTGCTCTAATTCGGATTTGTCCCCCTCGCGCTGCTTGAGCAATACTTTCAAGGCGATGTTGGATTCTTCCAGCTCAACCTTCTGCTGTTTCAGTTGCTCCTCGCTTTTGCGCAGGGCCTCCTCGGAAAGCTTCAGGGCCGTGATCTCTTCATGGCTGACGACTACGCGCAGCGGGCCATCACCGGACATTCTGATGGCGCGCATGTAGTACCAGTGGGGGCCGTCATCGCTGTGGCAGGGATAATCATAGAGAAATTCATCCACATCGCCGTCGATTACCTCGCGGATGCCGGCGGCCACCGTCCGGGCATCGGCACTATTTTCTCCATCGCTTGCATCGCAGATGGCGAGATAGTTGTCTCCGATGGCGTCGTAGTCCGCGGGCATCCCGCTTTTTAGCGCAAAGTAGCGCCAGGCGTGATTGGTATCCAGGATTACGCCGGTTTCATCCATGATGGCAATGTGGGCGGAAAGGGAATCCAGCACGGTCCGTGCCTCTTCGCTGGAATAGCACAAGGGCGCCTCATTTTTTTTTGATTGACTTGTTGTATCGGGCATGGCTGGCACCGTTGGTTAAAATTAATCAGGAGAGGATTGCGTTGAATTCCGAAAATTTATCATATTGGTTAGAAGTTAGCAATAGTGTTGACCTACCAGCGACCCTTTAGCCCGGCGATCCCTATTGTTACCATTGCCTCCGCGGTCCAGCGTTGTCCAATACCGGATGGACAGGCGGCAGCGCAGTGCGGCGGATATTTACATCGGTGCCCGGGCGCTCTCCGGGCCGGCCATCATTCATGTCGCAAGGGCTACTGGCGATAAATGAAGGTACCCACGTGCTCGCCGTTCATGGCCCGGGTGATGTTGCCCGGAACCAGGCCGTTGATGATCTGGACCCGATCGATCACTTCGCTGTTCTGAATGATTTCTAAACAGGGGCGCTCGATGACCAGGTCATCCAGGTCTTTTTCCATCAGGTCCTTCGCACCAATCTCAGGTATGAATTCGGAATCGGGATGTTTTTTGGGGTCAGCCGTGTACAATCCGTCCTCATCTTTGACGAAAAGGATGGTTTTTGACCCGATCAGGTCGGCCAGAATGATCAACCCCACGTCGGTGCGGTGAATCGGAATGCGGCCGGTTTTGGGTTTGATGGCAAAATAATCATACGGCGGCATGCCGTGCATCACCGGAATGATGCCCTCGGCAAAGTAAGTGGGAAGCTTGACGATGTCCGAATGGGACATCTTAATGCCGCCCCAGGGAGAAAGCAGCGTGGCCACCATGAGTGCATTCTGCTCGGAAATCATACTGCCGAACTTGGCGATGATGCCCGTGGGCATGCCCATCTCCAGGCCGATGGTGTATATGTGGCGGCTGCGGGTGCCGCCGCCGGTGGTAAGCAACATCTTGTGCTGCCGGCGGATGCTGACGATCTCCTTCAAGATGGCGGGCAGCGCCTTGACCCCCCGGTCGCATATGGACTGGCCGCCTATTTTCATCACCGCCACATCCGGATATAGCCGCTCCTGGGGTGCGACGTCCAGGTTGTCGATAAATTCCTTGCTTACCAGACTCTCGCCCATGAGCCGGCTTTTTACGTGCAGGCGCTTGCCGTCCTTGTCCCTGACCAGAGGCATGGTTCCTCCTTCCTGCTATTTTTTTTCGTGTTTTTTCTTGCCGCCACCGCCCTTGAGTTCCACCAGGCCCGCGCCGGTGGCGTCGGCAAGCTGCTTAAGTTCGCCCATTCGAAGATGATCCGCATACACTTTGAGATCAACGCCGGCGACCGCCGCAATTCTAAAGCGCGGGGTCTTTGAACCGTCTTTGACCTTCTGTCGTTCGCGATAGAAAATTTGTCCGCTCAAGATAGTCTCCCTTACCAACGAGGTGGATGATCACAGTTTTTGCATTTGACAACTATAAGACCAAAGAAAGGTTGTGTAAAGAATCGGAAAAAAAGACATTATTCTAAATAAAAACAGATATCCTGCCGTTGAATACAGGTGGTTCTCCTTACCACCACGACGAAGAGCAGAACGACTACGATGCCGACAAGGGGGCCGAAGATCTGGAGATTGGCTGCAAAGAACATGCCTTTGCCGATCAGCTTCTGGTGCTCGGCGTCCGTGGCGGGGATCATGCCCAGTGCATCGGCCAGCTTGGAGATGATGCGATAGACGAAACGACCCTCCGGGATCTCCTGGTGGCAGGATAGGCAGACGCCCTGGCGTTCCATGTTATCCCGGACCTCCTGGGGCAGCGGCCCGTCCAGGGGCCAGTGATGCCCCACGGTCTGGAGTTGCTGGCCGTCCCGGTTGACGACATTGTCGAGATCCATGGGCAGATCGGGAATCGGGCTGATCTGATACTGTGCGGTCTTGGTGACCAGTTCGCCCTTCTCGTTCATGATGTCGACGTAAATGCCGTCTACATAGCCTTTGAGATAGCGGCCGTCGTGCGTGCCGTAGCCTAAGGCTTTGGTCTGGGCATGGCAGGAGGTGCACTCACGGGCCCGCCAGTCCACGGTATGGGGGGCCGCCGGTGCCATGTCCAGACCCCGTTGCCCCGGGTCTCCGCCGCCTTCCACGCCTGCGGTCGTTCGCCAGATCTTGTTGTTCACCAGTACTTCGCCATCCGGGGCGATCACGGTGGTGATTTGTTGGCAGCCGGGGATGATCGGGCTGACCCGTCCCTCGCCGTTGATGCCCAATACGGGATCTTCCCAGCGCAGATAGGTGCGGTTTTCACTGGTGTTACCGGATGCAACACCGGCGGCCACCGGGGGTGCGACACCCCGCATGGATTCAGCCGTGTGGCCGTTGGCGAAATGGGTGTTGCCGCTGGCCACCCAGTCGGTGGCCTGCTTGTCCCCGGAAAAGTCCACCTTGACGTGGCAGCCGTTGCACTGGGGGGCCCAGGCGGAATGGCACCCGTAGCATTCGAGGGTGTCCATGTGCTTGCTGGCCTGGATTTTAGCCGAAATCGCCCTGGCCGGGTTTTTCCACTTCCGGGACAGGGCCAACGACTTGAGGGCCGGCACCTCGAAGTCCAGGCCGGAGTCCGAATGGACCAGCACCTTGTCGCCGTCGCGGACCACGTTGTTGAAGGGATTGCCCCGGGCGGTGAGCAGATAGCCGTCCTTGGCGTCATAACTCGTATTGAATCGTTTGTGGGTGGACAGCGGTTCCGCAGCCACCCCTCTGGGTATGGCCATGTCGAGTTCTTGGCCGAATTCATCGCCCCATCCCAGCGGCAGTTCCCAGGGATAATAGGCCGCCGTGCCGTGGCAGTCCGAACACTCGATCTCCACGTTGGCCAGCAAGGTTCCGGTAATGTTGCCGTTGCCGTGCATGGCGGCGGTGGTGTGGCAGTCCTGGCAAAGCAGACCGCCTTCCGGGTTGCCTTCTCTGGATTTGAGCCGATGGTGCACGTCGTCCTGGATAAACTGGTAAAATTTGGAGTGCAGCTGGGGCTGTTTCTCACCCTTGTCAGTATAGGGGCTGCCGTAGGGAAACTCCATCAGTCCCTGAAAGGAGACCCCGATGCGCTTGCCCCGGTTGTGGCAGGAGACGCAGGTTTCATGGGGAATGCCCGAGTAGACCGTATCGTTGACCACGACCTTGGCCTTGCGCGACGACTGGATCGAATGAACCATGGCGTGTCCGGTTTCGTCCCGCTTGGCGCTGGGGTCGCCCCCCTCGTAGAGCCCGGCATTGTTGTAGGGGATATGGCAGGCGGCGCATCCCATGCCCCGGTAGTCGCCGCGTTTGTCACGGCCCTTGACCCCCACATGGCAGCGCTGACAATCGGTGCGGACATAGGTAAAGATGGACTCCCACAGATTTTCCTTCAGGTTGTCCAGGTTGGTTGCGGGCACCTGTAAGAGCGATGGCGGAAAATTGTCCGGAAATTCCTTCATCAGGGCCTGGATATAGTTTTTGTAAGCCGGTGTACCAAAAATCGGTGCGGGGTATCCGGCTGGATCCATCCCCGGTATGGGGGCAGCCTGGCTCGATGGTGCGTTAAAATAGAGACCGATACCGCAACCCAGCGTGGCCAGTCCAATCTAAAGGCCCTTGAATGATAAACTCGGCATGTGCCCTCCTCGGCGAATCGAAAAAAGGTTATCGGCAAAGGGTTTGCCTGCACGCGTCCGACTGAAAGCGAAAGATAGAAAATCCAGGGGATGAATGAGATTCAATAAATGGATACTATTTTGTTGTCCGAGATCAACTCATTTGTCAAGACAGGGTTGGATTCCGCCAAGGCCGGGCAGCCGGGCATGGACGATGAGAATGGCATATGGGCGATGAAACGGGTTGGCGGGGAGAAGTGGCCGCATCGATCAATAAACGGATAAAAGATAGAACTCCCAGATTACCACACTGCCGAAAAATGCAGTAAACACATGCAGGAGTATGCCGGTGCTTAAACGGTAGCGTGTGATAAGGGATTCCTTGAGCAGCACGATGATGAGCACCGAAAATGCGGTGAGGCCGTACTTTGCGAGAAGAAATACCTGTGGCCCATGGCTGAGGTAGTACTGCATCACCGGGTTGAGTTCCCTGGCCCCCTGGGCGATCAGGATCAAGGTGAGCAGCGCATCCAACAGGCTCAGGCACAGGACAATCATTATGCCGATGAACAGGGATGGTTGGTAATGATCCAGGGCGACGATGCGCTGGCGGTCCTCTGCACGCCTTACGGATACACGTACCCCTTTGACATATAATTTTTTGAACGCAGAGCGTTCCTGCTCGCGACGATTTTGCCCGGAGCGCCTTTCCAAGCCGGCGAATCGTGTCATTGTTGACCTTTCCCGTTCAGTCCATATTCGATCGAACTCATTGCATGCCGACGCATTGCGCAGCCATCGGACCTCGCTGAAGACAGCTGCCGGACCACATTGGCCGGTGGCGGTATTTATAGGGTAAAGCAAAAATCATGCAAATTTTGAAAACTGAGTGTTATCATAATGTTGAAAATAAATATAAAAAACAGGTGGGGTGATCGAGTGGAGAAATACCCAATGCTTAAGAATTATTTTTCCTATTTTTCAGGCGAGATCGAGACGAGCCCTTGTCCCTTCATCGATAATCGAGGGTGAGATCGGCGATAAAGCTAACGTTCAGGTGGGCAAGGGTTGTCATCCACACTTTTTCACTATATGTCTACGTGTTGACGAACGGCAGGATAGCGATCTCGGGATGGTCCTGCAGCCAGCCGGAAGCAACATCTGGGCAAGGCATCCCCTCGCCGGATAGTTTAAGCAAAACCGGGCGGTATGGTTGAAGCGTCAGTGACTTCTCACTTTGCTGAGATTTTATTGCGAGAGACACGATGGAAAAAATTATCATCATCGGAGGCGGGATTGGCGGTGCGATCGCCCACGATTTGGCCCTCAGGGGGTTTACCGTCGTGGTGGTGGAAAAAGGCGAGCTGTGCTGCGGCAGCACCGGCAGACACCATGGCTTGCTGCACAGCGGTGCCCGCTATGCGTTGCACGATGTCGCAACAGCGGCTGAGTGCATGGCGGAAAACCGCATCCTGCGGACCATCGCACCGCAAGCGCTGGAGCAGAATGACGGTTTGTTCGTTGCGCTCGACGATACGGACATGGCCCACTATGCGCAATTTCTCCTGAACTGCAAAGCAGCCGGCATTCCCTGTCGAGAGCTGAGCGCCGACGAAGCGCGGTCCATGGAACCCGAATTGTCGCCCACCATCAAAGCGGCGGTGCAGGTGCCTGACGCCACCATGGACGCCTGGCGTCTGGCCATGCACTTTTTTGCCTCGGCCCGGGTCAACGGTGCCGACATCCGCCCTTTTTCGGAGGTCGTGGGATTGCTTGCCAAGGATGGAATTATTACCGGTGTGGACGTCAGGGATCATCAGCGCCAAACGGCCTATGTCGAAAAAGCGGATATGGTGATCAATGCGACGGGTCCATGGGCCGGCCAAATCGCTGCCCTGCTCAACATCAATCTACCCATGAAGCCGTCACCGGGTGTCATGGTCAGCATGCAGCCGCGGCTTACCGGTATGGTGATCAATCGGCTTCACCCCGCCGGCGAAGGGGACATTGTCGTTCCCCAGCGCAACCAGAGCATTTTAGGAACCTCCGCCTGGATTGCGGATGACCCTGATGAGGTGATGCTGCCCGCCGACCATGTCCGGCAGATGATCAATCTGTGTTCGCAGATGCTGCCGCAGCTCGCCCAACTGCCCGTGGTTGCGGCCTGGAGTGCGTCCCGCCCGCTGCTGGTCAGCGATACCGAAGCGGATCCGACCAGGATCAGCCGCGCTTCGGAGGTCATCGACCATGCTAAAACGGATGGCATGCAAGGGCTGCTGTCGGTGGTTGGCGGGAAAGCCACCACCATGCGGGCGATGGCCGAAAAGGTGGTCGACAGGGTGTGCGCCAAAACTGGTCGGGAAATTCCCTGCACGACCGAGCATACGGTCCTGCATCATTATCGACGATTTTTTCAATGAGCAATTCTCATGCACAGCATTCAGATCAAAATATCACGATTCAAGCCGGGTATCATCGACCCGCCGGCATTCATTGCTTATGAATTGGCACCGGCCCCCGATTGGACCGTTTTGGATGCCCTGGAACAGATACGCATCCATCAAGAGCCCTCCCTGATGTATCGGCGCGCCTGCCATCATGCCTCATGCGGCACATGTGCGTGCACCATCAACGGCGTGGAACGCCTGGCCTGCAAGACCAAACTCGCTGATTTAGGGACCCCGGCCATCACGCTGGAGCCGCTGCGCTGTTTTGAGCGCATCGGCGACCTGGTGACGGTGCGCAGTGCGATGTTTCAATTCATGCAACCGGATTGGTCCTGCCTGCAGCCTGACGAAAAAAGGGATAACCATGATCTCCTCTTGAGTGGCCGCGGTCAAACGGTCACCAGATTTGAAAACTGCATCGAGTGTGGATGCTGTGTATGCGCTTGCCCGGTGGCGCGTAAAAACAAGGGCTTTTTGGGGCCCGCCGTACTCTCGGCCGTCAACCAGGAGATGAAAAAGAATCCGTCCACGGAAAACGACCTGCTGACGCTCGCGGCCGCTCCGGATGGCGAACCCTTATGCCAGCGCGCTCTGGCCTGCAGCCGGGTTTGCCCCGCCGGGGTTTATCCGGCCAGGCACATCAAAGCGTTGAGGGATCAGCGCAAGCGCACGGGAAACACCCCTTAACCGAAAGGCGTCCACACGTGATGGAAAAAACAGGGCGCCCGTCTTCATTGCAGCTATGCGAGCCATTTTTTTCTGCAGGGTGATGGATCCTCCGGTTGATAAATATCAGTCCCCGTTTATCTTAAGACAATGAAACGGTGTATCCTGATAATTTTGCTCATGATCGGGGTCTCGGGGTGCAGCCTTCGAATGACCTACCCAAATCTGGACTGGCTGATTCCCTGGTACGTGGACGACTATATCTCCTTGAACCAGGAACAGCGCCGTTTTCTGGACAAACGCCTGATACACGCGTTGGACTGGCACTGCCACACCCAGCTTCCGGCGTATACCCGAACGCTGAAGGACTTGGCCTCCGATTTAGACGATCCCCACCTACCGCTGAGCGTCGAGCGATTGAACGCCTATGCTGGCCGGTTGAATGACCTTTGGCGGGTGATAAAGATGCAGATCGGGCCGGAAATGGCGGATATATTGGCAACCGCATCCAGTGGACAGATTGCTGAGCTGTTTGAAAATGTCGAGCAGCGCAACAACACCTTCAAAGCGGAATACGTGGATATTCGGTTGGACCAGCTGGAACAAAAGCGCAACAAAAAAATGATCAAGCGCATCAAGCGATGGTTTTCCCAGATCACCCCGTTACAGAAGCAGGCGGTAGCTGACTGGAGCGATGAAATTAGGCCCTTGGCCGCAGACGGATTGGACCATCGGCAGCGCGTCACAGCTGAATTGAGAAACTTGCTGGCAAGACGTCAAGATAACCCGGATTTCAAGGGTGCATTCATTGACCTGCTGGTGAATATAGATCAACGCAGATCCGCGCATTATCAAAACAATATCGACGTCAACACGGATCTTACCCTCAAGCTGCTGGCAAAAATAGAACGTTCCCTGACATCCTCCCAGCGGTCATACCTGCTGGGACGGATCAATGCCCTCTCGGCAGATTTTGAAAAACTGAGCTGCGATCCGGCAACCGCCCATCTATCGGCTCACGAATAGGTGTCGATGCAGGTATCGTGATGATTGGCGCTTATGCCTGGGCTTCCCCGAGCATCTCCTCAACCAATCGTCGCCACTCCGCTTCAAGTGTGATGTCCGGACGCTGCCGCCCGGCGCGGGAATACCAGTAGTCAGCGTTCCACAAGACGCCCTCTTCGCGGTGCAGGTAGGCATGTACGGCACTGCCCTGGACGGTTGGAATCTCCTGGGCGATGGCATGCGCCCTATCCCAGTTTCCCTTTTTATCCCACCACAAGGATGTGAGCGTTTCCGACAGTCCCGGTGGCGGCCTTTCAGCGGCTACGCTTTTTACAAAATCATCAACGGTCATCGCTTCTCCCTTTCTATGCATTCCGATTATTTCAAACGCTGCGGCCCGCTGTGGATGAGTATATACGGAAAATATGCGTCCAGTCCCGAACTGTCAAACGACAAGGCGTGTCGTCTTTCCATCCACAGCCTTCCTTCACACCATTTCCCCAACATTAAATGGCGCACCCCCGCTTGCACGAACCTGTTTGCCCGCCGGGGATTTACAGACAGTGGGCAAGTGGTTAGGGTAACCATATTGAATGGGCAATAGGAACCGATTGAACCCTCCCCGCGGCAAACTGCGGGGAGGGTTTACCGTATGGATAAAAATCGACTTCCAGTTCGCTCGCTATCGCGGTTCAAAATAGGGGTTAAAAATATGCGACAGAATATCGGCACCGGCTGGTGGGCATATGTACGCTACGACGATGAACGGGATCGCCCCCAGATCAGCTGGACCTTGTTTCGACGCGTGTGGGGATACGCAAAGCCCTATCGACTGAAAGTTTTGGGTTTATTGACGACCATCTTTGCCATTACCGGTCTGAGCTTGATCCCCCCTTTGCTCTATCGGGACCTGATCGACAACGCCATCATCAACGCAGACACGACCCGGCTCAATTGGCTGGCGTTGGGCATGATCGGCATACCTCTGCTCAGCGCGGCCATCGGTTTCGGGCAGCGATACCTCAGTGCGACCATTGGCGAGGGCCTGATCGCCGATCTGCGCAATGCGCTGTTCAACCACATGCAGCGGATGGGCCTGCGCTTTTTTACCCACACCAAAACCGGGGCGCTGATCAGCCGGCTAAACAACGATGTGGTGGGCGCCCAGCGGGCCCTGACAGGCACCTTTATCAATATCGTAACCAATATCGTAACCGTTGTCGCCACCGTGAGCATCATGTTCTCCTTGGAGTGGCGTCTGACCCTCTTGAGCATTGCTATCGTGCCCTTGTTTTTGGCGCCAACCCGGCGGGTCGGACGAAAGTTGCGCCACATCCGCCGGAAGAGCATGGAGTTGAACGCCAGGATGAATGTCCTCATGCAAGAGACCCTAAACATCGACGGGGCCCTGCTGGTCAAGTTGTTTGGACGACAAAGCGACGAGGGAGATCGGTTCCACCGGCGCAGCGCGGCCGTGGCCGACATCGGCGTTCGATCGGCCATGGTGGGACGCTGGTTTTTCATGGGCTTGGGCCTGATCAGCGCCGTCGGAACGGCCATGGTGTTCTGGCTGGGCGGGCACATGATTTTACGGGGTGTTTTCACCGTGGGGACGATTGTGGCCTTTGGCGCCTACCTGACCCAACTCTATGGCCCGCTGAGTTCCATCAGCAATGCCCATGTTGAGTTTGCCACCAGCATGGTCAGCTTTGAGCGTGTCTTCGAGGTGCTGGATCTCCCGGTCGAAATCCAGGATCAGCCGGATGCGATCACGCTGCCAGATGTCACAGGCGAGGTCACGTTCGATGATGTCAGCTTCAGCTACACGGCAGATGGCGATAGCGCTTCGGGTTTGTTGGAGAAAAAAGGAGATCGGCAGACCGTCGCACCTGCCCCAGCGGCATCGATTGCAGACGAACAGCCAAGCCGCCAAATGGCACTGGAGGCCGTGAGCTTTGCCATCCGGCCCGGTGAATTGGCGGCCCTGGTCGGGCCAAGCGGTGCCGGAAAAACCACCATCACCTACCTGTTGCCACGCCTCTACGATCCAACGGCCGGCACCATTCGCCTGGACGGGCATGATCTGCGAGATGTGTCTCAGGTCTCTCTGGCCAGAGCCATCGGCATGGTCACCCAGGAACCCTACCTATTTAACGACACGCTCAAGACGAACCTTCTCTATGCGGCACCCCAGGCCTCCCAGGTCGACATCGAAGCCGCTTGTCGGACGGCCAATATTCACGACTTCATCACCGGCCTGCCGGATGGATACGACACGGTGGTGGGTGCCAGGGGCTATCGGTTGAGCGGGGGTGAAAAGCAACGAATTGCGATTGCCCGGGTCATTCTCAAAAACCCGCGCATCCTGGTGCTGGACGAAGCCACCAGCAGTCTCGACAGCCATAGCGAGGCCCTTATTCAGGAGGCCCTGGAAAGGATCATGAAAGGGCGCACCAGCCTGGTGATTGCCCACCGGCTCAGCACCATTCTGGATGCAGATGTCATCCTGGTATTGGATCATGGCCGTATCGTCGAACGGGCCCACCGCTTTGATAACCGTTCCGCTCACGAGCAGCTCCTGGAACAGGAAGGGTTGTATGCACGCCTCTATCACACCCAATTCCGGAATGCGGGTCCTTGCCCGACAAAAGGCGGGTGACAGATTAAAAAACCTTACGCGCCTTACCGAAAAGGATGTCGTAAAGGCAGCGCAAGAAGCCACAAAAAGTTTGATTCCCGAAGGGTACGGTGACGGAGATGCCGACGAGAAGGAAGCATACACGAAAACCTATCAAGAGATCTGGGGGCCTTTGATCCAAACGATCAAGGCGAATGCCCGGAAGGCGGGGTGGAAATAATACCCGGGGGAATAGACAGGATGCAGATGTCAGCTCGGCTTGTATCGATGTATACACGTAGACGAAATCGATTACACACGGGTATCACTCAAGCGTAGACAAAAGCGTACAGTTCAGATCAGGTGTGCTTTGCTGAGAATCCATAATATCTAAGAATACTGAGGCCTATGCCTCGATCAGGATTGTTGGCATGGGCCATGCTAATCTGACTGGTGACGGCAACCTAACAGTTGTTCTTTACGTACCACGGACAAGGGGCTATTTCTGGCCCCTTGTTCATTTGTGGGGAACGATTGATGCGATCAACTTCAAAAGTCATAGTACTCTGATAACGGTATGTGCTACTGTAAAATGATAAAAATCCACATTAATACATTAAGATAAAATTGTAGAGGCGGTGGGCGTCTAACCTTCCGTGATGCCATAATAATAAGAGTTTAGAACTGCCCTGCTGCACCATTGCTACCCAAGAAAATGACTTAAACGCCTTCAGATATTTCATTATTGAGCCTCTTCGAATCTTGAAATCACATCGAATAAGTGTTAGTGGGTTATATCTCGAAAGTAAAATACATGAATCTGTGCATAGATAAAGAAAAAAATATAGCCTATATCAAGCTTTCGGGACAGTTAAGCCAAAAGGCAATTCTTAGTGCATTTGATTTGGCTGTAGCTGACAACAGGTATCGGGAAGGGATGGGGAGGCTATGGGATTTCAGAGATGCCGATCTATCTTCTCTGAAATCTGAGACTGTCTTTGAGATGGCACAATATTCCTTAAATTTCCCTTCAGGGATAAATGATGTCAAAGTGGCTTTTTTGGTAAGTCGTGATTTTGAGTACGGACTATCCCGCATGTTTGAGTTGTCATCAAACAGTAAGACACCAATCAATGTTTTTAGGACGATGGACGAAGCCGAAAAGTGGATGATGGAATAATGGTCATTCAAATCTTGGCGGTGCTCCACACAGACCAAGACCGCAACCACCAAAAAAATTCTACTCCCATCCTATTCCCCTGAGTCACATCAACAACCTGCCCAAGCACATTTTACCTGCCTCACTGTTTTTTCACGGTATTCAAATTGTCTGGAACGGTATCACCCAGAACATCTAACCAATCGTACGTCCGGGAATCAATTGATTCCATCTTGATTGTTGTTACTCGGCCTATGGATTCCAGATTCATTAAGGAGGAGAAGTGGTGGGGGTACCGGCAGAGTTCTCGGTGCGGGGCACCCCGGTTATAGAATAGGATGTTGTGCCGGTGTCACTATACCCGAACTCCTGATTTGGAATTTACTGATGTCAAGGGCTCTATGAAGATTGAAAACGACCTTACCGATCGCGGCAATCCTCAAGGGTTTGCTTAGCCCATGCCCATTTAAGCGCTGCTTCTGGCATCCGGGCCAAATGGTTTAAATAAAACCAGAAGCTGCGGCAGCAAGGTCAGAGCGGCAATGAGGGCGATTAACATAGCCATGCTGGTAAATAGCCCGAAGTAAATAGTGGGCCAGAAGTTGGAGAGAGTCAAAATCGAAAAGCCGATAATGATAGTCACAGAGGTGTAATACATGGCATGGCCGATGGTGTTATGACAGCGGTGGAGGGTTTTATAGTAATCGCCATCGGTTATAATCTCCTTCCGGAACCTGTAAATATAATGAATGGTGTCGTCCACGGCAATACCGATGCTGATGGCCGCAATGGTAATCGTCATCATGTCCAAAGGAATGTTCATCCACCCCATCACGCCCAGAACTGCGCCGGCTGAAAAAAGATTGGGGAAAAGCGCGATCAAAGCCACTTTTATCGAACGAAAAAGTAAAAGAAACATCACCAGCAATGCCAGCGCCACAAAACCCAGGGTTTTGATCTGGGATGCGAAAAGGCTTTGCAGCATGTTGTTATACAACACCATGGTTCCTGACAGTTTCACCTTGTCCGTTTCTATTTTTAATTGGTGAACAAGATCATGCTCTATTTTCTTGAGTAAGTCGTTGCGCTTTAACGATTTCATCGAATCAATGATTCGCAGGGCAAAGCGAGCTTCACTGTTCTCAAAGGAAACAAACGGGAACAAGATAAGGTCTTTGTACTCGTCGGGCACCTTGGTGTAAAGCACCGCCATTTCGATGCTGTCCAATGACTGGCCGTCGTTGAGTCTGCGCCCAATCTTCAGCAACGTTCCCAAAGAGAGCACCTTGCCTGTCTCTGGAAGCGCATCGAGATAATCATGAACTTTCTCAACCATTTCCATGCGATCATCCATGAACCAGTATTTATTGTAATCTTCTTCTTTGGTCGCATCATCAAAAGGGTCGAAAAATTCCTCATCTTCCTGAGCAAATTCAGCTTCCAGGTCAATGGATTCGAATTGGATGATTACATCCAAAGGGGTGGTGCCGCCCAATTGCTGATCAATGGCCGCCATGCCCTGATAGATTTCGGTGGATTTTTTAAAATAATCGATAAAGCTGTTTTCCACTTGTAGACGGTAGATGCCCATCACGGCTAAAACCGAACAAATGCCGGTGATAATCAAAATCATCTTGCCATGGGATTCGGTGAACCGAGCTAAAAAACCGGTTAGGGAAAATCTGAAATACTTTGGCTCCGTTGGCGGATTCGGCTGTTTGAGTAGCATGAGGCCGGAGGGAAACAATAAAAACGTCAGGCCCAACGATAATAGAATACCGATGCTCATCATCCATCCGAAATGAATGACGGGCTTGATGTCGCATAGCAACAGGGAGCCGAAGCCGGCAATGGTGGTCAGGGCCGCATAAAGGCAAGGGACGAACTTGGTGCGGATGGTCTCCTTGACAAGTGTGCGGTGGTCGGCCTGGGGAAGCGTCAGCTGAAACTCGCGATATCGCACCACTAGATGGACCACAATAGCCAGGGTGATGATCAACTGCAGGGACACAAAATTGGAGGAAATCACCGTCACATCCCAGTCGAAAGTGCCCAATACACCCATCATGCAAATGACGGACAGAAAGCAGCAGAGCATGGGCATCATAATCCAGCGAAAGTTCTTAAAGATGATTCCCAGCATGAGAAAAAGGAGTAAGAATACCCCCACGCCGAACATTTTAAGATCATTTTTTATAAACGTGATCATATCGTCTGCAATCATGCTGATGCCGCCCAGAAAGAGCTGGGCCTGCGATCGGTATTGATCCATGATCTCCCGAATCGCTGCGATGTTTTTATGCTGGATGTCATTCATCCGGATTTGGCGGGTACGGATTTTATCTACCACGGCGTTGAGTTGCGCGGCATCTTCTTGAGATAATCGATCCTGGGCCTTTTGATCCAGATAGCCATTCCGCGTGGCAATTAAATCGTTATAAATCGGGTCGGATTTCAGATTGACGACAAGGGCCGTGGTACGCAGATCTGGGCTGACCAATAAATCCCGATAGAAAGGGCTTTCCTTCAACTCGGTTCGGGCCAGGTTTTTATCAATGGTGGGTGAGCTCAGGTTAGGAAGATCATTGGAGATGTCTTCATAAGAAACGGGCGGGCTTTCCAGCAGGGGTACATCCAGTATGGTGAGAACCGAATCCACCCAATCCAGTTCGGTCAGCTCCTTTCGCAAACGGCCTAAGGTTTCAAGGCTGTTCTGCGCCAGCAGGTCATCATTTTTGGGCGTGAAGGACATAAACAAAAAATCATACACACCATACCGTTCGCTGATCTGGCGGGCGTAGCGTAAGTCCTTGTCATTTTCTATCAACAGGGCATCCGCAGATGCGTCAATCCGGAAGTCCTTGGTGTTGTACCCCAATACAGCGATGATAACGACTAAACATAACAGAACAACAACAGGACGGTCCAATATGGTTTTGCCGTACCAATGGGTGAACGTATGGGCGATTTTTGTCATGGAAGCTGAATCCTAATTTTTGGAAATTTGAAAAGAACGCTGTTTTCTGCATCGACAGGTTTGGAACAGATATCAAGAAATGGCACAGACGATCAGCGCAGTCAACAAGGCCTCGGTAACCATTCGTTACCAACGGAGTCGTAGCAAAGATGATGGATGTGTTTGGAAGTGATAATGAAATTCCAAAACGGATAATTGACCGGTACTCTCCATATAAGAAGATATCGCCCGCCAAAGCCTTCAATTGTTGTTTGAACTGCTTTAGCATATTTCCGGACGGGACGGGCTTTACGGCCAATGCATCCACTTCGAGTATTCATTTAAGAGGAGGGTAGTGAATCACCGGATCTGGAGTCGATGCGAGGCCTACAGCGGTGAGAAAGTGATCCCAAACGCAAAGCAGGGAATTGTCACGGTTCCCAATTCCCTGAAAATGTTAGATAAATAGAAATTTAATTGGTGGTGGAGGCGGCGGGAGTCGTCACCGGTCAACCTCACACAATCCAAACCACTGTAAATAATACGAATATTATATTCATCCCACCTGATTATACCGCAAAAGTGGGCAAGAATCGTGGGTAAGCTTATAACCGATCCTGGGGGTGTTGGACAGACCTTTTCAGTGAGGCCAATCGAAGACCGGGCCATTTCCTGATCCCCGCTCTCCAGCATGGTCCCCGGAGGGGCCATGGCTGAGGCCTCCTTCCCTTGAGTGATTTCCATCGCCGCAAATCTTTGCCTGCTCTAGCTCCACCGGGACCACTTCAGGTCAATCTGCGCTGTGTGATTCTTACCTGGTGGGGTGGGAAACGGCCCTGGATATCCATCTGCTGGAGTTTCTGTGTACGATTCAATTCCGCCTTACCTTACCACCCAGACACATCCAGCTTTTCCCCTCTCAAAAATGTATCCAGAGCCTCTATTACGACACCGGTGATGGTATTGCCGTTTTCCTTGGCGTATCTTTCAGCACGCTCAGCCAACTGGCAAGGTAAATGAACCGTGATTTTTTTGGTATCGTCAGAGCATTCGGCAAGGTTTGGTTGGTCATTCATGGGGTTCCTTTCGGTTGACTCAAATTATTTTCAAGGTCTGCTGAGAGTTTATACCGCAATCGCAAAGTTTGATAAAGTCATCAAGTGAACTGAAGTCCATAGCTATTCGCACCGATTGGCGGGGGAGGATACACCCCAGCAGTTCGCCCAGAATTCCAGGCTTTCCCTGAATACATCCAGAATGCGAAAAATGAACGGGTACAGCACGGGAAAATAGGAAAGTGCTTTTATTCATGTCTGAGTATGCATTTTAATTTAAGTCAGCGGCACCATACTCTCCTCTTGATTTTGCGTGATTGACTTTTTCGGTGTCGAAGACCCATGCTAAGCACAACTTGAAGCCGTTTCAAAAGGGGTATTTGAAAGCCATGGGAGTAACCGCCGACGGATTCACCGATCCATAGGCGCCCGAAAAATGGGTAATCGTTCCTTATCAAGAGTGCTGAATGTACGACCAAGTGATAGAAACAGTCATTTTTTGTAAAATCCCCTCATGTTATTTCTTAACTGACCGAGGATATATCAGATGTAAACAATTGGTGATGGCTCTTTTATGGTAACAAACCGCAGAAATCTGGGGGATTTTATGGGGTCTCTTCTGATTGTCAGCCCTTTTGTTTCGATGCTATTGGTTCTATTAACAATTTTTTTCGTTATTTGCTTGCTGAGATCATCTTGGTTCAGAGGAATAGCGGGTGTTGTCCGAGATGCGAAAAATAACCCAAATCGTGGATCTAACTTCTTGGGATGCACGAAATTCCCTCGATGTAGAGGAACGGCAGGTATTTCATGGGAGGATGGATTGTGGCAGAATGACGAAACCCAACCCCCATTTACGGATTCATGGAGGAATGGGTTGGGGCCAAATGACGAAACCCAATCCGCATATGCGGACCGGGCTTTTCATTGATCTACTTTTGCACAGATTTTTGATCCTCCGCACACGAGTAATAATGTAACAAAAACGATTGGTTAATCGTGGAGGCGGCGGGAGTCGAACCTACGTTAGTCCTCACAGCCACAAGGGTTTGCAGCGGTTTACCGAATATCCCCCAAGCAAACCGATTTTGTCGTACACCCAACCGAACTCTATACAAAAAGCCGCGCCCTTCCTTCCAGAATAAAGGGGACAGGTACTTATTGTCCTGTCAGTCAGGCAACTCCGTCCCTTGGTTCATGATTTCTAGATATCCTGCATAACTGAAAATCCGATTTCGCTTGCGGGATGTCAGTTCACGGACAATCCCCAACCGTTCCAGATGTTCCAGGGATTTGTTAACCGTCGCCGGGGTGATACCTGTTTTTTCTACCAGCCACTTGGAAGCCGTGATTGGGCGACCCATCAAGGTTTGATGCACGGTCAAAGATGACGCTGCCGCCCGGCCAAGTCCACTGATTCTGTCTCGGTCTTCATTGGCAAGATCTACGAGCTGCCTGGCGGTGTCCACTGCCTGGGTAGCAGTGACGATGACTGCCTCGGCGAAGAAATCGAGCCAGGCCTCCCAGTTTCCGCTTAAACGAATTTCATTGAGCAGCTCGTAATAATATTGCCTGTGTGTTTTGAAATATAGGCTCAGATAAAGCATCGGCTCCCGAAGCATTTTTTGTTCACACAATAAAAGTGTGATCAACAGGCGGCCTAAGCGACCGTTACCATCTAAAAACGGATGGATGGTTTCGAACTGCACATGGGCCAATGCGGCCTTGAGCAGGGCAGGGGTGGGTTCCGGCTGGTCATGCAGAAACAACTCCAATTTACCCAAACAATCCAACACTTGCTCAGCCGGCGGCGGAACAAAGGCTGCATTGCCGGGCCGGGTGCCGCCGATCCAATTCTGGGTTCTGCGAAATTGACCGGGGGTCTGGTTAGCGCCCCTCCCCTTGGAAAGCAATACAGCATGCATGTCTTTGATCAGGCGGAGGGACAAGGGCAACCCTTCGGCAAGTCGCTTCAGTCCATAATCCAGGGCCGCCACATTATTGCTGACCTCACGCACATCGTCCAGCGGTACACCAGGCTCCATATCCAGTTCAAAAAGCAAGAGATCGGAAAGCGACGACTGCGTTCCCTCGATCATGGAGGAAAGAACCGCCTCTTTACGAACATACATGTAAAGAAATAGGGAAATGTCTGGTAAAAAGGTCGAGATGCTGTCCAGTCTCCCGAGCGCGAGTAGCGCATGGTCGAATTTGCTACGCAACTCCGGCGTCCACTCAATGGAAGGATTCGGCGGTAGTGGGGCAGGGATAAAGGCCCGGGCCTTTTCTCCCACGGTTGAAATCGTAACGTATTGTCCCTGAATCTCTCGTTTCATCGGTTGAACCCGTCTTAAAATAAGAATTCCCTTTATTTTAACATAATGCTTTAATCTAAAATAACGAGAATCGAGGAAGGAGTCAAGCGATTTGACTAAAATAGCGCCCCTAAGTATTTTAGCCTAGGCTATTTTGCTAAAATAAGGAGCATGAGAACAGGGTAGGTCATTCACACGATTTGATCCGACATCCTCTGCAAATTCCATTCGGATGTCATCCATAGTGAGTATGCTTTGGAGCCAGTGGGTATAAACCACAATTTGATGGATTTAGGAGGTGCCGAATGAAAGCATTCGACAATTCACCCCTTAAAATAAAAACCCAAATTGACATAGTCGTCAATTTGGGTTTTTGTTGGATGATTTACCGAATAAAAGCATGACTTATAATAAACTGTAATTATTCAAAAAAATGGTGGAGGCGGCGGGAGTCGAACCCGCGTCCGAAAACATTCCACACAGATATCTACATGCTTGTCCTGATCTCTAAGTATCGCCTCTGGCAGTCTCCATCAGGCAGGGTACTTCAAAGGCTATCCTGCTAAAAGTTCGCCTTTACTGTAGCAGGCATTCAGTTTAGGCTATCCCACTAGTCGACGTTCTATCCAGATTCATGGGAGAAACCCGGTAGAACGGTAGCACTAAGCTGCTACGGCGTAGTTATAATCGTCTGCGATTATGTTTATTTCCCACCAGATTTACGAGATGGTAGGAACTCGGCATGCAATCGGTGCTTCTTTATCCCCGTCGAAGCCGTTTCGCCCCCAATTTGTTAAAGAACAGTCTTATCTGTATATTAACGCTCGGACCTGCATATGTCAATTCTGAAGCCCAAATCTATTTGGAAAATAAGGAACCTCGCGTTGACATCCAAATAACAATAGCCAAATCATAAATTACAAATAAATCTCAATGACTAAAACTAAAAATTCCAAACCGTTTGACCCTGAAGAAAGAATATTCCAATTCGCTAAAGCGGCGAGGTTTTTCGTTAAACCATTGCCAAAGACAATGGCGAATATCGATGAAGGCGATCAGCAATTGGTTTTTCGATCTTATTTGAGGTTTTGATATTGTGAATTTGGAATTTATTTAGAATTTGGTGCTTGGAATTTGTAAGTTCGGATATTTTCGGGTTAGGGCACTATTAAACGTAAAAACGCCCCTGGAACCCACATATAGGAAGTTCTCAGGGGCCTTTTGGTTACTGGCTCGGGCTATTCGCCCAGATAAGCCTTTCGTATCTCCGGATTATCCAGCAGTTTTTTGGCATCATCCTCCAGGGTGATGTTGCCGGTTTCCAGCACGTAGCCCCGGGAAGCAGCCTGCAGAGCCAGGTTGGCATTCTGCTCCACCAGTAAAATGGTGGTGCCTTCCTTCTTGTTGACATCTTTGATGATATCGAAAATCTGTTGGACGATCAGCGGTGCCAGACCCAGCGAGGGTTCGTCCAGCAATAGCACCTTGGGCCGGCCCATGAGTGCGCGGGCAATGGCCAGCATTTGCTGCTCTCCGCCTGACAGGGTGCCGCCGTGCTGTCGATGGCGGTCTTTGAGGATGGGAAACAGTTTGTATACATGCTGCCGGTCGGCTTCGATGTCTGTCTTGTCCTTGCGGAAGAAGGCGCCCAGGGTCAGGTTTTCGTCTACGGTCAGGCGTGGAAAGATCCGCCGGCCTTCCGGCACCTGGCACAGGCCGGCTACGGGCAGAACTTCCGCTGCCTTGCCGTGAATGGGTTTCCCGTCGTACCAGATCTCGCCTTTGTCGATGGGAATCACACAGCAGGTGGTCATCAGCGTGGTGGATTTTCCGGCACCATTGGCACCGATGATGGCCACGATCTCCCCCGCATACACTTTGAGGGAAATACCTTTGAGCGCTTTGATGGATCCGTAGCTGGAATAGACGTCTTTCAGTTCGAGAATCGGTTGATCGGCCATCTATCCCTCCCCCTCTTCGCCCCGTTTGCCCATACGTTTGGCCGGGATGAGGCCGGCGGGTCTGAAGAGCATCATCACTACCATGGACATACCGAAAACCAGCATGCGATAGGTCTCGAACTCGCGAAACACTTCGGGTAGCACGATCAAGGCGGCCGCCCCCAATATGATGCCGGGGATGGAGCCCATGCCGCCTAAGACCACCATGCTCAGCACCATGGCCGACTCGAGGAAGGTGAAGCTTTCCGGACTGACAAAACGCATGCGGGCACAGAAAAAGGCACCGGCCAGACCGGCGAATAGCGCGCCCATGGCATAAGCCAGCAGCTTGAGCTTGAAGGTGTTGACGCCCATCAGTTCGGCGGCGGTCTCGTCCTCGCGGATCGATTCCCAGGCCCTGCCGATTCTGGAAAAGTTCAGGTGCCTGACCGCGATGATGGTCACGATGGCCAGGGCCAGGGCGATGTAATAGAGAAAGTGCAGTTTCTTCAGGTAGAACACCTCAAAACTCATACCGCCCTGAAAACTGGGGATCAGGATACTGGGGGGGTTGATCCCCAGAAGGCCGTTGGGGCCGTTGGTCAGATCCATCCAGTTGTTGAGCAGGATGCGCACAATTTCTCCGAAGCCCAGGGTGACGATGGCTAGGTAGTCGCCGCGCATGCGCAGGGTCGGATACCCGATGATGCAGCCGGCGGTCAGGGCCAGGGCGGCTGCGAAGGGCAGACAGATCCAGAAGGACATGCCGAAGTGCAGGTTCAGCAAGGCATATGTGTAGGCTCCTACGCCATAGAAGGCAATGTAGCCCAGATCCAGCATACCGGCCAGCCCCACGACTATGTTGAGCCCTAAGCCCAGACAGACATAAATCAGTACGTTGGTGGCCACGTCCTGGGCGTATCGACCGGTAAAGAACGGGTAGGAGAAGGCGGCGGCCAGCAGGATGACGATCCAGACCCAGTTGGGCACTTTGCTCGATGCCTGCCCGACGGTATCGCGGAACCCGAAGAGGGGCCGGCTGACGGCGTCCAGGCTGCCGCTCTTGTTCATGATATAGAGCAACAGGCAGATGGTGGTGCCGGTGGCGATGTAGAGCCAGACCGTAAAGGTGTTGCCGAAGGACAGGGTGCCGTCCGGGTGAATGCCCAGCAGGGGCCACAGCAGTCCCAGCAGCCACAGCAGGCCTATGGTGTATGGTTTCCAGACTTTCTTAAACTCGTGTATCATCGATATTCTCGCCCATGATTCCAGTCGGTTTGAAGTAGAGCACGGAGATCAGGATAATGAAGGCAAACACGTCCTTGTATTGGCCGGAGATGTAACCTGCACCGAAAATTTCCACCATGCCGATGATCAATCCGCCCAGCATGGCCCCGGTGATGTTGCCGATCCCTCCCAGTACGGCGGCGGCAAAAGCCTTGATGCCGGGCAGAAACCCCATATCGTAGCGTACCGAACCGTAGTAGAGGCCCACCATGATGCCGGCGGCCGCGGCCAGGCCTGCGCCAATGGCAAAGGTCAAAGAGATGATCCGGTTGCTGCTGATGGAGACCAGGCTGCTCATGACCTTGTCCTGGGCCGTTGCCCGCATGGCCATGCCGATCTTGGTCTTGAATACCAGAATGTTGAGTCCGATCAGCAAAAAGATGGTCATGCCCACGATCGTCATCTGCAGGTAGCCGATCCTGATCATACCGAAATTGATGCCGCCCTGGAACAGCTCGCTGGGATAGGCCTTGTCATAGACCCCCTGGGTCAACATCAGCCCGTTGGAAAGGAAAATGGACATGCCCAGCGCGGAGAGCAGGGCGGCCAGGCGCGATTGTTTGCGCAGGGGTTTATAGGCCACCTTTTCGATGCCCACGGCCATAAACGCGCAATACCCCATGGTGAGGACAAAGGCGCCCGCCAGGCAGAGAATGGGGTGGGTTTCCATGTAGCCCAGTCCGGTAAAGAAACTGAGCAGAATCACCCCCACATAGCCCCCGGTAGCAAAAAATTCACCGTGGGCGAAGTTGATCAGCTGGATGACACCGTATACCATGGTGTAGCCCAGCGCGATCAGGGCGTAGAGACCTCCCAGCGTAATTCCGTTTATCAATTGCTGTATAAAATATTCCATAGAAATCGCTTTTTCAGATTGAGGCTTGCAGTCAACGCGATTGGGGTGACCGCCCTGCAACCGTGGCAGGGCGGTCACGTCACTCGACCGATTTATTGGAGCAGGCCCTTTTCAGGCGCCCAGTAGGGCACAAATTTGCCGTTTTCTACCTTGTAGGCGATGTAGGACGATCCGGAGTCGCCGTTTTCCCTGAACTTGATGCGTTTGGCAACGCCGTCGAAGTCCATTTTCATGATTTCGGCCTTGAGCTTGGCCGGATCGGTGGAGCCGGCAGTCTTGATGGCCTGGAGCAGCACGGTGGCCGCATCGTAGGCGTAGGTGGCGTAGGCGGCGATGGCGCCGTACTTGGGCACGTAGATCTTCTCGAAATTCTTGTACTCGGGGGTGGTGGTGTCGGTGAACCCGTAGGTGATGTAAACGCCTTCAGCCGCTTCCTTGGCCACTTCCATGAACTTGGGCTGGAACATGGCGTCCTGGGAAACGATCTGGGATTTCAGGCCCAAGCGCCTGGCTTGCAACGCCATCAGGGCGCCCGGAGAGTAGCCCTGCAGGGACATGTAGAAAATATCGGCATTGGCCTGTTTGGCCTTGGTCAGCACGGCGGCGAAGTCCTTGTCGCCCTGGTTGACGTGGTCGTGTTCAACCACCTCCATGCCCAGCTCCTTGGCGGCCTTGCTCACGCCGTCGGCCAGACCCTGGGAGTAGGTCGTTTTGTCGTCGACGATGAAGATGGTTTTGGCTTTCAGCTGCTCTTTCAAGAATTTGGCGGCAGCCGGCGCCTGGTCGTCGTCACGACCGCACAGGCGGAACATGTAGGGCAGGCCGCGGTCGGTAACTGCTTCGTTGGTTGAGGCCGGGGTCAGCATGGGGATGTCTTCTTCTGCCAGAACCTCGGAGGAGGGGATGGTGGAAGACGAGCAGTAAGCACCGACAACACCGACCACTTCCAGGTTGATCAGCTTGTTGGCGGCAGCCACGGCCTGTTTGGGATCGCAGGCGGTGTCCTGGGGGAACAGCTCGATTTTGTCATAACCGGGAACTCCGCCGGCTTCTTCGAACACCTGAATGGCGGTCAATACGCCGTTTTTAATGTCTGTTCCATCTGAGGCGTAGGGGCCGGTCAGCGGGCTCATGGAGCCGATTTTCAGGGTTTTTGCAGTTGCCGTTCCCATGATAAAGGGGACGACCATCAGGCCAAGTACCAGTGCGATGAACAGTTTTTTCCTCATTTGACGCTCCTTCTGTTATTGATGATTATTTACTCGCCGGTTGACCTAAGTACGCCTCGATCACCTGGGGGCTGGACTGGATCTCTTCCGGCGTCCCTTCGGCAATTTTGACCCCGTGGTCAACACATACAATACGATGACACACGCCCATGACCACTTTCATATCATGCTCCACCAGGAGCACGTCGATCCCGAGTTCACAGATCCGGGAGATATCCTTCATCAGGGCCGAACTTTCCGACGGGTTCATGCCGGCGGCCGGCTCGTCCAGTAAAATCACTTTGGGTTGGGAGGCCAGCGCGCGCGCGATTTCCAGGCGCCGTTGCAGGCCGTAGGGCAGGTTGGAGGCCACCGTGTCCGCATATTCTCCCACGCCCATGAATTTAAGCGCTTCCAGGGCCTTGTCGTGAATCAATTGTTCTTCGCGACGTTGCGATCCGGTTCGGAAGATGGCACCCACCACGCCTTTCTTGGAGCGGCAGTGCCGGGCCACCATGGCGTTTTCAACTGCCGTCATGGCCGAAAAGAGGCGGATGTTCTGAAAGGTGCGGGCCACGCCCTTTGGAGAAAATCTCGTGGGGTGGTTTCCCCAGAATGCTTTTGCCCTCGAAGCGCACGTTACCGCTGCTGGCTTTGTAGACGCCGGTGAGTACATTGAACACCGTGGTCTTGCCGGCGCCGTTGGGACCGATGAGGCCCACGATCTCGCCGGAGTTGATCGCAAAGCTCAGTTGGGACAGGGCCACCAGCCCGCCGAATCTTACCGTGATGTTGTCCAGTTCTAAATGTGCCATAGTGCCGACCCGTTAATCCTGTTGTAGTAGAAACGCCTTCCGCCCGTGGCCATACCGGCGGGCGGCCTCCGAGTCACGTATTATCCTGCCGCTCGCGCATCTCCATGTAGCCGTTGAATCGCCTCACATGGGTTCGGGCGATGTCGCCGGCCGCTTCCGCCTTCCCGCTTTCCATGGCCGCCACCACATTCTCGAGATCCTGAAGATTTTCTTTCATTTCGGGCTCTTCCATAACCAGAAACTCGTCATAATAACGGCGAATGTTCTCATGAATGGTTTTGAGAATGGATATATAGATAGGGTTGCCCGTGATCTTGGCAAAGTACAGGTGGATGTTTTTGTCTGCGGTGAGAAAATCGGAAACGGCTTCAGCACCCCGATCGACACATTTCCGGGCTTTGTTTAACAGCGCTTTGAGATTACGCGTGTCCGATGCTTTCATTCTTGACGTGGCCAGGACCACCACGTCGCCTTCCACCCGTTCGCGGAATTCAGCGATGTGTCGCAGGGATACCTGATGGGAGCGAATCAACAGATCCAGGCTCTCGGCCACGAGATCCGAAGAGACCGTTTTGACCACGGCGCCCCCGCCCATTCCCAGCTTGATCTCGATCAGCCCTTTTTGTTCCAGCACACGCAGGGCCTCACGCAGGGTGCTCCGACTGGTCTGAAGCATTTCTTTGAGGTCGCGCTCGGCGGGAAGCCGATCACCCACCTTCAGTTGTCCGTCGATGATCGCTTCCTGGATCTGTTCGACCACATCCTGGAAAATCCGGTTTTGTCTGGCAGCGCGAAACAAATGGGTCATCGATCAGCAACTCGAGCCTGGGTGGACATGGAAAAATACACGATTGAAAGAGAGTCTGAAAAGTCACTCCGGGGGAGTGGGGGACTCATATTCGGAATGGTCTGACCATTTATAATAATTGATTTCATCTGTCAAGATGAATTTTTTTTAAATGACATTTAGTTTATGCCTCCCAATAAGCAAAGAGGCCTTCCCACCATGGCGGAAAGACCTCTCGTGTTTTTTAGTTTCCGGATAATGACCGGGTTATTTTCTCCGTTTTTAAGCGGCTGGATGCCAGGCTCGAAGCCTGTTGACGGGCCTTTTAAAACAAAAAGAACCTATCGACACCATGCGGTTTAACTACCGAAAAACGTCTCCACAGGCGTGTAGTCCATGTCGAAGGCCTCAGCCACTGCCTGGTAGGTGACCTTGCCGTCGATCACGTTGGCCCCCAGCCGGATCTCTTCGTTATCCTGCATGGCCTTTTTCCAGCCCTTGTTGGCGATCTGCACCGCATAGGGCAAGGTGGCGTTGGTCAGGGCCAGGGTCGAGGTCTTGGCCACGGCGCCGGGCATGTTGGCCACGCAGTAGTGGATCACCCCGTCGACCACATAGGTGGGATTGCCGTGGGTGGTGGCCTTGGAGGTGTCGAAACAGCCCCCCTGGTCGATGGCCACGTCCACCAGTACCGAGCCCTTCTTCATGGTTTTCAGCATCTCGCGGGTTACCAGCCGCGGCGCCTTGGCCCCGGGGATCAGCACGGCGCCCACCACCACGTCGGCCTCCTTGACCAGCTTGCGGATCGTCGCCGGGCTGGACATCAAGGTGAAGCAGTTGGCCGGCATGACGTCGCTCAGGTAGCGCAGCCGGTCCAGGTTCATGTCCAGCAGGTAGACCTTGGCCCCCAACCCGCAGGCCATCTTGGCCGCGTTGACGCCCACCACGCCGCCGCCGATCACCACCACCGTGCCCGGGTCCACGCCGGGAACGCCGCCCAGCAGCACCCCGTGGCCGCCCTGGGCCATCTCCAGGTACTTGGCCCCCTGCTGGATGGCCATGCGCCCGGCCACTTCGCTCATGGGGGTCAACAACGGCAGGCTGCCGTCGGCCTTCTGGATGGTCTCGTAGGCGATGCTCACGGATTTACTTTTGATCAATGCGCGGGTCTGGGTCTCGTCGGCGGCCAGGTGCAGGTAGGTAAAGACGATCTGGCCTTCGCGGATCAGATCGTACTCGGGAGGCAACGGTTCTTTGACATGCATGACCATGTCCGCCGTATCGAAGATCTCCTTGGGGGTGTCGATCATCTTGGCCCCGGCTTTCACATAGGCTTCATCGGAAAAGCCGCTGCCGCCACCGGCATTTTTTTCCACCAGTACACTGTGCCCGTTGTGGATCATCACTTCCACACCGGCAGGGGTCATGCACACGCGGTTCTCTTCCGTCTTGATCTCTTTCAGTATTCCGACAATCATGGTTCCTCCTTTCAGGTTCAACGAATTAAGTGGGGATGAAACGACAAAGCGGTTCCACTCCATCGGGTCCTTATGGTTCAGTCGCCTGATGCATGGGGCGGCCGCGTTGTGGCTGGAGATTCCTGCGCACGACGCACGTTTCCCTCTTTGGCCGGCTTGATCTTTCGGCGCCACTTGACGGGTTTCCAGAGGTGGGCTGTGGAAAAGCATCCCCACGACCAGCGCAGCCAGGATACGAGGCTGAAGGCCAGCCACAGGGACCAGATCAGCATGAGCAGGTGGTAGATCCACTGGGGCAGGCTCACCACCCAGGGGGTGGGCATGTTTCCGCCAATACGGTCCTGAGTCCAGTTCAGTTGAAAGCGCGTGGATTGGTTGCCGGCAATCTGCATGTCCGGGATGCCCAGAAGGCCGCGTTCAATGGCGGTGTAGAGACCCACCATGGCCGCCACAGTCAGGATCACCAGAAGTAACTGGATGCCGTTAAAGGCCAAGGCGTTTTCCGGTGCTTTCCGGCAGCGGGTTCCCATGGCCAGCAGCCAGGCCACAACCAGCAGGGCAACCACCGCGGGCACCTGGGTCAGTCCGAGTCCCAGCAGCAGCCAGTGGTGAGTGCGAAGGGGTGTAACCACCGTTTTTCCCAAGCCCACAGCAACCACCACTACCACGATCAGATAGCTCCAAAACAGAACGGCCGGTCCAAGCCTGGGCCCGCCGGCCAACAGAATCCAGCGGTGGTCGGGCATATGAAAGGTCACTGCGGCATTGACGGCGGCATCGCCCACGTTGACCTGAGGGCCCTGGACCCGGGTCATCGAATCGTTCAACTGATTCCATTCAAGCCTCACCGTCTGGCTGCCCGGCTCCAGCGGTACGGTTACCAGTCGGCCGTCCTGGCGGATGGGCAGGGTTTTGCCATCGATCGTGACTGTCTGCAAGTTGGCCTGCGTCGGCAATTCAATCTGATGGTGTCCGCCTTTGCTGGAACGGATGCCAAGGGTCAGCATTGCACGGGAAAACCGCTGCCCCGGTGTCAGCGCCAGTACCGACCGGTCCACGGTGATCGTTCGGCCGGCGACCGCCTGGGGTCGGGCCACATCGATGCGCACCTCTTCACCCGGCCACGGGCGCCATTGCGGCTGCCAATTGCGACCTTTATCCTGGTGGTGCACCACGGTCAGGCCGGACACGCTGCAACGCCACATCGCTGCGGCATCCAGCGTCCAGCTTTCTATCCAAGGAACGTCCCGGGGCGCGGTCAGCAGGATTGCCGGCGCAATGGGAATCGTCGTGGAAAACTGCGTCTCCATTTCATCCGGGCCCAGCGAGACCTGAGCAACCCGATCTTCCACATGAATGCCAGGCGTGGTGACCGAGGCGTTTTCCATTAGCGGAACAGATAGCACCGCCGGCACTCCCGGTTCGGTGAGCCGCTGAATGCGCGTGGTCACATCCCACTGGATACCCAGGTGCAGGGTGTGCGCCACGAGGAAAAAGGCGGGAATATCGGTTCTGGAAACGTCGGTGGACGATTCGCTGTCGCTCGGTGTGCGACTCAGGGCAATGGTGGCGTCCATACTGCCGTCAGGTCCAAAGCCACGGGCCTGCCATCCGACACCTGCGTAGGTGCCCATATGGGGCACGATGGGAAAGGTGATGCGAATTTCGTCGGCATTGCCAGGCGGCCCGATCATCTTGACCTGGTGGACCCCCCGAGGCAAAACCATCCACAGGGTGCCCCGGTCGTCCCGGGAGAGGCTTTTCACCGGTTGATTATCAAGAATGATCCGGTGCGGTCGCCAGGTTTCCAGCGTGGCGGGCAAGGGGATAGCCGTGTCGACCTGGGCATGCATCTGCATGATCAGGCGAAGCTGGTCAGGGGTGGCTGCCAGCTCCAGCCGGCTCACATCGGCACAATGGGGAAGGCAGGGCGCCGGTTCGAGCATTCGCCGCTGGAGTTCGTCCAACAGCGGCTGGGGCGGAAAGGCCTGACCAACGGGTTCGGCCTGAAGCAGCTGGACCGGTGCCAGAAAAATCAACACTAGTATCAGCGCGGAACCGATGGCCGTCGCCGGTGCGGGCAGATGCCGGCGCCAGTTGCGCAAGTCCAGAAAGGCCACGACAAGCAGAAACAGCAGCGCCACCCTAACCAATCCAAGGGCCAGGTTCATGGCCGGTGAAACCAGCCACAGGCGAATCTGCTGGGTGCGGTCCACCGGTCCGTTCCAGATAAGCTGAACGGATCGCCATTGCCACTCCGGCAGGCCGGGGCCGGTCTGTACCAGGGCGTCGGGATCGGTTACAAACCGGGACTTCCGGGGTGTCGGTTGTGGCCGGGACAACTGGATCTCGTCCGCGGCTTTGAGGAGGCGTTTACCGACCGAAGCGGTTTCAGGCGCGGCTGCCATCCGGGATTCAAGGACCCTTCCGGTCCCGACAGCTGCCGTCCGGAAATGGATTCCATCCCCGCCCTGGGCCAGCTGGGGATAAATGGCCGTGCGGACCTGCTGAACCATGAACGGCAGCGTGATGGCGACCAGCGCAACCACCGCGCTGGCCCCCCACAGTTTGACGATCATTTTAAACCAGCCATGGGGAAGATATTTCAACAGCGCGGCCACCGCCAGCAGGTGAAGCCACACGTGTCGCGGTGCACCCGGCTCATGCAATGTCAGCACCAGCGTCGCCAGGGCCAACAGACCGGTTGCCCGGTTGCGAATTTGATAGGCGCTGATGGCGATGATCAACACCAGGAAAAAGTCCAGCAGGGTCCAGCGCTGGAGCCATGCCCCGGGAGGGACATCCACACCGGCGGCGGAAAACAGAGTCCAGCCCGGAGGCAGATGAAGCAACCCGCGGACGCTTTTAAAATCGTGGTCCCAGCCGATGGCGGGTACGATCGACGACGTGCGCGCCATACGGCTGTCCGCCTCCAGGGACAGCTGCCCGCGGCGCAGTTGAACGCCGGGCGAGGGCCGGTCCCCCTGAAGGGTGATCAGCTGATCCTGGCCATCCACGGCCACTCGCCCCAATGCTATGGGCGCCTCCATGGACAGGTGCCAGGTTCGGCTCAATGTGCCGCCAATGCGGTCATGGATGGTGAAGCCCGACCCATCAAAATCCAGCCACCAGGTGCGCACCAGGTTGAGCTGGTCCGGTGCCGGATCCGGGTCGCCCCTGCGCAGGACCTCGACGGACAGGACGGCACCGGGCTTGAGTTGATAGGCGGGAAAACCTTTCCATTCGTCGGGCATCCGGGTCCGCGACGGCTCAAGGGTCGGTGCACCCAGAACCTTCACCATGCGCAGGCCGTTGAAGGCCTTGAAGGACCAAATCTCATCACCATAAAGACCCCTCCCCGTGGAGAGGGTCTTCACCGGACCATCCAGGCGTACCGTTACGCGGACATCCCAGCGGCCGGGGCGGGCTTGAACCAGCAGGTCACCCGCATGCGTCAGGCGGGCGGGCAGCGGGCTGTCGATCTTCATTGCCGTGGCACCGTCGGGCAGCAGGGAGGACAGCCGGATCTCACGGGGCCGACCGGAGACTTCGAGCAGGACCCGGGTGATCAGCCGCATGGGAATGTCATCTTCGATCAACCGGAACAGGGTGGCCGTCATGGTGTCCTCCCGCCGGGCGGCACCGCCTTTTCCGTGAAGCCGAAGGTGGCCGTTTTGATCAAGGTCGGGTTCGACGATTTCCCGGCCGTCGACGGTCAAAGAGAGAAGGCCCGTGGAAGCAGGAACCTGGAGTACTTCCGGCGGCGTGTTCCAGACGAAAGCGCCTTTGATGGTATAAATTTCGGGTTCCAGCCAGATGCTCGGCCGACCGTTGCGGCCCACCACGGGCAGCGCCTTGCCACCGCCGGATACGGATTCGGGCCAATGGGCCTCGTCACCGGGAAGGGTCACCCAACTGGGGGCATACACGGTCACCTGCTGTTCGAACAGACCGCCCAGGTCCCCCACATCCACGAACAGCCGCGACGGCCACCAGCAGCGGCGAATCGTCCCATTGTCAAAGTGCGACGGGCATTGCTGGTCCGCCTTATCGTGAAGCACCCATGCCCGCCAGGGTTCCAGAGATGGGGGAATGACCAAGGCCTTTGCCGGCGCTGCGGACACACCCACACTGATAACAACACACAACAGATACAGGACAACAACGACCGATCCTGCGCGGTTCATGGCACCTCCAGCGTGATAATGGGTAAGGTTCAAAGGTTCAGGGTTCACCGTTCAGGGTTGTCATTTCTTATCAGACGCCTGTTTTTTTCTTGTCCAACAAGGCGGCATGGGCCGCCGCCAGCCTGGCGATGGGCACCCGGAAGGGGGAGCAGGAAACATAGGACAGTCCCAGCTCATGGCACAGGGCGATGGATTTGGGGTCCCCGCCGTGCTCGCCGCAGATGCCGCATTCCAGATCCGGCTTCGTGGCCCGGCCCCTTTTCACGGCCATATCGATGAGCGCGCCCACACCGTCCCGATCCAGCGTGGCAAAGGGATTGGCGGGAAGGATGCCGGATTCCATGTATTCGATGAGAAACCCGGTTTCAGCGTCGTCCCGAGAGATGCCGAAGGTGGTCTGGGTCAGGTCATTGGTGCCGAAAGAAAAGAATTCAGCATGCTCGGCGATGCGGTCGGCGGTGAGGGCGGCGCGGGGCAGCTCGATCATGGTGCCGAACTTGTAAGCGACCTCCATCCCATGTTCGGTCATGACGGCCCTGGCCTCGGCCTCCAGCACCGAGCGCTGGTGGACCAGCTCATTGACGTGGCTGGTGAGCGGGATCATTACCTCCGGGTGTACGTCGATACCCTCTTTGACCACCATGCAGGCCGCTTCGAAGATGGCCCGTACCTGCATGATGGTCAGTTCCGGAATGTAGATGCCCAGTCGAACCCCCCGCAGGCCCAGCATGGGGTTGGTTTCCCGCAGGTTCTGGGCCCGCTTGCGCAGATGCTCTTTCTGGCGGATTTCCGCCAGCAGTGTATCGATGGCAGCCATATCCACTGCGTGCTTGAGTCGGATCTTCAGATCGGCCAATTCGGATACCAGCTCCACCAGGTCCGGCAGAAATTCATGCAGGGGTGGATCGATCAGGCGGATGATCACCGGTCGGCCCTTCATGACCCGGAACAGGCCGGCAAAATCCTGTCGCTGGAACGGCAGCAGGGCGGCCAGGGCCTCTTTGCGCTCCACGGGGTAGTCGGTCAAAATCATGCGTTGGAAGTGGGGCAGACGGTCGGTTTCGAAGAACATGTGTTCGGACCGGCACAGGCCGATGCCCTGGGCGCCATACTCCAGTGCCCGGCTGGCGTCCCGGGGATAGTCGGCGTTGGCCCATACCCCCAGGGTCCTGAATTCATCGGCCCAGGAGAGCAATTTGATCAGCCAGGGATCTTTGATGTCCGGAACCATGGTCTCCAGCTTACCTTCATAGACCACGCCGGTCGTTCCGTCGATTGAGATCCACTCGCCTTCATGGATGGTCTGGTTGCCGATGGTCATCAGTCGGTTGGTCAGGTCGATGGTTATCGCCGAGGCGCCAACCACTGCCGGTTTCCCGAATTGTCTGGCCACTAAAGCCGCATGGCTGGTGCGTCCGCCGCGACTGGTGAGAATTCCCTGGGCAGCCAGCATGCCGTGGACGTCGTCGGGTTTGGTTTCCGGACGGGCCATGATCACTGCTTTGGCATCGTTTTTGGCCCAGGCTTCGGCCATGTCGGCATCGAAGGCCACCTGCCCCACGGCCGCACCCGGGGAGACGTTGAGGCCCCGCGCCAGAAGCTTGCCGGCGGCGGTCGCTTTGGGGTCGAATTGCGGGTGGAGGAAGAAATCCACCTGTTCCGGTTTGATCCGCAGCACCGCCGTCTGTCGGTCGATCAATCCATCTTCGGTCATCTCAACGGCAATGCGTACCGCTGACTGGGCCGTTCGTTTGCCGTCGCGGGTCTGGAGCATCCACAACTTACCTTTTTCGATGGTAAACTCCATGTCCTGCATTTCCCGGTAGTGGTTTTCCAGCAGTCCGGCGATGCGTTCGAATTCGGTGTAGGCCGCGGGCATCTCCTCCTTCAAAAGAGAGATGTCCCGGGTCATGCGAATGCCAGCCACCACATCCTCTCCCTGGGCATTGGTCAGGTAGTCCCCTTCCAGATGCGCCTCCCCGGTCGAACCGTTGCGGGTCATGGCCACGCCGGTGGCGCAATCATCGCCCATATTGCCGAAAACCATGGTGACGATGCTGACGGCCGTGCCCAGGTCGTGGGCGATGCCGGCTGCCGTGCGATAATCCACCGCCCGTTTGCCGTTCCAGCTTTTAAAAACTGCCTCGGTGGCCATTTTGAGCTGCTTGAAAGGATCCTCGGGAAAGTCGTGGGTGGTGTGACGGCGGTATAAGGCTTTAAACTGTTCCACCACCTTCTGCCAGTCGTCCGCCGACAGCTCGGTATCCTTTTCAACGCCGGCAGACTTGCGGGCGGCCGTGATGACCGTTTCGAACGGTTCGTCGTCGATGCCCATGACGACACTGCCGAACATCTGGATCAGTCGCCGATAGGCATCGTAAACGAAGCGGGGG
>CAVONY010000007.1:0-56527 GCA_963697405.1 uncultured delta proteobacterium | reverse complement strand
ATGGTCATGCCGGCCATGGCGGCCGATTACGATCTGGTCATCAACAACGGCCGGGTCATGGACCCGGAAACCAAGTATGACGCCGTAGCCAATGTCGGCATTAAGAACGGCAAAATCGCCGTCATCACCAATAAGACAAGATTAGTGGTAAAGAGACCATCGACGCCAAAGGGTTGGTGGTAGCGCCGGGATTTATCGATGGCCACCAACATTGTATTGAGCCCTATCAATACCGGTTGATGCTGCGGGACGGTCGTACGACGCTTCTGGACACAGAGATCGGCGCTCACGGTCCAAAGCTGGGCGAGTGGTATAAACGACGAGAAGGAAAAGCACCGGTGAATTTCGGTGTGGCTGTGGCTCACGAATTTGCACGGGCAGAGGTCTTGGACGGCTTTACCGATTGGAAACATTTATACACTCCCGACGCGGAGAAAACCCGCTCCACAAAGGTCAAGATAGACGGCAAAGAAACCATTAAGGAGGGTTGGTCGAAGACCCGGCCGACCCTGGAGCAGGGTAACCAGATCCTTGCCCTGATTGACCAAGGCTTGCAGCAGGGAGGACTTGGCATTGGTTCTACCGTTGGCTACATGCGCGCGGGGGTATCGGCCCGGGAGATATTCGAACTGCAAAAGCTGGGCGGGCGCTATGGCCGTTATATCGCCATGCATTTCCGTTATACGCCCGGTGATGATACCACCGAAGTCAACGGTATCCAGGAGATGCTCGCAAACGCGGCGGCATTAGGGACGCCGGCCATCGCCTCCCATTTCAATAATCCGGGATACAATATGGTGCATGAGCTTATGGTGCGGATGCGGGAACGGGGTTATAACGTCTGGGGCGAAATCTATCCATATGCTGCAGGTTCTACGGCGTTGAATGCCGTGTTTCTCGAACCTGAAGTCTGGGTAAAGGCCCTGGGCAACAAATACGAAGAGACGGTTCAGGATGTCGCCACCGGCGAATTCTACACCCAGAAATCCCGTGAGGAGATGCTCAAAAAGGAACCCGCACGTCTCGTGCTTGTCTACAAGAGCCCCGAATCGGCGATTGTTGACTGGCTTAAAATGCCCGGCGTGGCTATTGGTAGCGACGGCATGCCAATGATCCCAAGCGATAACCTAACCTGGGACACTCCCTTCGAAGATCTGCCCAACACCCATCCGCGAACTTCCGGGTCTTTTGGCACAGTGCTTCGCCTTGCCAGGGAAAACAATATTCCGCTGATGCAGGCCGTATCCATGACCAGTTACAATTATGCCAAGCCTCTGGGCGATATGGGCTTAAAAGCCATGCAGGTACGCGGCCGTATCCAGAAAGGCATGGTGGCCGACATCACGATGTTCGATCCTGAAACGGTAAGGGACAATTCGACCTACGCCAAAGGGACGCTTCCGTCCACAGGAATTAAGCATGTGATTGTTAACGGGACGATTGTCATGAAAGACCAGGAACCTCTGAAAGGGGTGAATCCCGGACAGCCGATCCGCTTCGAGCCGGTCAAGAGCAAGTTCGAGCCGCTCACCAAAGAGGGATGGGCAGAAAACCTTCTATGCCTCCCCAATCGATTTTGGCGGCGGTGTGCCTGGATCACAGCCGAATCAAGGGGGATCGCCCGCCACGCTGCCTCATATAGACTAAGGCAACCCTTTAACTGCAGTACAGCATGATACTGCCGTTTGCCGGCGCTGTTGGTGCCGTGTAAAAAGCGTGGGGCAATGTTCACGCACGGCAACGTGAGGCAAGCAATTTATATGGCAATGACCAAGTCTACCATCATACTATCAGCGCTTATGACGTTTCTTCTATTTGCTTCGGGGCCGGCTTGGGCACAAGCAAAAGAGACCCGGCCGGCCGCCAAGGCGATCACCGGACCCGATGCCGTCGACAATCAACTGGACAACGATCAGGATGAAAAACCCAATCTTCTTGATGCCAACCTTCTGAAATCATGGGAGGATTGGAAAGCCGACATTGCAGACCGTTCGGGCCTTTCCTTTGGCCTCGATTATAACGCCCTCGGCCTCGCGGCAACAGACAGTTTAGGCGATGAGACCTCGGCCAGCGGCGTTTTCCGCCTCTTCGGCACCTGGAATATGATCGGTCGGGGAACGAAAAACACGGGCGGCATCGTGTTCAAGGTCGAACACCGGCACGCCTACACCGATGTGGCACCCAGCGAATTTGGTTCGGAACTGGGATACGCCGGTGTCATCAACGCCGTTTTCAGCGATCAGGGATGGCGCGCGACGCATCTCCATTGGCGCCAGGGTTTCAGCGATGGACGCTGGGTCGCCTATGCCGGGTTTCTGGACGTAACCGACTACGTGGACGTCTATGCGCTGGCGAGCCCCTGGACCGGGTTTGGCAACCTCGCCTTCGAAAACGGTTCCGGCACCATCGGCGGTATGCCGGACGGCGCTTTCGGGGTGATGGTCGGCGGTTTTATCTCAGGCAACATCTATGCAGTCAGCGGGATCGCCGATGCCAATGGGGATGCGACGGATCTGACAGGCGAGCTCGATTCCTTCTTTGATGATTGCGAAACCTTCAAATCGCTGGAAATCGGCTGGACCTCCTCGCAACCCGAACTTTTCCTCATGAACAACATCCATGTCACCTTCTGGCAGATCGACGAGCGCAGCGAGGCGGGAACATCGGACGGCTGGGGCGTTGCTTTTTCAGCTTCCGGTACCGTGGGAGAGGATTGGACACCCTTTATCCGGGGTGGATGGGCTGAAGACGGCGGCAGCCTCTACCAGGCCGCGCTCGCCGTGGGGTTCGGATACCAGCCGAAAGGCGGCAGCAACATGCTGGGCGTGGGCTTGCACCTGTCGCGCCCCAACGAGAGTACATTCGGGGCTGATCTGGAAGACCAGTTCACAGGAGAGATTTTCTACAAGCTGCAGGTGAGCAACAACTTCGAGGTGACGCCGAGCGTTCAGGTGCTGGGCAATCCAGCGTTCAACCGGGATGAGGATCTGATAGGGCTGTTCGGTCTCAGGGCCAGGATGGCGTTCTGATGGCGCACTTTCGATTTCGGCCGCGTGTCGATGTGCGGTGGACCTGAACGCAGAAATGACGATAACTCGGGCGGACAACATGAGGTAGGCCTATTCCCTAGGAAACTGATTTTGCTCGCTGCTGGCCGGCCCCATACCGGTCGACCCTGAATGGTCTCGAAGTCGCTTAAGAAGGCTTGACGGAACCCACCGTGAGCGGAGTGATCTTCATGCGCCAGCCCGTTATCAGTTGGTCTCAACCGCTGAATCCGCAATTTACCTACCACCTCGCCATCGAGGACGCCAGCAGCAACGACGTCTTCAGCGAAGAGCCGAGCCTGGGAAACACATCCCTGCCCGACGCTATCGCCGGACTGGAATTTTCACCGTCGGATGTCGGACATTTGCGCTTGAACGGCATTTTACGCCAGATCGAGATCGATACCATCGGGGGTGGAAACGATGACGTCGTTGGCTGGGGATTGGCCCTGAGCGGCCATCTCAAGGTTCTCGAGCGGGATCGTATCGATTTCAGCGGCCTATACGGAGAAGGGCTGGGACGTTATCATTCCCAACTCTGAGTTAATCAGTCAGAAGATTACTAACTGGATTTTCCAGGATCCACGGATGCGGCTTCATGTGGATGTCGGGGTGGCTTACGGTTCGGACATTGAATTGGTGCGCAATACCCTGCTTGGTATTCCCACGCGGATAGATAAGGTCTTGAAGTATCCCCGCCCGGATGTTCTTTTCATGGACCACGGCGAAAGTGCGCTGATATTCCGACTGCTATTCTGGGCTCATGTAAAAGACTATAACGTCGTAACCGACGTGCGCTTTGAACTGGATCACAATTTCCGCGAATTGGGCATCGAGATTGCCTTTCCCCAGAGGGATTTGCACATTCGCAGTGTCGACAACAGCCTGTCTTCTATTGGTACTGAAATAAAAACGCAACCACCCAAAGGGGAAGGCTCCAATGGCAGCCGGCGTACTGAAGCACCGGCATGAGCTATCGGTCGGGAATGCTTTATGCGACGATGTGCAAACGCCAACGAACATTAACCGGTCAGCATCCTACAGCGAGGAATAGGTGATGGTAGAAAAGCAGGAATCGCATATTGTGGTCAAGGATATGACCCTGGCGTACGGCAGCAACGTGGTCCAGCAGAACGTCAGTTTCACCGTCAACCGCGGCGACGTGTTCATCATCATGGGCGGCAGCGGCTGCGGCAAGAGTACGATCATGCGGGGCCTCACCGGGCTCAAGCCGCCATCGACCGGCGAGATTCTCTACAATGGGGTCGACTTCTACGGCTCGACCGAGAACGGGGATCGGATTCGCCGAAGCTTTGGCGTGATGTTCCAGAGCGGCGCCCTGTGGAGTTCCATGACCCTGGCCGAAAACGTGTCCCTGCCGATTGAACAGTACACCGACCTGAAACCCGGCCAGATCAGCAAGATCGTCTCCCTGAAGCTGTCGCTGGTCGGTTTGGGCGGTTTCGAGGACTACTATCCCTCCCAGATCAGCGGTGGCATGCGTAAGCGGGTAGGTGTGGCCCGGGCCATGGCCATGGATCCGGAGGTGCTGTTTTTCGACGAACCGTCTGCCGGGCTGGACCCGGTCAGTGCCCGTCTGCTGGACGACCTGATCCTGCAGCTCAAGGAAAGCCTGAAGACAACCATGGTGGTGGTGACCCACGAACTGGCCAGTATCTTCGCCATCGGCAACAACTCGGTTTTCCTGGATCCAGAAACCAAGACTGCAATCGCCCACGGCGACCCCAAGAAACTGCTAAGAGAATCCAGTGACCCCAAGGTAATCAATTTCCTGACCCGCGGACAGGGAAGAAAGGTGATGCGTCCATGACAACGGAACCGATTCACCCGCCCAAAGCGGTCATCGAGCATGCTTCCGCGGATACGCCGGTGCTGCGGCTCTCCGGAACCTGGCGCATCGGCGAGCAGATCCCCACCGTGGATGAGGTCGAGCGCCAGCTTCTCGCGGTGGATGACATCGAGAAGATTTACTTCGACACCGCCGGCCTGAGCGGCTGGGACAGTCAATTTCTCGTATTTTTGACTGATTTAAAACAAAAGCTTGCTGAGAAGCAGATCGAACTCGACGCCGCTGGTCTGCCCGAGGGAGTGGTTAACATTCTGACCATCGCATCGGCTGTTCCCGAGAAAACGACCAGCCAAGGAAAAGCGCCGCACAAACCCTTTTTCGTCAGCATGGGAGAAGACGCCATCGCCTTCTTCCGCACTGTTTCAGAAATGCTGGCGTTTATCGGCAGCGCCGTCCTCGCATTGATCAGGCTGCTCACCGGCAAGGCTGGTTTTCGACGGGTGGATTTTGTGTCGCTGCTGCGCGAATGCGGGGCCGACGCCCTGCCCATCGTGAGCATGATCAGCCTGTTGGTGGGGCTGATCCTGGCCTTCGTGGGCGCCATCCAGCTGATGATGTTCGGGGCCCAGATTTACGTGGCCGATCTGGTGGGTATCGCCATGGTGCGTGTGCTGGGAGCGGTGATGACCGGCATCATCATGACCGGGCGCACCGGAGCCGCCTTCGCCGCCCAGTTGGGAACCATGCAGGTCAACGAGGAACTCGACGCGCTGGAGGCGCTGGGCGTCGCCCCCATGGATTTTCTGGTGCTGCCTCGCCTGCTGGCCTTGACCGTGATGATGCCGCTGCTCTGCCTCTACGCAGACCTGATGGGCATTTTGGGGGGGATGATCGTCGGCGTCACCATGCTTGATATCAGCGTGGTCGAATACTACGAGCAAACCAAAAATGCCATCGGGATGACCAACTTGTGGATCGGCCTGTTTCACGGCGTGGTGTTCGGCGTCCTGGTATCCCTGTCCGGTTGCCTGCGCGGGATCCAGTGCGGACGCAGCGCATCGGCGGTGGGTGAGGCGACGACCTCGGCGGTGGTCACCGGGATCGTGAGCATTGTCGTGGCCACGGCGTTGATTACGGTGCTGTGCAATATCATCGGCATATAATAGAAGATACCGCAATTGGAGAAAAATCATGAGTGATTCGGGAAGAAACCAGGCCGTCATCGGTGCATTCGTCGTCGGTGCAGTGGTGCTTGCGGTGGTGGGTGTGATCGTTTTTGGCAGCGGCAAGATGTTTCAGGAAGTTAACAAATATGTCTTGTATTTCGAGGGATCGGTAAAGGGGTTGAACGTCGGTGCGCCGGTGACCTTTCGCGGGGTCAAGATCGGTAGCGTCACCGGCATCTCCCTGCGCGCCAACCCGGAGAAACTGGAGGTGCGTATCCCCGTGGTGATCGAGATCGAAAAAGGGCGGATTGAGAGGACCGTCGATATGCCGATTGCTGGCCCGGAAGGCCTCCAACGGTTGATTGACAAAGGGTTGCGGGCCATGCTGGACCTCCAGAGCATCGTTACCGGTCAACTGCTGGTCAATCTGGAGTTCATGCCCGATGAACCCGCGCGCCTCTCCGGCATCGACCATCGGTACATGGAAGTCCCGACGATCCAGACGGCTTTTAAGCGGCTCGCCAAAAAATTGGAAAACCTGCCGATTGAAGAAATATTTAACAAGTTCTCGGCATCATTGACGGCCCTGGAGGTCTTCCTGCAGAATCCGGCCCTTGTAGAAATGGTCAACCACTTAAACCAGGCTAGCGCGAATGCCGAGAAGTTGACTGCAGATCTCAATATCCAGGCGCCTCAACTGCTTGATTCGTTCCAGCGGATCGCCGACCACGCCGATCAACTGATCCTCAACGTCAACGCTCAGGTTGAGCCGCTGGCCGGCCAGGCCGACCACGCGTTAAGCGGCGTCGATTCGGCTGCGGCACGCATTGGTCACGCTGCCGATGCAGTCGCCCAACTGTCCACCAGGACCCAACCGGCCATCGACAACGCCGGCCAGGCATTTGCCAACGTCGCCGACCTGACCGACGCGAACAGCAAGGAACGCGCCGAAATGCGCAACATGCTTAAAGAGCTGTCCGAGGCGGCGAGATCCATCCGGGACTGGTCGAGCTACCTGGAGCGGCATCCCGAAGCACTGATCACCGGTAAAGGTGGATCCCAAAGGAGGTAGTGTGATGAACAACCGTTTTTCTCGAATCAAATGGATTGCAGCGGTACTTTTTAGTCTGATCCTTGCCGGATGCATCGGCGGCCAATCGGCACCGACCCAATTCTACATGATCGATCCGGTGATACCGACATCGGCCCATCCGGTAACGGTTTCCGGGAGTCCGGTTGTGCGGGTGAGCCTCGATCCGGTCGAAGTCCCCGAATATCTGAACCGTCCTCAGATCGTCACCCACCTGGATCGCACCGAATACCAGATCGACGAGTTCAATCGATGGCTGGAACCGCTGCGAGACAACCTGACCCGCGTGATTGCCGAAAACCTCTCGGAAATGCTGGGTGCCGAGGGCATCGACGTCCTCAGTATGTCCCGACCCGTGGAGACGGACTTTACCGTCGCTGTTCAGATTTTGCGCCTGGACGGAAAACGCGGTCAATCCATGGTTCTGGTTGCCCGCTGGTCGCTATTCGACCGAACCGACAATGTCATGGCCCTGACAAAACGGTCGGTTATTCAAGAGACAGTGGGCGATGACAGCTACCAGAGCCTTGTGACGGTTCAGAATCGCATGATCGAATCCCTGAGCCGCGAAATTGCCGACGGCATCCGGCCGATCGTGGCACAACGGGTTGGGGCTTGACGACAGTTCACCGTCTCAGATCCAACAATGAATAAAATTTGGTACTGTGCCCGTCTGCCATCTGATTGAATTTGCCTTTCCCAGCAGGATTTGCACATCGCCAGTGCCGTCCCGCTGGGGATAAGGCGTGACAGGGGCATTTGCCAATAAGCGCGCAATCTCTTGACCAATATAGTCTCGTGTCGACATTCAAACTCTATGGAGGAAAGAGGGTGGCTATGAAATCTAACGGTATGCGAAACTGGTTGTCAATCGTTGTCTTTGCGGTGCTTTTTCTTCCTGCTGTCAGTGGGGGATCGGAAGGCCAATCCAATGCACAACCTTGGGAGACGGTTGGCCTCAGCGCGGGTTATTTTATCTCTGACGTGGACACGTAGCTGCGGCTGGGCACAGGCCTTGGCGTCAAAATCGATCTGGGGCTGTCTGCCAGTGGTTTTGTCAATGAGCGGGCAAGTGCCAATTTTACGGCCCCTTTGCCCGTGCTTGAGCTGCGTATGGATGTCGCCCTGACACCACGCTGGTACATCCGGACAGGCACCCAGGTCTTTTACGTAGAGTACAACTTTCGGGGTAAAACACCAACCGATTGCGTGGCCTATGATAGTTTTTAAATTCTTTAGTAAAGATGTGCCTGTTAACAGGCAAGAATCGAGGGTATCACCATGTCAATCGAATCGTTGGTGAAAACTCTGAAATTTGAGAATCCAGCCACTTATCGAATTCGGGTAACCGGCCACATCGATGACTGCCTGTCTGGACAGTTAGGCGGAATGGTTCTTACCCGTGCGTTCACTGCAGACAGCTGCCCCATCACCATCCTGGTTGGCCACCTGCAGGATCAGGCGGCTCTGTCCGGTGTGCTCAACGAACTCTACGAGTTGCATCTGCCGTTGCTGACGGTAGAGTCCCTGTAGCCATGAACGATATACGCAACAGGCATCATGACTTCGGAGCAGTGGTCCGTTTCCATTTTTCTTGAGTCTATCAGGGGATAAATGACTTTTTTGTCGACAATTCGATGTCGATCAAACCATGAAAGGAGGGACGAAGAATCCGAAGAATCTTGGCCTGCACACGCTATATGATTTATCTTTAATACAAAAGAAGAAAATAAAGGAAAAACCTATGAAAAAGTCACTATTTGCCATTATCGCCCTTGTTAGCCTGGTTTCCGTTTTGATGACCAGCCCTTTGTCGGCCTTCGAGATTGTCACCAGTGACATGATCGAAAAAGAGATCGTGACCGAAACCGACCTGATCAAGACCGCGGATAACTTCATCATCCTGTTCGATACGTCCGCTTCGACCAATAACATGGTGCCCGGCAAGGACGTTTCCATTATCCAGGCGGCCAAGAGCCAGCTGCAGGAGCGCCTGGCCCGCCTGCCGGACCTGGGGTACCAGGCCGGCCTTTACATCTACACCAACAATGAGGACCCGCTCCGAAAACTCAAGGAAGTCTACGGCATGCAGACCTACGACCGTGACCGTTTTGCCGCCGCCATCGACACGCTTCCGGAAGAGGGCAAGGGCCCGACCATGATACAGGCCGGTTTCCGCGGTCTGCGAGAGGTCGTCGCCGGCCTGAGTGGCAAGACAATCGTTTTCATGTTTACCGACGGTACGGCCAACCTCGTGCGCGGGCCCAAGCGTCCCCTGCAGGTCGCCCAGGAACTGGCAGCGGACCACGACGTCTGCTTTTACCTGATCAGCAGCGCCACGGAATCGCTCGACAAGCAGCTGTTGGCACAGGTCTCCAAGATCAACACCTGCTCGCGGGTCATCCCGCTGGCGACGTATATGGACAATCCGCAATACACGACGGGCGCACTGTTCATCGTCAAGACCACATCCTATGAGCGCTTGAAGTCCACCACCCAGACCGTCGGTGTTTTCGCCGGCGACATCCTGTACGATTTCGACAGCAGCGTCCTGCGCATGGAATACAATGCTAAACTGGACGAACTGGGAAACTACCTGAAGGGCAACCCGGATGCCTATGTGGTTCTGGGCGGTTTTGCCGACAGCGTGGGTGATGAGGAATACAACCTGTGGCTGTCGAAACGGCGGGCCAACAGCGTTAAAAATTACCTGGTGAGCACGTTTGGCATCGATATGGATCGGATTGTGCCGCATTGGTATGGCGAACTCAATCCGGCGGCCGACAACGGGACGGATGAAGGCAGGCAGCTCAACCGACGGGTCGAGATTGCCGTGGGCGGCGTTAACTAGCGATTGCTCCCAATAGAAGTCTGGCGTTCAGCTACGCTTCTATTTTCCAGTGCTCGCGTTATTGGAATCGCTGGTGGAATGGATGCCGGCGGTTTCAATAACGCTTATCTTGATGCGGCAATCGAACAACTCCCTGCTGGACTTGAAAAGATAGGTGCGGTGTCCACGGCTCATTAGTTCAATGACTCAACTTTCGGGGTTACGCCAAAACCGTCACCCCGTCGCTCTTTGACAAGCCGACATATTGCAGTGCGTTTTCAATGATGGCATCAAATATGGCTGATGCCGTTTTCTCACAATAACTGCCGATTTCTCTCAACCGTTCACCGGCAAGGGTCAATATCCGGTAGAGGGCTTCGATGAAGGAAATATCCGCCATCTCATCGCAGCAGGCATAAAACAGATCTCCAAAGGTTCGATGATCCGTCTCAATCCGGCATTGGTAGGCAAGAAACATATACCGCATGAACACAATGCTGGTATGGGCAATCAATGCATCGAAGTCTCGACATTGGATTTCTTTGGCAAGTTTTAAATGCTGCTTGGCCATTTTGAAGAACACTTCAATATCCCAGCGCTTCCCGTAAATACGTATGATTTCTTCGTTCGCCAGTTCGATGTCCGTGGACAATAACGCCAACCAGTCTTTCTTGCGCCTGTCCCGAACGAAGACCAGTTTAACTTTGGGTCCATCTTTCAGCGTTACGATGGTGCTGGCTTTGATTTTGGCGCGGCCACGGCGCTTTTTCAATTTCCGGTAAATGGCCATCAGGTCCATTGGATGGCCGTTGTAGCCGTAATGGATTTTCGGCGTCTTCTTCACCATGCCGATGACATCTATATGGTCACACAACGCAGTGACCGTGACCGGCATGGTAAACCAACTGTCCATGAGCAGGTAATTCGCCCGGACACCGGCAGACAGGATTCGTTTGACCATGGTTTCCAGATGTTCGGTGGCTTTGACGGTCGCCTCTTTGCGCCGCTGCCAGGCACAGCAGCGCTTGTCCATGGATTTATAGCTTTCACAAAGTCGCTTTTTGGCATCAGCCGATGACAACAGGGCAAAGTCCATCGGCAGGCAACTGATCCCGTCGGACCAGCAGACCGTGAGCATGCGAAACCCTTTGAGGAAACGCCCGCTGCTGTGGTCCCAAACCCGGGACAAAAGTTCCACCATCTTGGACCGAGATCGATCGTACGGGCTGTCATCAACAATCAGCACCGAATCGCGTTTTTCATCGGTCAACCGGTTGAAGAAGCCATAAAGCCGAGCACCTAAAAGCAGCAAGAGATGTCGCCAGTTTGACTTACATCCTTTGAGGAGTTCGTAGGCAGCATCTTTACCGAACGCCAGTTCGCTGTTGATCACAATGCCTCGGAAGAAGTTCTTCCCAACAAAAGGCAATGTAAAAATGGTCATTATCAAAGAACGCACACTGTGCCCGTGACGTTTTCGGATACCGCACCGATGCAAAGTGGAAGTAATCTTAAATCGGTTGAAAAAGTCGTCGATTTTACCAAGAATGCAGATGTCGGCTTGTGTTTGGGGGTCAATGCTGCTATGAATCATTTGAGCCCTTTCCTTTTGATATTATTGTGTTTATTCGCAAATTCACTATAAATCAAAAGACTGGGCTCTTCAACCCTTTTCTTAAATTAATTCATAAGCTTACCCAAATTTATTAGCTTCTGTCAGCTAACCCCGAAAGTTGAGGTAGAGTATAAAAATTTTACGGGATCGATCTTGAGTGTCGCTGCCGCCGTGGAATACAAACCGTGGGAACATGTGGGGATTGGGGTTGGTTTTGATACCCTGGGAATCAACATCGAAGCGGAAGGGGAAGACTGGCCGGAGATCGACCTGAAAGGCAAGCTTCAGTTCAACTACACCGGCCTGCAGCTTTACTTGCGACTATTCTTTTAATCAGCACTAAATGTGTTGGCACTGTCAATCTGGTTAACCTTTCTTAGAGATGGTCGACCCCATTTTTACATGAAAGGATTGGATATGAGCATTTTTAAATGTGTGACATTTTCCGTCTTCCTGGTTATGGCAATCGCCTTTTTGAATCCGGCTCAGGCCGATACGTATTCGGAGACGGCCGATGTTTTTCGTAAATCACCGGTGGTAAGGCCTTTTTTTGACCATTGTTATGGATATGTGGTCTTTCCAACGGTGGGCAAAGGTGGGTTCGTTATCGGGGGCTCATACGGCACCGGCCAAGTTTTTGCGCAAGGCAAGGTCACCGGAACCGCCAAACTGATCAAGGCGAGCATCGGTTTTCAGGCCGGCGGACAGGCCTTCAGCCAGATGGTCTTTATTGAGGACCAGCGCGCCTATGATGAATTCACCAGCGGCAACTTCGAGTTTGATGCCGGTGTGTCTGCCGTTGCCATCACTGCAGGTGTTCAGGCAAAAGCCGGCACCGAGGGAGCTACTGCCGGAGCCAGCGCCGGCCCGGCAACCGGCGTCCAGGCCCAGACGAATTACCACAAGGGGATGGCGGTGTTCGTTCACGCCAAAGGCGGACTGATGTTCGAAGCCACTGTAGGCGGACAGAAGTTCAGTTTCGAACCTAAGAAGTAGCCGTGAGCATTGTCAATCCATGTCTGTATTCCGGTCAAGACATCCATATGATCCTGATAGGTTGCATCGATCATATTTTTTCTGAAAAATGGCCGCTGGAAAGGCGCCAACGCGATCTTCATCGGCGATCGGGTGGCACCTGAAACGATCGATATCAATGACGGTGTGATCGTTGTCTGGAAATTGGATCGACGCCCTGACGAATCCATGGATGTGATGCCGTCGGTCGAAAAGGTCCTTGAACTCGAGCTTGTTGGCGGACATCTGGAGGTGCTCCAGTCATAACCGTAACGTGAAAATAAGAAAGGAGCCGGCAATGAAACCAATGATGGCATCGTTATTGGTCGGCCTGGTTTTGGTCGGCTGCGCCGCTGGCATGTCGAGCGAGCAGCCTGCGCGCAGCAAAGATCCACAGATCGTGGTCGGCAGGACGTGGCAGTGGGTGTCGACTGTCACACCGGTTGAGAAGATCACTGCGGCAGCCCCGGAGCGCTATACCATCCTTTTGCAGGAAGACGGAAACGTCCGGGTGCGTTTTGACTGCAATAAAGGCAGAGGTAAGTATACTCTGTCCGAGGGCCGAATTTCTTTCGGTCCGCTGATGTCGACGCGCATGGCCTGCCCGCCCGATACCCAGGATGCACCGTTCATGCGTGACCTGCAGCGGGTCGCCTCGTTTTTTATTGAACGTGGCGAACTTTACCTGGAATTGCCTGTCGACAGCGGTACCATGCGATTTCGTCAGGCCCCTTAGCACATCGGGACGCTGGATTTTGTTACCGTAAAACAGGGGCGGATGTTTTGTGCCGACTCGACGGTGAGGACACCGGTGGCCTGTAATATCAACAATGTCTGCCAAAGGAAACAGGGTGCTGAGAAAAATTTCCGGGATTCAAACCCGATAGCGGTTTCCGGAGAAACTGGGAAGTGTGGTTGATCCGGCTGCTGCCGGTGGAATCCCTGTTATAATCATTCAATACGGAGGATGAGGTCGATGGATAAACCATCTATGACATTCATCGGCTTGGCGATGGGGTGTGCCGGTTTGGCAACTGTCGCATTGGCCGGAGGAATGCCGCTTGAAGACGACTGCGTGAATAAGGGCAGTCAACCCTCTGTCTCTGTATCTGTTTCTGATCCTGACGAAACTGATGTCGATACCTTTGAGCTGCACGGAACCGTTGTGTACAAGGATATAGAGGGTGGTTTCTTTGCTATCGATGGTGATGACGGTAAAACGTATGATCCCATCAACCTTCCGGATTCCTTCAAGAAAGACGGTCTAAAAGTGAATATTACCGCCCGATTCAGAAAAGACGTCGGGGGCATTCACATGGTTGGGGACATCATTCAAATTGTAAATATCGTAGAACCATAAATTTGCGAACAATCGTCCAAGAGAATTCTCTTTATTACAAAAACCAGGAAAAAAAGTGTGATCATGTCGAAATTAAAAGTCTACTGTAACGTATGTAAAAGTGAACAAACATTTATAGAAGAGAGAGTCCCTAAGTTTTCAAAATTCATAAGAACGGTAGGCTTGTTAATTGCTATTGCCTCAATATTTGCTGGTTTGATTTCAGTTCTTTTCTACTTTTCGACAGTCGTAACAGAAATAGGACTTTTTGAATCCTTAAAAAAGGGTCTCGAAGCTGGTGAAAATATGTTTGTTGCTGAATTTCAAGTGATCTATTCTGTATTTCTTTTTGTATTGGCAATCATAGGAGGGGTCGTCAGTTGGATACTATTAAAGAAAAAGAAGGCATATAAGTGTGATAGATGTGGCCAATTGGTTGACATTAATAACCAATAGTACAAAATGCGTTTACAAATCCGCTACGGTTTAAAAATGAATATTTTTTATTTGCAATCAAGTTCTTCTAATTCCGGCATCGTCTCCAATACAGAAAACATAGTTGCACATGCTCTTTTTTGGCTGCCTGGTTTGGATTATTAGAATATCCAATTTCCGTTAATATTTCAGATATCATACAATTATTTTTGTCCTAATTTGTAAACAATGTCTACGATTTATCTATAACCTCGAAATAGGTTCTTTACTTATGAATTGATGGACGTCCTGCCTGGTTCTGGTTATATTATTTTTTTCGACTATGTTTTGTATTTTACGGCGACACCAGCGAGTGGTGGGATAAAATTTCATCAAAGGAGAAAGGCGAGCGTCGGGCAATTGCAGGTCGACAGGCCAGTGATTGACTGACAGTGTTGGCAATTCGAAATTATAGCTAACGGTTATTGTATGACAGATCCGGTCACAAGGTTAGGATTGAAGAGGTGAAAAAATTGGCGTGGTAATAATAGAAAGGCGGTGCTTATGTGGAAAACTCGATAATTCGCTGATAAGTGCACCAAAGTGGAATAGTAAACGCTAAAGAAGGCTTAAAGTCGATCAAGCCAATTATATTGACTAAACAGAGGTTTATGGTAGAATTCGGAAAATCATACACTATTCGAAGAAGATTTCATTTTTATCGTAAAATATCCTTTTTCGCAGAAAGACAGATTTCCACTTAATAAATAAGTTATGGGTGAAAAACCATATATATAGCCATATATTTATATTGACACAGTTCCTTTCTAAACATATTATAAATCTATGAAAAAACGATCTGATTTTGAGTGGGATCCCAATAAAGACACGATTAATCAAGAAAAACATGGCGTTTCTTTTGCCTTGGCACAGCTTGCTTTCTTAGATCATAATCGTGTCATTCTGGAGGATCTTGAGCACAGTGACGATGAAAAAGATTTTATTGCCTTGGTCGTGTCTCTGGCGGAATTATGACGGTTAGGTTTACCTACAGAAAAAACAAAATCAGAATTATCGGCGCCGGATATTGGCGGAAAGGAAAGAAAATATATGACAGCCAAAATAAAATACACGGATGAGCCCATTGGAAAGGTTAAGGTCATTTCCGACTTTCTTCCTTCACCTGAAGAACTTGCCTTGAAAGACGAAACTGTCAAGGTCACAATTTCTCTGAGCAAAACGAGCATCGATTTTTTTAAAAAGGAAGCAAAGAAATATAATACTCAGTATCAAAAAATGATACGCCGGCTTCTGGATGAATATTCAGCACATCATTAGCAGCGAGCCCATAACCCACCATGCACAGGATTCGCAGGGGCGGGCCGTTGTGTGCCCATGTGTAGTTTGGTGTTAACGTGCTTTTGTGAAGACTGTATAAGTACGCCTCATTCCTTAAGGATTCGCAAGCCTTGATCTCGGGCTTTTTACGAATCCGTTGGAAATCCGACTTTTTACGATTTCGTCAAATATAACGCCCGGATAGTGCGTGGAAAATTGAATAGAAGGTAAAAAGACAGAATTCCTTATTCGATGTTCGATGTTCGATGTTCGATGTTCGATGTTCGATGTTCGATGTTCGATGTCGGACGTTAGTCTTTGCCCTTGATTACCCTCCTTTACGCCCCATTAACCCCTGAAAAATAGCCAACTGTCCCCCGTTTTTCCCCCTTTTCGGGGGTGTTTGTCGAACACAGTGCAGTGCTACAAACAAATCAATACCAATTATAATGAAGGCATTCGGGTGGAGGGGTGAGAACGAATGTTCAGGATGCCACCCCACCTGATTCGAATGCATTCATAAAAAGAATGGGAGGCCCGGAGCATGTCTGACAAACACGTCAAACATTTGCTTAGAATTATAATCGCCGTCCTCGTCTTGTGCACGACCGGTGCGGTTTGTTTCGCGGATGACACGACCGCGTCCGATACGGATCAAGGAATACTGCCGCTCCCGGACTACTCGGGAAAGCTCGGGTCGCGCGCCAATCTGACCGGTGACTGGGGCGGTGTCAGACAGGACTGGGCCAACCGGGGGATCACCTTGGGCTTCGACTGGTACCAGTCCTACCAGGGCATCGTCGACGGCGGGTTCGATGAAGATGACGCGTATTCAACCAACCTGGACTACCGCCTGAATCTCGACCTCATGCGCATGGGCATCGTTCCCGGGGCCTTGGTTACGTTCCGTGCACAGTCCCGCTTTGGCGACACGGTAAACGGCGCCTCCGGTCACCCCATCGTCGGCGTTAGCTATCGCCGCGCATAGTCCACTATAGCGCGACGACATCTGCCTTGAATCTGAGGCAAGCTCGACAATCGCTCCGTTTGGGCCTTATGTGGAATTGTTGAAGGAAAGGTCCGCTCGAAAAAACATCCAGGTGCGGTAAGAAAGGTATGGATAACCGTTTGCCCCGAAAATTTGTCACCAAAAATAAGAAATATTTTGGACAAAAATCAAAAGATCATTTATCGTCAAAAGGTGTGCAGGCAAATCGGCCTCGCGTTTTCACAGGTTTAGCGTTCTCCGTTCAGGGTTCTTTCACCCCATGCGTACGTGTGAACGAGGGCGAAGGCCGGCAAGCGAATTGGCCATAAAGATTGAATGGCTGAAAGGAGTGTGTTCAAGATGAAAACAATAATTCTGGTCAGACACGCCAAATCAAGCTGGAAAGATCTCAGTCTGGAGGACTTTGACAGGCCTTTGAACAAAAGAGGTAAAAAAAATGCGCCATTTATGGGGAAAAAACTAAAAGAGCGACACATGATTCCCGACCTTATCCTGTCAAGTCCGGCCAAAAGGGCCAGAAAAACGGCCACAGCTATTGCCAAAGCCATCGCCTATCCCAAGAAAAAGATAATCTTTGACGACAACATGTATCATGCCAGTGCCAAGTATCTGTTCGAAATGGTGCGAAATCTGGATGAAAAACATGAAACGATTATGCTTTTTGGACATAACCCTGATTTTAATGACTTGGCTAACATGTGGCTTAAAAAAAATCCGGTACATAACATGGTAACCACGGGCGTATACTGCATCCAATTCAATGTGAACAAATGGAAAAAAGTGCGGAAAGGTAAAGGCGAATCCGTGTTTTACGATTATCCAAAGCGGTACCCGGCTGAGTAAAAATTCCTATTGAGGATTAAGGTATGCACAATCATTTAAAATTCAGTTTGCCTGGCGGGTACAACCAACAGCAGCTGACCGGCGCATTGGCTGATCAATATGCAATCAAAAAAGAGCAAACCGTGTTGATGAGCATGGCGATTTACGATACGTTTGACTGGCGCTTATTTAATAAATCATTGGTATTGTACACGTCCGAAAACAACCTCTTTTTACGTAACCTGTTCAAAAACAAAATTATTCGCAGCGCCCTAATTACCTCGCCACCTGTTTTTATATGGGATTTCCCCGACAGTAAATTAAAAGCGCATCTATCAACGGTCATAAAAATGAGAGCACTTTTAAAGCTTACTGAGCTACATTCCCGATCAACCGTTCATCGCATTTTAAACCAGGATGAAAAAACAGTGGCCCGCCTGGTCGCTGAGGAATTTAGATCCGCACGAGAAAAAAACGCTCCGGTTTTGGCAACCTATTTGTGGTTGCAACCGGTAAAGGGATACACGAAGGACTGCCAGCACCTGATCAAACGCCTCGAAGAAACCGGATTTTCAGCTCGCAAAAAAGAAGACATCTACTTTAAAGCAATCGAGGCAGCGGGCAAAAATCCAGATAGTTATTCTTCAAAATTGAAAATACAACTCGATCCCGCTATGCGCTCTGAAGAAGCCACAAAAGTTATTTTACGATATTTGCTGCAGATTATGAAGATTAATGAGGCCAACCTTGAAAAGGACCTGGATACGGAATTCTTACATGATTTTCGAGTTGCGGTTCGGCGCACCCGCTCTGCTTTGGGTCAGATAAAATCCGTGTTTCCGCAAAAACCGACCGGCCGATTTAAAAAGGATTTTTCCTTTGTGGGTCAACTCTCCAACCAGTTGCGCGATTTAGATGTCTACCTGCTTAAAGCTGACGCGTTTAAAGCGATGCTCCCGCCTGTCTTGCGAAATGACATCGACCCGTTGTTTGATTATTTGCGAAAAAATCGAACTAAGGCCCTGCGAAAAGTTATCCGCGGTTTAAATTCAAAAAGGTATAGGCAAATCATGCAGGATTGGGAAGCCTTTTTAGATGAGGCCGTGCAAGATCCGCCGCTGGCATGTAATGCCAATGTTCCCATTCTATCTTTTGCACAAAAAAGAATTTATAAGCAATATCGACGCATCGTAAAAGACGGCAGCCGGACACTTGAGAACACCGAGGACGAAAAATTACATGCACTCAGAATTGCATGCAAGAAACTAAGATATCTGATGGAGTTTTTCTCCAGTTTGTTTCCAAGCAAAAAAATAAATATTTTGATTGCCCAATTGAAGACACTACAAGACAATTTGGGGGATTTTAATGACCTATGTGTTCAGGAAGAATACCTGCTAAACATTTCAGAAGAGCCTCTCGCAACTGGTCAGAAACAAAAAAAAATGCTTGTTGCCATCGGCAGTCTTATCGGAACCATGGATAGAGAAAAGCAGATCATTAAAGATGCATTCACCCAAACATTTACAGACTATGCATCGCCTCCGAACAAAATCGCATTTAGTGAACTTTTCGCGTCAAAACAGAAAGAGACGGTTCGATGAGAACGTTGGCAATATACAGCAACAAGGGAGGCGTCGGTAAAACCGCCACGGCAGTAAATTTGTCCTATTTGGCTGCGCAGGCAGGCGTCAAAACACTGATCTGTGACCTTGATCCCCAAAGTTCCGCAACCTATTATTTTCGGATCAAACCCAAACTGAAATACGGTGCCAAGGGGTTTATCAAAGGAGGCGAGAAGATAAATAAAGCCATTAAAGGCACTGATTATAAAAATCTGGACTTGCTGCCGGCCGATTTCACCCTTCGCCATTTAGAGGCCGCTTTCTATAAATTCAAGCACCCGAAAGAGCGACTGAAAAAAATTATAAAGCTTTTTGAGGCCGAATATGATCTGATCATTTTTGACTGTCCGGTCACCATCAGTATCCTGGCCGATAATATATTCAACGCTTCTGACTTCATCCTCGTTCCACTTATTCCAACCACACTTTCTGTTCGAACCTACAGGCAATTACTGGCATTCTGCAGAAAGAATAAATATGATACCGGTAAAATTTACGCCTTTTTTTCGATGGTCGACAGACGGAAAAATATGCACAACGAACTTATGGCGATGATGGTGAAGGAGTATGATGGTGTGCTGCGAAGTCTGATTCCTTATTTATCGCAGATCGAACGGATGGGAATTGATCGCCAGCCGGTTGCAGCCTCTGCACCGGAGTCAGTTGCTTCAAAAGCCTATCGAAACCTGTGGGTAAAATTCCAGAAAACCGCATTGGCGAACAAGAGCATTTGAACCTGGAATAGGAAATAAAATTCAACGTGTGGTGAGGTAAAAATGGCTCTTGAAATCGAGAGAAAATTTCTTCTTAAGGAAGGTGCCTGGCGTAATGAAAAGGGGACCAAGTATCGCCAGGGTTATTTAAACAGCGCAAAAGAAAGAAACGTGCGCGTTCGTATTATAAACGAAAACGGGTATTTAACCGTTAAAGGGGTATCGCGGGGAGCTGTGCGCGTGGAGTACGAGTATGAAATTCCTGTGGCCGAGGCCAAAGCCATGCTGGATGATCTGTGTGAAAAGCCCCTTATCGAAAAAATGAGGTACAAAATCGAGTTCAATGGACTCGTCTGGGAGGCAGACGAATTTTTTGGTGAAAATCTGGGTTTGCTCGTGGCCGAGGTGGAGCTTGAAAGTGAAGACCAGTCATTTGTCAAACCGGAATGGGTTGGTGAGGAAGTAACCGGCGACCCCAGATATTTCAACGCGAATCTGATTCATCACCCCTACAGCAAGTGGTGAAACCCAACGCTCAATTTGGGTGAAAGGAAGTGCCGGAAGCCAGAACATCTGCATACCCACGTGTACGAATTTCATTTTTCATTCAAACTAAATTTTATGCATAATGGAAAAGAAAGGATGCCGCTATGAATCAAGATGATCTAACATGTTTGAAACATGTCGGCATCGCTCGTATGAAACGACTCAACGATTCCGGGTTCACAACCATAAAACAGCTTCATGAAATACCGTTGGCAAAACTGGCTGAAGTTAAATCGATCGGCAAATATTATGCAAAGCTGATCAAAATTTCTATTGACGTGTATTATAGGGAAAAACACGTCAATTCGCCCGGCGAGACGGTATCTGCCAATATTACTAAAAACGATAAGATCAATCGGGATCTGCAGAAAAAGATTAAAAGACTTTACAAGAGATTAAACCGGGTCAACGAAAATTTAAAGCCCTTGTGGAAAAAAAAATACCTGGTATTGTATATTGATTTTAAAAAGAGATTTACTAAGCTTAAAGTCCGCCTCAGCGTACTCGATCAAATGTTAGAAGACCTTCCCAAGAAGGACAAAAAACATATTAGTAAAAAAGCGGAAACGCTTATTTTAAATTTGAAGAAAGTCGGAAAAAAGCCGAAAAAGAAAAAATACAAACAAACTATTAAGGAAATTCAATCATTTTCCAGATGGCTGCGGGATAATATTGCCTGAATTTTGTTTTTGGCCTTTCGGCAATTCATAAAATATGGTTCATCCCATCACACAGCCGCGGTTACGATTTGTCCGATTCATGAAAAAAATACTTGTACTGGGTGATATTCACGCCAATTATCCTGCATTACAAACGATACGGAACTATGTCCGAGGATACCGGTTCGATCGGATCATTAACACGGGTGATTTCACCGTGTATAGTACTTTTCCCAACGAAACGATACAATGGTTCCGTAAAAGAAAGAAATCCATCTGCATTCTGGGAAATACGGACAGGCGCATATTAAGAATCCTGAATGGCAAAAAATTAAAAAGACCCAGGAAGGAAGAAAAACGGGTCATGTACTATTGGACAGCGGAAAATCTGCTTCCGGATAATATAAAGTATTTGAAATCGTTACCCCGGCAAACCGATCTCTCCATAGGAAAATTCCGTATCGGTGTATTCCACGGCACCAGCCATGATGAGGATGAAACATTGTTCCCAAGTGACGCTGAAAGCCGGTTTCGTGAATTGGCGAAGGGCTCTCCTTTTCAGGTTCATATCCTGGGCCATTCACATACACCCTACTATAAAAGAATCGACGGTGTTCATTTTATCAATCCGGGAAGTGTGGGGCGAATGTTCGACGGAGACCCGCGTGCGGCTTTTGCAATTCTTAAGGTTTTTTCCGGGGAATTGGCCGTGGACTTATTTCGCATTCCCTATCCGGTCGACGAAGTGGTCGCGGGCCTGAAAAAAAACCGCTTGCCGGATATTTATGCCAACATGTACCGCCTGGGTAGGAAACTCAATTGAGCGAAACGAATTACATGGGTCCGAAATTCTCAAAAAGCTCGTAAAAGGTCCTTTCTCCGATAAGTGAGTCCACCCGGCCTTGAATATCTCTTCTTTCTTTGCTCTGTGTCCACTTTTTCCAATCGTCGGCTGTTTCCCATTTACTAATAACGAGGAAATATTCGGGATCTTCAATGCTTCGCAATGTTTCGCTGGAAATATATCCGGGTTGTTCGTTTGCCCGCGAGCGCAGTTCCGCAAGAAGCGGAATCAGTGCTTCCGGCTTATCGACTTGCCATTTGCGTTTAATAATAACATGTACAGCCATTTCTTCCCCCCCTCCTTTTTTGATTGGCTTTTTAATGCATTGCGTAATCGAACCGCATTGAAAAACCACAATCATCCAGGCAATTCTACACCCGTCATCAGATGATCTTCCATGAATCTGATTTCATCAATACCCGATACAACGATTTCCGGATCGATCTGAAGCTGGTCTTCGGATATCTTATTTTCATAAGCGACTTTGGACAAAATATATTTAATACAATTGAGCCGGGCTTTTTTCTTGTTGTCGGAGCGGACAATCGTCCAGGGAGAAATAGTTCGGTTGGTTTCGTTGAGCATCTGAAACTTTCTTACGGTGTAATCATCCCACCTTTCCTGGGCCTCTCTATCAACCGGAGAAATTTTGTATTGTTTCAACGGACTGGTCTCTCTCGCTTTAAATCGGCGCAACTGTTCCTCTTTTGATACGGAGAAAAAAAACTTGAATAAAAGTATTCCGTTTTTTACCAGCATTGATTCAAGCATCGGTACATCTTTCAAAAAGCGCTTATTCTCTTCATCCGTGCAGAAACCCATTGTCGGTTCAACCATAGCCCGGTTGTACCAGCTGCGATCGAACAAGACAATTTCTCCGCCGGATGGGAGGTGTTGAACATACCTTTGAAAATACCACTGGGTTCTTTCCCTGTCACTGGGCTTTAAGAGGGCGACAACCCGTGCGCCCCGTGGATTCAAATGTTCAATAATCCGCTTGATTGTGCCGCCTTTCCCGGCAGCGTCCCGCCCTTCAAACAGCAGCAAGACGCGTTCTTCATTGGCGATGACATGTTTTTGCCATTTTAATATCTCGATCTGCAGCTTGTTCAACTCCTCTTCGTATTCGAGGGTGAATTTTTTTACCCAAACCGGCTGACGACGCTTTGATTTTTTCTTGTCTACATTTTTAAAGCTGGTGTGCTCGGATAATTTTATCTTCAGCTTTTTTTCATTGTTTTTTCCTTTTCCCATTGCCTTCTTACCGGTTTTAGAAAACTTTTCGGCAGCTTTCAATGATGACTTGGACTTAACACTTTTGGATTTATTTTTGTTTTTTACCGCTTTGTGTTTTGTCATCTCACCTTCTTTCTCTTATGGTGTTGACATTCAAGTTTGAAAAAATTAAGAAATCATACCATTGATTTTCCGTATTTTTTTTCTTGCTTTTTCATTACCTTTAATTCTTTGTGGCCCGGGATAACAATTGTAGAATCTAAGGTGAAATCGAGCTTTCGACTTCTACCTTTATAGCGACCTAAATTTAAAATCAGCTTCATGGTTTCTCTTCGAGCCAGATGCTTATTGTCGGATCGAATCACCCACCAAGGCGATTGTTTCGTATGTGTTTTTTTTAATAATATTAGCTTTTTTTTGGTAAATACATCCCACAATTCCTGGGCTTGCAAGTCTACTTCCGATAGTTTCCACTGCCGAAGCGGGTCGTTTTTTCTCCGATTAAATCGCCTTTCTTGCTCTGCCTTGGTTACTGAAAAGTAGAGTTTAATCAGTATGGTTTTGCCTTCATCTTCGAGAAAATTTTGTTCGTAAGAGATGACCTTCTTCAAGAAGCGTCTATATTGGGCATTGGTGCAAAATCCCATTACCGGCTCAACCAAAGCTCGATTGTACCAACTTCGGTCAAACAAAACGATCTCACCGGCATGTGGGAAGTGCTCGATATAGCGCTTGATGTGGAGCTCTGTCTTTTGTTGCGCGCTCGGTTTTCCCAAGGCAACGACTCGATATCTTTTTGTGTTCATATACCGGATAATCCGGCGGATCGTGCCGCCCTTTCCGGATGCATCCCGGCCGTCAAAAAGAATGACCATTTTTTTTCCGGTTTTTTCCAAGTGGCGTTGCAGTTTGATGAGTTCCGCTTGATAGGGTTTCAATTCATCTGAACGGTAATGTTTATCTAATGCTGCATTGATGATTTCTTCTTTTTCTTTCCTTTTGATAGGCGTCGAAACGTTTTGCATTTTTTTTTCTGAATCGGCAGATTTGGTTTTCGAATTGACTTTGTTCGCAACGCTTTTAACTGGTGCCGTGGGACCTTTTTTTATTTGTTTGTCTTGACTTGCGGACCTCGTTTGAGATTCGGTTTGCTTCACCGTTGCTTTTAGCGGTGCGTTCGAAACGTCGATTCTTTTTTTGGGGTCATTTAACTTGTCTTGCGTCTTGGCTTTCATGGCTCATCCAAGGTTTATAGATCGAATCTTCTTATTAATATCACATCCATTCTATTTCTTTTTTTTCTTTTTCTTAGATTTCTTGGCTTTCGCCTTTGCTTTAGATTTTTTCTTTTTCTCCGCTTTTTTCTTTTTGCTTTTCTTCTTATGCTCTTTTTTTGCTTTCTTGTCTTTTTCCTTTTTCTTGGTCTTCTTTTCCTCTGCCTTTTTCTTATCTTTCTTTTTTTCTGTCTTCAACACTTTATCTTTTTTTTCTTCTACCGCTTCTTGCTCAGAATGTGTATCCTCAACTTTCTTTTCTTTTACCATTGGAATCTCCTTTATGTTTTAACTTTCAACTTGAAGCCGTTTTCTGGGTTAGACAACTAAGGCTATACTGGTTTATCGTGATTGAAAAAGGTTATTTTTAAATAGATGAAAAACAACAACTAATTATATAGACAAGGCAATTTCATTTTAATGAAACGGGTTTGTGCAACCACTTTTTCTTATCCGCCACCCGGCCGCATTTTTTACATAAGAATTGCGGATCACTGACGATGGATATAAATTTATCTAATTTTTTGGATATGTCATCTTCCTTCCACTTACACAGACGTTTTTCCTTTTTAGCCATTGTATTCTCCTTGTTGCGTTTTTGATCCTACGCGAAGTGATTGAATCGGACAGCGGTAAACTAATTGTTGTGCCGGTATTTCGTATATTAAAAAAGCGTGTTAACCATCAGATGAGATCAGGCGATTCAATCGATATGTTCTTTAATTTGCCGGATATGGCCAGCGTAGCCTGATGTGTTGTGAACTGCTATTCTAACAGAATCAATTGATTTCCGTCAACTACGCAAATGGTTGGGCATTTTTTGGTCATGGATCACCGGTGTTCAACCAGACGGCCTTAATGGCCACCTTTTGCTTTGAGATCCGATCGATTTTCACTTCGCTCGCCAACCCCGCCGCCGCAGGGGGCAGGGGATGCGCTCGCTATCGCAGTTCAGGCCTTGCCAGTATCACCAATCCGTCAAATGATATCACCAAGCTGTTCTATGGCACGCTCTATGGTTTTATCCCAACAACCGCCATATCCGATCCGTATGTACGGGTCAAAGATGTCAAAGCTGGTACACAAAAAGCCCGGCAATATTGAGATTCCCTTTTTCTTGGCCTCAAAATAGACCTCGCGGCCTTTTGTACCATTGGGTAGTTCTATCCATATGGATTGTCCTCCTGAAGGGGCGGTCATCTTGATCGTTTCTGGGAAATACCTGGTCAGGGCCGCCGCACAATAACTATACTGTAATTTAATTGTTTCTCTGAGTCTCCTCAAATGTCGATGGTAGGTTCCTTCTTTAAGGTAGCTGGCCACGAGTGCCTGATTTAATGTGGGCGATACCAGGGACCGATTCAATTTCAACATAGGCTTGAAATACAGTCGTCATGCTGTAACCGGTTTTCTGGCAACGTGTGCGCAGCGATGGCAATTTCCCGGAAAGTTTGAAAGCGCCTTTTTCTATTTGCGCCTGAATTCGGTCCGCAAAATCGGCATACAGAAATTTGCCGTTTCTATTTTTCCTATCTGCTCTTCTTTTTTTTAATAGGATCTGTTTCTGTTATTTTATAAATTTATAACTATGCTGTTTCATAGATGAATACATTTGTTAATCAATAATTGAAAAAGGTGAGGGAAAATGGCTAAAGATTGGTTAATGGTCATTCGATATCTGGTTTCTGCCGAAGAGTCCCGAATTGGAAGAAAGGATTATTGGAACAGTGTTTTTCTGGAAGGCAAGACACCATTAAACAGAACGTGCTTAAAATTTTCCAAGGTATTGTTTTTAATCTCTCTGTCCACTTGTGTTATGATAGCGCTGACCCGACTTTAGTACATGACTTCCCCCAAAGAGATCTGATATTGAAAATATGGATGGGCACAAGTTAAGGGCATCTCGAGGTTAACAGGGTATAAAAAATTCTAATCGGACGTTGTCTGACGTGCCCATTTCAGGGGTGATTGATGTCTGTCCAACTCATTCAGGTACCATATGATTCGGGCCACAGAGGCATACGCCTCGGAAAGGGCCCTTTGCGATTTGTCGACCAGGGGATGGCCCGGATTCTCCGTCGTCGGGGGCACCGGGTCGACGTGGAATGTCTCGAGGTTGAAACCGACCTTATGAACCCGATCAAAACGGCTTTTGAAGTAAATCGCCTTCTGGCCCAAAAGGTCAGGGTTGCTCTTGAATCAGGAAAATTCCCGCTTGTTCTGGCCGGAAACTGTAATAACTGCGTCGGCACCATCGCCGGACTCCATCAATCGGATCTGGGAGTTATCTGGTTCGATGCACATGGAGATTTCAATACTCCCGAAACCTCCTACAGTGGATATCTGGACGGGATGGCGCTGGCGCTGGCCACAGGGGACTGCTGGCAAGGATTGCTCGACACCATCCCCGGTTTCATTCCGGTTGCCGGGAACCACATTGTGCACATCGGAGGACGGGATTTAGATCCCAAAGAGTCCGCTCGCTTCTCCCGCGGCGGTGCATCGGTGGTGGATTCAAAATCACTCCAGGCGCGAGGCATATGCCAGGGCCTGAAGGCGGCGTTCCAGAGTCTCAATCACCACACGGACCGGGTCTATGTCCACCTCGATATGGATATTGTTGATCCGGTGGTGGCCCGCAGCAAAAACTTTGCCCCGACTGGCGGGCTAACCGTGGAGCAGGTCGTCGAGGCGTTGCATATGATCAAAGCGTACTTCCATATCCTTGCCGGCACTATCGCGGCATGCGACCCAGACAGCGACAGGGAGGGCAGGGCAATCACGGCCGGTTTGACATTTTCACAGGTCCTTGTCCCGGAGGTGGGCCCTCGACCCTGTTGACGTTGGTTAAATGGTCATGCCGTATCGTATTGGCTATCCTACAATATCGTTACTTTAAGTGATTCAATTGATTCTGAATGTGTTTTTTACCCTGGGCGTAAAATTCTATAATATAGGGCTTTTGCGCTTCAAAACCCCAATGCGTCTCCTGCCAGAACAGGGCGGCCGCGTCTTTTTCACCCTTGCGGATATAGTTGATAAATCGCTCATGTTCATCGCAGTTGGCCCATTCCCAATCCTTCATGTAGGCGAGACGGGGAAAATCATAAAGCCGCTGCTTATTGGTTGCCAACAGCGGCTTCATGGCCGCGTTGCTGGACAATTCAAGAAAAACATCATGAAAGGCAATGTTCAGCGAATAGTACTGTGGATCGAATTCTTCAAAGGTTGTTTCCTGGATACGCCGGCGCATTTCACGATTAAGTGTTTCCATCTTTTCAATTCGATCAGGGGTGATCTTCTCAAACACAGACCGCAGTACTGCGCTTTCAAGGGCGCCGAGAATTTCCAAAATGTCCTTAATTTCCTCAATGGTCAATTTTTTTAGCAGCACACCCCTTCGAGGCAGGATGGAGACAAACCCTTCGCATTCCATCTGAATGATCGCGTCCCGCAGGGGCGTTTTACTGACCCCCAGGTGCTCACTGATTTCGTTGAGTTTGATGAACGATCCGGGCACCAGCCGGCCGGCTTGAATCTCCTTTTGGAGATACTCATATATCTGCTGCCGCAATGATCTGACATCCAACACGCCTGCCATCATATGTCTCCAGTGCATTTATGAAGTGTGCGTTTACAACCATTTTATAACGCCGCAGCGTCTGGATCATCGCCATAGGCATGACGCTGGCAAGTGAATCAAGAGTTGGCAGGCCCTGCTTTGATTCAGGCGACATCCTTGATCAGGGTAGGTAGTGCGTTGCCCTGTTTGTTGGGGCATCCTTGTCCTTGGATGCCCCAACAAATAGGGTGCGGTTTAGATAGTGCCCATCCATAAATGGTTATTTTGCCCGACCTCTGCGTTGCGCGAAAAATTTTATCCTCGGAATATCAACTATATGCCTCCGGTAAAATTTTTCGCACGCCTTGATCTCGATCAAAGTCCCTCATTTCTGGACGGAAACTAGATAAGGGTGTCAATCGGCGTGTATTCCATGCCGAATGCCTCGGAGACGGCCTGGTAGGTGACCTTGCCGTCGATCACGTTGGCCCCCAGCCGGATCTCTTCGTTATCCTGCATGGCCTTTTTCCAGCCCTTGTTGGCGATCTGCACCGCATAGGGCAAGGTGGCGTTGGTCAAGGCCAGGGTCGAGGTCTTGGCCACGGCGCCGGGCATGTTGGCCACGCAGTAGTGGATCACCCCGTCGACCACATAGGTGGGATTGCCGTGGGTGGTGGCTTTGGAGGTGTCGAAACAGCCCCCCTGATCGATGGCCACGTCCACCAGTACCGAGCCCTTCTTCATGGTCTTGAGCATGTCCCGGGTCACCAGGCGCGGCGCCTTGGCTCCGGGGATCAGCACGGCGCCCACCACCACGTCGGCCTCCTTGACCAGCTTGCGGATCGTCGCCGGGCTGGACATCAAGGTGAAGCAGTTGGCCGGCATGACGTCGCTCAGGTAGCGCAGCCGGTCCAGGTTCATGTCCAGCAGGTAGACCTTGGCCCCCAACCCGCAGGCCATCTTGGCCGCGTTGACGCCCACCACGCCGCCGCCGATCACCACCACCGTGCCCGGGTCCACGCCGGGAACGCCGCCCAGCAGCACCCCGTGGCCGCCCTGGGCCATCTCCAGGTACTTGGCCCCCTGCTGGATGGCCATGCGCCCGGCCACTTCGCTCATGGGGGTCAACAACGGCAGGCTGCCGTCGGCCTTCTGGATGGTCTCGTAGGCGATGCTCACGGATTTACTTTTGATCAATGCGCGGGTCTGGGTCTCGTCGGCGGCCAGGTGCAGGTAGGTAAACACGATCTGGCCTTCGCGGATCAGATCGTACTCGGGAGGCAACGGTTCTTTGACATGCATGACCATGTCCGCCGCATCGAAGATCTCCTTGGGGGTGTCGATCATCTTGGCCCCGGCTTTCACATAGGCTTCATCGGCAAAGCCGCTGCCGCCGCCGGCATTTTTTTCCACCAGTACACTGTGCCCGTTGTGGATCATCACTTCCACACCGGCAGGGGTCATGCACACGCGGTTCTCTTCCGTCTTGATCTCTTTCAGTATTCCAACAATCATCTTTTCCTCCCTTGCAGTAGTTTGGTGATTAAAATTTCTCGATGGCTTTTTTGACTGCCGCCACGATCTCGTCGATGTCCGCATTGGTGGCGATCAGCGCGGGCGCAAAATTCATGATCGTGTTGTTGCCCGGCAGCGAGCTGTTGGTTCTGCCGATCAATACGCCTTCGGCGGCCACCAAGCCCATGATACGGCCCATGTCCGCTTCGGTGATGGGTTCTTTGGTGGCCTTGTCCTTGACCAGCTCGAGGCCGCAGAACAGGCCTTTTCCGCGCACATGGCCCACCATGGGCATGTCCGACAGCGCCTGCAGGCTCTCCAGCATATACGCGCCGACGACGCGGCTGTTTTCTACCAGGTTCTCTTCTTCGATGATGCGGGTGCTTTCCAGCGCGGCAACAGTGGCCCCGGCGCAGCCGCCATAGGTGCTGATGTCACGAAAGTAGTTGATGCCCGATTCGGGGTCGGCAGGATCGCACAGGAACTTGTCGAAAATCTCCTGGCGGGTGACCGTGGCGGAAAGGGGCATATAGGAGCTGGCCAGCCCCTTGGCCATGGTGACCATGTCCGGATCAACATCGTACTGCTCAAAGCCCCAGAACTTCCCGGTGCGGCCGAACCCGCAGACCACCTCGTCCATAATCAGGTAAATGCCGTAACGGTTGCAGATCTCCTGGAGGATCGGATAATACTCCGGCACCGGTACGATGATGCCGCCGCCGGCGGTGATCGGCTCCACGATGCAGCCGCCGACGGTGTCCGGCCCTTCCTTGAGGATGACATCTTCGACGCTGCGGGCGCAATCGATGTTGCAGCCCGGATAGGACTTGTCAAAAGGGCAGCGGTAGCAAAGCGGGTGGGGAAACTCAGCAAACCCGTCGGCAAAGGGGCCGAAGTCCTGTTTGCGTTGCAGTTGTCCCGTGGCGCTCAGGGCACCGATGGTCGTCCCGTGATAGTCCCGATCCCGAAAGAGAATTTTGTATTTGCCTTTGCGTTCAGGATCAATGTTGGACAGCTGGCGGATGATCTTGAAAGCTTTTTCATTGGCCTCGGATCCGCTGTTTGAAAAATAGACCTTGCCGAGGTTGGGAAGCAGTTCGACCAGCTTGGCGGCAAATTTGATGGTGGGAATATTGCCAAACGCACCGGCGTAGTAGCCCATGGTTATGAGCTGGTCGTAAATGGCTTTGGCGATGCTTTCCCTGCCGTGGCCCACCATAACGCTCCAAACGCCCCCGGACGTAGCATCGAGGTATTCTCTGCCTCGGATGTCCGTTACCCTGAGGCCCTTGCCTTCGACGATGATCATCTGCTCGGCAGACTGGAACACCTTGTGGGGCTTGATGTGGTGCCACAGGTAGTCCCGGTCGCCACGAACCATCTCTTCGGTATCATATTCATTCCAATTGACGGTCGATTGCATGGTTTTTCTCCTTATAGGAATGGTCTTCGTTGAATACACCGCCTCGATCGCGCAGCTTGTTTGCGGTCCTACACGCCTTGTTGGGGACGCATGTCGGCAGCGTCGATACCCGCTACGGCAACCGGTTTTTTCATTGCATCGCGGCGGAAGGGCTCGCCCAACTCCTTATTGTTCAACACCTCGATGAAGGTGGTCTTGCCTTCTTCCATCTGGGCCTTGACGGCCACGCGCAATTGTTCGGTCAAATCCTCCTGGTTGGAGACCTGGACACCTTCCATACCGCATGCTTTGGCGATGCCGGCGTAGGAGACCTTGGTGTCAAGCTCGGTGCCCACGAAGTTGTCATCATACCATAAGGTGGTGTTGCGTTTTTCGGCCCCCCACTGATAGTTGCGGAAGATGACCATGGTGATCGCAGGCCACTCATCGCGTCCGCATGCCGTCATTTCATTCATGGAAATCCCGAAGGCGCCGTCACCGGCAAAACCAACCACCGGAACATCGGGTTTGGCGATTTTTGCACCCAGGATGGCCGGAAAACCGTAGCCGCAGGGTCCGAACATGCCCGGGGCCAGATACTTGCGGCCCTCCTCGAAGGTTGGATACGCATTTCCGATGGCGCAGTTGTTGCCGATATCCGAAGAGATGATGGCCTTTTTGGGCAGGGCTTTGATGATGGCCTGCCATGCCATTCGGACCGTCATTTTTTCCGGCTCATTGTCCTTGGCACGTTGGTTCCAGGTCGTGCCGGGATCATCTTCTTCGTGATCCATGACAGCCAGTTCCTGGGCCCAGTCGGCCTTGGTCTTTGCGATGGTGGCCTTGCGGGCGTCGCGGCCCTCGTCACCGGCGGTGGGAGAAAGCTGCGCCAGAATGGCGTTGGCCACTTTTTTGACGTCACCGGCAATGCCCACGGTGACCGGTTTGGTCAGGCCGATGCGGTTGGGGTTCATGTCCACCTGGATAATGGCGGCATTTTTCGGCCAGTAGTCAATGCCGTAGCCCGGCAGGGTAGAGAAGGGGTTCAATCGGGTCCCTAAAGCCAGTACTACGTCGGCTTTGGAAATCAGCTCCATGCCGGCTTTCGAGCCGTTGTAGCCCAGCGGTCCGGTGAACAGCGGGTGACTGCCCGGGAAGGCGTCATTGTGCTGGTAGCCGCAGCAGACCGGCGCGTCCAACCGTTCGGCCAAAGCAATGGTGTCCTGGATCGCGCCGCCAATGACAACACCGCCACCGTTCAGAATGACGGGGAATTTTGCCTTGGAAAGAAGCGCTGCTGCGCGTGAGATGGCTTCCTCGCCACCGGCCGGTCGCTCGAATTCGACGATGGCGGGCATTTTGATTTCAATGACCTGGGTCCAGAAATCACGGGGAATATTGATCTGGGCCGGGGCCGATGCCTGTTTGGCCTGAATGATGACCCGGTTGAGCACTTCCGCGATGCGGGAGGGATGCAGCACTTCTTCCTGGTAGGCAACCATCTCTTCAAACACGGCCATCTGGGGGACTTCCTGGAAGCCACCCTGGCCCATGGTCATGTTGGCGGCCTGGGCGGTCACCAGCAGCAGCGGGGTGTGGTTCCAGTAAGCGGTTTTCACCGGCGTCACGAGGTTGGTGATGCCGGGGCCGTTCTGGGCGATCATCATGGACATCTTACCGGAGGCGCGGGTGAACCCGTCCGCCATCATACCGGCATTGCCTTCATGTCCGACATCCCAGAAGGTGATCCCTGCTCTGGGAAAAAGGTCGGATATCGGCATAAACGCCGAGCCGATGATCCCGAACGCGTGTTCGATGCCATGCATCTGAAGCACTTTGATAAAGGCTTCTTCAGTGGTCATTTTCATGGTTGCCATTGGTAAACCCTCCTATATTTATATGGTGTTTTGATTTGTTCGACCTTCTGATGTCTGATACATCACATATCAGAAGGCACGTCAAGATCAATTTTGGCAATAATCTTTTTTTAATCCTGTGTTGGGCAATTGCAGATGCGAAAGCCCGGAATAAATCGGTCAATAAAGGGACACAGCTAATAGGATTATATGGTGTGTTGCATCAATGAATAGTCGGCAGAGGCGTCAATCACCAAATCAATCAACCGGTGGCGGTGCGGTTCAAGCTACTCGAATGGTACTTTTAATAATTTGCTATAGGTGTCTTTAATAATTTCAAGTCCGCTTCTTATATTGACTTCGAAGGTCGTTTTGACTGCTTCAGGATCTTTGTTTTTAAGTGCATCAAGAATTGCCCGGTGTTGCTTGTTAAACTTGAGGCAATGGTCTCTCTCCCGCCGATATATATTCAGCACGCTTTCGACCGACTGAACCAGTGCCTGGGCGATACTGCAAAGGTGGGGAAGGTTGGATGCATTTAAAATAACATAGTGAAACTGTCTGTCCAATTGATAGTGGTTCTGGGGAATTTCCTCCATCATCGCGTGTAGTTCTTCAAGCTTGAGAATATCGGCATCAGTCAGGTTGTCGATGGCCTCAACAGCGAGTGTGGCTTCTAAATCCGCCCGCAGATCATAAATATGAAGGATCTCTTTTTGGGTTGGCGGCGTGGCAACAATGGCACCTTTGTAGGGGATGTTTTTAACCAGTCCGGATCGGTCAAGGCGCATGAGGGCTTCTCGTATAGGACCGCGGCCGATGCCCAGCTCGGCTTCGAGTTCAGACAAGACCAGACGGGTTCCGGGGAGCTTAAAACCGCTGAGAATCATATCCCTTATCTTCTCATATGCTCTCAGGGACTTCATGTAAGATTTATTGTCAGCCAAATTAGAAACTCCTGTTCATCACCTGACGGATGGTTAGCTGATCTGCCTACCGCTTAGAAGATGTTTTATAAGATCTTTACGAATGCATGCATTTAAATCATGAATACATAGGTTGTCTAAATGTTACGATCTTAGTATCCACCACGATTGACCATACCAGACGGTGTGGTTTACATATGCTTTCGATACGTCGTTCGCAATATTGGTTATTGGGGTTCTTTTCTGTTTTTTGCCACATGAACGATCTCCAGGGCAAGAATCTCAGCTGCATCGAGAGCTTTGATGGGTAACTTTCCACCGAGAGCACTGAGTTCGGTACAGGCAATAATTAATAGCGTTGCTCCTTTTTTCATTAGATTTTCATACACATTTTTATAGTCATCCCCTACGGTTTCACCGGTGTTTCCTTTTTTAATCTCTTTGATGACGCTTAACAGTTGCGCCTGATGGTCAGGATCGGGCCATACATCCTCGATTCCCAATCGGCTGAAACGATGCGTATATAGCCCGGTCATGGCAACCGCCGGAGAAGCCAGTATCCCGATTTTGCGCTGGTTCGAAAAATTGTCCTTCACATGGTTGGCCACCAGATCGATCAGGTTGATCACCGGGATGTTGACTGCTTCTTGAACCGCATCATAGTAGTAATGGGCCGTGTTGCAGGCAATCACCAGAAAATCCGCCCCCCAGGATTCGAGCCGTCGGCCCATATCCGCCATGCAAGGGCCGGGATCTTCGCCATTCCCCTCGATGATGGCCTTTATCCTGGATGGCACCTTGGGGTTATTGTCCACGATACAGCGGATATGATCGGCATCGTCCAACGCCGGTGTCAGGCGGATGATGCGCTGCATCAGATCGACCGTGGCCTCCGGGCCCATGCCCCCTAAAATTCCAACGACTTTTTCTCTTTTTTCTGTCATCTTCTTTCGGCCATCCGAGAGATTGGGCTCGAGAGCCGCTGCGAGCAGAGGCCCTCGTTATCGGCACTTGTGATCCTAAGACCCATCCAATTAACCTTGTCTGAATGTATCCATATAGGCGTACAGGGCAGGGGATCCACCGGTGTGCAGGAAAAGCACATTTGAACCGTTGGTGAAGTGTCCCTTACGCACGAGGTCAATCAACCCGGCGGCTGCCTTGCCTGAATAGACGGGGTCAAGGAGAACAGCTTCGGTTCGGGCAAAGAGTTTCACGGCTTCGACCATGGAGTCGGTCGGCAGGGAGTAGCCCGGACCGACATACTGGTCGAAGCAGACAATGTCTTCACGGACAATTCCGCTTTTTACGCCGAGCTTTTCGGCTAATTCCTGGGATAGTTTGTATACAATCTCTTCCTGAACATCTTTCGGCCTGGAGACATTGACCCCGCTGATGGGGATTCCCCCGTTGACGCCGGCCATGCCCACTGCCATTCCGGCGTGGGTCCCGGCAGAGCCTGAAGGGACAATAATGTGATCGACGGCAAGACGCATCGCATTGAGCTGGCCCATGGTCTCTTCCGCACAAACCGCGTACCCCATGGCGCCAATGGCATTGGAGGCGCCACCGGGAACGATGTACGGCGTTTTACCGGCTGAGGCCAGTTTATCTGCCTTTTTGCTCATCTCGGCCATCATATCGGAGCCGCCGGCAACGACACCGATGCTTTTCACATCGAGCAGCTCGAAAAGAAAATTGTTGCCGCTGGCCGCTTCCTTGTAGGAGCCTTTGACGCGTTCTTCGAGAATGAGGTGGCAGTCAAGGCCTTCCTTGGCAGACCAGGCGGCTGTGAGTCTGGCGTGGTTGGATTGTACGGCACCACAGGTGATGATCGCGTCCGCACCTTTTTCAAGCGCATCGGCGATGCAGAACTCCAGCTTCCTGGTTTTGTTGCCGCCGCCGGATCCCGGAAGAAGGTCGTCACGCTTGACATAAAGATTAACATTTCCGCCAAGTGCTTTGCTCAGGGAGGGCATGCTCTCGATGGGGGTCGGCCCCTGAAGATAATTTCTCCTGGGAAATTTGGTAAAATTCATCGGTTTTTCTCTCCTTGTTTAATTGCTCTAAAGTTGAAAAATGGCTTCCACTTCAACATCCGCCCCCAGCGGCAGTGCCGCCACCTGGAAGGCACTGCGTGCGGGGTACGGTTCATTGAAGTATTGGGCATAGACGGTGTTGACAGCCTGAAAATTGGCGATGTTGGCAAGATAGACAGTCGTTTTGACGGCATTGTCTAAATTCGTCCCGGCTGCCTTGGCAATGGCTTCAAGATTCTTGAAGACCATGTGGGCCTTGTCTTCGATGGTGCCTTCAGGTATTTTCCCGGTTGCCGGGTCGATGGGAAGCTGGCCGGAGGTAAACAGGAATCCGCCTGAAACCACGGCCTGGGAATACGGGCCGATGGCAGCCGGGGCACGATCCGTTTTAATCGTTTTCTTGGACATAGTGGTTTCTCCTTATTTGAGTACTTTCGCTGAAACGTCTTTGATGATCTCCAGGATAAGCCGGCAATCATCCAGGGTAAATGTCAGGGGGATACGCATGTCGCACATGACGGCAAGGATGCGTTTGGTGTTGGCGAGATCGGGCAGGTTATTAAAATACTGCCAGCTCTCATATGCACTGGTAAATCCAACCGGTTCTTTGTTGCCGAACCACTTCAGCTCGACACCGCGATTCAGGCACTCGGCGAGAAAATGTCTGATGGTTTTCTCATCCTGGCCGGTCAGGGAAAACTGGATCGAACTTCCCACATAATTTTCGCGGGGGTCTCGCTGGGGGAAGGTAATCCCATCAATTCCGGCCAATCCCTGCTCCAGGATCCGGTAGCGCTTGTTCCAGCGCTCGCACTGATGGTCCAATATTTTTAGCTGGGGCCTCAAAATGGCCGCCCGCAGATTATCCATGCGGCTGGAATAATTGGGGACCATGGTTTTGATGCCCTCAAATACGTCCATGCCGGGCCTTGACGTATGCCGTTCATAGAGCATGTACGAACCCGAATAGATGATGGCGCGGGCTATCAGGTCCGGGTCGTCGGTGACCAGCAGGCCCCCTTCTCCTGAATTCATGTGCTTGTATGTCTGGGTGCTGAAGCATGCGGCCGCGCCAAACGATCCGGACTTTTTCCCGTCCCAGGTGGCACCCATGGTGTGGGCGCAGTCCTCGATCAGGACAAGGTTATGGGCTGCGCAGATTTCCATGAGTCGGTCCATATTGGTGATGTGTCCGCGCATGTGGGATAGCATGAACCAGCGGACGTCAGGCGCTTTGGCTTTTTCTTCGAGGTCATCGAGGTCGATGGTGTAATCGTCTACAATATCGACCAGCTCGATCGTTGCCCCCGAATTTTCGATGGCACCTGGAACGGGCGCAAGTGTGTATGCATTGCACAGGACCTTGTCGCCTGAATTGACGCCGGCACTTTTGAGCGCCAGATACATGGCACTTCCGCAGGACGCGCAGGCCAGACAATATTTTTTGCCCATGTATGCGGCAAATTCTTCTTCCAGGAGTGCCGCTTCACCTTTTTCGCCCGGTTCGACATTATAGCGGTGAAGCTTGCCGGACTTTAAAATCCCAACCGCCTTTTCAATGCCCTCGTCACAGATCGGTTCCTGAAGGGTGAACTCTTTGGTAAACTGTCTATTTTCCGTGTTGGCCATGCTCTATACTCCCGTGTTAAACCGAATCAATATTTGGTCTGCTCGTAAACGTCGAATTTCCAGTCCTGTCCAGGGAAGTATTTCCTCAGCCGCCAGTCGCATGCCCGGGCATGGCCTTCCATGCCCTCAACCCTTGACAGACGGGAGGCCGCGCCGCTGATTACTCTGTTGGCTTCCTGGCTGATCTCTTGATACGTATATATTTTCAAGAATTTCATAACATTAAGCCCGCCAGAATAGTGACCGGCTTTTTTGGTGGGCAGGATGTGATTGGTGCCCGAGCACTTGTCGCCATGGGGAACCGTGCTGCCTTCACCAAGAAACAAGGATCCATATGAGTTGAGATTGTTGACCCACCAGTCCAGGTCTTCCGCCATGATCTGAACGTGCTCGGCGGCATACTGGTCGTTAACCCTGCATAGTTCTTCCCTGTCATGGCAGAGGACAATTTCGCCGTAGTCTCTCCAGGACGCTTCCGGGACTTCCGGGTTGGGCATGTCGGCAATGATCTTGGGGATCACTTCGAGCACCTTTTCGCCGAGCGCTCTTGAATCGGTGAAAAGCCACACCGGGGAATCATATCCGTGTTCGGCCTGGGAAACCAGATCTACGGCGACCGTCATGTAGTCGGCCGTTTTATCGGCAATGATGGCCGATTCAGTGGGACCGGCAAATACGTCGATGGTGCATTTGCCGGCAGAAGAGAGGATGCTTTTTGCTTCGGCCACATAGGCATTGCCCGGGCCTGCCAGTATATTGGCCGGTTGGCCGGTAAACAGGCCGAAGGCCATGGTGGCGATGGCCTGAACGCCGCCCATCTCAAGGATGATGTCGGCACCGGCCACATCCAGGGCATAAACCACCGCAGGGGCGATGCTGTCACCACGGGGAGGGGAGCATGCAATCACCGTTTCGACGCCAGCGGCCTTGGCCGTGGCCACACTCATGATGGCGGAACATGCATGGGCAAAACGCCCGCCGGGGATGTAGCACCCGGCAACCTTCATGGGGATAATCCGCTGGCCCAATCGAACACCGGGAAGGGTCTCTTTTTCAAACTCGCGGATGCTTTCCCGCTGCGCTTTGGCAAATCCGTAAACCTGCTCATGGGCGAAACGGATATCCTGCTTGATTGCTTCAGGAACTGAATCGATCAGGCGCTGTTTTTTTTCCTGGCTGAGGATAAACTCACCTTCCCAGCCGTCAAATTTTCTGGCGAGCTGGACGACTGCTTCCTCGCCGTTTTTCTCTATGTCGGCAAGGATCCCCTGAACGATGTTGCGGATTTTTTCGGTATCGGACTCAGCCGTTTTGGCCGCTTTTTTGATGTACTCCATTGCCCCCCCTATTACATAAAAAATTTTATAAAATGATTCTGAAAAAAATAACACGCACCCGCAAAAACATTCATCAATGCTGGCCACTGAATGCTCATCCAGCCATCTACAATGAATTATTGAAACAGGGTTCCCAGAAAATCAGGCAGCCACAAAGTCAGCACCGGAAAATAGGCGATGAGAAATACAACCAGCACGCTGACGAATACAAAAGGCAGTGCATTCATCGATATATCTTCCAACGTGGTTCTGGCCACACCCGAAGCGATAAACATATTTTCGCCCAGCGGCGGTGTTGCAAATCCGATTTCGCAGCAGCAGACCAGAACGACACCAAAATGGATGGGGTCCACACCGAGGGAAACCATCACCGGCAGCAATACAGGGGTCACCAGCATAATGGTTGCCAGGGTCTCCATAAACATCCCCATGAACAGGAGAAAGATGATAATCAACACCCAGATCAGATAGAGGTTCCCGGTGAGATCCAACAACCCTTGGGCAATCAGGTCGGGTATTTTGTTGATGGTCAGCAGTTGCCCGAAGGCCAGCGCGGTAAACATAATGATCAGCACGCGACCGGTGATCCAGGTGGTACTTTCCAGGGCCTTCATGACACCTTTAAGTTCGATCTCTCTATAGATAAAGATTCCAACAAAAAGTGTATAAAAGATGGAAACAATGGCCGCTTCGGTGGGCGTAAAGAACCCGGTATAGATGCCGCCAAGGATGATTACCGGCGCCAGCAGCGACCAAAATCCATCCTTCATTGTCAAGATTACTTTTTTCGCCGAAAGTGTTTTACCATCGCCTTTATACTTCTTCTTCTTGGATCGAAAGTAATTCATGGTCATCAGGCCAACAGCCAGCATGATGCCGGGGATAAATCCGGCGATAAACAGATCGGCTATAGATTGGGATGCGGATACCCCGTAAATGACCATGGGAATACTTGGCGGGATGACCACGCCCAGTCCTCCCGAGGAGGACGTAACCGCCCCCGCGTAGCCTCTATCATACCCATGACGCGTCATGGCAGGGATCATCAGCATCCCGACTGCCGCGGTCGTGGCAGGTCCGGAGCCTGAGATGGCGCCGAAAAAGAGACAGGATAAAATCGTTGAGGCCGCCATGCCGCCGGTAAAAGGGCCGGCCATGGCTTCGGCAACGGCAACCAAACGTCTGGAAATACCCGCCGATTCCATAAGCGCCCCCGAGAGGATAAATGCGGGCAGTGCCATGATGGGAAACGAATTTACCGATGTGTAGGCGATCTCGACAAGCCCTTCTAATGGCTTGCCGCTGAATATCATTCCCCCCATGGCGGCAGCGCCAAGAGAGAGGGTAATCGGTGCGCCAATTAACAAAAGTCCGACAAATGTAATGAAGATGACGGCGGTAACGCTCATGATTGCACCCCGCTTTCCGGGATTTCATCATCGATATCCCCCGTATCTATTTTATCGACATCGGCGATTTCGATTTTAAGGACATGTTTCATTATATTGACCTGGATGATTCGGATGGTCATGAGGGAGAAGGCGATGGGAAAGATCATGAAGACATACGCCATGATCCAGTCAAGCGTGGGCGAATATTCAGGGTATTCAAAGCCTTCCTTGATCACATTGATGCTGAAATAAATCATGGTGCAGTTGAAGGCAATCCAGACCAGGTCGGAGAAAACCGTTGAGACATCGCCGACAATTTTGGGAAAAAGCTTGAACTGAAAGGTGACCCGGTTGTGAGCGGCAAGCCGGGCAGCATAAGTTGCACCCAGGAAAACAAACCAAACAAATGCCATGCGGGAAAGTTCTTCTCCCCAGGGAATTGAAGCCGGCAGCGGGTATAGTTCGAAAAACGCAATATGTTGAGAAAGGGTATGCATTGCACCGAAAACCAGCCTGAGCAAAATTTGCAGAAAAAGTAAACATACGAAAAAAACCAACAGGATCTGACAAAGATAGCTCTCAACGTTATCTATAAATTTAAGCACTGGTTTGGCTCGCATAAGTGACTCCAACGTTTATAGACATATCTGCCCGGCATTTGCCGGGCAGATATGGAAAGATTTAGCGCCCAAGGGCTTTTAAGACATTATCGACCTCGGCCTTGCCGCCTACCGATTCGTAGAAATCAGGCCACACTTTTTCCATGGCCAGTTTTGACCATTGGTCTTCATCTTCAATTTCCATATATTCCACGCCCTTTTTCATCATGTTCTGCCTTGCCGTTTCAGACTGGGTAACGCTGAAGAGCAGATTGTACTGCTGGGCCTCGATGCCGGCACGGGTGAACATGGCCTGGTCCTCGGCGGGCAGAGAGTTGAAAAACTTCTCTCCCACTACCAGGGGCTGCAACGAGAACAGATAATGAACCTCTGAAGTATAGTCCTGCACCTCATAAAACTTCATGGTATAGTTGGTAATATGCGGGTTGTCCTGCCCGTCAACCACTTTTTGCTGCAACGCGGTAAACGTCTCCGGCCAGGCCATTGGAATTGGCTCGGCTCCGAGCGCCTGCCAGGTCCCGATCATGATGGCATTTTTTGGAACCCTAATTTTAAGGCCTTTGAGATCGGCTAAATTTTTCACAGGCTTCTTCGAATTGGTCAGGACGCGGAAATTCGAATAGGCCCAGCCCAAAACGTGAACGCCGGCCTCTTTGATCAGGGCAGCTCGCCATTTATCGCCCAGCTCACCGGTGGTCGCCTTGACGGCATCATCAAAACTCTGCATCAGATAGGGAAGCGTTAAAATCCCGACTGATTTTGCAAAGGGTGTAATGTTGTTAACGGCCACAACGGCGCCGTCAAGGGATCCCCTGCGAGAATCTTTAACCATTTTCTGTTCATCGCCAAGCTGGCCGGCAGGGAAGATATCAACCTTGTATTTTCCACCACTGGTTTTTTCCAAAATTTCCTTAAAACGGAGCGCTAACACTCCCTGGTCTGAGTCGATCGGGTCACCCAGACCGATTTTCAATGTTTTTTCCGCCGATGCGGATACCGGCACCATCAAGGCTGCCACGAGAAACATCATCAGGCTGATAATTGTAATTCGTTTCATGCTTCCTCCTCCGTTGAAATGGGTAAACGACCTTCTGTCGAACAGCGGCTTGCCATGCGGTTCAACAAAACTTTAGTCCATATATATAAAAACAGCACATGAACGATCGTTCATGCACCGTGGGTGGGAGACGAGATCTTAGGCGGAGTCTGAGGCGCTGAAGGATTTAACGGTGCGGGTTTTTGCTCAGTCAGGTTTGAGTGCATTGGAAGTATTTACCAAAAATGGGTTCCTGTTCCAGTTTGCCTCGATTAAATTGGCTCCGGATCGTGATTACCTGGAAACAGCGCGGATGTCAATATAAATATAAAATATTTTATAAAATATTTTAATATAGAAGACCAACACCGGTCTGGGTTGGAATGTAAAATCATATCCATCAACAGTTTGCGTCCAGTTGGTCGGGATTTAGGTTTAGTGATATTATGGTTGACCTGCCGATTGGGTTCGATTAACGGCAGAAGGATGGGCTTTTTTAACCGGAGGTGACAACCAGACTTAAATGGTATAGGATGATGCAGAAAGCCTATTGCTGTGACCATTCGCAAGACCACCATTGGTATTCATCGCCAGTTGCCGCCCAACACTCACTGACACGATTCCTTCTGATTGTTTTTAAAGCAATATCCTGCCCGAATCTTTTTAATAAACGACAACCACACCATTTGGGAAAGGAGGAAACAATGAGAATTCAACCCAAAAAAATCCTGAGTGCGATTGATTTTTCGACGTTCACCGATACTATCTTTTCCTACAGCGTTGCGTTGTGCAAAAAATATGATGCAAAGCTGTTTCTGGTCCATGTCACCACCGACCTGAACAGGCTGCTCGAACACAGTGAAACCGCCCTTGATGTGGAAGCGCTTCAACAGTCGAATATCCGCTATGCACAGGAACGCCTCCAAGAGCTGGCAAAGGACCTGCCCATAGAAAATGAGATCATCATCAGTCAAGGAGCGCCAGCTGATATAATCAACCGGATAGCCTCAGAACAACGGTCAGATTTGGTCATCACTGCCACCCACGGCAAAGCAGGATTTAAACGATTTCTATTGGGCTCCGTCACCGAAAAACTGATCAAAACCCTTCACTGTCCCTTGCTCGTGCTTCCTCCGCAGGAGCATGATTTGATACCCCATGCCGGCTTTGAATTAAAACTGAAAAAAATATTGGTCGGATGCGATTTTTCACCGGATTCCAAGCTCGCCGTTGACTACGGCCTTAGCCTGGCACAGGAGTTTCAGGCGGAGCTTTGCCTGTCACACGTAATTAAACCGTCACTTTATATAAAAGAACGTGAAGGCATCGATCAACTGCGCAACAGGTTGGAAAACGAACTCGACGGTATGGTCCCGGAAGATTGCCGTGACTGGTGTACTGCCCAAACCGCATTGCTTGACGGGGAACCTTACATCGCGTTGATGAACTTCGCCAAGGATCAAGACATTGACATGATTGTATTGGGCATTCGGGGGCACACCCTGTTGGAAAAACTACTGGTGGGTTCCACTACCGATCGACTCATCCGCCACTCCCCATTTCCGGTGTTGGCGGTTCGGCAAATTTAGGGTCTGGTAGATGTATTCGATGCACTCCGTAACTCGCGTCTGTACCCCAATGTTGCATAAACAATATTGAAAAAGGTAGCTAACTTGAAGGCATTATTATGAAAATAGCCAAGTTTCTGCCATTTTCAGGATATCACGAATGGTGAATTCCAAGAATGCCGCTGTTTTTCTCATTTTGTTTACCCTCCAGCTTTTGCAACGTTGGGGTGTACCCATCTGCAGGGGAGAGCGGAAGCGTGTTTCAATACACAATAATCGTTGATATTGCTGAGGAGCCTTACACTAACGAGTCTCAATCCTTCTCTTGACGTAATCCGGATACAGTTTTTTAATGCAAGTCGGGCAGATGCCATGGCTGAATCGGATGCCAGAATGGGCCTGGATATATTCTTCTACTTGTTGCCAGTATCCCTGGTCGTCACGAATGTTCTTGCATGAAGCACATATCGGCAAAAGTCGGTTTAGCGTTTTTATCTTCTCAGCGGCGTTCCGAAGCTGATCAATCAGCCGATCCTTCTCCTCCGTTGCCCTTTTGAGCGCTGTAATATCCCTGGAAATCTCAATTACCCTGATTGGTTTCCCATTGGCATCCCTCAATGCAACATTGGCGGTACAGTGGAAATAAATCGTATTTCCATTTTTATCTGTGACTTCAGTATCATGCTCATGAATCTTTCCGTCTTCAAAGGCTTTTTGGGTGAGACACGGAGAGGGTTGGCAGGGTTCAGATCGTTGATGATAGGCTTGATAACATTTTTTTCGGATGATATCATTACCGAAGCGTTTTTTTGCGACATGATTGGCCCAAACAATGTTCAGATCGGTATCCATAATGCTGATGTGGTCACCGATGGATTGGAGCATCGCTGTGAGCGTGCTTTGATTCTGTTTAAATTCTGTATGCTTTATTTTACTTTTAACGTTCATTTTCAATCAATTCCGAAGGGTGATCATATGGCAAAATATTGGATTTTCTTTTTTTGACCCTGACAAAATCGGTTACTTCTGACTCATTCCCAACCCGACCATCTTTTACCGGAGATCCTACTTTACACCCAGTTAAGAATCTTGCACCTTGCCAGATAGATATTCTTTTACAGTGTGTTACCTTCAATTTTACAGTGCTTACGCATCACATTTTTATTTTGTCATCGTGTCGGCGGTGCCCGAAAATCCGTTCACAGGACCTCTCCGCGCTTCTGGTGACGGCGATCTGGTGCCGGGCGAAGAGCATATGGCCAACATCCTTAATGATGTATACGTATTGCCAACATTGTGCCAGTTCCCGTAATCTTGAGATTAATTGGTCGTAAGAGAATAACTTGAACCGCGACAGCGACCCCGTCGCTTGTCGGAGCGAAGCAGAAATACCCAGATCCGGTGCATGAGGTCATTGCTCATTTCTTTATCCTCTCCGCGTCGATCGCTGATACAGATATAAAGGCGTGTTGCAGATACCGCGAAGGGCCTTCCTTTTTACAAACGTCGGCAGTCATGCTGACAAAATTTGTCAAACAGGCACACCTCTACTCCTGCCGATGGCATACAATAAGCTGAAAAAATTATGAAAAATATATATCCGAACAGTCGGCACAGAATATGCTTTTTCAATAACCAGCCAAGGGTAACAGGCACACATTGACCCGATACTGGTAGGGCCAATTTCAAGTGTGAAAATCCCGACTAAAGCCGGATAGGTGACCGGGTGGTCGACGTGAAGGGGTGTTAAAAATGAAACGCTTGAAGAAAGCCACACTGTTGCTGATCAGACATATTGCATATCGCTACAATCGCCTGCTTCTGTATTACTGGGCTGACCTGGAATTACATGAACTGCGGTCGGTGTATGTCATGCCGGAATTTTATTATCGCTGGCTTTACCACTTTTGTATGTGGTTGGTTGAGTACAGTAATTTTCGACGATTGGCGGAACGTACGATTCACACGATTCCCTATCATGTCCGGTTCCATGTGGCTTGAGATGCAGACAACCAAAATACGAGACGGCTTAACAGGCAGAACTAAAAAGGAGAGCCTCTATCAAAACGATGATCCGGTATCCACATTGCGTTGAAACGCGATAGCGAGCATATTCCCCGTCGCTTGTCGGAACGAAGCAAAGATGCCGAGCACCGGTGCGGCGAGGTTAGTGAGCGGACTGGAAACCGATTGTATCCTTACGGTGAGGATTCCCCAGTTTTAATCGCAACAAGAGAGGCGGTGTGATCAAATTTTTCAGAAAGGTCTGTCTTTTTTTCTTCGTAATAGACGATTCTAAAGGACAGAAAAGCCCGTAGCAGTTCATTCTGATTCAGGCAATAGTTATCCCGTTCCCCATCCATAAAGGATTCAAAGATCAATACGCCGCCAGTTTTAAGTCCATTCTGAATCAAGGGAAAAAGGCGTCTGTCTAAAAACCGAACGTTGATGATAAGTTCGTAGCGATTCTGCGGAATATTCCAGGCGTCCAAATCTGCGCAAATGACATTGATATGGGGATATCTGCCTGCAAGATGATTCGTTGCGACCGTTGAAATGTCCACCGCATCGACCACAAATCCCTTTGCTGCCAGGTACATACTGTTTCTCCCGTTGCCGCAGGCGATATCCAATGCATTCCCACAGGATGCAAGGCCCCAATGTTTCTTAAGAATGGGGGACGGATCCGTGCCTCCCAGTCTCTTCAGATATCTTGAGTCCCATTTATCTCGATCTCTATCCGTCATGATCCAAAATCTTATTTTGATCAGTCGTGTCAATAGGCAATGGTGTCTTGAGATAGTAAATATGTCAATTGCTAAAAAGTACAATCGGTATGAAATGTTTCCGGCTATTATCTTGTGAAAATCTTGCCAGTTATATTGTGAAAAAAATGTAATAGGATGACGCCTGATCTCATCGATGCGATTTATAACTACCCGTAATTAATATAATACGAATTAATAGGGATGCCGGTACAGAATCTGCATCATGCTTTACCAGCGGTTGAAAGCCGTTGGCTTCGGTAACGAGCCGACTTCTAAAGAAAAAAAATGAACTGAAAGAAAATTATCGAGCAGGTAGAAAAAATGGATTACTTCTCACCTTAATGATGGAGTTCACCATGGACAACGTCGAATTGGTATGCGTCATCTGCAAGAAAGAAGATCGGGGTCGTGGCGTCTGGTCATATCACGACAATCCTTCGACCTGGGAGAAAGAAGACGGTCTTTGCCCGGATTGCTGTCAAGAGTTGTTCCCGCAGTTTTACAAAGATAATAAACGACCCCTGATAAAAAGGTTTAGTGTGGGTAGGCGATTGTTTTCGGTATTCAATCAATTCAGGTCCGAATTCAATTAACAACACGGGTTCGACACGGTTTATTCACGGCGCCTGCATCCAATTTCTTTAAGCTTCGCGCTTTTAGCGTCGGGTTTTTCGCTTGCCCGCTAATCGGCTTTCACCTCTCAGCTTTACCCCTTTTCTTTTGCCTCACCAGCTCAGCAACGTCTCAGCCACCTCGCTCTCCCTCTATGATCAGGTTGCTCAGTTCATCGGTATCGCCGGGCTTGAATGGAAAATGGGCCTTGAGGAGATCGCCAATCTCTTGAATGGCCTTGCAGATGGCGTCGGCGCCTTGCCCGTTGCGGATACCCCGGGTGACGCGGCCCACCAGCCGGTTCCATTCTTCGGGGGGGACTTTTTCGTGGATTCCCATATCGGCCAGCAGCCACACTTTATGCTCAAAAACGGAGATAAACAATAAGACGCCGTTGGCGTCGCGTGTCCGGTAGAGTCCCTTTCTGAAAAATCCGGTCACGGCGGCTTCCTCCACTTCCTCATCGATCTCCCGTCGGGAGATGAACAGGCGCTTGAGGGGCGGGCAGCGCCTGAGGACCCAGCGCATCAGGATAAAGAAGAGAGCGAAAAACCCGAGGAACAACCACATGTTCTGGGTGCCGATCCATAGCCACCCTCCCAGAAAATGCGTGGCCAGCAGGGCCAGTGGCAGGGCGAATGCCGTTGCGCCCAATACGTCGGCCAATGGGTAGTCGTAGCTGGACGACACGATCATGCAGACGATCTCTCCGGTGGTCCTTTTTTCCGTGGCAGCCACAGCGGATTCAATCCGCTTTTTCTCCGTCTCCGATAAAAATGTTTCAGCCAGGTTGTTCATCCGTAACCCTTTTTTCGCTTGTGTGACCGTGGTCATCCCGGCCGTTGTCCGGCCGGCTTTGCCCTGGCGCCGCTACCACCCACCCGATGCGCCGCCCCCGCCAAAACCGCCGCCGCCGCCGGAGAAACCGCCAAAGCCCCCGGACGAAAACCCCCCACCACCTGAACCACCGCCCCAATATCCGCCGCGATGACCGGAAGGGGTGCGGCCGGCCGTCAGTGGCCCACCGATCAGGCTGATCAGCAGACCGGCCACCAGGCCAAGCGGGATAAGTCCCAACAGCAAAAGCGGACCCAGACCGAAGAAAAGCGCTCCAGCAATGGGAAACAGAACCGCGCCGGCGGCTGCCCCCATCACCCGACTGGCCCGGCCGAGGGCGTTGATCAGAAAAAATAGGCCAAACAAGGCGATAATGGGAACTCCGGTCTGCGGCTGCCGGGGCTGCCGGGGGGCGTCGGTCGCATCGTATTCTCCCCGCACGGCATCGATCATGGCGGCCACGCCCTCGGTGATTCCCTGATCAAACTGTCCTGATTTGAATTGGGGCGCAATCACGTTGCGGATGATACGACCGGCAAGCAAATCGGTCAGGCGCCCTTCCAGTCCGTATCCGACATCGATGCGGATTTTACGCTCGCCTTTAGCAATCAGCAGAATGGCGCCGTTATCCAATTTATTTTGACCGATTTTCCAGGCTTCGGCCACCCGGATCGAGAAGTCTTCAAGGGAATCGCCTTGAAGCGACGGGATGGTCAGCACCACGATCTGGGTGGATTCCGTCTGCTCAAAGTCGGTCAGGACCGCTTCCAACTGCCGTTCACTGGCGGTGCTGAGCATGGCGGCATAATCGTTGACGTGGCCTTTAAGCCGGGGCACCTCCAGCGCTGTCGCATTGACGGCGCCTGTAAATACCAGCAGGAAAAAGACAAGGATCGACCCGAAGCTGTGCAAATGGATTTTTGTTCTCATGGCATGTGTCTAAAACCCGGCTAATCAAATTTGATTGCGGGCACTTGCGTGGCACCGGCTTCCGCCTTGAAGTATTCTTTTCGATCCAGATGCAGTATCAGGCTGTTGGTGAGGCTGTAAGGCATGCTGCGAATCTTGGCGTTAAATGCTTCGACGGTTTGGTTGTAGCGCTGGCGGGCCACATTGATTCGATTTTCCGTGCCTTCGAGCTGGTTCTGTAAGTCAAGAAAATTCTGGTTGGCTTTCAAATCCGGGTAGCGTTCCACCACCACCATCAAGCGTGAAAGGGCTGAGGAAAGACCCCCCTGGGCATCCAGCATCTGCTGCATGGCCTGGGCATTGCCCAAATCCTTGGTGGAAAGCTGGACGCTGGTGGCTTTGGCCCGCGCCTCGATAACCGCCTGCAGGGTTTCTTTTTCATGGGAGGCAAAGCCTTTGACAGTGGCTACCAGGTTGGGGATCAGATCCGCCCGGCGCTGTAAATTGCTTTCCACATCGGCCCAGCCCCTGAACACCTGTTCTTCCATCTGCTGCAGGGTGTTGTACCCGCATCCGTTGGCGACAGCCGTGATCATTATCGCCGCCATCAACCATTTCACGTATTTGAGCATGCTGGCTCCTTAATTTTTAGATTTGAGATCTTTGTGCTGGGGATGAATAGTTTCTTCAGCCTGGTATGATCTGATATACTGCGACAGGAAACCTGATTTGACAACCCTTGAAAATACACCCTCCCAATACCCCGGATTTGGCTTGACGGCCGGGACCGACGATGCAAGCCGGGTTGCAACGCCTCCGGGCGCGGTTCAATTCTCAGAGCGTTAGCCGCGATGGCGTCTTTATCCCGCATGAAACCTTTTGTATGACCCATCTGCGTCAATTAACCAGACAATAATCGTCAAAAGAACCAGTGGGTAATCCGGCAGAAAAATACAACTATATGAAATAATATATAAATAATAAAAATTTAACCACCGGCACGCAATGTGCTCTCTTGAGGCGAAGACAACGATTCGAACCACACGCACGCTTCGATTCCTAAGGGAGCTATCTGCCTTGGACTGGAATCGGGTGCTGATGTTGTGATTGCCAGTGCGATACAATCCGCAAACTGCGGCTGGCTCGATAAGCGCTCCATTCAGGAAGGGCTGAAACATGAAATCTGTTTTTTGCAATCGAAAGTGGCCAGCGCTTTTCAGTGTTTTGTCAGTGTTCCTTTTTTTATGGGGCTGTGTGGAAGGCGAAAAACCTGCAGCAATATCTACGGCCGTCAACGACATCCCCGTCAGCCTGATCATTTCGAGCCCGTCAAATGAGGCATCTGCGTTACACGGAGAAGCGGTCTATTTCGAAGCATTTATTGATAACGAAGAGATGGTTGACGGCCCGGTCGTCTGGAAATCCAATCTGGATGGTCAAATAGGCGCCGAATCGAAATTTAAGTACTCCCAATTGTCGGAAGGCCGACATACCATCATTGCATCAGTCAAGGATAAAGAGGGAGAGGATACGGTCGATTCTCTGGAATTGATCATAGAAAAATTTACATGGGCGGCACAGTATAAAAAACATTTTCAACTGAACCCAAGGATCAGCAATGACCCATTAGATCTCGAATCCGTCGAGAGAATCCTTAAAACTACAAAAAATTTTGACAGAAAAAATTTAAGTGGCCTCGATCTGTCCGGGAAAAAAATAGACGGTGTTTCGTTTGAAGACGCTTTCATGGTTCACTGCAATTTTTCAAATGCTGTATTCAAAAATGTGAACCTGAAAAATGCAGCAATTGAGTATTCGAACATGTCAAATGTTTCATTCAGGGATGTTGATTTAACTGGCGTCGATTTCAGCAATGTTGATTTAAGTGGCGTTGATTTCAGCAACATGTATTTGAGTGACTTTTCAATGATCAACGCCAATCTGACCGGGTGCAATTTTTTCCAGACCAATTTATCCTATTCTGATTTGACTGGAGCAGTGCTGAAAGATGCAAATTTCGATTACACCATACTTGTAAAAACCAATCTGACCGGTGCGGATATGTCCAATGCAAAAATCCGTGGGGTAAGAATTTCAAAGGCCATACTGAGAAATGCAAACCTCAGCGGCGCATCAATCAAAAAGGTAGCCATATTTGATTGTGATCTGCGCGGTATTGACTTGAGGGCGGCGGTGTTGACGGGTGTTGATATGAACAATGCGAATCTGACCGGCGCGCAATTGTCACAATTAAACCTTCAAAAGGTCACGCTCTACGGTGCTGATTTCACCAATTGCAATTTGTCCGGATCCAATCTGTCCAACCTGAACCTGGTGGATTCAAACTTTACCAATACTCAATTGAAAACCGCTAATTTCAAAAATGCCATTCTAAAAAGAGCAAATTTCAGGAATGCAGATATGGATGGGGCGAACCTCACCCATGCCAACCTTGAGGATGCGATGAATTTAGATAAGACGAAGAACTTAGAATCGGTTATTGGTTTATAGTTTGATAAATCCGACACCTGCACTAAGAAAGTAAGGGCCTGTGGGAATCACCATAGGCCCTGTTTATTCAACTGCCGCACCAGGGGCCTACCCTGGCGTGGCAGTTGAATAAACAGGTAAAAAACCATATGATGGCGTTAAATCCATCAAGTCGTTCATTGATGCCTATCGCAGACAGGGGGCCAAAATGACCTATACCGTCAAGGATATTTTAAAAATTCAGGTGGCGCCGGCATTGGGCTGCACCGAACCGGTGGCTATCGCCTTAGGTGCGGCTGCGGCCGTGTCGCTGCTGCCGGAAAAGCAGATCGACGAAATCGAAATCTGGGTGGATCCGAATATCTATAAAAATGGTCTGGCCGTGTCCATTCCCGGCACCGGCGGGCTCAGCGGGCTGGACATGGCCTCGGCGGTTGGCGCCTTTGGCGGCGATGCAGCCCTGAAACTGGAAGTGCTGGATTCGGTGGACAGTCCGGCTATCTCGGCCGCCCAAAAGATCGTGAAGGCCGGCCGGGTGAAGGTCAATCTGCTGCGTGACCAGGTGGGTCTTTTCATCAAGACCATTGTCAAGGGCAACGGGCACAATGCTGAATCCGTCATTACCGGTCTGCATGACAACATTGTTTCCCTGGTACTGGACGGCAGTGCCATAGCTGACCATGTGCTGCTGCCCAAAGCCGGATCCGATGACGGCAAGCGCCGGCTGGCCGACCTGGAAGCCTGGCTCAAGGGCTTGTCCCTGGATCAGCTTCTCGAACTACTGGACGACTTGGATGACGATGATCTGAAGTTCTTGGAATCCGGTGTCCAGGTCAACATGCGGCTGGCCGACTATGGTCTCAAACACGGCCCAGGGCTGGGGGTGGGCCGCACCATGGAACGTCTGGTGCGCCAGGGGTTGATCAAGCGGGATATGATCACCGCGGCACGAATTCTGGCATCCTCGGCCGCCGATGCCCGCATGTCCGGCGTCAAACTGCCTGCCATGAGCAGCGCCGGGTCGGGCAACCACGGCCTGACGGCCATCCTGCCCATTGTCGCCGTCGAAAAATTCATTACTGTCGATCATCGCACCACCCTGGAGGCCATCGGACTGAGTCATATCATTACCGCCTATGTGAAAGCCTACACCGGGCGCTTGTCCGCCATTTGCGGCTGCTCGGTTGCTGCCGGTGCCGGGGCCACGGCCGGCGTAACCTATTTGATGGGTGGCGCAAAGCTGCACATTGCCGGTGCCATCAAGAACCTTACCGAAGATCTGGCCGGGGTGATCTGCGACGGGGCCAAGGGCGGATGCGCCCTGAAACTGGCCACCGCTGCCGGAACGGCTGTGCAGGCCTCACTGTTCGCGCTTCAGGGGGTCAATGTCAGCGCTACCGACGGCATCATCGGCCGGTCGTCTGAAGACACGATGAAGAATATCGGCACCCTTACCACCCAGGGAATGATCGAGACCGATCGGACTATTCTCAACATCATGCTGGATAAGCAGTTCTCCGATGTCTGATTCCACAGACCATAACCCTCCCCGGGAAGGCGGTCCGTCCCGGGATGGTGATGCCGACGGGGCTTCTGAACCACCGCCTGAACCCTCAGACGGCGTTCCTATCCACCGCTTTACCCTGACGGCACTGAGCCCTCGGGGGACCCGGTGGCGGGAGCGGGTTTTTGCCTGGCTGGATGAAACCCTTTCCCGAAAAACCGGTGAAGCGGAGCCCTTTTATCTAACAACCACCCTACCGGTGGTCGACCGGTTGGCCGGCATCGGGAGCGGCCTGATTGCCATGGTCATGGTGGATCGACATTACGGTCCTGCCGGCCTGGGTATCTTCGCATGGTTCTTCTCCCTGCTGGCCATTGCCGGCTACCTCGGCCGATACGGCATCCCCGTCTATTTGGAAAACCGTATCGCCCGGTCCCCCGAACCCAACGATGAAAAGTGCGCCACTGCCATGGCCGCCCTGGTGGCCTTAGGGCTTGTTGCGATAATCCTTTGCGGGACAGCCGCTTTTTCGATTGCCGGATCGGATGGGGGGACGGGTGACCGCATCCTTTATCTGCTGCTCGGGCCCACCGTTTTTTTTCAGAACATCAACGCCATGCGACTGGCTATGCTCAACGGAACGGGCCGTCACCGCGCGGCTGCCGGCCTGAGAATCCGCCAGCGGGTCGTTTTCCTGGTGGCGATCCTGGTGCTCTGTATGGCCAATGTGCCTGTCCACCTGTTGGCCGCCGCATTTCTGTTCAGTCACGGCGTGATGCTGGGGATGGGGCGAAAGACGGTTAAGCTGCCTGCCCTATCCAAGGTGGTTGCCGGCCGGAAGCATATTTCAACGATGATGGACAACGGCCGGGCTTTCCTGTTCACCGACAACCTGCTGGATGTGGTTTTTTATCTGGACATGCTTATCCTGGGCTGGTTCGCCAGCCCGGTGGAACTTGGCATATACGCCCGGGCCTTGATTCTGGCCCGCCTGTTTCTGGTGATCCCGGGGGGACTTCGGCCCGTTTTCCGGCGGCTGGCCAATGAACGGCTCGCCGCAGGGCTGGATGACCGACTGCTCGCGTTCATGACCCTTACCCTCCGGGGCCTGTTTTTTTTACACGGGTGCCTGGCCGTCCTCGTCATGGTGAATTTCCCCCGGGTGATGACGATGGTCTTTGACTTGCAGCAGTGGGCGGGGGAATCATTTGCCGTTTTTGCCCTGGTTCTGCCGGGGCTGATCTTTTTTTCCGCGGTGACGGCACTGGAACCGATCTTCGAAGCCAGGCAACAAACCGAAAAATTGAAACAGATGACCCTGGCAGTTTCCTTCGCCAACCTGATTCTCAACCTCAACCTGATCCCATTTGCCGGGCTGGCCGGAGCGGCCATGGCGACGGCGGGGTCCATGTTTATCCATTTTTGGCTTTTTTGCCGGATGCTGCCCGCCGACCTTGGCGGCATTCGCATCTTCTGGCCCGGTGCGGCGGCAGCCCTGTACCTGACCTACGTGCTGCTCACCGTTATTGACATCGGGATGATCGCTGCGCTGATGGCGACACCGATTCTGTTCGGAGGGCTATTGTGGCTGGTTGGGTTTTTTAACCCGTTATACCCGCAAAGCAGCATCGAACCCATGCAACAAACACCGGCATAGCCGGCCAAACCGACTGTTTAGTATCAGATGGCAATTTAAAGGAGGATCGCTATGGCAGAGCAGACCTCGCAAGGGGCGGAACTATTTAAGATGGCCAAGAAAAAGAGGTTTTCCATACCGAAGATCCGATTGCCCGGCGGCGGCAAATTCAAGTATCTCGTCATCGCCGCTGCTGTCGTGGTGCTGGCCTACAATATGCTTTTCGTCTACGTGGAACCCAACGAGTTCGGCATCAAGGTGGTGCGTTTCGGCATGAACCGCGGCGTCCAGAAACAGGTGCACACCGCCGGTCTCAACCTGGTGATTCCCGGCATGCAGCAGATGTACCGCCTGCCGCGGGACGTGCAGGTGCTGGAACTGACCGACTACCCGCGCACGGCCGCCGATTCGGCCCGTAAAGATCGGGTGGCCCACATCCAGACTTCCGACGGGTTCTTCGTTGACGTGGATGTTTCCATCCTTTACCGAATCGAGGATCCCTACTTGGTCTTCACCAAGATCGGTCCCGGCAGCCTGTACGAAGACAACGGCATCATCCCCAAAGCCGAGCCGGCCTTGAAAGAGACCCTGGGGAAGCTGACCACCGAAGATTTCTACAACAGCTTCATGCGCGTCAAAAAGGCCCAGGAGGCCCGTGATCTGCTCAATGCCGAGCTGAACAACAAGGGCATCCGGGTGGAGCATGTGCTGGTGCGCTACTTCCGCTACAGCCCGGAAATCCAGAAAAATATCGAGGAGAAGAAGCTCCAGGACCAGCTGGTCTTCACCAACCGAGCAGCGGCACGGGCCGCCACCGAGGAGGCCCAGCTGAAGAAGATCGTTCAGGAGGGGCGCGTGGTCGTGGATGTTGAGATGGAGCAGGGGAGGGCCTACGTGACCCGTAAGATCGCCGAGAAGGACCTGTATGTGAGGTCTAAAAATGCCGAAGCGAACCTGCTGGTCAAACTGGCCGAGGCGGAAAAAGTGCGCCTGAAAAACGACGCCCTCAAGGGAATGGGTGCCGAGCGAATGGTGGGGTTGAAAATGGCCGACGTATACAAGGGACTGGACCTGATCGTGCTGCCCAGCGACGGCCGTTGCCGGTGTCAACCCGCTGGACCTGGACAATGCGCTCAAGCTTTTCGACGTGCGCAAAGGAGGTGCCCAATGAAGCGGATCATCTGGATTCTCCTGGCTGCCTGTTGGATGTTTCCACCACCGGATGTGTCTTCTAACACGACCGGTGAAACCGAAGTGGGCGTGCGTACCAGCAAGTTCTCCCTTACCGGCAAAGGCGTGGAAGACAAGGCCTACGCACCGGGTTCCACCTATTTCTTCCTGCCCTTTATCAACGACTGGCACACCTTCGACACCAAGCTGCAGAACCTGGAGATGATCTTCGAGCAGGCCCGCGGCGATCGCCGCAGCCGGGACGACCTGCTGTTCAAGACCATCGACGGCAACGACATCAGCCTGGACGTGATCATCGCCTACCGCATCGACCCGGAGAAGGCCCCCTTCATCCTGCAGAACGTGGCCGACAACAACCTCACCCTGCGGGACAAGATCGTGCGTACCATCGCCCGCAGCAAGCCCCGGGACATCTTCGGCGAGCTGACCACCGAGGAGTTCTACGTGGCCGACAGCCGGGAAAAACAGGCCCAGCGCGCCAAGGATGTGCTCCAGGAGATGCTCGGACCCTGGGCATCGTCGTGGAAAAAGTCCTCACCAAGGACTACCGTTTCAACCAGGAGTACCAGAAGGCCATCGAGGACAAGAAGGTGGCCGACCAGCAGGTGCAGAAGAACAAGTCCGCCCAGCACGCCGCCCTGGAAGAATACAAACGCAAGCTGGAGGAAGCCAAAGGCGAGGTCAACAAGATGGTCGCCGATGCCGACGGGGTCTACCGCAAGGCCAAGATCGAAGCCGACGTCTACTACGAAAAACAGAAGCTGCTTGCCGAAGCCATCAAGGCCGAGGGCATCGCCGAGGCCAAGGGCATCCAGGAGATGAACACCGCCCTGGCCGGCTCCGGCGGTGAAGCCCTGGTCAAACTGCGCATCGCCGAGGCCCTGAGCAAGAAAAAGATCATGCTCCTGCCGGTCTCCGAAGGCGGGATGAACCTGAAGACCACCGACATCAACCAGCTGATCCACACCATGGGGGTCAAGTCGCTGGGGGGGAAGAAGTAGTAAAAAGCTCAAAGCTGAAAGCTGAAAAACAGTTACGGTTCACAGTGCCCCGGCCCACAATTAAGGAACTGGTTTGATTGGTTGGTTGGTTAGTTGATTGGTTTATTTGTTGAGAGGGTTTTCAGACCGTTTTAGGTTTTAAGTTTTAGGGGTTAGGAGAATGGCGGGTGCAAGGCGTGAGGCGTAAGGTTATTTTCAAATGCGCTGTCTCATCCTATGATCTTCTATCCTTCTCATCGTCTTTCATCTGTTTCTCAACCGTGAACTGGAAACCGGTAACCGTGAACCGATTTCTTTGAGCTATTTG
>CAVONY010000006.1:0-48900 GCA_963697405.1 uncultured delta proteobacterium | reverse complement strand
GTGGCCCACCGATCAGGCTGATCAGCAGACCGGCCACCAGGCCAAGCGGGATAAGTCCCAACAGCAAAAGCGGACCCAGACCGAAGAAAAGCGCTCCAGCAATGGGAAACAGAACCGCGCCGGCGGCTGCCCCCATCACCCGACTGGCCCGGCCGAGGGCGTTGATCAGAAAAAATAGGCCAAACAAGGCGATAATGGGAACTCCGGTCTGCGGCTGCCGGGGCTGCCGGGGGGCGTCGGTCGCATCGTATTCTCCCCGCACGGCATCGATCATGGCGGCCACGCCCTCGGTGATTCCCTGATCAAACTGTCCTGATTTGAATTGGGGCGCAATCACGTTGCGGATGATACGACCGGCAAGCAAATCGGTCAGGCGCCCTTCCAGTCCGTATCCGACATCGATGCGGATTTTACGCTCGCCTTTAGCAATCAGCAGAATGGCGCCGTTATCCAATTTATTTTGACCGATTTTCCAGGCTTCGGCCACCCGGATCGAGAAGTCTTCAAGGGAATCGCCTTGAAGCGACGGACTGGTCAGCACCACGATCTGGGTGGATTCCGTCTGCTCAAAGTCGGTCAGGACCGCTTCCAACTGCCGTTCACTGGCGGTGCTGAGCATGGCGGCATAATCGTTGACGTGGCCTTTAAGCCGGGGCACCTCCAGCGCTGTCGCATTGACGGCGCCTGTAAATACCAGCAGGAAAAAGACAAGGATCGACCCGAAGCTGTGCAAATGGATTTTTGTTCTCATGGCATGTGTCTAAAACCCGGCTAATCAAATTTGATTGCGGGCACTTGCGTGGCACCGGCTTCCGCCTTGAAGTATTCTTTTCGATCCAGATGCAGTATCAGGCTGTTGGTGAGGCTGTAAGGCATGCTGCGAATCTTGGCGTTAAATGCTTCGACGGTTTGGTTGTAGCGCTGGCGGGCCACATTGATTCGATTTTCCGTGCCTTCGAGCTGGTTCTGTAAGTCAAGAAAATTCTGGTTGGCTTTCAAATCCGGGTAGCGTTCCACCACCACCATCAAGCGTGAAAGGGCTGAGGAAAGACCCCCCTGGGCATCCAGCATCTGCTGCATGGCCTGGGCATTGCCCAAATCCTTGGTGGAAAGCTGGACGCTGGTGGCTTTGGCCCGCGCCTCGATAACCGCCTGCAGGGTTTCTTTTTCATGGGAGGCAAAGCCTTTGACAGTGGCTACCAGGTTGGGGATCAGATCCGCCCGGCGCTGTAAATTGCTTTCCACATCGGCCCAGCCCCTGAGCACCTGTTCTTCCATCTGCTGCAGGGTGTTGTACCCGCATCCGTTGGCGACAGCCGTGATCATTATCGCCGCCATCAACCATTTCACGTATTTGAGCATGCTGGCTCCTTAATTTTTAGATTTGAGATCTTTGTGCTGGGGATGAATAGTTTCTTCAGCCTGGTATGATCTGATATACTGCGACAGGAAACCTGATTTGACAACCCTTGAAAATACACCCTCCCAATACCCCGGATTTGGCTTGACGGCCGGGACCGACGATGCAAGCCGGGTTGCAACGCCTCCGGGCGCGGTTCAATTCTCAGAGCGTTAGCCGCGATGGCGTCTTTATCCCGCATGAAACCTTTTGTATGACCCATCTGCGTCAATTAACCAGACAATAATCGTCAAAAGAACCAGTGGGTAATCCGGCAGAAAAATACAACTATATGAAATAATATATAAATAATAAAAATTTAACCACCGGCACGCAATGTGCTCTCTTGAGGCGAAGACAACGATTCGAACCACACGCGCGCTTCGATTCCTAAGGGAGCTATCTGCCTTGGACTGGAATCGGGTGCTGATGTTGTGATTGCCAGTGCGATACAATCCGCAAACTGCGGCTGGCTCGATAAGCGCTCCATTCAGGAAGGGCTGAAACATGAAATCTGTTTTTTGCAATCGAAAGTGGCCAGCGCTTTTCAGTGTTTTGTCAGTGTTCCTTTTTTTATGGGGCTGTGTGGAAGGCGAAAAACCTGCAGCAATATCTACGGCCGTCAACGACATCCCCGTCAGCCTGATCATTTCGAGCCCGTCAAATGAGGCATCTGCGTTACACGGAGAAGCGGTCTATTTCGAAGCATTTATTGATAACGAAGAGATGGTTGACGGCCCGGTCGTCTGGAAATCCAATCTGGATGGTCAAATAGGCGCCGAATCGAAATTTAAGTACTCCCAATTGTCGGAAGGCCGACATACCATCATTGCATCAGTCAAGGATAAAGAGGGAGAGGATACGGTCGATTCTCTGGAATTGATCATAGAAAAATTTACATGGGCGGCACAGTATAAAAAACATTTTCAACTGAACCCAAGGATCAGCAATGACCCATTAGATCTCGAATCCGTCGAGAGAATCCTTAAAACTACAAAAAATTTTGACAGAAAAAATTTAAGTGGCCTCGATCTGTCCGGGAAAAAAATAGACGGTGTTTCGTTTGAAGACGCTTTCATGGTTCACTGCAATTTTTCAAATGCTGTATTCAAAAATGTGAACCTGAAAAATGCAGCAATTGAGTATTCGAACATGTCAAATGTTTCATTCAGGGATGTTGATTTAACTGGCGTCGATTTCAGCAATGTTGATTTAAGTGGCGTTGATTTCAGCAACATGTATTTGAGTGACTTTTCAATGATCAACGCCAATCTGACCGGGTGCAATTTTTTCCAGACCAATTTATCCTATTCTGATTTGACTGGAGCAGTGCTGAAAGATGCAAATTTCGATTACACCATACTTGTAAAAACCAATCTGACCGGTGCGGATATGTCCAATGCAAAAATCCGTGGGGTAAGAATTTCAAAGGCCATACTGAGAAATGCAAACCTCAGCGGCGCATCAATCAAAAAGGTAGCCATATTTGATTGTGATCTGCGCGGTATTGACTTGAGGGCGGCGGTGTTGACGGGTGTTGATATGAACAATGCGAATCTGACCGGCGCGCAATTGTCACAATTAAACCTTCAAAAGGTCACGCTCTACGGTGCTGATTTCACCAATTGCAATTTGTCCGGATCCAATCTGTCCAACCTGAACCTGGTGGATTCAAACTTTACCAATACTCAATTGAAAACCGCTAATTTCAAAAATGCCATTCTAAAAAGAGCAAATTTCAGGAATGCAGATATGGATGGGGCGAACCTCACCCATGCCAACCTTGAGGATGCGATGAATTTAGATAAGACGAAGAACTTAGAATCGGTTATTGGTTTATAGTTTGATAAATCCGACACCTGCACTAAGAAAGTAAGGGCCTGTGGGAATCACCATAGGCCCTGTTTATTCAACTGCCGCACCAGGGGCCTACCCTGGCGTGGCAGTTGAATAAACAGGTAAAAAACCATATGATGGCGTTAAATCCATCAAGTCGTTCATTGATGCCTATCGCAGACAGGGGGCCAAAATGACCTATACCGTCAAGGATATTTTAAAAATTCAGGTGGCGCCGGCATTGGGCTGCACCGAACCGGTGGCTATCGCCTTAGGTGCGGCTGCGGCCGTGTCGCTGCTGCCGGAAAAGCAGATCGACGAAATCGAAATCTGGGTGGATCCGAATATCTATAAAAATGGTCTGGCCGTGTCCATTCCCGGCACCGGCGGGCTCAGCGGGCTGGACATGGCCTCGGCGGTTGGCGCCTTTGGCGGCGATGCAGCCCTGAAACTGGAAGTGCTGGATTCGGTGGACAGTCCGGCTATCTCGGCCGCCCAAAAGATCGTGAAGGCCGGCCGGGTGAAGGTCAATCTGCTGCGTGACCAGGTGGGTCTTTTCATCAAGACCATTGTCAAGGGCAACGGGCACAATGCTGAATCCGTCATTACCGGTCTGCATGACAACATTGTTTCCCTGGTACTGGACGGCAGTGCCATAGCTGACCATGTGCTGCTGCCCAAAGCCGGATCCGATGACGGCAAGCGCCGGCTGGCCGACCTGGAAGCCTGGCTCAAGGGCTTGTCCCTGGATCAGCTTCTCGAACTACTGGACGACTTGGATGACGATGATCTGAAGTTCTTGGAATCCGGTGTCCAGGTCAACATGCGGCTGGCCGACTATGGTCTCAAACACGGCCCAGGGCTGGGGGTGGGCCGCACCATGGAACGTCTGGTGCGCCAGGGGTTGATCAAGCGGGATATGATCACCGCGGCACGAATTCTGGCATCCTCGGCCGCCGATGCCCGCATGTCCGGCGTCAAACTGCCTGCCATGAGCAGCGCCGGGTCGGGCAACCACGGCCTGACGGCCATCCTGCCCATTGTCGCCGTCGAAAAATTCATTACTGTCGATCATCGCACCACCCTGGAGGCCATCGGACTGAGTCATATCATTACCGCCTATGTGAAAGCCTACACCGGGCGCTTGTCCGCCATTTGCGGCTGCTCGGTTGCTGCCGGTGCCGGGGCCACGGCCGGCGTAACCTATTTGATGGGTGGCGCAAAGCTGCACATTGCCGGTGCCATCAAGAACCTTACCGAAGATCTGGCCGGGGTGATCTGCGACGGGGCCAAGGGCGGATGCGCCCTGAAACTGGCCACCGCTGCCGGAACGGCTGTGCAGGCCTCACTGTTCGCGCTTCAGGGGGTCAATGTCAGCGCTACCGACGGCATCATCGGCCGGTCGTCTGAAGACACGATGAAGAATATCGGCACCCTTACCACCCAGGGAATGATCGAGACCGATCGGACTATTCTCAACATCATGCTGGATAAGCAGTTCTCCGATGTCTGATTCCACAGACCATAACCCTCCCCGGGAAGGCGGTCCGTCCCGGGATGGTGATGCCGACGGGGCTTCTGAACCACCGCCTGAACCCTCAGACGGCGTTCCTATCCACCGCTTTACCCTGACGGCACTGAGCCCTCGGGGGACCCGGTGGCGGGAGCGGGTTTTTGCCTGGCTGGATGAAACCCTTTCCCGAAAAACCGGTGAAGCGGAGCCCTTTTATCTAACAACCACCCTACCGGTGGTCGACCGGTTGGCCGGCATCGGGAGCGGCCTGATTGCCATGGTCATGGTGGATCGACATTACGGTCCTGCCGGCCTGGGTATCTTCGCATGGTTCTTCTCCCTGCTGGCCATTGCCGGCTACCTCGGCCGATACGGCATCCCCGTCTATTTGGAAAACCGTATCGCCCGGTCCCCCGAACCCAACGATGAAAAGTGCGCCACTGCCATGGCCGCCCTGGTGGCCTTAGGGCTTGTTGCGATAATCCTTTGCGGGACAGCCGCTTTTTCGATTGCCGGATCGGATGGGGGGACGGGTGACCGCATCCTTTATCTGCTGCTCGGGCCCACCGTTTTTTTTCAGAACATCAACGCCATGCGACTGGCTATGCTCAACGGAACGGGCCGTCACCGCGCGGCTGCCGGCCTGAGAATCCGCCAGCGGGTCGTTTTCCTGGTGGCGATCCTGGTGCTCTGTATGGCCAATGTGCCTGTCCACCTGTTGGCCGCCGCATTTCTGTTCAGTCACGGCGTGATGCTGGGGATGGGGCGAAAGACGGTTAAGCTGCCTGCCCTATCCAAGGTGGTTGCCGGCCGGAAGCATATTTCAACGATGATGGACAACGGCCGGGCTTTCCTGTTCACCGACAACCTGCTGGATGTGGTTTTTTATCTGGACATGCTTATCCTGGGCTGGTTCGCCAGCCCGGTGGAACTTGGCATATACGCCCGGGCCTTGATTCTGGCCCGCCTGTTTCTGGTGATCCCGGGGGGACTTCGGCCCGTTTTCCGGCGGCTGGCCAATGAACGGCTCGCCGCAGGGCTGGATGACCGACTGCTCGCGTTCATGACCCTTACCCTCCGGGGCCTGTTTTTTTTACACGGGTGCCTGGCCGTCCTCGTCATGGTGAATTTCCCCCGGGTGATGACGATGGTCTTTGACTTGCAGCAGTGGGCGGGGGAATCATTTGCCGTTTTTGCCCTGGTTCTGCCGGGGCTGATCTTTTTTTCCGCGGTGACGGCACTGGAACCGATCTTCGAAGCCAGGCAACAAACCGAAAAATTGAAACAGATGACCCTGGCAGTTTCCTTCGCCAACCTGATTCTCAACCTCAACCTGATCCCATTTGCCGGGCTGGCCGGAGCGGCCATGGCGACGGCGGGGTCCATGTTTATCCATTTTTGGCTTTTTTGCCGGATGCTGCCCGCCGACCTTGGCGGCATTCGCATCTTCTGGCCCGGTGCGGCGGCAGCCCTGTACCTGACCTACGTGCTGCTCACCGTTATTGACATCGGGATGATCGCTGCGCTGATGGCGACACCGATTCTGTTCGGAGGGCTATTGTGGCTGGTTGGGTTTTTTAACCCGTTATACCCGCAAAGCAGCATCGAACCCATGCAACAAGCACCGGCATAGCCGGCCAAACCGACTGTTTAGTATCAGATGGCAATTTAAAGGAGGATCGCTATGGCAGAGCAGACCTCGCAAGGGGCGGAACTATTTAAGATGGCCAAGAAAAAGAGGTTTTCCATACCGAAGATCCGGTTGCCCGGCGGCGGCAAATTCAAGTATCTCGTCATCGCCGCTGCTGTCGTGGTGCTGGCCTACAATATGCTTTTTGTCTACGTGGAACCTAACGAGTTCGGCATCAAGGTGGTGCGTTTAGGCATGAACCGCGGCGTCCAGAAACAGGTGCACACCGCCGGTCTCAACCTGGTGATTCCCGGCATGCAGCAGATGTACCGCCTGCCGCGGGACGTGCAGGTGCTGGAACTGACCGACTACCCGCGCACGGCCGCCGATTCGGCCCGTAAAGATCGGGTGGCCCACATCCAGACTTCCGACGGGTTCTTCGTTGACGTGGATGTTTCCATCCTTTACCGAATCGAGGATCCCTATTTAGTCTTCACCAAGATCGGCCCCGGCAGCCTGTACGAAGACAACGGCATCATCCCCAAAGCGGAGCCGGCCTTGAAAGAGACCCTGGGGAAGCTGACCACCGAAGATTTCTACAACAGCTTCATGCGCGTCAAAAAGGCCCAGGAGGCCCGTGATCTGCTCAATGCCGAGCTGAACAACAAGGGCATCCGGGTGGAGCATGTGCTGGTGCGCTACTTCCGCTACAGCCCGGAAATTCAGAAAAATATCGAGGAGAAGAAGCTCCAGGACCAGCTGGTCTTCACCAACCGAGCAGCGGCACGGGCCGCCACCGAGGAGGCCCAGCTGAAGAAGATCGTTCAGGAGGGGCGCGTGGTCGTGGATGTTGAGATGGAGCAGGGGAGGGCCTATGTGACCCGTAAGATCGCCGAGAAGGACCTGTATGTGAGGTCTAAAAATGCCGAAGCGAACCTGCTGGTCAAACTGGCCGAGGCGGAAAAAGTGCGCCTGAAAAACGACGCCCTCAAGGGAATGGGTGCCGAGCGAATGGTGGGGTTGAAAATGGCCGACGTATACAAGGGACTGGACCTTATCGTGCTGCCCAGCGACGGGGTTGCCGGTGTCAACCCGCTGGACCTGGACAATGCGCTCAAGCTTTTCGACGTGCGCAAAGGAGGTGCCCAATGAAGCGGATCATCTGGATTATCCTGGCTGCCTGTTGGATGTTTACCACCACCGGATGTGTCTTTAACACTACCGGTGAAACCGAAGTGGGCGTGCGTACCCGCAAGTTCTCCCTAACCGGCAAAGGCGTGGAAGACAAGGCCTACGCACCGGGTTCCACCTATATTTTCTTGCCCTTTATCAACGACTGGCACACCTTCGACACCAAGCTGCAGAACCTGGAGATGGTCTTCGAGCAGGCCCGCGGGGATCGCCGCAGCCGGGACGATCTGCTTTTTAAGACCATAGACGGCAACGACATCAGCCTGGACGTGATCATCGCTTACCGCATAGATGCGGACAAGGCCCCTTTCATCCTGCAGACCGTGGCCGACAACAATATCACCCTGCGGGACAAGATCGTGCGTACCATCGCTCGCAGCAAGCCCCGGGACATCTTCGGCGAGCTGACCACCGAGGAGTTTTACGTGGCCGACAGCCGGGAAAAACAGGCTCAGCGCGCCAAGGATGTGCTCCAGGACATGCTCGGACCCTTGGGCATCGTGGTGGAAAAAGTCCTCACCAAAGACTACCGTTTCAACAAGGAGTACCAGAAGGCCATCGAGGACAAGAAGGTGGCCGACCAGCAGGTGCAGAAGAACAAGTCAGCCCAGCACGCCGCCCTGGAGGAATACAAACGCAAACTTGAGGAAGCCAAAGGCGAAGTCAACAAGCTGATCGCGGATGCCGACGGGGTCTTCCGCAAGGCCAAGATCGAAGCCGACGTTTACTACGAGAAGCAGAAGCTGCTCGCCGAAGCCATTATGGCCGAGGGCATTGCCGAGGCCAAGGGCATCCAGGAGATGAACAACGCCCTGGCCGGCTCCGGCGGTGAAGCGCTGGTAAAACTGCGCATCGCCGAGGCCCTGCAGAATAAAAAGATCATGCTCCTGCCTGTCTCCGAAGGCGGGATGAACCTGAAGACCACCGACATCAACCAGCTGATCAACACCATGGGGGTCAAGTCGCTGGGGGGGAAGAAGTAGTAAAAAGCTCAAAGCTGAAAGCTGAAAAACAGTTACGGTTCACAGTGCCCGGCCCACAATTAAGGAACTGGTTTGATTGGTTGGTTGGTTAGTTGATTGGTTTATTTGTTGAGAGGGTTTTCAGACCGTTTTAGGGGTTAGGAGAATGGCGGGTGCAAGGCGTGAGGCGTAAGGTTATTTTCAAATGCGCTGTCTCATCCTATGATCTTCTATCCTTCTCATCGTCTTTCATCTGTTTCTCAACCGTGAACTGGAAACCGGTAACCGTGAACCGATTTCTTTGAGCTATTTGCTACTGAACACACCGTCCGATGGAACCGGCCTGGCAGCGTTTGCCATTCACCCAGATGGCGCCTGTCAGATAAGCGTCGGTAAAGATCGCCCCCTTGATCACGGCGCCCACCAGGTTGGCGCCATCCAGGTGGGCGCCGGTAAAGTCGGCCCCGGACAGGTCGGCCATTTTCAGGCTGACGCCGGACAGGTCGGCACCCGTCAGGCGGGCGCCGGTCAGCACTGCACCGTGAAGAACCGCCTGCCGAAGATCCGCCTTTTCAAAAACCCCATTTGTCAGGATGGTATTGACCATGAGGCTGTCTCTCAGGTAGGCATCGGAAAAGTCACCCCCGGTCAGGTCGGCTTCGGTGAAATCCACTTCAAACAGGAGGCATTTTTGAAAATCGGTTTGCCGGGCTACCGCCCGGCTCAGGTTGGCCCGCGTCAGGTCGGAACCGGAGAGGCTTGCGTGAGAAAGTGACGCCCGCGACAGGTTTGCCCCTTTCAGAAAAGTGCCCTGAAGGTCCAGCGACGCCAGCGTGGCCGCCTTCAGGTTGCAATCCGGGCATTGGCGGGAAGCGATCAGGGCGGCGGTATCGGCTGTCAGGCAACGTCCGATCGAATCCGGTCCACACGTCTGGCCGTTAACCCAGGTGGCCCCGTCCAGTAAGGCATTCTGGATTTGGGCGTATCTGACATCGGCATGGGTCAGATCCGCATCCTTCAGTACTGCACCGCTCAGATCCGTCTCTTTGAATATGGCGCCGATGAGATCGGCACCGCTCAGATCGGCTCCCCGCAAATCCATCCCGCTCAGATCACAGAGTCGGCAGGTCCGGTTGGCTTCAAGCCGCTCGCGTAGGCTTTCAGGTTTGAGCAATCGGCCAAGCATGCCAAAGAGCACCAACAGGGCCAGCCCTGCACCGATGGCCATCAGGGTTGTTTTACGCGTTGGGGACATCGCCACTGCCTATCGCTGCCAGTCGATGATGCTGAAGGTCCGGCGTAAGGGCCGGCAGCCATCTCTATGACCGTTTACCCTCGCCCATCAGCCGAACCGCCTGATTGAAAAGGGAAGGGGATCAAAGGGCGGACGCCTGCCCAGAATCATGTCAGCGACGAGCCGGCCGGTCCCTGTCGCGGTGGAGAGCCCCAGCATGCCGTGGCCGGTGGCGATAAAAAGATTGCCCAATTGGGGCACGCGGTCGATGATGGGCAGATCGTCCACACTCATGGGCCGCAGGCTGGTCCATCGCTCGGTCACCCGCCGACCCAGTGGTGTTTTTAAGTATAAGGCAGCCGATGTTTCCAGATTGCTCAGTCGCCGTTCGTTCAATTGGTCGTCGAAACCGGAAAATTCCATGGTGCCGCCAAGGCGATAGCCGCTCTGCCACGGCGTAACGACGGTGTTCCTTTCGACCAGGTAGCAGGGCATAGTGGGGCAGACGGCCGGACGGTCCATGGTGATGCTGTATCCTTTTCCCGGCTGGACGGGGATACGTACACCCAGTTGGCGACCAATGGCCGTTGTCCAGGCCCCGGCGGCCAGGATGAAATGGTCCGCCGTAAAACGGCCGGTGCTGGTCATCGCAGCGCTTATCACCCCATTTCGAGTGTCGAGGCGCTCCAGCCGGCAGCCCTCATCGATGCGCACGCCCCTGTCCCTGACTACCCGGGTCCAGGCGGTCATTAGCATCTCCGGCCTCAGGTGGCTGTCCGCACGATGGTGCCATCCCCCGCAGACCCGCTCGTTCAAGGCCGGCTCAATCTGCCGGATCGCTTCTCGATCATAAAAGGTTGCGGCCAGACCGAAGGGTTCCAGGAGGCGGTTGGTTTTTTTATAGCCGCGCATGGTTGCCGGGTCGGTAAAGGCCATGAGCAACCCGCGCTGTTCGAAATCGCAGGCCAGATCCTCGTCGGCAAAAAGGTCGCTGAAGAGTTCTCCCGAAACCCGCAGGATCGCATCCCGGGCCTTGATGGCGTGCTTCAGATGCCGCCGGTTGCAGTTGGCGGCAAAACGAAGCAGCCAGAGGGCCAGGGAAAGGTCCGGCCGCGGTTTGATATAAAGGGGTGAAGTCCCCCGAAGGCTGCGGATCAGCTCATGGCCGATGGCGCCTGGGGCGCACAGGGGGGGCAGGTCGCTGACGAAGATCAGTCCGCAGTTGCCGTGGGAGGCGCCTGCACCCATGCCCTCCTGCTCGATGATGCGGACCGATTGTCCGGCCCGGGCCAGGTAATAGGCGCAGGCCAGGCCGATGACGCCGCCGCCCACCACCAGGATATCGCTATGACCGGATGTGCTGGTGTTCACGTTAAATAACTCCTTCGAAAATTAAATCGCCGTTGTCCTCGATAGGCTGTTATATCCAAACCGGAGATGTTTTGGAATACCGTTTTAGCATTGATGATGACGATGCGGGTATTGTTGACGTGGCGATTCAGGTCCAGATCATTTCGACGGACATGAATCAGCATGGATGCCGAAAAGGTGCTCCTGTCCGGTTCGGCCTCGAATCTCCTGGTCTCCCAGGTCCGTGAGCGGCAATTCCTGCGCCACCCACGATGCCGTTTCCCGGCACAAGACAATCGGTGAGGGAAGGGATTTGTTGGCCATGGAGGAGAGGCGGAATGCCAGGTTGATGCAATCTCCCACCAAGGCCATACCGGCGGAGCGGGACCCGTAGTGGGAAAGGGTAACCTGGCCGGTGGTCAACCCCCAGCCCAGCACGGGGGGGGGCATCGAAAACCCCCGGTCCTTCAGTTGCCGGTGGATTTCCGGCACGCTGCGCAGCTGGCTGATGGCGGCCTGACAGGCTGCCAGCGCATGGTCGGTGGAAAACCCGTCGGGGTGCTCCCAGAAGGCGAAGACCGCATCACCGGCATAATCTTTGACTGTCCCCTGGTGCTCGTTTACGATGGTGCTGAATCGCGAGAAGATCGCTTTGATGAGGGTGTAGACCAGGGCCGAATCGGTCTTCTGGGAAAATGCGGAGAACCCCCGCACATCGGCGACGAGGCTGGTGATGCAGACCGCAGACGGTCGGATGGCGGTCTGTTCCATCCAGATTTCATCTTCCCGCTGGGCGGTCCGCTCCGGGCAGGAGATACGGATGGATGTGCCGCCCAGGGAGATGTGGTCCCCATCTTCAAGCCGCCGGGAGGCACCGGGCGCCATGCGGACATCGTTGATCCAGGTTCCGTTTTTACTCATATCGGTGATTTCGACACCGTGGCGGGTCAGCCGAACTACGGCATGGTCCCTGGAAACCATTGGATTTTGGACGAGGATGCATTTATTCCGTTCAATACCTCGGCAGACTCGGCCGAGAAATATTTTATCGGTCAGCGCGAGGCGGTGGGGCACGCCGTGTTCGTCCTGCCATTGCAGGTTGGGGTTGGGATCGGGTGTCAGAACGTCGGATGGCATCTTGGTCTCTTCTTCTTAGCATATTGACAGGTGTGCGGCAACGGGCAAAATGATTGGGTTAAGACCTATTCTTACATAGTAGCATTCTTCTATATAAAAAAATTGCCCGTCCGAACGATCAACCAGGAAGGAATCCGGCAGTTCGTGATGGGGATACCGGTCGACCATCTCAGGGCAGCGTGGCCGCCATGGCGAAATTTGACAAGGCCTGCTCCATTTTCAGAATGGTTTCGTCCATCTCGGTGATTCCGTGACGCCGGGCCAGGTAGTCCGGGGCGTTGTAGGTGAACCAGACCTGACCGGCTTTGTCTTCCCAGATCAGGGCTTTCAACGGCAGGTCGATGCCCATGGACCGGCTGCGCTGGATCAGTGGTGTTCCCATGGCCGGGCTGCCGAAGATGATCAGCAGGGTGGGCTTCAACGTCTGGCCGACGCGCTGGGCGCCAGCGGCATGGTCGATCCGTGCAAACACGGTGACGCCCTTTTCTTTCAGGGCGCTTTCCAGACGGTTGGCGGTGGTCACCACGTCATGGCTGCTTTTTACACTGACCAGCCCGCCCTGGGCGGCGGCCGGTCCGGCTACGAAAACCGTTAACAGAAGGATGAGAATGGTTTTTTTCATTGGGATGTCTCCTTTTTTTCTTTTTCTACCAATGCCGAAATCACCTGCATGGCGATGGCGGCGGCTTCCACGGTGAACTGGCAGCATTTGACGATCAGGTTGTCCTGCCTAAACGGCCGTTGGCCCTCACACTAAACCACCCGGCACACCAGTCCCTTGAGGTAGCTGCCCTCGGGGAAATTCAACGCCGTTGGGTGATCCGGCGCTTGGCTCAGCCACTGCAAAATCACCGCCTGGCGGCCGGCATCCAGCGCGGCGTCGGCCACGATTTTCTGAAACAGGTCACGTCCCATCAGGCCGGAGCAGGAGAAGGTGAACAGGGTCCCTCCGGGCCGCAGCAGTTCAAAGGCCAACCGACTGATGTCCTTATAACCCCGGCTGGCCCGCATCAAATCGCCTTTGGCGTTAACAAATTTTGGTGGGTCGAGCACAACCACATCAAAGGTCCGTCCGTCGGTGTGGTACCGTCGAAGCAGGCTGAACACATCGCCGGTCACGTGGTCCACCCGTGCACTGTCTAACTCGTTCAGCGCCACATGGGTGCGGGACATTTCCAGGGCGGTGGCCGAAGCGTCGACGTTGACCACGTGGGCTGCGCCGGCCTTGAGAGCCGCCACGGCAAACCCGCCGGTGTAGGCAAAGCAATTGAGCACGTCCGCACCCCTGGCATAGGCGGCCACACAGGCCCGGTTATCGCGCTGATCCAGGTAAAAGCCGGTTTTATGTCCACCTTTGAGGTCTACCCGGTAGCAGCAGCCGTTCTCTTGGATGTCGACTGTATCGGGTGGCTCCGCCCCGGAGAGGCGACCGGTGGCCAGGGCCAGCCCCTCTTTTTTACGGATATCCACATCCGAGCGTTCGTAGATCCCCAGCAGGCCTGGTATGAGATCGTCGAGGCATTCAACGATGACCGATTTCCACCGTTCGGTTCCGGCGCTGAGAAATTGGCCAACCACCCAATGGTCGTAGCGATCGACAATCAATCCGGGCAGTCCGTCCGATTCCCCGCATACGAGCCTGCAGGCATTGGTATCTGCGTCCGCCAGAATCTGACGGCGAAGGCCCAGTGCCTGTCGCAACCGTGTCTTGAAAAAGAGCGGGTCTATCGCTTCCCCCTGGTCGAAGGACCAGACGCGGACGCGGATCTGGGATTGGGGCGAATAGGCCCCCCGGGCCAGCCACCGCCCGTCACTGGCGAGTACCTCAACGGTATCTCCCGGACGGGCCTGCCCGTCAACACGCGAGATGGCGCCGGAGAAAACCCAGGGGTGGTGGTTGCGCAGCGATTTTTCCCGTTTGGGCTTCAGGGTGATGGATGGCATCCGTGATCTTCCTCGGTCTTCAGTTTTCGGTCATCGGACATCTGATCCTTGTGTGCACTGATCCACCAGGGCCATGATGGATCGATAGGGGATGCCGCTGTGATGGGCCAGCCCGATTTCGCAGGTGCGACTGTTGGCATAGCCGGCCGTGCAGCCGGCAACGGCCGATTTCAAGCCGGAAAGGGCCGCGGTGTTGAGTTCCGGCACGTTGAAACCCCGGTCTCCGGCAAACCCGCAGCATTCGATGCCATAGGGGACCACCACCGTTTCGGCACAGGCGTTGGCTACGGTCGTAAAGGCGTTGTCCAGGCCCATTTTCCGTGCACTGCAGGTGATGTGCAGTGCCACCGGATCCACGGTTCGGGTGATGGTCAGCCGATCGAGCAGGTGCGTGGCGGTAAATTCCACCGGCTCAAAGAGGGTCAACCGCGGCCCGAATGTGCGCCGCATGCGTTCCAGGCATGGGCTGGTATCGCACAGCACGGGCAGACGGCCGTTGTCGGAGGCCGCCAGCAGCGCCTTTTCCAACGCGTCGGATTTGCGGTCGGCCTGATCGAAGAATCCCTTGCTCTCGAAGGGCAGGCCGCAGCACAGGCCCTCCATTTGTTCGGGATAGATCACGCGGTAACCGGCCCGGCGCAGCACCCGTTCCGTGACCACATGCAGCGGGTCGACCAGCGGGTCGCCGGCGGCGGGTCCCATGGTCCGGCTGACACAGGCCGGAAAATAGACCACCGCCCGTTCTCCCTTGCCCGTGGACTGGTGCCGTGGAGGCGCTGCCGCCGTGGGCAGTGACGGCAGCCAGACCGGCAGGCGGTTGCCGGACAGTCGTCTCAGGGAGCCGGCCAGGCGGTTCATGGTTTCGGTCCCGACCATGCGGTGCAGCCCGTCGACGGCTCTGAGCCCGGCCCGGATGCCTGTGGTCAGCAGGCCGAAATGCTCGGCAGCACGGTCGGCCAGCCACTGGTAGGGCCGGCCTTTGACCATCCGCGAGCGAAAGGTTTTGGTGAATTTGCCGGTGTCCACCTCCACGGGGCAGGCCAACCCGCAAAGGCCGTCCGCGGCGCAGGTGGCTTCACCTTGCCAAGCGTAGCCCTTTTTGAGTTCAGCCAGCCGGGCTGCATCGTCTCCGGAGGCGGTGAGCCGGGCGATCTCCCGTTGGATCACGATACGTTGGCGGGGCGTCAGGCTCAGGTTGCGCGATGGGCAGTGGCATTCGCAGAAACCGCACTCCATGCACGCGTCGATCAGCGGATCGGCTGGCGGCAGGGGCTTGAGATGCTCCAGGTGAACCGTCGGGTTGGGATTGAGAATGACCCCGGGATTGAGCAGGCCCCCGGGATCGAAGATAGCCTTGATCTCCTGCATCAGCCCATAGGCATTGCCGCCCCACTCCTTTTCAACAAAAGGGGCCATGTTGCGGCCGGTGCCGTGCTCGGCCTTGAGCGACCCGTCATAGGTGTCCACCACCATGTGGGCGATGTCGTCCATAAAGCGGGCGTAGCGGTCCAGTTCTGCGGAATCACCGAAATTGGGCGAAAAGACGAAATGCAGGTTGCCGGCCAGGGCGTGACCGAAAATAATGGCCTCCCGGTAACCGTGCTTGTCAAACAGCGCTTGCAGGTCCAGGGTGGCCGGGGCCAGGCTGTGGATGGGAAAGGCCACATCCTCGATGAGCACGGTGGTGCCCAGATCCCGCACGGCACCCACGGAGGGCAGCAGGCCCTTGCGGACCTTCCACAGGTCGTCACTCTGGACGGCGTGGTCCGTAAAAACCGCCGGAAAGACCAGGTCAGTTCCCTCCAATCGCCATTCGTGGGTCCGGCCGCCATCGGTGGTGCGCATCGTCACCCGTTTTTCCAATGCGTCGGCAATGGCCTGGACATGGGTCGACAGGGTGGCAAAATCAGCCGCCTGGGTTTCCACCAACAGAGCGGTGGTGGTGGGGGAGACGCCACGAATCATGGCCGGCATACCTGCCTTGCCCTCCACACTGCCCAGGGAGGCCCGGTCCATCAATTCAGCTGCAGCCACGGGCAGGGCCTGCATCCGGTGTGCCGTCCGACAGGCCCCCTCAATCTGCGGAAACATCATCAGGGCTGTGGCTTTAAAGGGTGGCGAGGTTACCGTCCGGTAGACGATGTGGGAGATAAAAGCCAGGGTTCCCTCGGAGCCGATCATCAGGTGGGTGATGATGTCGAAGGGGTCGATATAGTCCACCAGGGCGTTGAGGCTGTAGCCGGTGGTGTTCTTGATCTTGAATTTGTTGCGGATCCGTTCGGCCAGGGGCGAGTCGGCCTTGACCCGCCGGGCCAGTTCGTCCAGCCGGGCCAGCATGCGGCCGTGGGTTGCGGTGAAGGCCTTTCGGCTGCGGGCATCGCCGGTATCCAGAATGGTGCCGTCCGCCAGCACGATACGCATGCTGTCCACGGTCTGGTAGCTGTTCTGGGCGGTACCGCAACACATGCCCGAGGCGTTGTTGGCGGCAATGCCGCCAACCATGGCGGCGTTGATCGACGCCGGGTCCGGGCCGATCTTGCGCCCAAAAGGGGCCAGGATGCCATTGGCCCGGGCGCCGATGATGCCCGGCTGGAGCCGGATTTTCCGACCGCTTTCTAAAACCTCCCACTGCTGCCAGGATTCGCCGGCCACCAGCAGTACCGAATCGCTGATGGCCTGGCCGGACAGGCTGGTGCCCGCGGCCCGGAAGGTGACCGGGATTTTTTGTTCACCAGTTTGCCTGAGAATTCTGGATACCTCGGCTTCGGTGTCCGCTCGGACCACGATCTTGGGAATCAGCCGGTAGAAGCTGGCGTCAGTGCCGTAGGCCAGGGTCCGCAAAGGGTCCGTGGCCAGGCGGGATTCAGGAATGAACGACTTCAGGTCGTTGTAAAACTGGTGGTATGCGGCATCGAGCATGTGAGTTGTCTCCTGGTGAGTAGCTCATGACTGACACGGTTAGTTATCAGGGAAACATAAATGCTGGTTGGACCATTCGTCAGAGATGATTCAAACAAAATCTAATTCACGGGAAGTGGTTTGGCAATGATTGAATGATGTCCGCCTCAAAGGCAGACGTACCGAAGGGATGGCCCGGCTCTTTTAATTCAGTCCAATTTGGTATAATGGAGAAACGATGGACCCGTACCTTAACGATCGCAAGGATGTCGTCGACTGCTGCCAGTGGCTGTGCCGGCACGGCTATTTCGGATCCCTGCTCAGCGCCGGGGGCAATGTGTCCGTGCGGATTCCCGAAAAACCGATGCTGGTGATTACCCCGTCGGGAAAGCCTTACATGGAACTGGCTGCGGAAGAGATTTGTGTGGTGGATTTCGACCTGAACCGCATCGCCGGGGACCTTGCACCCTCCATCGAAACGGCCATGCACGTGGGCATCTATCAGAGCAGGTCGGATGTGGGTGCCGTGGTCCACACCCACCAGGCTTACGCCAGCGTTTTCGCCCTGATCAACCAGTCCATTCCGGCCCTTTTCGATGAGGTGGCCCTGGCCATCGGCGAAACCGTGGGCGTGGTGCCCTACGCCTTTTCCGGCACCCCGGAACTGGCGGAAAACGTCAGGCAGACCGTTGTCAACGGCTGTCACTGTTTCATCATGCAGAACCACGGTGCGCTGAACCTGGGAAAGACCCTGGAGCACGCGTGGAAGCACGCCGAACTGCTGGAGAAGACGGCCCAGGCCTACTACCATGCCCTGACCACCGGCAAACCGGTGACGACCCTGCCCGTCGAGACTCTTCAACGGGTCCGGGAACTGCGCAAGTCAACTGACCCTGCAGTATCGTTGAAGGTTGAGAAGTGATGGGGCAGAAAAAGAAGAACATTGAAAACGCTTCATCTGGCCGCGTAATAGACCGCCTGGTTTTTCCGGTCGGCTCGGATCTGATCCTTTTTCATCAATGCGCCTAAATATTTGGATACCTCGTTGATGTGCATGCCAAATGCCGCTTCGATGTGCTCGATCGTGCAGGGCCGACGTCTGATCATGGCCAGAATGGTTGCTTCATTAGCCTCGATCGTTCTCGAGCGCTGGCTGTTGAACCCGGCGGCTATATGCGCCGGCGGATCGAACAAACCGCATAGCGCCTCCAGCTTCTCCATGGGCACAGCGGCGGCAAAGTCTTCGGCAGGTGGCCGGGCGACGGTGTTGAGATGAACGCGGTCGGGCATGAATTCCCGCGACAGGCGGGCGATTTCTTCAACATCCCTGGTCATGGCGTTGATGCCGTACAGCAGAAACACTTCAAGCCACAATTGTCCATTGAAAGTGCTGCGGAACGCTTTTAGCCCATCGATCAATGATCCGAATTCAAGCCGGGCGTGGGGGCGGTTGACCCACTCGAATGATTTCTGGTCCCAGGCGCTCAGCGACACCTTGACCACATCGGCCAAAGCGGCCGCCTCGCGCACCTCCGGCAGGTTGAGCAGGGTGCCGTTGGTCAGCAGCGCCGACGGAATGGGCTGGTTGCGAAGAAAGGCCAGCACCCGGCCAAATTCGGTATGCAGGGTGGGTTCGCCCGATCCGGAGAGGGTCAGGTAATTGGCATCGCCATCGGTTCGCAGCCAGTGGTCGATTTCATCGATGACCTCAGACGTGCTAACGTAGGCTTTCCTCTCCAGCGTTTTCCGCGATGTCCGGCCCAGCTGACAGAAGACACAGTCGAGGCTGCAGGTCTTGTGTGGTGTCAGGTCAATGCCCAGCGAGCGCCCGAAACGGCGAGATGGCACCGGGCCGAACAGATACTGGTAGTTGGGCTGTATCATGGCCGGTGCCTTTTCAAGACAGGCTTTTCATTCGGGAGTGAATGGCGTCGATCTGTTTTTTCAATTCATCTGCCTGCTGCTGCAATTGCGCCAGTTCCTGTTCCCCGGACAAATTCCCGGACGTGTTTTGAACACCCGATGCCCCGGCACCGTAAAGGCTCCGGCATTGGCCGCCCTTGCCCCGGCCGCCGCCACCTCCCATTCCACGACCGCCACCGCCGCCCATACCCCGGCCACCGCCACCGCCCATGCCACGGCCACCGCCGATGTTCATACCCGGTTGTCCGACGTCCGAGGCTGATGTGGCCTGCGCGACCCCGGACACACCGGGAACGTTCCCTCGGGTCGATGGGCTGAGGTCGCCCCTTTTAAACTTCTCGACGACGTCCTTGATCATTCCGTGTTGACCGATGATCACCTCGATCGTCGTCGCGGCGAAGACCTGCATGGCTTTGGGGCCGCAATTGCCGGTAATGACCGCTTCCACGCCTTGGGATGCGACCAGACTGGCCGTTTGGATGCCGGCACTGGTCGACAGATCGGCATTGGTGTTTTCGATCACTTCGTAACGCATGTTCTCCGTTTCAAGGATGATGAAATACCGGCACCGGCCAAAGCGTTCATCGATGGTTGATTCAAGATTCTTTCCAGCTGCACTGACTGCGATTTTCATTTTATCGTCTCCTTATTCTTGCTTTCCAGGGGGCCATCACATTTGGGTGGCCCGGTAGATCCGTGCGGCGATTTCCTCAAAAACCTTAGCTGCCGGGGCGTCGGCGTACTGCTTTTGGTAGGAGACGCCGGCATCCCCGCATTGGACGATATTTGGATCGAAGGGAATCCGTCCCAGCAGCTTCAACCCGGCCAGCGCCGCTGTTCGTTCACCGCCGCCCGAACCGAAAATGGCGACCGATTTTCCGCAGTGGGGGCAGGTGAAACTGCTCATGTTCTCTACCAGGCCGAGAATCTCCATGTTGACGGTACGGCAGAAATTGATCGATTTTCTCACATCCGCCAGAGCGACTTCCTGGGGCGTGGTTACGATGATGGCACGGGCGTCTTTGATCAACTGGGCCACGGTCAGGGGTTCATCACCGGTTCCCGGGGGCGAATCGATGATCAGGTAGTCCAGGTCCCCCCATTCCACCTCGCCGATGAACTGGCGGATGGCGCCGTGCTTCACCGGCCCGCGCCAGATGATTGCATCATCCTTATTGGGCATCAGCGATTCGATGGACACCGCCGACAGGTTGTCTGAGTATCGCATGGGATCCAGCTTCCTGTTTGCGTTAGCAGCCAGCATTCCCTTGAGACCCAACATCCTGGGAATGTCGGGGCCGTGAACGTCCACATCCATCAGCCCGACCGTTGACCCCTTTCCGGCCAGGGCAATGGCCAGGTTGACGGAGACGCTGGATTTGCCGACGCCGCCTTTTCCGCTCATAACGATGATTTTGTTTTTGATTCGGGTCAGGGACCGCCTGGCCTGCTCGTCCGGGCTGGGTTCCGGTGGTTTGTCCATAATGCCGATACCATTGGGTGCGTTTTTCATGCGATTGCCTCGATGTTAGGTAAACTTGCTTCAGTTTTATATTCAGGCCCGAGTGCACCGGTCACCGATCAGATTTTGTAAAACCCAAAATTTGATTCAGGTGTGCCATCAGCCGCTCTCCATCGGCGCCGTCCGGGCTGGGGGGCAGTTGCATTAAAATGCCGAGCCCTTCACTGGCCTCATGATAGGCTTCTTTGGAAAGCGAGCTGATCGCCGCACAGTTGATCATGGGGTTGTCGGCGACCAGCTGTTTAATCAACTCCAGCCCAGACATGTCGTCGAGCCGCTCATCTGTCAGTACCAGGTCAACGGTGGTTTCGCGGATCGTTTCCCGTGCCTGACGGCCGGTCGCCACCCAGTTAATGGTGACGCCCTGCTTTATGATTTCTGATGACAGGTCCGCAAAGTTAGAGCGATCCGGTGTGACGAACAGTAGTTGGGTCAATGCTTGCTCCTTCTCAGTGAGCCAGTTTGCCGGTTTTTGGGATGCAGCCATGGCATCCGGGCATCACAAAGGTGGGTTCAAGTGAATTCCCCTTTGCGTAAACCTCAAGCACACGATCCACTTCTCCGGCAATAAAGGGGATCAGCGTGATGCCGCCAGCAACGATGGTTGTGGCCGGGGTTTGGGATACTGCTCCGCAGATGAGAACCGGTACATCCAGCATTGCCAGGGTTTTTGCCAGATCGCCCGGCCGCCCGGGATCGAAAAACACATAGGACTGGTCCGTGACCCGGGCATTTTCAATCTCCGCGATCAACAAGCGTCGCGACGCATCAAAAACCGGGGAAATGCGGTCCTCCCAGACCGTGACGGCAACTTTCATCGTTTTCACCTTCGACGTCCACCGAGATACCTCCAATTGCTTCAGATATTCGTCCACATAGTGAGCAATCCGCGTTTCAATTAAACCGGCAGCCAACCGGTTGCTCATGAATCGGTGGGCCGCTTAAGCAGACACTATTTCCCGGCGAGAGGCCATATCCACCAATGTTCGTTCCCTGGCTTTGTCGATTCCGAGCGCCTTCCGTTTCCTGTCAATGTGGGCAATCATTTTGTGGGCATGTTTTATCGGGTCAACCTCAAGATCCCACATCCCGCCATAGAGCTTCTCGAATTCTTCAAATAGATATTTTTGAAATACAGGTGCGCCGGTTACCGGCAATCCGACTCCGAAAACGGTATAGACCCCCGAAGCCACAAAGTAATGGCCGATGCTGATCGCCTTCTCGCTCATCCATTCAGGGGCGCTGCCGGCCGCCGGAAGGTCGCTGATGTCATTGCCCAATCCACCCGCCTTAACCACTTCGGTGGCAGCCAGTAGAATACGGCTGTTGTCTACGCAGGAGCCCATGTGAAGCACCGGGGGAATCCCCACGGTTTCACACACCTCTTTCAGGCCTGGACCGCAGAATACGGCTGCCGATTCAGGTGTCAGCAGTCCTTCCATGGCACAAGCAATGCCATTGCAGCCGGTCGTCAAGACAATGACATCGTTTTTGATCAGTTCCTTAACTACCTGGATGTGACCTTCGTTGTGACGCGTACGGGCATTGTTACAGCCAACGACACCGGCAATCCCGCGAATGCGGCCGTTGATGATGTTATCGTTCAAGGTGTAATAACTTCCGCGAAACGTGCCACCTAAATGATACTGAATTGCCTCGACACCGAACCCGGCCACCTGAATTCCTTTTTGTTTGGGAATCATGACATCGGAACCCCGGTTCTCAAAGTTTTCGATGGCCAGTTTGACGATACGCTTGGCATCTTCCAAGGCATGGTGCTCATCAAATTCGATGTGAATCACGTTGTCCTGCTCCATCTTAGCGATGGGGTGGGTGGTGATAACCTTGGTGTGGAAGCATTTGGCGACATTGGCAACGTTTTGCATGATGCATTGAATGTCGACGACCATTGCATCACAGGCACCGGTAATAATGGCGAGCTCCTGCTGTAAAAACGTACCGCACAGGGGTACGCCGTGCCGTTGGAGAACTTCATTGGCCGTGCAGCAGATCCCGGATAACTGCAACCCTTTGGCACCCTTTGAAACAGCATAGTCATGCATTTCTTTGGTTTGAGCCACGGCGACGATCATTTCGGAGAGAATCGGTTCATGTCCGTGGATAACAAGATTGACATGGTCTGCTTTCATGACTCCCAAATTGGCCTCGGACTGCACCGGGGTGGGTGTGCCAAACAACGCATCCTGGAGATCCGTAGCCAGCATCGATCCGCCCCATCCGTCTGCAATCGCCGCCCTGGTGCCTTGCTTCATCAGGTTCTTATAATCTTGATCGACCCCGATATGCGTGCGGTGCATGATCTCGACAATCTCCCGGTCGATATTCCTCGGCACGACACCGTTCTTTTTCCACTTTTCATACAAGGCCTGAGGTGCACGCTTGGCATAAAGCAGCTCCCCATCCGGCTTGCCCCATTCATTGAGTGCCTTTTTGGCAACATCACGGGCGATTTCATCCAGGTCACGGTCCACCTGCTCACCATCGACCTCGATGGTGGTGGCAACATTTAAATGGGGTGCAATAGAAAGCAGCTTAATCGGGTCTTTTATCTTATAATCATCGGTTTCATTTTCAGCGGCGGCACGAAATACTTCGGCAACACCGCGACCATGGTCTGAATGAGCCGCCGCACCACCGGCAATCATACGGATGAAGTTGCGGGCGGCAATGGTGTTGGCGGAGGCCCCGCACAAGCCTTTTCGCTCATCCTCACCCTCGATACCGCTTTTGGGCAAGGGCAGGCGGCAAGGACCCATGCCGCAGTTTTTACAGCAGGTTCCCTGGGTGCCGATATTGCACTGCTTCATGTTTTCCGCCCTGTCGAACACCGTATCAATCCCCAGCTCCTGGGCTCGCTTGAGCATGGTCTGGGTCGCCTCATCGATGGAGGCCCGGACCGGGTCCGCCACTTTCAATCGCTTGGCAGGGGATGCTGTCGTTTCGGTTTCAGGTCGGACGCCTTTTGCCTTTACGGTAGTTCTCATTTTTATCTCCCTTATGGTTGTGTCTCGCAATAATTAATACTACCCTCGCAAAGCGTATGCCAGAGTGGGTAGTAGATGAGAAAATAAAAATAGATATATATTATAACGGGTTGTGTGTTGCTTGGCTGGTTGGCGGGCAGGTTTTCCAACTCCATAGTCGCAATAATGCAACGTTAACCGATGCTATCGCCGCGAACCTGCGTTAGTCTTGATGCGGGCTGGACTTTTTTGAGCGGCCGTCGATTTCAGGAAGATCGATGCCCAGGCGTTTGATTTTACGGAAAAGCGTACTTTTATGCATGCCCAAATCCTTGGCCGCAGCCAACCGGTTGTAACGGTTGCGTTTAAGCGCATTGACGATGGCAATGGCTTCGGTGGCGTCGAGCGTGTGGGCCAAGGGGTCGCATGTATTGGATGGCGCGGGGTGGGGGAAAAAACCGCCCGGCAGGTGGCGTGCCTGAATGGTGCCGGCACTGCAAAGGACGAAGGCGTGCTCAATGATGTTTTCCAGTTCTCGGATATTCCCGGGATAGTCGTGACACATGAGAATCTGAAGAACCGCTTCATCCACACCGCTAATCGCTTTGCCGCGCAGCATGTTCATTTTTTCGATGAAGTGTCCGATCAGCAGGGGAATATCCTCCTTGCGTTCGCGAAGGGGGGGGAGGTGCAATCGAACCACGTTGATGCGGTAGAAAAGATCCTGACGAAATTCACCTGTGGCGACCCGATCGGCAAGGTTCCTGTTGGTGGCGGCGATTACCCGCACGTCCGATTTGACCTTTTCAACGGCACCAAGGGGTACAAACGCCTGCTCTTCCAGCACCCGCAGCAGCTTCACCTGGAATGCGGCGCTGGTATCCCCGATTTCATCCAATAGAATGGAGCCTCCTGCAGTAGCTGCAAAGTAGCCGGGCTTGTCCTTTACGGCGTGGGTAAAGGCGCCGGATTTGTATCCGAACAATTCGGATTCGAGCAGGGTGTCGGGCAGCGCGCTGCAGTTGATGGCCACAAAGGGTTTGTGCTTTCGCGGGCTGGCATCGTGAATGGCGCGCGCCACCAATTCCTTTCCCGTACCGGTTTCCCCTTCCAACAGCACGGTGCTGCCGCTTTCCGCCACCATGGGCAGTATGGCCAGAATTTCATGCATGGCGGCGCTGCGGCTGACAATGTCGCCGATTTGAAACCGGCCGTCCAGCCGCTTGCGCAGCGCTTCCACCAGGCTGTGATCCTTGAAGGTTTCCACGCCCCCCAACACCTCGCCGTTCTTGTTTTTCAGCGGAGCCGTGGAGACCGTAATGGGAATGCGCTTTTTGGCGCTGTTGACAATATAGGTCGACGTATTGGTGAGGGATGTGCCTTCCTTCATCGTCCGCTTCAGGGCGCAGTCATCTTCACACATATTGGAGCGGAACACTTCCCAACAATGACGGCCGATGGCCTCGTGCCGGTCGATGCCGGTAATTTTTTCGGCTGCACGGTTGAAAGACATGATACGCCACTGGTGGTCGACGGTGAACACGCCATCGGAAATGCTTTCCAAAATAATTTCGGTGACGTTGTGCGGAACGGGGGCGAGTTTTGTTGGCTTTTTCATTGCTGCCTGCGTTGGTTTTGATCGGCAACCCATTCTATGAGGGGTCGTCGAGTAGATTGCCAATATCATATGCATACCTTCTTTGGTTGGCAAATTTCAGCTTGGTTTTTATCGCGAGCCAAGGCGCCCGAACAATTGACCGTCGCGGGTGGGGTGGTGGTGGTCTGGCAGCTAACTAATGAAATAATTGAGTTATTTAACCATGCGCAGGTGGTGTTGGCTGCGACGCCATTCATCGAAGGCGTTGAGGTGGAACAAGAGGTCCCTGCACTCCATCCTGAGCATCTTTATGTGCCAGATGCTAGACGGTGAGATGCGGGCACTGAAGATGTCGAAGATACTGCCATGACCGCAAGGATCCATGGCCTTCAACTGGTCGACCAGTTTTCCCACCCTGGGGAAATAGTCGTTGATATCGATGGGGTTCTCGATGATTTCAGCAGCCTGGGCTTTCAGATCTCGGTAGGTTCGGGGGTGGTGTGTCACGGCCGCCCGGGTTGCCGCCAGCGCCTTTTTCCATCGGGCTTCCAGTTCTTTTACGGTCAGGCAAATGCTCATTGTACGGTTCCAGTTTTTTCCCCTGGGATCCCACATCCACCGGGATCCCAGGGGAAAAAAAACTACATGGCGGTTTCCGGGTGAAAGACGTTGACTTCTTTCAGGTCCTCACCCAGGTACTCGCGTTCATTGGGGCCCAATATGCCCAGGGAGAGACAAATCAGGGTCCACAGGTGAACCACAGGGTAGCCCCCGCCGTAATGTTCGCTGAGTTCGTGGATCTGGGCGTGGCAGTTGTGGCAGCCGGCAATGCAGTAGTCTGCGCCGGTGGCCTTGATCTGTTTATCTTTGAGTTCGCCGTACTTGAGGCGCTGTTCTTTGAAACCGGATTGCAGAAATCCACCGCCGCCCCCGCAGCAGAAGTTGTTGGAGCGGTTGGGTTGCATGTCGATGAAATTCTCTTCACCGACCACGGATTTGACTACATAGCGAAGATCCTCGGCAATGGGGTCGCCGTAGCTTTTGCGGACGATCTGGCAGGGGTCCTGGACCGTAAACTTAATTTTCAGCCCCTTGTTCCAGTCTGCGTTGACTTTCAGTTTTCCCTCGCGAATCCAGCGGGCGTAATACTCATAAATGTTTTTGACTTCAAAATTGTGTTCGAGGTTGAATTTTTTCAGTCCGGCCCGGACTGAGAAGGTCACGTGCCCTCACTCGGTGTTGAGGAACGTTTTCACTCCCAATTTGTTGGCCTGGTTGACGGTTGTGCGGGTGACTTTTTCCCAGGAATCGTTGTCCGCCAGAAACATGCAGTAGTTCTCACCGGCCCAGCCGGCGCTGCCGTATGTCCAGTCCGCCCCGGCAAGGTGCAGGATCTTCCACAGGGGAACCAGTTCATCGGGTTCGGTGACCGGCTCCCGTGAATTCTGGTTAAGGAAGAACTCAGCCCCTTCCTTATCGATGGGCGCCTGCATGTCGGCGAATTCGGGCTGTGCTTCCTGGTACTCTTCCAGTACATCCTCCACAACGAAAACGAAGTCATCGGGTGCGGTTCCCATGGCGCTGGTGCTCTCATTTCTAAGAGCCATGTCGCAGGATCCCAGAATGCCCTTGGGCCTCTCTTCTCTCGGGCGCAGCCCCCGGGCGTTGTATACCAGCTGCGGGATGTCGATACTCATCGGACAGACATAGATGCAGCGCTGGCACATGGTGCACATCCACGGCCAATCCGAATTGGCGATCTCTTGGTCCAAACCGAGTGCGGCCATGCGCAGGAACTTTCGCGGGTCCATACCATCTAAACCGGTTGCCGGACATCCGGAAGAGCACGCACCACAGGTCAGGCACAGGTTCAGGTTGCCGCCTTCCGGCAAAATCTCCTTGACCTTGTCCATAAAGGTGTTCCGCTTTTTGCCGCCCAACTGAATGACATCATCATTCATCGATTTTGCCTCCTGTTCTGATTTAGGGTTGTCATCTGCAATTTAATTCAAGTTATCGTGTTCGGTGTCCGATATAGGGTATATCCAGGAACGCATACCAGCCACTAGAGCATAAAGCGTGCCCGATCCCTAAACGTCAGGGTTTTTAAAAAAGGATGTATTTACAGATAGATAAAACCGGAATTGGAAAATGGTCTCATCGAAGAGTCGCAAGATTGCATCGATACGGGGGGCGGTGGGTTCTGATTGTGCGACACTGGTTAATTGGGCTGGCGGAAAAAAACGGTTGGTATTGTCATTTAACCCTTGCCAAGACGGTTTGTCTGTTATAAACAGGGTCCTAACGCAATATTCCTGCTGTTGGCAGGTGATGCGCTTACCCCTACGTAAAGCGGTGTTTGCCTCCCTTAATAAAAATTAATGCAGACGTAAATCCCTAAACGACAGGCGGATTACTGACAATCGTGCATGTTGCGAACCGCTTCATGCAACTTTCACTGGATGGTTCGGCTGTAGATGTGTGCAGCAGGATCAAACCTTGACTGATCAACCAAGAAGAAAGATTAAGAAGAAAAATTGATGAACGAGAACAAACGAAAAAAAATTGAGGCCAAGCTTTTTCAGCTTTTTACGCAGATCGACCCAAACACCAAGGCCGGTTCCCACACGAAAACAACACCCACCATCGTCAAGGTCATTCGTCGCCGTAAGGGCAAACCCGATCTTCAGGTTGCCTGAAACACACCTATTACCCATCCACGAATGGCGCGAAACCCATCATCCGTGGTCCTGTCGGCGGTCATGAAACCATTGCATGGATTCAGAAATAGTGGTATTTAAACGGTATTTGAACTGAAACGTAATTTTTTCCCTTGTTTTGCCTGCACGGGGACAGTTCTCGATATCCGGTGAATACGGTTTCCTGAACCGGCTGCCGTGCATGGCGCTGCTGATGTGCCCATATTCGGAGCACGCCGGTGTTCCGCAATAAGGACGATGATGACCTGAAGGTGCCTTGTGGCTATGACGCAAACCCTGATCGCCTGCCACGAATGTGACCTGCTACACCGCGTGCAACCGCTGCCGAAAAAAAGCAAAGCCCGCTGTAGACGTTGCGGAGCATTGCTTTACGTCCACTTTCCGAAAACGATTGACCGGTCGTTGGCTTTGGCCATCACCGGCCTGGTGCTTCTGGTTATCGCCAACATCTACCCCTTCTTGTCGCTGGAATCCCAGGGGACCGTTCTGGAAACCACCCTGATCACCGGGACGATCATTCTTTCCCAGCAGAGCATGGCAGGCGTGGCCATACTGGTTCTGCTCACCAGCATGCTCATCCCCTGTATACTGCTGGGAGCACTCGTTTACGTGTTGTGGCCGATGAAATTGGGGCATCGCCTGCCGGCCAACCGGCGGGCTTTCAGGTTGGCCCTCACCCTCCGTCCGTGGAGCATGACCGAAATTTTTTTGCTGGGCATCCTGGTATCCGTGGTCAAACTATCTAAAATGGCCACCATCATTCCCGGCACGGCCCTGTTCTCCTTTCTTGCGCTGGTGTTTGTGCTGGCGGCGGTCAACACGTTTCTGGTTCCAATCACCATATGGGAGAAAATGGACGAATGGCGATGACGCGCGTGCATGTCGATCCCACTGCCGCCCGATCCGGCCTGTTCAACTGCCACGGGTGCAGCCTGCTTGTCCGACGGCCGTCGGTGGTCGGCCGGGTGCATGTCAGATGCCCTCGATGCGGTGCGCTTCTGCATCTTAGAAAACCGAACAGCATTGCCCGCACCTGGGCCCTTTTGATTGCTGCCATCATTTTCTACATTCCGGCGAATCTGTTGCCGGTGACCATCACCACCTTCCTGGGCAGCACCCAGCCCGATACGATTATGAGCGGTGTCATATTTTTCATGGAGACCGGCTCCTGGGGCATCGCTCTGATTATTTTCGTGGCCAGCATCGTGGTCCCCATTGCCAAGCTGATCGCCCTGGGCGGGCTTCTCCTTTCGGTTCAACGGCGATCCCGTTGGCGGCCTGAAGAGCGCACCCGCCTCTATCGCATCACGGAACTGGTGGGGCGCTGGTCCATGCTGGATGTCTTTGTGGTGACGGTGCTGGTCGCATTGGTTCGGCTCGGATACCTGACCACCATCGAAGCGGGGTCCGGCGTCGTTTACTTTGCCGCTGTGGTGGTCATTACCATGATTGCCGCCATGACTTTCGATCCGAGACTGATTTGGGACGCGCTGGAGAAAAATGATGAATCACCTGCCCACTGAATCCGCTGTTGACGAAACGATTCCCGAGCCTGAGGTCATGCACGGCAAGCGCTTTTCGATTGTCTGGCTGATCCCTCTTCTCGCCGCGTTGATCGGCGTCTGGCTCGCCGTCAAAGCCATCCAGGAAACCGGCCCGACCATCACGATTGTCTTCAATTCCGCCGAAGGACTGGTGCCTGGTAAAACGGAAATCAAATATAAAGATGTCACGGTTGGCAAGGTTCAGCGGATTCAGCTCAGCGAGGACTTGTCACAGGTGTTGGTCTCGGCGGCCATGAGCCCCGAGGTGGCCGATCATCTCACACAAGATACGCTGTTCTGGATCGTCAGGGCGCGTGTGGCTGTGGGTGAGGTGTCCGGTATCAACACCCTGTTTTCCGGTGCCTACATCGGTATGATGCCCGGCAAAAGCGGCAAGACCGTGAGCCGGTTTGAAGGAAATGAGAAGTCGCCGGCCATTTTCCGCGATACGCCGGGGCGGCAATTCAGCCTGCGGGCCGAGCAGTTGGGGTCTCTGGATATCGGATCTCCGGTGTACTATCGGCAGGTCAAGGTGGGGCGCGTCAGCAATGTGGACATGGCCGATGACGGTACCGGTGTACTCCTTGAGATATTCGTGGAGGCGCCCCACCACCATCAGGTGAAGCGCGGTTCCCGGTTTTACAATGCCAGCGGTCTGAATATGAAAATAGGTGCCGACGGGGTCCGCATCGATACACCCTCGCTGGCCAGTCTGCTGGTGGGGGGCATTTCCTTCTTCACCGCGGAGGAAATGAAAACGGCACCCCCGCCTGCCGACAGCCAGATCTTCAACCTGTATGACAGCCGCGACGACGCCAATGCGGCTTACTATAGCTATCGTGAGTATTATCTGCTCTACTTTGAAGAGTCCGTCAGGGGACTATCGGCGGGCGCCCCGGTGGACTTCTACGGCATTAAGATTGGCGAGGTGATCAGCATCCGGTTGCTGTTTGATCAGGATACGCTGACTTTCCAGATCCCGGTGCTGATTGCCATCGAGCCGGACCGGATCGAGCTTTCCGGTGAACTGGCCATACCCGAGTACAGCGTGATGGAGAACCTGGTGGCAAAAGGGCTGCGTGTGCAGCAGCGGACGGGGAACCTGCTGACCGGCCAAAGTTATGTGAGCATGCGCATTCAACCGGAAGCCGAACCCCAGGATATCCGAGCGGGCGATGTTTACCCGGTACTGCCCACCATTCCCAACACGGTGGAAGAAATCACGGCAACGGCCAAACGGTTGTTGGATCGGTTCAACCATCTTCCCCTGGAGGAGACCCTGGCAGACATTCGGGAAGCTGCGAAACAGTTCGAGGATATGACCGGATCTGAATCCCTGGAAAGTGCCATTGACAATATCGACCAGAGTTTTGCCGAATTCAAAAAGGTGACTGCCGATCTCAACGATGGCACCCTGCCGAAAGTCAACAGCATGCTTGATCAGGCCAGAGAAGCCATGGTTCGCGGCGAGGAAGCCCTTGTCACCGCCAACACCGTGCTGGGCGAAGGCGCGCCAATCGCCAATAACCTGAACCGTCTGCTCTTGGAACTTCAGGAGGCGGCCCGGGCCGTGGAAGCCCTGGCCGACTATCTGGAGCGCCATCCCGACGCCATCGTTTTTGGAAAAGGAAACCCGGAATGAACCGATTATCCCTGTGGTTCCTCGCTTTCAGTTGTTCGCTGATTATCGTATGCTCCGGGTGCCGATCCCTTACGCCGTCGGTGTCCTATTATATCCTCAACCCGTTGAGCGATACATCGACCCCCCCAGTGGATGCAGATGGCAATCTGACCAAGACGGTCGGGATCAACCCGATTGAATTGCCCGGATATCTCAATCGGGTACAAATGGTGAAACGGACCGGGCCGAACCAACTGGAAGTCTCTTCCCGCCATCGGTGGGCCGACTACCCGGATCGCATGATTCAGCGGGTGCTCGGCGACAACCTCCAAAGGCTCATGGCCGATGCCCGGGTTCACAGCGCGCCCTGGCCGGCAGGCCTTAATCCGGATGTCACCGTCGACGTTACCTTCCTCGAGTTGATCGGCACGACCGATAAAAAGATGCTGCTCAGCGCAGTGTGGACAATTACCGGCAGCGGTGACCCGTCGCCGTCTCACCGGACAACCCTTTCAGAGACGATCACCGGAGCGGGCTTCGATGACCTTGCCGCCGCCCACAGCCGTGTGCTTGATGCGCTTTGCCGACAGATTGCCGACACGCTGAGCGGATTTCCTGTCCATTGACTGTTGCCCACCTGGTGTTGCAATCCTGATATCATACACAGCAGCTGAAAATATTTTTCTGCATTGATGCCTTGTTTTAAGGGCAAAGGGCAGGTGCGTGGTGATTCAGTCGCCGCTGGTGGGCTTGGATTTGATGAAAAGCGACAGCACCAGGCAGACAAGCGCACCGGCCATGCAGACGCTGAAAGCGCGTTTGAATCCCGACAGCGAATACAGGTCGCCGACACGGCCGGCCTGGTCGATGATGTTGCCGGTCAGCACCTGGAAGGCGGCGACACCCAAAAAGGGCGCCGGATTGAGAATGCCGGCGGTCAGGCCCAAGCGCTCGGCCGGCGTGGTTTCCCGGATGATTCCCCAAATCGTGCTGATGAATCCGCCGATGACAACCCCCATTACGAAAAAGAGCGTTGCATATCCGACGACACCCAAGCGGTCGAAAACCAGGATGACGGCCAGCCAGCACAGGGTGTAAACCGCCGTGATGAAAGTCAGTGTGTGGGCTTTGTTCAGGCAAAAACGATTCGGCAGCCAGCCGAAAAATGGCGCGCCGATGATGACGCCGATGGGGATCAGCATGTTTAGTTTGCTGGCCAGGATGCGTTCGACGTCCAGCACGACCATTAAAAAGGGCGTGGCCCACAATCCCTGGAGGGTCACCGCCGTGCCGTAGATGCCGAAGAAGATGGTGGCCGCCAGCCAGAACTGCATGGAAACAATGATCGTGACCATATTTCTTGCCAGGCCCGGCGACGGCGTGGCGGGGGGATCGACTTCTCGTCTATCTGGATGCGACGATGGCGGTGAATCGCGGGTGATGGCCAGCATCAGGATGGCCATCACCATGGTGACGCCGCCGATGAGGAAAAAAGTGGGCCGCCACCCCCAGGTGCCGGCCGCCCAAGCCAGCGGTGTGGTGGCCACCACCGCGCCGAAGTTGCCCACGGACATGAGCAGCCCCACCATGGTGGCGAACTCTTTTTCACTGAACCATTGTGACAGGGCCTTGACCGTCGGCACGTAAACCCCGCCCACGCCGAAGCCGATCAGCGCACGTCCCAGCGTCGCCCAACCGATGGAGGGCGCCATGCCGAAGATGAAGCACCCCACGGCCGCCGTTATACTCCAGTAGGCAATCACCCGCCGCGGTCCGATGCGGTCTGCCAGATATCCCACGATGGGCTGATCGAGTGCGTAGATGTAAAAATACATCGACGACATGAACCCCAGGGCCGTGGCATTGGTGTTAAACGCCGCCAGCAGGTCCGAGACGATCACCGAGGTTGAGACCCGGTGGAAATAGACAAAGAAATAGATCAGGCAGATGACGGAAAAGACCACCCAGCGATGGGGGTCGCGGTGTGAGTCGGAGGCGGATGGTTGCATGGTGAGACGCTTTTTCGGATATATGGTAAAAGACCGGCCAGCCATAGCATAGGCGGGGTTGGATGTACATTGGAAAAAATCGGCAAGCCGGAAGCGAAGGGGGACTTCCTGCCCGAAATCCCCCTTGTCTCCTGGTACAGGGTGCGGCATTAACCGGCGGACCAGTTTCAATCTCGAAACAGGCCCATAAAAAATCCCTTCAAGCCCCTGCTCTCTGTCTTTTAAGGAATGGCACGCTGGTGCGGATCGTGTTCGGGATTGCCCGTTCTCTCACTGAGCTGTTTTTGAAGGTCAGTGTCGGTAAAATGTTCGAACTGGTGGGCGTGGCGGTGAACATCCGCATCGCAATAGCCCATGACATTGCACAGGTAGGCTTCCCACAACCGGTGGGAGCGAATCAGCCCCTTGCCGGCCTCTTCTCCCAACGCCGTCAGGGACAGCCCGGTTTCCCGGCGTTGAATCAAACCCTTGCGAGCCAGGCGCCATACCATCAGGCTGACGCCCGATTCCGTTTTCAAGGCTTTCTTGACCTCGGATACGGGTACCGGTGCCGCATCGGCAGGTGCCAGTTCCTTATAACGGTAGAGGAATCCGAGGATGTCATCGCCGACAATGGTGAGTCCTAAACGCATCTGGTTGGCCACACGGCTGAGGACGCCATACCGGGGAGAAAATAGGAACGCCAGCAGGAAGAGCAGACCGGTCATCAAGGCCATCATGCCGGCGGTGCTGGTGTCCTGAAACCCGAACCAGACCGGCACGGTAATGGCGCTGATGTGGCCCAGAACGGCCGACAGGATTGCCAATACAACGCTGATGGCCAGCATGGGGCCCAACCGGTCCGTTATCAGGTGCGCTGATGCGGCAGGGACGATCAGCATGGCAATAACGAGGATACTGCCCACACTCTCGAAAGCCGCAATGGTGGTGGCCGCAACTAGCGTCATGAGTACATAATGCATGACGTTGGCGTTGATGCCCATGGTCGTAGCCAGGGCAGGGTCGAAAGCGGTGATTTTGAGTTCTTTGAAAAAAACGATCACGAAGACCAGGTTGACCAGCAACATCAGACCGCTGGTGATGGCGGCCCGGGGGATCGCATGGCCCAGGAACATGGCAGTGTCCAGAGGGGTCAGTTCGATGGCACCGTAGAGGACGCAGCTGGGATCCAGGTCCACGTGGTCGGCTGCCTGGCGGATGAGAATCAATCCCACGGCAAACAGGGTGGTGAAGACCACCCCCATGGAGGCCCCGCGATCCAGTCCGCTGAGGCGGTCGATCCCCTGGATCATCAAGGTGGTAACCACACCGATGAGAATGGCGCCCACCAGCATGGGCAGGCTGTCCCGGCTGCCGGTTACCAGGAAGGCGATGGCCAGTCCCGGAAGTACGGCGTGGCTGATGGCGTCGCCCATCATGCTCATGCGCCTCAATACCAGGTAGTTCCCCAGCAGTGCGCAGGCGGCGGCACTCAGGGCGCCCACGACGACGATCCAGGAGTCGATAAAGGTCCATTCCATGGTCAGGGCACTCCTTTCTCAGCCACCAGTTCATGCGGGCTGCGCGGCAGTTCCCTGCCGGCCTGATTGGCCAATGTGACCTCCAGTTGACGAATCAGATCCGGATCCAGCACATGCTCGATGCGGTCGGCACTCAAGTCAACCACCCCCGGTGCGACATCCGCATGGGTGATCAGATAGGTTTCCCACAGCCGGTGCCGGCGGACCACTTCACGGGCGGCATCTCTACCGATTTCGGTGAGACGGAGGCCCAGAGCGGATCCTTGATGAAGCATCTGCTGTCGCCGCAAGCGCTTGACCGTGCGTCGCAGGGTTCTCGGTGACCATGCCCGGCGGGCGAGCAGCTGTGTGATTTCTGGGCCGACCGCATTGCCGTCAGATGTCATCTCTTTCCATTCATGCAGGTCCCTGAGCAGGTTCTCGTTCATGATCTTACGCCTCAACTGCAGTCGATCGATACTTATGCGCACCAGACCCCGGGCCGAACCGAACACCAGGCTGACGATAAAGAACAGCGAAGCGGATAGGACGATGACGGCACCGGCAGGCAGGTTGGCCATCAGGGCGGACACACCGGAACCAAAGAATCCGCTCAGTGCTCCGAATATGCCGGACAGGCAGAGCATCGTGCGCAGGCGGAAGGTCCAGAAGCGGGCGGAAGCGGCTGGAATGATTAGCAGGGCCACGACCAGGATCAGCCCTACGGCCTGCAGGCCGATGACCGTCACCAGGACCACCAGGGCCATCATGAGAAAATCCAGCAGGCCCACCGGCCACCCCTGGGTGCTGCCGTAATCGGCATCAAAGCAGACCAGGGAGAACTCCTTGAAGAAAAGGACGCTGGCCACGGCAGCCACCAGGGCGGTCACAGCGATCAGCAAGGCGTCGGAAAAAAGCATGGAGGCGGTCTTGCCGTAAATGAACGAGGACAAGCCGGCGGCGTTGCCGGCATCCATGCGCGTTGCCATTCCCATGAGCGCGATTCCCAGACCGAAGTATACGCTGAGGACGATGCCCAGGGCCGCATCATCCTTGAGTCGCGAAAACCGCTGGATTGCCAGCACGGACAGCGTGCCGATGACTGAGAATACAGCCGCACCGGCGATCAGCGCCGGCAACTGCTTGCCGTCTCCGGTGGTCAGGGTCATGATGATAAATGCCAAAGCGATGCCCGGCAAGGTGGCGTGGCTGAGCGTGTCGCTCAGCAGGGCGCGCTTGCGCAGCACCAGGAAGGTGCCGATCAGGCCGGCGGCCAGGCCGAGCAGGGTCGTGCCCACCACAACCACGCGGGTGTTGTAATCCTGAAAGGTGAAAACCCGCAGCAGTTCAGTCGAAAAATCGTCCGTATTTTCGGTGTGCCCGCTTCCGGCGATCACCGCAGTGCTCCCGGCAACCATGAGCAGGATGGTCGTTAGCATGCTAAAAGCCATTTTCAGTGTGGGTGGTCGATGATTAATCATCACGGTTGTCCTTTGTCCTTCGGAAATCGAGGGACCTTGGCATATTCGTCCAGGGCCTTGCTGAGCAGGGTCAACCGGCCGCCGTAAGTTTTTTTCAGGTTCTCTTCGTTGAAGACCGTTTCCACTGGTCCGGCGGCCACCAGGCGCATATTCAACAGCACCACGTGGTCGAAATAGGTGGGTACCGTCTGCAGGTCGTGGTGGACAACCACACAGGTTTTACCGGCGGCTTTCAGTTCCTTGAGCAGGGCGATGATGGCCCGTTCCGTGGCCACGTCCACCCCGGCAAACGGTTCGTCCATGAAGTAGATCCGGGCATCCTGGGCCAGGGCCCGGGCAAGGAACACCCGCTGCTGCTGTCCGCCGGACAGCTGGCTGATCTGGCGGTCGGCAAAATTTGCCATGCCTACCTTGTCCAGGGCTTCCAGGGCGATCTGGCGATCACGCTTTCCGACCGGTCGCAGCCAGCCGATCTTGCGGTACAGCCCCATGGCGACCACATCCAGGGCGTTGACCGGAAAATCCCAGTCCACACTTTCCCGCTGGGGAACGTAACCCACCAGGTGTCTCTGGGCCTCGTAGGATTTCCCGTAAATTGTCACGGCGCCCGATGCCTTGGGAACCAGGCCCAATACCGCTTTGATGAAGGTGCTTTTACCCGCCCCATTGGGTCCCACCACGGCAATCAGCCGGCCTTCGGGCAGGTTGAGCTCGATGTCCCAGAGCACCGGTTTGCGATGGTAGGCCACGGTGAGATCGTTGACCCACAAGGGAGCGTTGCTGTCGCCGATGCCCGCCGTGGATGGTGTGTGCGTTGGTTGATGCTGTGGACTGGCCATGTGTGCTCCTAAGCGTGTAAAGGTGTTCAAGGGGTCGAGGATTCAAGGACCGGGAAGAGCTGTCTTTCGATGTCCGTCCTCCGTTTTCAGGCTTCAGTGGGCTTTCAACTTCCCCTGCATGCCTGTGGCTGGAGAACTGCCGCCCAGGGCACGGGTGATGACCGTGACATTGTGATCGATCATGCCCTCGTAGGTGCCTTCATAAGTGCCCGAAGGGCCCATGGCGTCGGAAAACAGTTCGCCTCCGATGATGACCTTGTGGCCACGGGACGCGGCCCCTTCGATAAGGGCTTTGACATTCTTGTCCGAAACGCTGGTTTCCACGAAAACTGCCGGAATGCGGCGGTCCACCAATGTGTCCACCAGGCGGTTGATATCTTTCAAGCCCGCCTCCGATTCGGTGGAGAGTCCCTGGATGCCCATCACTTCGATGCCATAGGCACGGCCCATGTATTTGAAGGCATCGTGGGCCGTGACCAGTACCCGCTGACCATCGGGGATAGAGGCGATGGCTGCTTTGGCGTAGTCGTCCAGACGCTTGAGTCGCTCCTGGTATGCTGCCGCGCGCGGGCGATATTCATCGGCATGTGTGGGGTCGAATGCCACCATGGCGTCAGCTACCACCAGGACCGCCTTCATCCAGCCCTGAACATCCATCCAGACATGGGGATCGTTATGCGCGGTGGCGGCGTCATGAATCAGGTAGTCCTGTTGAAGCAGTTCGGTTACCGCATAGACCGGCCGCTTGCGGGAAACCTTGACCAGTATGTTGGCCATCTGGCCTTCGAGCAGCAGGCCGGCATAAAAAATGATGTCCGACTTGAGAAGAACGGCCACATCGCTGCGGGTAGGGCTGTAAACGTGGGGGTCCACCCCTGAGCCGATAATATTCGTCACCGCGGCCCTCTCTCCGGCCACTTCGCGAACAATGTCCGCCACCATACCTACCGTGGCACCAGCATGGATGGGGTATTTCCCCTTGTATGGCGCTGCCTGAACCAGTGTCGTGGCAAAAAGAATGCTTGCTGCGGCAAGAGCAGTCGAGCGCCAGAAAGCGCTGGCCGATATGTTCAGCCTGCAAATGGTCATCATTTATTCCTTCCCGTGTTCATCGGTTTGTATCAATACCTGGATTTATGAGTTTTTTCACTAAGGCTAAATTTAAGAATGAAAAAAATTAGGTCAACCAAAAAAAAATTTTGGGTAGTAAAAATTAAATGACAATCCCATAGATGTGACCGGCCACCTCACGGCCAATCGTCGTTTCCCGCGATTCGCCCCCATCATTCAAATATAGCATTACCGGTCCATCAAAAGGGGCCTGGCCGACCACCATCCCGGTGGTCTCTAATCCGATCCCTAAACTGTCCAGATAGGCGAGCATGTCATTGGTGGACGGATCTACGCGAACGATACGAAACGTTGTTCCCGGCTTCATCATCGTGAGTGCGTCTCCGGCAGGCGGGCTCATCTGCCCGGCTGCATCTGGGATCGGTTCACCGTGGGGGTCGAATCGGGGATATTGCAGATGACGGTCAATGGCCCGGACCAGTCGCTTGGATACATGATGCTCCAACGTCTCGGCCTCTTCGTGGACGGCTTCCCACCCGAGTCCCAAGATCCTGTAGAGAAAGGTCTCCAATAGCCGATGCCTTCGAATGACGGCAATCGCCGCCTGTCGGCCGTGACCGGTGAGGGTGACGCCGTGGTGCTGACGGTAGGCGACCAGCCTGGGTGACATGCGGGCTATGCGTTTGATCATTTCCGTTACCGATCCGGCAGTGATCCCCAATTGCCGTGCCAGAGCACCGGTTCTGGCGAGCCCATCTCGTTCCTGGAGCACGTAAATGGCCTTGAGATAATCTTCAATGGTGTCTGAATACATAAGCTGAACCATCCAAGGGTTTGTCGTCTTCGCTGCGGCTTCATCCCATATGCCGAAGCGCAGTGACGTTCATACGTTTACACCGTTGGGTCAAACCTAACTTAGAATTAATTCAAAGGCCACCGGCCGTCAAGGAGACAGCGGGTGGCTTGACTATCGTGGGGCTGCTGCCTGACGATAGCTTATCGAAGCAGACGACAGCGGTTTATCTCTCCATGGGTTGCTCCAACAGACGGATATCTGAAATCCATTCCCCTTGCCTAACATGGACGTACCTACCTCGTCCCCACCTACAGTGGCGAGTCCGCAGCGGATTTGCACCGCTATCCCTGTTATGCCCATCGGGCACCTGGATGAACCGTGTGGCTTACGAAGGTCAATAAACGCATAATCATGGCGGGTGTCAATGGATTTTCGACCAATGGATCACACCATCCAAATTAGGCTTGAAAAATATCTAAATATTATGATATTTGCATATTTCTTGACGGTGCTCCGGGGAAGGGAATCGATAGACCCGGTGTCGTGAAGATTGTATTGGCATCAGCAGAAAGGCTGCACCCATATGTTCCAAACCGTTCGTCAGAGCAAGACCACGGAAATCATCATCGGCCAGATCCGGAACGCCATTTTGGAGGGGCGGCTGGCACCCGGGGACCGGCTGCCGCCGGAAAAGCAGTTGGGCGAGCAGTTCCAGGTGAGCAAGCAGACTCTGCGCGAGTCCATGCGTGCATTAGAGCACATGGGACTCATCGACGTGCGCAAAGGGGTCGGCGGCGGTGCATTCATCGTGGAGGTGGACGAACAGGTAGCCGCCCAGAACCTGGCCAACTACTTCTATTTCAAGAATCTGACCATCGCCGACCTGTCCGAGTTTCGGCGCATCATGGAACCCTACGCCGCCGCACAGGCCGCCGAACGCATATCGCCTTCCGACCTTGACGCCCTGCAGCAGTTGAACGACTCGACCCGGGAAAACCTCAAGAACAAAGAATGGGATCAGGTCAGCCGGGACGAGATTGCCTTCCACCGGCTGATCGCACGCCAGACCGGTAATCCCATCCTGATCCTGATGCTGGACTTTGTCGAAACCCTACTGGAAGATTTCAAGAAGATCCTCAAACCCGATGCCGGTTTCATGGAATCCGTTCTGTCGGCCCATGAGCAGATCCTTGGGGCCATAGCCGGTGGTGACCCTGCACTGGCCTCAAAGCAGATGCTGGCCCACGTCATCGATGTGGAAACGTATCTTTCCCGGCTGAAAAAGAGTGGGGCCGGCAGGAAGCTGTGGGAAAACTGCCTGCAGATGACGGAGGGCTGAGGACGGAGGTCTGAAGTCGGAGGACTTAATTTCGACTTTTTACGATGCCGTCCATGTTGGGCGTTCGATGTTCAACGTTCATTTTTAACAACCCTTGACCCCTTGGATCCTCGAATCCTTGAACCCTTATCCTTATAAAGGAGCTTGCAACCATGTCTTTACCCTTGATGAAAAACTACATTGACGGGGAATGGGTGGAATCTGATTCGACCACCTTCGGGGATGTTCTTAACCCGGCCAAAGGAGAGAAAATCGCCACCGTGGCCTACGGGACGTCTGCAGATGTGGATCGGGCCGTCAACGCCGCCCGGGACGCCTTTGCGTACTGGCGAGAAACACCCCCGTTGAGCCGCGCCAGGTATCTCTTTCGACTCAAGGATGCCTTTGAAGAGAATTTTGAAGCGATCGCCGAAGTGCTCACCATCGAGCACGGCAAGGCCATCGACGAGGCCCGGGGGGAAGTGCGCCGGATGATCGAAAACGTGGAACACGCCACCGGCGTGACCACGCTTATGAGCGGTTACACCCTGGAGGATATCGCCAAGAACATTGACTGCTACGGTCACCGGCAGCCCATGGGCGTGTTCGGCTGCATCGCACCCTACAACTTTCCGGCCATGGTGCCGTGGTGGTTTCTGCCCTACGCCGTGGTCACCGGGAACACCTTCGTTTACAAACCGTCTGAGCAGGTACCCATGACCCAGACCAAGATCATGGAGATTGTCGACGAGGTGGGATTTCCCGAAGGCGTGATCAACATGGTCCACGGATCGCGGGAGGTGGTCAATGCCATGCTGGACCACCCGAATATCGAAGGCATCAGTTTCGTCGGATCGACGCCGACGGCCCGGCACATCTACCGCAAATGCGGTGAGACGGGCAAGCGGGTCCAGTCCCTGGGTGGGGCCAAGAACATCGTGGCCGTCATGCCCGACGCCGACCTGGCCCAGGGCATGCCGTCGCTGCTGACCTCATTCTTCGGTTGTACCGGCCAGCGCTGCCTGTCCGGCTCGGTCCTGGTGCCGGTGGGAGACATCGCCGATCGCCTGGTGGGGCAGTTCACCGCTGCCGCCAAAACCGTCAGTGTGGGCGACGGTCTGGATGAGCAGACGTTCATGGGGCCGCTGATCAGTGCCGCCCACCGCGAGCGGGTGCTGGGATTCATCGAAAAGGGCCTTGCCGAGGGTGCGGACCTGATCCTGGATGGCCGGGGCGTAAAGGTAGAGGGCTATCCCGATGGTTTTTTCGTGGGGCCCACGGTTTTCGACAACGTCACACCGGACATGACCATCGCCAAGGAAGAGATTTTCGGGCCGGTGGTGAGCATCGTCCGGGCCAGCCGACATGGATGCGGTGGTCGATCTGATCAACACCCGTAATTTCGCCAATGCCGCCTGTATCTACACGGCCAGCGGCGCGGCGGCCAGGGAGTTCAAATACCGGGTCAAGCCGACCATGATCGGGGTCAACATCGGTATTGCCGCACCGATGAGCTTTTTTCCCTTCGGCGGGGCCGGCAACTCCATGTTCGGGGACATCAAGGGCCACGGCCAGGAGAGTTTCTTGTTTTACACGGATATGAAGGTTGTTATCGAACGCTGGTATTAACGCCTATCCACAAAAGGCATCTTTTGGCCCAGGCCGGCGTTCTCGTGATGTTGGGATCCTCGACGTAGCGCTGCTACGCCTCCGGTTCCAACATCCCTGCGGCCTTGGCCTGAACCAAAATCTACCCTTTGTGGATAACGTTTGATACCTGGACGTACTGGAAGACTGAGGACCGAAGGGGGAATTGGGGAATTTTGAAATAGGGGAATGGGTTAGCCGATGCGCTGGCAAGCGATTGATCTGATCAATCGTTGTAAGACGGGTGAATTAACTGACCAATCCATGAAACCCATCTTACGCCCGTCCAAACGGACACAATGAAGAACGGAGAACACGCATGCCCTTGACCAATTTTGGTGCGATACTGAACTTTGCCGAAACGGTGGAGCAGGATGATATGGATTTTTACCGCAAGGTGTCGTCCACAGCAGCAGGAGAACCTTACCGGTTATTGTTTGAGATGTTTGCCAAGGAGGGTAAGAAGAATATCGCCCTGGTCCAGCGCACCCGTCGGGAGAATGTCACCGAGATGATTCTGGAGCCGATCCGGGATTTTGTTCGTGACAGCTACCAGCTTAGGGTGGACGATGCAGATGGCCTGGATAGCACGGCCATCCTTGCTGCCGCTGTCACACTGGAAAACCGTGCCATCCGCTACTACAGTGATGCAGCCGAGAAGATCCGCGCCTTGCCCGAGGTTTCCCGGGCGCTGAAATCCCTGGCCAAGAAGCGAACCCAGCGTCTTGGCCAGATCGAGAACCTTTCGGCTTGATCGTCCTTAGGATTTCATATTATTCTCTGAATTAAAGTAGTGCTAATCTTTTATCTGCGCTTCGTGGGGTAGACTGACCTGTAGCCTGGGAGATGCCATTGAGATCCCCTCTTCTTCGAATCTTAACTTGATTTTTTCGTTCAATCCCCACCGACCTGTCAGAGCATGCTTTCTCTCCACCCAGAACCGGGCTTTCATCTCCATATAGTCAGGGGTAAATTTATCAATAACGACCCGAGGAGCCGGTTTTTCAAGTACAATCTCTTCCTGCTGTAAAATCTCCCCTACGGTATTTTTTACCTTTATTACCTCCTGATCATAGGGGATAAAGAGATCGATATCCAATCGGCGGTTGGGCCTAACACTGGAATTGGTCACCGTATCATTAAATATTTTCTGGTTCGGGATGTAAATCATCTTGCCGTCAAAGGTTCGTAAGCGTGTATTTATTATTGACATTTGATCCACGGTCCCTGAACCTGCTGAGGTTTTAATAATATCGCCTTTCTGAAAGGGTAGCTGGGGGACGTAGGGTTTAGCGATAATATAGGCTGCCAATACCACCATTAGGATTACCATGATCACCCTGACCAGCAGCGCTCCTGGAAAACCGACCATACTTAGAACGACAATCGTACCAATCAAGAGAACCAGGATATGGAGTCCCGTGACAGAATAAGCAGCCTTGCGGTCCGACATCCCAACTTTTACGAGGAGTGGGACCAGAAATCGAGCCAGGTATTTCGCCAGGATGAGGACAATCAACAGGAGAATCATACCCTTAACCAGCATGGGGCCAAATTCTCCGCCAATCCTGCTAATTTCATTTACATAGTTGCTTAAGCTGGTAGACGCTGCGCCCATGCGAATCTCCATTTATTCTTTTTCAAACGGGAAAATTATCCGCCAATCATCCCTCATGTCAACGATGGTCCATCCGCGACGTGGACCTTCGTCGAGGCCACGATTGAGCTTGCCGATATGGGACTCACGATCGTAGGCCCACTCGCGGTTGTCATCGGTATGGTGCACGATAAGGCCAAAACGCAAACCCGTACCGGCAGTTGTCCACTCCAGCATTTCGAAATCGCCGTCGGAATTGCCGCCTGCCATGATCGGTCGGCGGCCAATATGCTGGTGGATACCGACAGGCTTGCCGGCCTTATCGTCGATGAAGTTCAATTCTGGTAATCGTGCGATTACGGGTTTTCCATCACGCACGTCGTACTCTGTCTTGATGCTGCTGCCGACGACCTGCTCGGGCGGAATGCCATAGACCTTTTCCGTCCATGGACGCATGAATTCGATGCCGCCGCCGGAGACGATGAAGGTCTTGAAGCCGTTCGCACGCAGGTAGGCGAGCAGTTCCAGCATCGGCTGGTAGACCATCTCAGTAAAAAGCCGCCCCGTCTTGGGATGTTTGGCGGTGGTGATCCAATCGGTCACGATCTTTTCGAACGCCTGCGTGGTCATGCCGGCGTGTGTGCTCATGACAATTTCCAGCATGGCGTGCTCGCCGCCTGCCAGTGCGCGCTTCATGTCACCCTTGAGCAGTGAAGCAAATGGCTCCTGGGTATTCCATTCGGGATGCTGCGGCGCGAGGGCTTTTACGCGGTCGATGGCGAAGAGGAATTGAAAATAGATCGGCTGCTCGGCCCACAGCGTGCCGTCATTGTCGAATGTGGCGATGCGCTCGGCCACCGGAACGAAGTCCGGTGAGTCTTCCCTGGTCACCCGTTCGACGAAGGTGACGATGGCTTTTTTCGGTGCGGTGTCGTTCCATGAGGGCAACGGATCGGCTGCCAATGCTGCGTTGGTGAACAGCAGCAGCGAGAGCAGAACATTGATGAATGAACGTTTCATAGATGGGCTCCTTGTGTGCTGAAGTGGCGGGACGCCTGCACCCAGGCGTCCCGCCACGTACGGTCTACTTAGACCCAATATTTCGTTGGAGTTGTTCCAACACCTTTTCGAGACTGAAGCTGGCGGGTTTCTGGCGTGGTGGGAACTCCTTGAACGTTCCCAGGAAATTGGCGACGTAGCTTTGTGCCGGTATCAGCAGATAGGCGTGGTCGAGGTACCAGTCCCAGTAGGTATTGGAGGTGACATCCGCCCGCTCGTACGGGTCCAAGCGCAGGTTGAATAGTTTGGGCCCCCGCAGCAGGGTATACGGCTCGAACCAGATTTGCAGCGTGCCCGGCTGCCGCTGCTCCATGAAGACGAGCTTCCAGTTGTCATAGCGCAGCCCGGTCAGGTCGCCGTCGTCGGAGAAGTAGAAGAATGATTCGCGGGGACCCTTGTCCGTTTTTCCGGTCAGATAGGGCAGGAAGTTGTACCCGTCCAGGTGCACCTTATAGGTGGTCTTACCGATCTTGTACCCCTTGAGCAGTTTGCCGGTCACATCCGAATCACCGGCGGCCGCCACCAATGTCGGCAACCAGTCCATGTGCGACATGATCTCATTGGACACACTCCCTGCTTTGATCTTGCCCGGCCAGCGCACCATGGCGGGCACGCGGTAGGCACCCTCCCAGTTACTGTTCTTCTCGTTGCGGAACGGCGTCATGCCGGCGTCCGGCCATGTGTTCATGTGCGGGCCGTTGTCCGTCCCGTACATGACGATGGTGTTGTCTGTGATTCCCAGCTCATCCAGCTTCGTCAGCACGGTGCCGACGTTCTTGTCATGGTCGATCATCGCATCGTGGTACTCGCTCTGCCAGCGCCCGGATTGTCCGATACTGGCCGGCTTGGGATGGGTGCGAAAATGCATGTGCGTGAAGTTCACCCACACGAACATCGGCTTGCCGGCTTTGTGTTGGGCCTCGATGAAGAATGCGGCTCTGGCGGCGACGTCGTCATCGATAGTTTCCATGCGTTTTTTTGTGAGCGGACCGGTGTCTTCGATTCGCTGCGTACCGTCGGGCATGGCATAGCTGTGGATCACGCCCCGCGGTCCGAAGCGCTTGCGGAATTCGGGGTCTTTGGGATAGTCGGCCTGCTCCGGCTCCTCCTCGGCATTCAAATGGTACAGGTTGCCGTAGAATTCGTCGAAGCCATGCGCCGTCGGCAGGTGTTCGTCCCGGTCGCCCAGGTGGTTCTTGCCGAACTGGCCCGTGGCGTAGCCCTGGGCCTTGAGCAGGGTGGCGATGGTTGGGTCCTCGGCGCTGAGCCCTTCCTTGGCGCCGGGCATGCCGACCTTGCTCAGGCCGGTGCGGAAGACGCTCTGGCCGGTGATAAAGGCCGAACGGCCCGCGGTGCAGCTCTGCTCGGCGTAATAGTCGGTGAAGAGCATGCCCTCGTTGGCGACACGGTCGATGTTGGGCGTGCGATATCCCATCAAGCCCTTGGTATAGACGCTGAGGTTGGACTGACCGATGTCGTCGCCCCAGATGATGACGATGTTGGGTTTTTCTTCGGCGTTCACAAATGACGCGATGCCGAGGAGCAACGCCATCGCCACGATGCTTGAAATCATAAGATGAAAATGCCTTTTCATTGCGACCTCCCTGCTTTGAGTGGTTGAGTCGATCTGATGCGAAATTAATGAGCAGACAGCAAAAAGATTCCAACGCTCCTCGCGGTTACGATAAACGAGACCTTGGCTTCGTTCCGAGAAGTCGCTGGGAAAGTGCTTGGTATCGAAGTTTGAAGAAATAAGAACAGGTTAATTCTAAACGAGATGCCCCTGTCATTCTGAGAAACTGCGAGACCTTCTTCAAAGCCTAAGTGCGTATCTCTTGGTTGTAAAGAATGGAACATTATAAGCATCCATCGAATTGGTAGATAATATACACTCGATGGACTTAGTCAAATACAGAATATTTGCTTGGCACTTGGCCGCATATCTCCGGCAGGTTGCGTTTTTGTCGGGTATGCATCAATCGACGTTCATTCCTTCAGTTGAAAGATACTGGCTGATATCGACCGCATCAATCTGACCTGGGTCCAGGAACTGTCTCGGCGTAGTCCCGGTAAACCCCGTTTTGCAGAAACAGGTCGAACAGGTCGGCATCGATGTGCTGATCGTTGCGCATCAAGCTCATGATGCGCAGGGCGTCGCCGACCGTTTTCGGTTTTTTATAGGGCCGGTCCGCTGCGGTCAGGGCCTCGAAGATGTCCGCGATAGCCATGATGCGGGCGGGAATCGACATCTCCTCTTTTTTCAATCCCCGGGGGTACCCGGTGCCGATCATGGTCTCGTGGTGGGAACCGGCGATGTCAGCCACATGCTTCATGTTTTCCGGGAAGGGGAGCCGCTTGAGCATGAGAATGGTCTGGATGATGTGCTCGTTGATCTTGAAGCGATCCTCCGTCGACAGGGTGCCCTTGCGGATGCCCAGGTTGTAAAGCTCGCCCAGGTTGTACTGATTTACCGGGACGGTCATGTTGAACCCGTGGGCGTTGCCGTCGAAGGGATCCGGGTTGGTTCGGGGAATGATGTGTTCTGGTTTGTCGGCCAGCACGTGTTCGACAACCGGCAGCCTGGGTGCCGGCTGCCGGTTTTTCAAAGTGGCTTCATCCTGGGAGATGCCCAGGCGGTCGTCCAGGTGGCGCGTCCAGGTCAGGGCGGCGATCCGCTCTAGCCTGTCGATCTTCTCATCGGCCATGAACTCGCCGCCGATATTGCATTCGGCCACAAAGGCGAAATCATCTGCGATCTGCCGTTGTTTCTCTTCCAGCTGTGCCTGAAGGACCGCATCGTCGGCATCACCGGGCAGGTGCTTGCGGTAGGCCTCGATTTGTGCATCTCGCAGCAGCACTTCGAATCGCATGCGGATCTCGTGGATGCGATTGGTGATCGTCTCCAATTTGGTGGCCTTGTCCACCACGTATTCGGGTGTGGTGAGCTTGCCGCAGTCGTGCAGCCAGGCCGCTACATTGAACTCTTGCCACTGAGTTGGGCGTGCGATAGCCCATCATGCCGCGATGGTAAGCACTCGGATTGTTCCACCCGATGTCGTCACCCCAGATGACGAGAATATTGGGTTTTCCAGCGGCGCTCACAAAAGAAGCGATGCCGAGGAGCAGCGCCATCGCCATGATGCTTGAAAACATAAGATGAAAATGTCTTTTCATTGCGACCTCCCTGTTTTGAGTGGTTGAGTCGATCTGATGTGAAATTAATGAGCAGACAGCAAAAAGATTCCAACGCTCATCGCGGTCACGATGAACGAGACCTTGGCTTCGTTTCGACAAGTCGCTGGGAATGTGCTTGCGATCGAAGTTCGAAGAAATGAGAACAGGTTAATTTTAAACGAGATGCCCCTGTCATTCCGAGAAACTGAAGGACCGTCTTCAAAGCCTAAGCGGGAATCTCATGGGTGAAAAGAATGGAACATGATAGCACCCATCGAACAATTAAATAATATTCACCCGATGGACTTAGTCAAATACATAATATTTGCCTGGCATCTGACCGCAACCGCCGAGAGGTCGTGTTTCTGCCGGCTGTGCATCAATATTCGACTTTGATCCCTTCGGTTGAAAGATACTGGCTGATATCCACCGCATCAATCTGACCCGGGTCCAGGAACTTCTCGGCGTAGGTTTGATAAACGCCGCTGTGCAAAAACAGGTCGAACAGGTCGGCATCGATGTGCTGGTCGTTGCGCATCAAGCTCATGATGCGCAGGGCGTCGCCGACCGTTTTCGGCTTTTTATAGGGCCGGTCCGCTGCGGTCAGGGCCTCGAAGATGTCCGCGATGGCCATGATGCGGGCGGGAATCGACATCTCCTCTTTTTCAATCCCCGGGGGTACCCGGTGCCGATCATGGTCTCGTGGTGGGAACCGGCGATGTCAGCCACATGCTTCATGTTTTCGGGGAAGGGGAGCCGCTTGAGCATGAGAATGGTCTGGATGATGTGCTCGTTGATCTTGAAGCGATCCTCCGTCGACAGGGTGCCCTTGCGGATGCCCAGGTTGTAGAGCTCGCCCAGGTTGTACTGATTTACCGGGACGGTCATGTTGAACCCGTGGGCGTTGCCGTCGAAGGGATCCGGGTCGGTCCTGGGAATGATGTGTTCCGGTTTGTCGGCCAGCAGGTGTTCGACAACCGGCAGCCTGTGTGCCGGCTGCCGGTTTTTCATAGCTGGCTTCATCCTGGGAGATGCCCAGGCGGTCGTCCAGGTGGCGCGTCCAAGTCAGGGCGGCGATCCGCTCTAGCCGGTCGATCTTCTCATCGGCCATGAACTCGCCGCCGATATTGCATTCGGCCACAAAGGCGAAATCATCTGCGATCTGCCGTTGTTTCTCTTCCAGCTGTGCCGCGAAGGACCGCATCGTCGGCATCACCGGGCAGGCGCTTGGCGGTAGGCCTCGATTTGTGCATCCCGCAGCAGTACTTCGAATCGCATGCGGATCTCGTGGATGCGATTGTGATCGTCTCCAGTTTGGTGGCCTTGTCGACCACGTATTCCGGTGTGGTGACCTTGCCGCAGTCGTGCAGCCAGGCCGCTACATTGAACTCTTGCCACTGATCCT
>CAVONY010000005.1:0-50696 GCA_963697405.1 uncultured delta proteobacterium | reverse complement strand
GCGCGCTGGGGTGCGAGCCGATAAAATCGCTCCCGATGATGAATGCCTGGGCAAGGCCCTCCGGCCGCGGCTGGACCGCATAGGATATGTTGAGGCCCCATTGGCTGCCATCGCCCAGCAATTGCTCGAAGCGGGGGGTATCCTGGGGGGTTGAGATGACGAGAATATCCCGGATGCCGGCCAGCATGAGGGTGGTCAGCGGGTAATAGATCATGGGCTTGTCGTAGATGGGCAGCAACTGCTTGGATATGGCGATGGTGATGGGATACAACCGGGTGCCGCTGCCGCCGGCAAGAATAATTCCTTTACGTTGCATTATCGTTTCCCGTAGTTGGTTTCGAGCCAGGATTGATAGGCCCCGCTGGTGACGTTGACTACCCATTGGGCATTATCCAGGTACCACTGCACCGTTTTTCTAATACCGGTTTCAAAGGTCTCTTGCGGTGTCCATCCGATTTCGGCCTTTATTTTTGAAGCGTCAATGGCGTATCGCCGATCGTGGCCCGGTCTATCCGGGACGAAAGATACCAAGGTGTCTCGGCGGTTTTGATCCGTGGTTACTTCATCCAGGATGGTGCAGATGGCGTGCACCACCTCCAAGTTGGTTTTTTCACTGTTTCCACCGATATTGTATACGTCGCCGACCCGGCCCTTTTCCAGTACCGCCATGATTGCCAGGCAATGGTCTGTTACATACAGCCAGTCACGGATGTTGGCACCATCCCCATAGACCGGTATTTTCCGGCCGTTCAATGCATGGTGAATGACCAGCGGAATAAGTTTTTCCGGAAATTGGTATGGCCCGTAATTGTTGGAGCAATTGGTGGTGAGTGTCGGCAGGCCATAGGTGTGGTGATAGGCCCTGACCAGATGGTCCGACCCGGCCTTGGATGCCGAATAGGGGCTGTTGGGCGAATAGGGCGTCGTTTCCGAGAAGGCCGGATCATTTTTTTGCAAAGAGCCGTAAACTTCGTCGGTGGACACATGCAGGAACCGGAATGCGGATTGGTCATCCGGTCCAAGGCCCTCCCAATGGCAGCGCACCTGTTCGAGCAGGTTGAAGGTGCCGACCAGGTTGGTCTGGATAAATTCATCCGGCGCTGAAATGGAACGATCCACATGACTCTCCGCAGCAAAGTTGACAATCGCATTTGGACGATACTGATCCAACAGATTTGCAACCAGCTGCCGGTCACCGATATCCCCCTTGACAAAGATGTGGTTCGGGTTTTTCGCCAAGGGTTCCAGATTCTCAAGGTTGCCGGCGTAAGTCAGTTTGTCCAGGTTGACGACACTGCCTTCGCCTGCCTCCAGCCAGGTGTGAACGAAGTTGGATCCGATGAACCCGGCCCCTCCGGTAACAACAATATTTTTTATTCCATTCATTTCAAAAAACCATTTTTAATACGCGCAAAATCATTTTGCATGATTTTGTTTTGTTTTGCCTCAAGATACCAAGCATAGGCTCTTTGAATTCCATCTTCCAAACCAATTTTCGATTTCCATCCCAAACGGCTCAATTTAGAGACATCAAGCAATTTCCTCGGCGTACCATCCGGTTTTGATGTGTCAAAAACAATTTTACCTTTATAACCGATAACTTTTTGGATCTTTTGGGCTAATTCCATAATTGAGTTAGTCAATGCCGGCACCCACATTGACGAAACAGGGGTTTGGATAGCTGAAAAAGTGATCCGCCGCTGTTTTTTCTTCAAGATTCATGACGAAGACACAGGCATCGGCCATGTCATCCACATGCAGAAATTCTCGTTTGGGTGTCCCGGTCCCCCAGATCACGACTTCCTTTTTCCCGGACCATCTTTGCTTCGTGAAACTTGCGAATCAGGGCCGGGAGCACGTGAGCATTTTCAAGGTCGAAATTGTCATTGGGGCCATACAGGTTCGTGGGCATCACGGCCATGAATCGCGTGCCATACTGCCGGTTGTATGCCTCGCACATCTTGATGCCGGCGATTTTGGCAATGGCATAGGGCTCGTTGGTGGGCTCCAGAAGACCGGTGAGCAGGTGTTCTTCCTTCATCGGTTGAGGCGCCAGTTTCGGGTAGATACAGGAAGATCCCAGAAAAAGTAGACGTTTCACACCCGTCTGATAGGCGGCATGGATCGTATTGCACTGGATGGCAAGATTTTCATAGATAAATTGGGCTGGATACGTGTTGTTGGCATGGATGCCCCCTACCCTTGCCGCGGCAAGAAAAACGTATTCCGGTCTTTCTTCACTGAAAAAAGAATTAACGGCTTCCTGCGCGGTCAAATCCACTTTTACCAGTTTTAATCCTTCGGGCATGTCCGCCGGGTTGTCGTCCTGCAAGAAAATGGCGCTATCCGGCATGTGCGAATGATAGGTGCCAAGGATATTCGTATATCCCAAAGACAGAAGTTTGCGGATGATGGCACTTCCCACCATGCCCGATGCACCGACAACAAGGATACGTGCATCCTTTCGCATGGCTAAAGGATGAGTGCTGAGTACTGAGGACTGAGAGTTAGGGGCGCAGTGCTGAGTACTGAGTGCTGAGGACTGAGGATTAGGTCCGAGTGCAGAGGGTTGAGATAATTCGTTGGAGTCAATCATTATTTGGCGTCACGTTGCTTTTGAATGGAAGCTCTGAGGCCACCGATAATTCTGGAGGCCTCTATGGATAAATCCATGAGTGTGTTGAAATCTTTTTCGGTAAGATAACCCACATCCTTGGCAATATACAACTGGGAGCGAACTTCAGCGCAGGAACCTTTAGCAATTACAAGGAACTGATGGAATTCTGGTCGGCCTCCTCTTTCAAACCCCTCGGCAATATTAGACATGACTGAAACACTTGCCCGTCTGATTTGGTCTCTGAGGCCAAAATCTTTTGCAAAGGCCCCAACCCCGGTATGGAGGTATATCCGCCGGGTCAATTCTCGGGCTTTCTGCCAGGCAATCAGGTCTTCAAATCGTTCTATTTTTGCCATTGCCCTCAGCACTTTTCATTCAGGTCCGCGCCCCTTCGCCCTTTCCTACTCAGCACTCAGAACTATTCCCTCAGTCCTTCAACTCATTCATTATGCTGATTCACCTGGAAACCTGCCCGATGGAGCAGTTCGTCCCGTTTGGCCTCTTCCAGATCTGCCTGGACCATCTCCCGGACGAGGGTTTCAAAAGTAATTTCCGGCTCCCATCCCAGTTTTTCTTTTGCCTTGGTCGGATCACCGAGCAGGGTTTCGACTTCCGTGGGTCGGAAATAGGTTGGATCAACGGCGACGATGGTTTTGCCGTTGGCGATGTTGATTCCCTTCTCATCAACCCCTTTTCCTTCCCACCTGATGGCAATGCCCAATTCTTTTCCCGCCAGTTCGATGAACGCTCGCACGGAATGCTGCTCGCCGGTGGCGATAACGAAATCATCGGGGGTTTCCTGCTGAAGCATGAGCCATTGCATCTTCACGTAATCTTTGGCGTGTCCCCAGTCGCGAAGGGCATTCAGGTTCCCGATATACAGGCAGTCCTGCAGCCCCAGATAAATTCGGGAGAGCGCCCGTGTGATTTTTCGGGTAACGAAGGTTTCTCCCCGGATGGGGGACTCGTGGTTGAACAGGATGCCATTGCACGCATATATGTTATAGGCCTCACGATAGTTCACCGTTATCCAGTAGGCGTAGAGCTTTGCACATGCGTAGGGTGATCGGGGATAAAAAGGCGTTTTTTCGGTCTGGGGGATCTCCTGCACCTTGCCGTATAATTCCGACGTGGAGGCCTGGTAAAATCGGGTTTTTTTCTCGAGCCCCAACAGACGGATCCCCTCGAGCAAACGCATCGCACCGAGGGCATCGACGTCTGCCGTGTACTCGGGCGTCTCGAATGACACCTGAACATGGCTTTGGGCAGCCAGGTTGTACACTTCATCCGGCTGGATCTGCTGCAGCACGCGGATGAGGTTCGTGGCGTCCGTAAGGTCCCCGTAATGCAGGATCATCTTTCGCCCCTTTTCATGGGGATCTTCGTAGAGATGATCGATCCGGTCGGTGTTGAACAAGGAAGCCCGGCGCTTGATGCCGTGGACCTCGTACCCCTTTTCGAGCAGCAGCTCTGCCAGATAGGCGCCATCCTGCCCGGTGATTCCAGTGATTAGAGCGGTTTTCTTTTTCATGGGCATATATTTCTCTTTGGAATAAAAGACTTTCCCAACCCGTTGAATATGATCAATCAAATCCGGTTGCTTGATATGATTGTATAAAGAAAGGTCGAATGTATAAGGGAGCAGCAGGTCATCTAGTGCAAGACTGATTTTGTTTAGAACCGTCAGCGTCAATCCTTTTCCAATCAAGGTCAGATCGATATCAGACCCGGGTTTAAAATTGCCTTTTGCCCGGGAGCCATACAAGATTACCTCTTCAATTTCTTCATATCGCTTAAATATTTCGAGAATTTTTTCGATCGTTTCTTTTTTAAGCCCATTTTGCATAGGAATCAAGCCTGAGCCGATTCATTTTTAATCTTGCTCATTTTTATTTCAAACTGTTGGAAAAGCGAAAAATATACATTTTTAACCGCTTGACATATCTCATCAGCGGTTTCTTTGTTGTAGGTATGTGAGGTTTTGTTCCGGCTTGCGAGCATATCCATCCAGTTTTCGCCATCAGCAATCAAATTTAATTGAAACGCTTTCCTTATCGCGTCCCTTGAACCATAGATATCGCTTTGCCCGCGATACTCCAAAAAATCCTTTAACGTCGTCCAGGCCAGTTCAAATGTATATTCAAACGCTTTAATGAGTCACAGGCTTAAAAGAACCGTATCTTGTCCGACGGTACACCCAAACCTTTAATATCCTTTAAAACGGTTTCATGGTTGTCCACGAGTGTGACCAGAATGGCGTCATAGTCAACCTTTTGGAGTCGCGATATCGACTTCACGATGAGATCAGCAAACAGCTCTCCTTTTCTCGTCGGATCTACGACGTCGATTAATCGTACACCTGATCCTGTCATTGAAAGAAACGCGATGTCAGCCAGTTCACCGGCGCCATAGAAAATGACCCGAGTCGCACCTTCGTTTTGCAAATCCGAATAGAGGTCCTCTACTCTGTTTTTGGCTGTCTTGAAATAGTGATACGAACTTGAAATGTACTCATACGTCAGACGTGTTTTTTCCATCGCCCCCGCAGGCGTCAGCATGTATTTGACCCGATTTTTGGGTACGGTCATTACCTTGCAGTACCCTTTTTTTACCAGCCGTTTGATGAATGAATTCACCAGCCCCAGGGATATTTGCAGGATATCCGACAATTCACGCTGTGATGTCGGCTTATCCGCAGCGATGGCTTCCAAAAGCTGCAATGTTTTCAGGCTTTTTGATTCCATAATTTGCTGATCGCGCATAGCTCCGCCGTGTGGATTACATCTACCGATGTGCCTTGGAGGAGGAAGAAAAATAGGAAATGCAATTGGCAAGGTCGTTGACGCGTTCATCTATTGAACACAAAAGCAGGCGGGAGTCAATCGTAAAGATCAATTCTACCAGGTAGTTTAACAACAATTATAGACGGTAAGACGGATCGATGGTTCGCGGAACAATGGAATTGACGTTGATCGGTGGTTATCCGCTTAGCACTTTAAAATGGCCTGCCTGCCCTGTCATCACGCCAGGGCAAGCAGGCCTGACTGCATCATATGATTCGACAATCGTGGATCACGGTTGCAAGGTTAACCGAAAATGTTAGGCGGTGGGTCTTAGACGACAATTCGGTCTTTGTTCGCCTCCCAGGTTTTTTGGCCGATACCCTTGACGTTCATGATATCTTCAGGCGCTTTGAACGGACCGATCGTTTCACGGTATTCAACGATTCGTTGGGCATATTTGGCGCCCACCCGATCAAGTTCACTCAGCTGTTCAACACCAGCGGTGTTGATGTTGACCTTGTCCATTGCGTTTACATAGCAGGTTCCGGTTAGGATAACGGCAATCGTAAACAGAACGGCCAGATAAACTTTTTTCCTGAAATGGTTCATACATCCTCCTAGTTCTAAAGGTTCTCATGGGTCCATCCAATGGAAGACATGCGATTAATTTCAATGGCTTGGTCTAAATCACATCCCCTTCATAAAAATTATGTGCAACGATGTAATCTCCTTTGGCCTTGATCGTTAACGCAAATCCTCGCTATAGGATGGACGTTTGTTGTTTTTGCCATGCCTGTCATGGCAAAACACAATTGACATATCCATATTCGTTGGTCCCCTGCCCTCCGAGAAACCGGGACCAATGCTCCATTTCAACAAGCGACGGGCAGAAGATCGCCTGCGTGATTAAAAGACGAACGATGGGTAGGTGAAAAGGGAAGTCAGTTCAGATCAGAAATGGGAATGCTGCTCAGATCTATGCTAATCCAGTTTGAAAAAAGCCAAAAACTGAATGACAGTTATTGCACGTTCAATACCAGGCAGAAAAAAAATATTCATGCACGGTTATATTGGCACCTTGACTTTCTTTTGATCTTCATGACATAAACTGATATATTTATTTTACCTATTAATAATAGAAAGTTGTATGTATTTACAGATTAAGCGGAGATTAATTTGGTCTGCCGGATCAGTCTGCAAGATCTGTCTACAAATTTGACCACTCACAAAAGAAATTTATGAAAAATTATAAAATTCTCTTCGTTGACGATGATCCACAGATTCTGTCCATGGTGGAACAGTTTCTGAGTCGCTGCGGATTCAACGTCACCACTGAGTCAAGCGGCCGGAAGGCCATCGAGATGGTTCGGGAAAACCATTTCTGTGTTGTGTTTACCGACCTGAATATGCCCGAAATCAGTGGCATGGAACTGCTGAGACAGATCAAAGCGGTCTCTTCAGAGACGGAAGTGATCATCGTCTCCGGCTATGGCACCATCGAAACAGCCATCCAGGCGATGAAATTGGGCAGCTACGATTTCCTCCAAAAGCCGATTAACTTCGACCGCTTCAGAATCCTGATCGATCGTATCATCGAAAAACAAAAGCTGAAGGAAGAGAATCAGCTGATTCGAAACCGACTTAAAGAACGATACAGATATGATGAACTGGTGGGCATGTCCCCCAAAATGCAAAACATCTACAAAATCATCGATAAAATAAGCTTCGGCAGCCCAACGGTGCTGATCGAAGGTGAAAGCGGCACCGGAAAAGAACTGACAGCCAACGTCATTCACAACAACAGTGACCGATCGGAAGGCCCATTTATTCCCATCAACTGCGGTGCTATCGCGGAAAGCCTCCTGGAAAGTGAACTTTTCGGGCATGTAAAAGGCGCATTTACCGGTGCATCGAAAGATTCCATTGGCCTGTTCAAAGCCGCGGATGGTGGAACTATTTTCCTGGACGAGATTGGGGAGGTTTCAACGGCGGTTCAAGTCAGTTTGCTTCGGGTATTGCAGGAAAAAAAGGTCCGTGCGGTTGGAGATACCCGGGAAACAGAGGTAAACGTGCGCGTGATTGCCGCCACCAACAAGAAGCTGGAAGAGGCAATAAAAAATAAAACCTTCAGAGATGACCTGTATTACCGGCTCAATGTCATTTCCATTACCATGCCACCGTTACGGGAAATTCGGGAAGACATCCCATTGCTGATCAGCCACCTTGTCAAGAAACACAGGCGTAAAGGCTCTACCATTGTACCGGAGGTCAGCCCGGAAGCGATGGCGTTGTTGATGGGGTATCACTGGCCCGGAAATGTCAGGCAACTTGAAAACGTTTTTGAAAGAGCCTTTGCATTGGGCGTCAAAGATGTGCTTCATGTGAATGATTTGCCGAGTGAAATTACCCAGCAATCAAGTGCATGGATGCCTGCAGACGTGAATTGCAATTTGAAAGTGCTCGAGGAAAAAACCATCCGACACACGCTTCAAAAAGCAGGGGGAAACAAGGCGGAAGCGGCTAAACTGCTCGGCATCAATACAACAACGGTCTATCGTAAAATGGCAAAATACAATATAAGTGATACATAGATGAAGGGAAACGAAAAATGCCTGAAGGATTGGATGTAATCGTCGTTGATGATGACCCGGTGGTTTGTAAACTGGTTTCCACGACGATCAAGCGTTTTTATACATGGGGAAATGTACTGTCATTCACGGACTCCGAGGCGGCCACCGACTATTGCCTCGGCAGAGATATCGGGGTAGCTATTTTTGTGGTGGATGTTTTTCTTGGGGGGGCCAGCGGCTTTTTTTTCCTTGACGCCATTGACAAAAAATTCCCAACTGCCCATGCGGATGCCATTATCATCACAGGCAACGCCAGTGACGATATTGTGAACATGTGCGTGGCGTCCGATGTCAATCATCTGCTGGAAAAGCCTGTCAAGCCGTATGCACTGCAACTGGCCGTTCGTGCCATTGCCGAGAAATACTTGAAATTTGCCAAACGGATATTCAACGACCCGGAATTCGCCAAAAGTATCGCCAATATTTAACCGTTTGATTTTGAATCGGTCGGGCAACGCCAAGAAGGCGTGCCTCAGCCATCATTATAATATCCGCTGTTGAATTTGGCGATCTCCATTGATGCGAGCGTCAACGAATGATTGACAATCGTTTTCAAATTTTTCTGCCCCTCCGCGGCGTTTGATGTGGCGCTGAGGGATTCACTTTGAGTTGCTATCTTTTGAACCAGCGACTGGATATCTTTTAACGTAGCGCCGCTGTCAGTCAGTTTTTGCTGATAGACCCCCATCGTATCGATCAACTGCTGGACCCGGTCAACAATCATGTTTGCTGACGGCAACGATTCAGATGAAAATTGGGCCGGACGAATGTCGGAAAGAAAAGGTGCCGATTCCGTCTTAGCGCCCTTGAATTCTGTTGAATCAACCGCCTGTCGAAAAATCGCATCAAACCCGCCTTTTTTTACATTCGATTGACTTTGTGTTCGATTGTGTTCGCCGGTATTCAAAATCGGTTTGTTGGGGTCAATGGTTACCATGAGGCCCTCCTATTCTCTATATTTTCGCCTGCAGCGATCATTGGACAACTCGCCGCCAAAAAAAGACATGACAAAGGTATAGCAATGATCATGCAAACTATTAAAAAAACATGTCGCCTCGAAATTATACTTAGCACTGAATCTGTACACATTCGTTCGCGATGATATGTTTTTTTTAATTAGTTTTAACTTAGTATCGTATAAACTTCTGTAAATATAGTTTTTTATTCATACCATTCCAGACAGGTTCGCCCGACCTTCCCGCCATCTCTGATATTTCCCAAATCCATGACCTTCCAGAAAAAACCCACCCATCGCTTGGGGTTTTTCGACGATCCAAGCCATTCTAAGTCTCTATCCGGCAAGTATTAACTCCCTCATCGGCAGTTTTTGCCACCTGATGACGTTGCGTGCCTTTCTTTGTCAACACTGCCATGCTCAATCCGAGATATTATCGATCTCCGACTTCATGAAATCAAAAAAATGCCGATAGTCATATTGTGTCAACCGAGCATGATGACAGCGCATCGCAACCCATTCAGCCGGCGAAAGACCGTGGGACTGAGAAAGGATGATTGAACCTTTGAATGTTAACACCCGCCTGCACCGCACAGCAATTTTATCCGCGTTGGTCTTTTTTTTGGTCGCAACTGCACTCAGCAGTTTATCGATAGCCGGGACAAACACGGACCGCTTCAACGCATTATACATTCCGTCTCATAAAATAACCCAGCGAACTTTTGATGAAATCGTCCATTACGCCACATTAACACCGGTCAATGCGGTGGTGTTGCACGTCAAAAGCCCCAAAGGAAAATTGATGTGGCCGTCTGAGAACCCCATGGCCATTCAGATGGGCGTCGGCGCCAATCACTCAGGATTGGAAAAGCACGTGGCTCGACTGAAAAAAGACAACATACACACCATTGCCAAACTGGATGTTTTTGCCGATCATCAAGTGGCTGCGGCATGGCCGGAGTTGAGTGTGATGGATAGTTCTTCCGATACACCCTGGACAGACGCCAACAACCTTCATTGGGCCAATCCCAGTGACAGACGGGTATGGGAATACAACATTGCCCTGTCAAAAGAATTAGCCTGCATGGGATTCGATGAGATCCAGTTTGACTACGTTCGTTTTCCCAGTGACGGAGATCTTTCAATCATCAGCTACCCGAACACCCTGCCCGATTTTTCTAAATCCGACTGCATTAAATCCTTCCTTGAAAGGGCGCAGGATGAATTAAAACCCTTGGGGGTGATAATCTCGGCAGACGTTTTCGGGTTGACGGCCTGGAAAACCGATGACTTCGGTGTCGGGCAGGTTTTAGAGAAAATGGCCCCTCATCTGGACGTCATCTGCCCCATGTTTTATCCATCCCATTTCCCCCGCGGTTTTCTGGGCAAACAATCGCCCGGGGAATTTCCTGAGATGATCATGGAATCCAGCATGCGCAGTATGATGAATCGCACAGACAAGCCGATTCGGCCATGGATTCAAGGCTTCTGGTATTCCCCGCAACAAATCCTGGCCCAGTTCGATGGGATCGAAAACGCATCGGGCAGCAGTTGGTCAATTTGGAGTCCAACAGGGCGCTATGGCCTGTCATACAAAGCCATGGCTGCTCGATTCGGTGTGACCTTGCCCAGACCCACGTTTTATCCTTCGGTGACGGATCTTGTCTCGGAAAGGGATCAATCAACACGCGGGATAAGCGCGATCGTCAACTACACCAACTTCAAGATGGGTTACTCCATCCTCTCCCTCGAAGCATCTGAAAACGGGAATCGCTCACGCTATTCCTCTCCGGACGCCATACTGGGCACTCTCGAGGAAGGCATCATGGATCTTATTCTGACAAAAAGAGAGATCCCGTTTAACCCCGATGCCGAACCCTACACAAAGCGCAGGCTTCTCAGCGACCTGCTGTGCAGCGATTTAGGAAAAGATGCTCGCCGGATGCGACCTGGACCCATTTACATCGATTGGACTCAGGATTGTTTGTTTTCCGCCAAAGGTATCCCGCCTGCACGGTTGGATAGGTATGCACAGGCAGAACGACAACCTGTTGAAAAAAAGTTCGCCGCTGTTTCCTCGCCCGAAACCATCAACATCGCGTCCATCGCTGAAAGCATTTTCGGTGTATCGCTCGACCCGGTCGCCAGCCCAGCAACTTCTATACTTTCGCGATAAGGCGACACCATTGATCCGAAGCTACGAGAAGCCCGTGTTATTGCGGCGACAACGATTTATCCTTTAAGTTCTTGCTTAAATTAAACCCGATCGTACAGCCGGCAATCAGCGCCGGTACACCAAAAAGGATCGGATCCGGTTAAAGCTCATTCTCCGGAAAAAGCGATTTGGCTATTCTTTAGACGAGATCGCAAACATGATTGGTCTGGTGTTTAACCATATTCAATTCCCCAAGGCGTTTTTAAATGGAGATATACGCCTGATATGAAGATCGTCAAAAAGCACCCATTCAATTCTCAGATAACGGCACTTGAAATGGGATACGGCATCATCGGCCGCCCGTTGATGAATGTCTATTGTTATCTGATCGGAGACACACTCATCGATTGCGGCCAGGCCAAGATGGCCGGTGAAATGAAATCATTCGTTTTCTACCCATTCACACCCCGGGGCACAGCAAGGACCACACCGTTTACCTGGAAGTGCAATATGGCTGGCTTTTTTCCGGCGACCTTTACCTGGGAGACCGGATCAAATTTTTCAGGTCTGATGAAAAGATCAATCAGCAAATCCAGTCACTTCAAATCGTCCTGCAACACGATTTTGAATCGCTCTTCTGCGCCCACAATCCTGTGTTGGAAAATGGCCGGGACCGGCTACGCCGCAAACTGGCCTATCTTGAGGATTTCACCGGCGCCGTCGGATTGTTGTTAACCAGGGGATTGCCGGATAAGGAAATCATCCGGCGATTGGATCACCGGCAGGACCGCTTCGTTAAATGCTTTACCATGGGCAATGCGAGTTTCGCCAATATGGTTCGATCCGCCATCCGTGCTAGTTGATACCCCGTGCAGCTTTGATCTGCTCCCAGGCTTCCTGAATTTCACGAAATTTATCATGGGCGAATCGGTTAAACTCGTCGGGCAACCCCTTTGCGGCGATCTTGTCCGGATGGTACTCCTGGGCCCGCTGGCGATAGCAGCGTTTTACCTGATCGTCATCATCGTCCGGGCTGCAGCCCAGCACCGCGTAGGCCTTATCCGCAGTGTGGATATACTGAGACTTCATCTGCTCGTAACGGCCGGTGCTGAAATTAAATGTGCTTACGGCGGAAAGGATCAGCGATTCCTCCCCCTGGGTGAGACTGCCGTCAGACACCGCGACCCGCAACAGGATGTCGATCATGAGTTCCAGCATCTGAGGCTGATGGTGGAACTGTCCGTAAAACTGGCGGGCAAAATCGGCAAAGGTTCCCGGTGCGTTCAAGGCCGTCCGAAAAATATTAACGGCTGCATTGCGGCTCTCCGCGTTCAGCCTCAAATCCCTCTCCATAAAACTCTCGATGGAATCAACCTCTTCCTTGGTCACCCGTCCGTCCGCCTGGGCCAGTTTGGCCAGCATGGAAAAGGCCGCCACAAAAAATGTCAGCTGATGCTGCTCAACCGTTGACAACCGGGGGCGATTGCCGGCCTTATCGAGATCGGATCCCGTATCAAAGGCATGCCCGAACGCCGCCCCGAATATAGCTCCCAGCGGTCCGCCAAGTGCAAACCCGATGGTTCCGCCGACCAGTTTTCCCATCCATCCCATGAAGCGATTCTCCTATTGCCGTTCGTTTTCGCGTGACCGATTCACCATCAATTCTGAAGGTGTACTCCCGTAACACATAACATCAGGGTTGCCAACCGTCGTATGGGTTGGCGCAATAGCCGCCGAACACTCAGAAATAGCTTGAATTATAATCATTTTCTTTGTACCATCAGTGCTTAATATTCTCTATCTATTTTTCCACTACCATTCCACGAAAGGCTGTCGCGTATGTTATCTTGGTGGACCAACATGGAATCGGTTGCTGCACTGAACGGCTGGATGCTGGCGGCGACGCTGGTTTTTTCAATGCTGACGGGCGTCATGGTTTTCCTGACTGTCGGAAAATCAAAAAAACTCGTCAGCGGGCTTTTCGACGATCTCGAAACCTCTCATAAACGAGTCAAAGCCCTTGAAAAAACGGCTGAAGAAATCCGCAGAGAGTTGCTTCAAACCCAGCAACACCAGGATATCAATCAACTCAAATTAAAATTGAGCAAGTCGTCTACCAAGGAGCTGACCCAGGCATTGCTGGATGCCAGGAAGCGGATGGAAATTGCCGAAGCCGCCATTAAAGCCCATCGGGAGCAGGAGAAAAAAAATGGTGAGCCATCGGAAACCACAGAATATTTAGATCTGGAACTGGAACCGGAGGGCGGTCTTTCAGAAAGCCAGCGTGAACAGCTGATCGACCTGCTCGATCCGGGCCCCAAAGGGAATGTGGATATCTTTTGCGTTATGGATGATGAAATGTCTGAAATGACCGCTAAGCAGGTGGAAGAAGTCCTGACTGCAGATGGTTGGAAGACCAACGGTGTGGCCCAAAGCGCATTCTCCAATCCACCGAATGGTCTCGTGTTGGCCGTAAACAGCAAGGAGACGGCGCCGTCATACGCTTCTTTTTTACAGCGTGTTTTTTCAACCATAGGAATCGAGGTTTCGGCCATTATGGATAATAAATACAGGGAATGGTCCTTGACCATCATCGTGGGTACCATTGACGGCTGAACCATCGCACCCCCATAGCGTCCTTTAAATCAACCCAAAATTTCGGGAAAGCGCCAATGACTGCTGCTATCGCCATCCAGAGAAAACAAACCGGTCCCAGCACCTTGTTGCACACGCTTACCTTGGCATTTGCCGCACTGACGTTAGTGTTTGCGTTGATTTCGATAATTCTTGGAAACCGGCTTTCCACCCTGCAGACCAATTTCTTGGCGGCGGAAAAAGCAACAGTTACATCCGAAGCGGCATCGTTCCAAGGCATGGAAGCCACGCTAAAGACGACCATGGATAAGCTTGAAAGCACTCAGAAGCGTTTGGACGGAGAAAAAGCAGCGACAGAGCAACTCCGTCGACAGCTTGCCGGAACCAAGAAAGAACTTGAAAAAGCCAAGGCGGATGTGGCCATCGCTAACCAGGCGATCGCCACACTCAAATCAACGGTTCCGGTACAACCAACACCTGCCGTGACAACACCCGAGCCGATCAAACCACCGGAAACCGCCCCTTCCACGGAAACCGTCGTATCCACGCCGCCCCCGTCTCAATCCGCCCCGCAACCAAGCGAATCGTCCATGGCGCTGCCGGTGCCGATACCCACACCGACGACCGCACCGGCCACGATCACGCCGGAACCTTCAGCAACACAAACACCTCCCACCCCTGCAGTGAAACCCGAAAAACAGACAGACGCGTCAACACTCCCTGCAGCGACCCCGCTGCCTCCCGACAGCACTTCCCCGGTAACCGAAGAGACCATTACGGATTCACCGGCGGCACCACCGGCAACGGCTGCTCCTGCCGCCGATTAGTTAGTGTCCATCCATAAACGGCTATTTTGCCCGATATCTGCGTTGCGCGAACGCTTTTATCCTCGGAATATCAACCATATGCACCCCAAGGGCACTTCTTTCAGGGCGCCTGCGAAAAAATTTTTCGCGCGCCTTGATCTCGACCAAAATCCCCCGTTTCTGGACGAACACTAATTCAACCCTCTCAACCCCAAAATTGCAAAAAACCTGAGGGCGTCAGAGCCAAGGTGCCAAGGGTGTAGCCGTCGTAATTGATGGCGATCCCTTGGCAACGCAGGATCTGGGCGCTTCAGGCTTTCCCGGCAAGGTAAAAGGGTAATTTGACGACAGCATTCGAAAATTCCCGCTTCCACTGCTCAGGTTTTACCAATCACAACCGATACTAAAACCAAATCTGCGAATTAAAATAAGGAGAATCGGTCTATGAAAGCTGACAACCTGGTCTTTCTGGAAAATCTGGAATGGTTTGACGAAAGTGGCAAGGAACTGGTCCATCGACTGCCTGAAAAGGGGTCCGGGGAGATAAAATGGGGGGCACAGCTCACCGTCCGGGAGAGTCAGGCCGGTGTCTTTTTTTACAAAGGCAAGGCCGTCGAAGCATTCGCAGCCGGCCGTCATACGCTGAAAACCGGCAATATCCCGATTCTTACCAAAATCGTCAGTTTACCCTGGGGCATGACCAGTCCGCTGCGAGCCGAAATATATTTCGTCAACATGAAGGTCTTCACCAACCTGAAATGGGGGACCCGTGATCCGGTTGCCTTCAAAGATGACCAACTGGGACTGATCCGACTGCGGGCGTTTGGTGTCTTCAACCTGCAGGTGGTCCAGCCGGTACTGTTTATCAACACCATGGTGGGTACCCAGGGCATGTTCACGACCGAAGCGATCGAGGAGTATTTGAACCGAGTCATCGTTGCCCGATTCAACGACTTCATGGGCGAAACCATAGACTCAATCCTTAACCTGCCGGCCAAATACGATGAGCTTTCCGAAGGTCTGGCCAAGCGGCTCCAGGAGGATTTCAGTCATTTTGGCCTGGGCCTAACCCATCTATACATGAATGCGATCACCCCTCCGCCGGAGGTTCAAAAGGCCATCGATGACCGCAGTCGCATGGGGGTTTTCGACGACATGAACAAACTCATGCAAATGAAGTCAGCCATGGCCATGGAAAAGGCATCGGAAGCCGAGGGTGATAGCAGCATGGGCATGGGTACCAGCCTGGGGTTGATGATGCCGGCCATGTTTGCCCAGTATTTCAACGGGTCGGGAAAGGGTCCGCAGCCCGGTGGAACAGCGGTGCCTGAGGCGGAACAGGCCACCTGCCGGGAGTGCCAATGCAACATCCCGGTGTCGGCCAAATTCTGCCCCATGTGCGGTCACCAGCAGTTGGTTTTTATCGAATGCGGCCATTGTGGAAAAAACCTGGCGCCCAATGCGAAATTCTGTTCCCGCTGCGGTCATCCGGCTGAAGAAAAGCCCAAACCCGTCTTTTGCGCAAAATGCGGTGCCGAAAATCTGGCCGGGTCTAAATTCTGCACCCAGTGTGGAGAAAAATATTAATTTTCTCATCGATCATCAATGCCCTCAGTGCGGTGCACCGGCAGCGCTCAGCGAAACGGATCGGCTGTTTCAGTGTGCTTTCTGCAAAGTGAATTCCTACCTCGTGGAACGCAGTTATTTTCGGTATTTGCTGCCCCACAATGCCCCCGAGGGCCAGGATTTAGTTTACTTTCCTTACTGGCGGTTCAAGGGTATGGTTTTTTCCTGCCTGCCTAGCGGCATCCAGAATCGATTTCTGGATGCCAGCCAGCAGGCCGTGCAATCGACGCATTTCCCCGTATCTGTCGGCCTTCGCAGCCAGGCAATGAAGTTGCGTTTTGTCAGCCCGGAGACCAAGGGGTGGTTCATCAAGCCAACCCTTCCCTTTCGTCAGGTGATGGAAACGTCTCTCGCCCGCTTTAACCTCAATATGCCCGGGCCAATTCTCCATCAAAGCCATATCGGTGAGTCCTTGAGCCTGATTTACGCCCCATTTTATGTTGGCAAAAGGATCATGGATGCGGTGCTCAACCACCCGGTGTCCGCAAAACTAGATGCGTCCTTCGAGATAAGCCGGTTCTCCGGTGGACCGGCTGACTGGCGCATCCGCTTCATCCCTGCACTCTGCCCGAACTGTGGTTGGGACATGCAGGGGCGTCGAGATGCCTTGGTCCTTCACTGTAAAAATTGTGAGTCCATGTGGCAGGCGTCGAAACAGGGGATGTCCCGGGTTAACGTAGCTCATCTATCGAATCATGAAAATGAGAACACCATTTACCTGCCCTTCTGGCGCATCAAGGCCGAGGTCTCCGGTATCGATCTCAACAGCTATGCAGACCTGGTAAAAGCGGCGAATCTACCCAAAGTGACTCAACCCGGATGGGACCGGATTCCACACCACTTCTGGGGCCCGGCATTCAAGATCCGCCCTAAAAGTTTTCTGCGTTTGACCCACCAGATCACCCTTTCTCAGCCCCGGAAGGATCTGGTTGCTCAAGTGCCAAAAGGAAGCATGCATCCGGTGAACCTGCCGGTATCCGAATCCATCGAGACCCTGAAACTGAATCTGGCCGGACTCCTGCGTCCTAAAAAAATAGTGGAAGCACGTATGACTGACATTCGGGTCAAGCCAAGTCGCTATCTGCTGGCCTATCTTCCCTTTGAAATACGCCATCACGACCTGGTCCAGCCCACTTTCAATATCGCCGTCAATCAGAACCAGCTTGGATTGGCGGGCAATCTGTAATTTTCACACAGATGGATTCACACCCGATTGTTGAACGGTTTTTCCCTTGAAAGCGCACCTTTTTCATGGTTAAATGATTCTGGCTGTCAACCGGCCATCGTTCCAATGGCAGTCGGTATAAGCTTACAGATGACAGGGCATCTTCTCCTTTACCAGTAACCATTTCAAAACTGCTCTGGTCGTCTTAACCCCATTTATTACCATTTGTCGGGCACTCCGCATTCGATACGGTTGGTGGGTGCGACATCGATCAGAAAACGCCTGCCGTTCATCACGCTATTGCTAACAGATGCCTTGCGTCGGCGTTTTTCCCTGCACACAAAGGAGCAGATATGGTTACCCCTTTACCCAATCAATTGCTGCGGCGGTCTTTCGTCAAAACCGTTCTGCGCCGCCTGATCGCCCTGATCACCGCTGTCGGGTTGGTCTACGGCATGATTGCCGTTGTCTATGCCACCAAAACCATTTTCAAGGTCAAGATGAACTATGCGGTCGTATTGGAACGATTCGGCGGAGTTCGACAGGCGGTTACGGATGTGGGCTGGCATGCCCGACTGCCCTATTTCACACGCATCGAACAGGAGGTGCCGCTGATGAACCAGACCCTCCAACTGGGCGGCACCCCGGCGCCCATGCGAATCATCTCCAAGGGTAACGTGGCCCTGTGGACCTCCGGGGTGCTCACCTATCGGATCCGCGACCTGAACACGTGGGCCATAGAGAACCTGAGACCCTTAGATTTGTTGCAGGGCGACTACGACGGCATTGCCAAAGATATTCTTCAGGCCCAGCAGGTTGACCGTCTGATCAGTGACCGTGAAACCATCAAGGAGGTGATCTTCACGGCACTGAAATCTCGCCCCATCAATGTCGGCGGTCCCACCATCGAAAAGAAATACGGCGTTGAAGTCGTCAGCTTCGTGCTCAAGGAGACCCGATTCGGCGACAAACTGGTGGAGGCCTCCGAAGAGAAAAAGCGCCGGGAACTGATTGCCGAAGCCGACAATTACGCAGCGGACCAGGAGGCCAGCCGTATCCGTAAACTCTATGCAGCCTATCTGAGCGGTATCCAAGACCTGCAACGCGCGCTGGGTCGGGAGGATGGCTCCACCGACACCGCGCTCCTTGAGTTCCTCACCCAGCAAAAATGGGCCACCGCCTACGAGAAACATCAGCTGGGTCAGAACACCGTGGTAATCCAGAATACCCAGGGAAACACACCTGCAATCGCCCTTCCCGCATTCAATTCCGCCAACGGGCCAGAGGGAGGAAAAGATGGCCAGACGGCTGACTAGAGAGATCACCTACGTCCAACTGCCGGAAAGCCGGATCCGAGAGATTAAAGACCTTGTGGCCGCCTGGCCCCAGGAAACCAAAGCCTTTATGCGTGCACGCCTCAATCAGTATCGGCCGCCCATGGGTCTGATCAACAGCGTTCTCGAGACGGTCCTCTCATTTTTTATGGATGCTCCCGAAAAACATTTCAACGTACTGAAAGACCCGGATATCCTCACGGACTGGCAAAAGCGGTTTGAAATCTCAGGCCACACCAATCCTCAGGATGCCTGGAACAAGATATTGGAAAAGGAGGTGTCTGCCAAGGATTACCGCTATTTGCTCTCTCTTCTTGAAAAGGAACTGGTAGACGTACACATTCCTGTCGAACTCCACGATCTGTTTGAAAAGGTGTATCGTGCCCACCTGCGAAAAGAGTACATTTCGGACAGCAGCGTTCCCAAAGCGTCATTGCTCCTTTTTGTCGGCCCTTCCGGAAGCGGCAAAACCTCCACTGTGTCCCATGCCATCGAGCACATCATCTTCGGCAATGACGTACTGCCGGAAGTGGATCTTCATCGTAAAAAAGAGGAAGTGCTCGCCGGGGAACCGTTTTGGAAAACCATTGAAGAGATCGATCCCACGATTGCCATTGAAATGTCCCGGCGAAAAAAAGTGCGTTTCTACAAAGGGCTCAATAGAATCCCGCTGGTGCGGCGTGTCCTGAAAAAAAGGATCGGCCAGAGCCTTTCCAAATTGCAGGAACAGGGCATCTGGGTTGACTACGCCATGATCACCCCCAATGATTTCCAGACCGCTCTGGCGGGTGAACCGGGCAATTATTTTAAAAAAGCCCTGGGTGATCCGCGCAAAACATCCATCCGGCATGTCGAAGAGGCCCACAGCGCTTTCGGGAAAGCCACCGGTCGCGATTCTGGTGTGACCCGTCAGCAGCGGACCCTGGTGGACACGTCCAATATCGTTCTGGATGAGATCATCAACGGGAAGCGGGACTGCCTGCTTTTCGCAACGACGGATCAACCCGAACGCTTCGATGCCGCCGTTTATCGTCGGTTTGTGGAAAAGGGCGGCATCATCAACATTTCCGACTACTGGACCAACCCGGAGAACCTTAAAGAAGTGGTCCGCCTGGAACTGCTGAGAAATGACATCCTGGTGCTGTCCGATCAGAACGAAAACGTATGCGGATCGGTCAAATGCCTGCCGTCGGATGATGTATCGAGGACGGTGGATGAACTCTATTCAATATTCAAAGCGCGTGCCCTGAAGGTGATTCCCTCCTACGTGCGCAAACTGATCCACTCCATCATACAGATCAAGGGTGATTTCGCATCCGCCTACCTGGATGATGCCATGCTGGTGAGAAAAGCCTTCGAGCTGGTCGCCCAGAATTCCTATGGTGATCTTTACAAGAAGGTGGTCGGCCGCATGGACCGGGATGCCAAATGGGAAGCTTACGTGGGAAGCATCAAGGATGTTTTTTCGGAGATGACCAACAATTGTCTTTACTATAACGTGAGCGAGGAGAAAGGAGTCGTGCTCAATGGTCCGCCGGGAAGCGGCAAAACCTTTCTGGCACGCACCTGGCTCAGCGAAAACACCGACGTTCACGATATCGCCACCAGCGCCAGCGCCCTGCAGGACCCGTCAAATCCCGTCGACGGCGCCGTGGACAATCTGGAAAAAGTTTACGACATCGCCAAAATGATCGCCCCTGCAGTGGTTTTCTTCGATGAAGGGGATGCCCTGGCGCCTAAACGCAGCGGCAGCGGTGGAAATCCGTCGGACAAACTGACCAATAAGTTTTTGAATCTCATCGATGGTGAAACGCCCCTGCACAAGGTGTTCACCGTGCTTACGACCAATCGACTGGATATTCTCGACCCGGCCCTGATCCGGTCCAAGCGCCTCAAGGTTCTCGAAATCAAGGGGCTTTTAAAAAAAGGAGATATCCTTCAGATTGTCGATAACGCGCTTGAGGGGGTTCCCCTGTCTGCGGATCTGACCACCGACAGCATCGTGGAGGCGGCCAAAGGCGTCTGCAATACACCGGCGGATTATGCCGCCTTTGTTGAAAAGGCCAGGGCGCTGAGAAATACGGAATACGAGGTGATTTCACGCCTTCGTCAGATCCGCCATGACTCGATTAAAACGCGAGAGAATTTTATCAAATTCAACTTCAAGACCCTCATGGGCATCCTGGAGGCCCTAGACGATAAAAACCAGGTCAGAACAGTCATTCGGGGGGCCCCTGATCGATTCATGGAACATTATGAAGCGGTTTTAAAGATATTGGAACCGATTCAGCAGCCGGAAGATTATCCCATGGTGGCCAGTCACCTCAAGTCAGCCCGCCACGAAATATCGGAAAGCCCCACCAAAAAAGGCAAGGTGGTGCTGGACGAGTTCCTGGAGGCGGAACTGAGCCAGGAGCCCCAGGTGGGGTTCATCATCGGCGTCGGGGCCAACGATGTTACCGGCGTTCTCCTTCCCATCGCCACCAGCCTGACCTACAGCCTGTCTTCAGAGAAAGTGATGGTCACCGGCGCGGTGTCATCATCGTCCTCGGCCGGTGCCCAGATGGAGATGGCGGTCCAGATGACACAGCAGAGCGCCCATGAGGCGTTGACCATGGTCAAAAACTACCTGCAGGATATGGACCCCAAGGTCAGCGCCGCACGCTTGCTGGGCGAATTTCTGGACAAGTATACCATTCATCACCAACTGCTCTCCGCTTCCTACAGTGTAGGCGGGCCGTCGGCAGGATACGCCCTGGCCATCAATACCCTTTCTGCACTGATGCACATTCCCGTTTACAATGATTTCGGCATTACGGGTGCGCCATGGACCAAAGGGGTCAAGCGTGGGGAGGTCGGCGGTTCGGTGATCATCGGCGGGCAGCGCAAAAAAACGGAAAAGGTGCTCATGTACCTGCGGCGGATGTATATGCCGCTGAAAAACTACCTGGACCTGGAAAAGGAATTTCTGGTCAATTACTGGACCCAGGATAAGGATATTTTAGGGGTCACCCATTTCGGGGATCTGGTTCCTGAAGTGATCTGTCTGGACCCTGAGTATGAGCAGGTGTTGCAGGATCTCATTTTCATCCGAATCCGGTATAAGCTTGATAAATACCAGGGGAACCGACCCGACGAGGCGATCAAAGAAGACATTTTGAGAAAGAAAGAGATTCTTAGAATCCGGGCGGAAAAAGAGATCAAAAACCGGCTGATTGCCCTACGTCGCTATTTGCGAAGCCCGGCAAAAGACCCTCACATTTCGCTGGAAGAGATTTTTCGCCACCGCGAATCCACCTTGACCCTGATGACCGATCCGCTGAAGCGCCTGATTCAGAAGGTACGAACCCGCAAAAATAGATCTAAAAATCGATAGCCATCGTAAACCGGCGACTGGAGGCCCTTCAAAAGGCTGTTTCCAAATCGATGGTACGACCCTCAACCACCCGGTGAACAATCTGATGGAGAGCCTCGGGCACGTGCTGCGGAGGGACCTTCACAGCAAGAAAATCCGCCCGCATCCCCGGGGCAATTGCCCCCCTGTCAGACAGCCCCATGAGCCGTGCCCCGTGTCGACTGGCGCATTGAATGGCTTCCTCCACACTGAATCCCGCAGAGACGAAAAGCTGAAGCTCCTCTTTGACCGACAGCCCGTGATGCACGCCCGGACTGCCGGCATCGGTCCCCACGGCAAGGGTCACCCCCAGATTCCGGGCAGTGCTGATCTGCTCCAGCTGGTGTTCCAGGTTTTTCCGGGACACCTCCGAAAAAGACGGATCACTGCGGTGCCCTTGGGCCTTCAGGTAATCGCCGTAGGCTTTCATTGTCACGGCCGTGGGCACCCAGACAACACCGTGATCAGCCATGCGGTGCATGTTTTCCCGGCCCATGAAAAAACCATGCTCGATGCTGTCGCATCCTGCATCGATGGCCAGTTTCACCGGCAGGTGACCATTGGCGTGGACCATGGTAGGCTGGCCGCGCCTATGGGCTGCCACAATTACGGCAGCCAGTTCGTTTTCATCAAACTGGGGTACTGATTCCACACCAAACTGGGTAAGGCTGTTGAGGCCTGAGTTGACAAGCTTCAAGTGGTCCCGCTTTGAATCTGTCCCGAAGGCACTGTTGACCAGGGTCTCTCCCTCATCCACCGGGATGGCAATGAGTTTTCCGTATCGGCCCAACGCATGTCGGGCACGCCCCGCCGAAGCGATAGTCACCGTCGGTGGGCGATTATTGGCCGGGTCCCATTTATAACGAAGTGTGTCTCCATTGTGGTCACCGCCGTCGCGAACGGCCAGCACTCCGCTGGCCAGGTGCTGGCGGAGATGTTCCGCAATAATTTCCCGGCGAACCGTGTAAGTACTGTTTAGTTGTTTCCGGCGAAAGGTCGGTTCTATAGTGCCGGACATCACCAGATGAACGTGGCTGTCGATCAGTGCGGGGAACACGGTGCAGTCCGACCAATCAATGATTGCCATTCCTTCGAGTTGCGGGTCATCGGGATCGAGGATTTCACGGATCCGGCCGGCGCTGATAGTGACAATCCGGTTTTCGACAGCCGGAATGCCGGTTCCATCAATCAGCCATCCCACATGGTAAGCGATCGTCATTGAAGCCATAGTAAGTATGGTTATGCAGACACTATATGTTTATTAAACGGGTCTTTTTTCTTTAACACCGAAATCTGCCATTTCTTCGAATACCATTTTTCAGTTCGATTCCCCTATAACCGACCCACCGCCAGGCTTCGACCCCGGCCTTGATGAAGGACCGGCTATCCGATGTCAATCTTCCCGTCGGCCAGCCGTTGAACAAAAGGCAGATCCGCCGGGGTAAAAGAAAAATCGGCCACCTGATCCGGCCTTACCCATCGGCAGGCCTGGTGGGAAACCAGCCTGAAGGAGACGCCATTCCAGAATGCCCGGTAGGCCATCAGCTCGATGGAGATGTGATCGTAGTGATAGATGTTGGATCCGAGATAGTGGCCGATGGCGGCATCCATTTCCAGCTCCTCCCACAGTTCGCGTTTCAGGCATTGCTCCGGGGTCTCTCCGGCTTCGATCTTTCCGCCGGGGAATTCCCACAGTCCGGCCAGCCGATCGCGCGAGTGACGCTGGGTGATCAGAATACTGCCATCACTGACAATGATTGCAGCGGTGACTTGAACGATGGTTTTCATGGTTTACCGGATCATAGCATTCATTTTCTTTTTGTCTATCGGTTTCACAGAAACCCGACACGGTTATCGGTGTTTTTTGCGACTCGACTGTTCAAAGCGGTTGGCGGCAGGGCGGATTATTTTTATATATTTCAACAATTAACTTGCATTCAGCCCGAATAGGTTTATGATAACCCATTCAACAAGGTTCCGCTTTCGTCATGCGGGACGTTTTTTTTCTGCAGGAATATTCACCACGCCGATGAAGCATCCTCCAGATTTGAGATTTTGAATAAATTACAACCCCCGGAATTGTCCGCGGGTTTTACTATCTATTGAGTGCGGACGCATTTCCACGCAGGCGCATGGGAACGCGGACTCCGTAGAGGCTCAACCCGCAGTCAATGGTAAAAAACTCAAGCAAGGAAAATAATCTTTTGAATTTTAAAACTTTTACATTTCACCCCGCTGTTGCCGATGGTGCAATGCAAGCGGGTTACACCACGCCCACACCCATTCAGGACAAAGCCATTCCCGAGGTCATGAAGGGCCGCGATGTAGTGGGGCTGGCCCAGACCGGCACAGGTAAGACAGCCGCTTTCGTTTTACCCATTTTAAACCGGCTGATGGATGGGCCACGCAATCGGGTCGGTGCACTGGTCATTGCGCCCACCCGTGAGTTGGCCGAACAGATTCATGGCGAATTCAAGATCCTGGGCCGCCAGACACGCCTGCGCAGCGCTGTGGTTTATGGCGGCGTGGGGATCAATCCCCAGATCCAGGCCCTCAAGCGTGCGGACATTGTGGTGGCTTGCCCCGGCCGGCTGCTGGATCATATCGGCCGGCGAACGGTTGATCTTTCCCGGCTGGACGTGCTGGTCATCGACGAAGCCGATATGATGTTCGACATGGGTTTTTTTCCGGACATTCGTCGCATTCTGGTTCACGTCCCCTCCAAAAAACGCCAGACCCTGCTCTTTTCGGCCACCATGCCCAAAGAGATCCGACGCCTGGCCAATGAGGTTCTGCAGAACCCCATTACGGTCCAGATCGGCACCACCGCTCCGGCGGAGACGGTCAGTCATGCCCTCTTCCCGGTCTCCCAACATTTGAAGACGGCCCTATTGATAAAACTGCTGGGCGATACCCCGACCGGCCCGGTCCTGGTGTTTACCCGCACCAAGTACCGAGCCAAGAGCCTTGGAGAAAAGCTGTCTAAGGCCGGCTACCGCTCGACCTCGCTGCAGGGCAACCTGTCCCAGGGGCGTCGCCAGGCGGCGTTGAACGGCTTCCGCTCCGGAGAGTATCAAATCCTTGTGGCCACGGATATCGCGGCCCGTGGCATCGATGTCTCCAATGTTTCCCATGTCATCAATTTCGATATTCCTTCCACCCCCGAAGCCTACATTCACCGTATCGGCCGCACCGGACGGGCCGAACGCAGCGGAGATGCCTTTACCCTGGTCACCACGGAGGATACCCAGATGGTAAGGGCGATCAATGGGGCCATCGGCAGACCTGTGGAGCAGCGCACCCTTTCGGATTTCAATTATGATGCGCCATCGATGTCCTACGGCAAAAAGATCAACCAGCGAGCCAGTCGACCAAGTCCCGTGTTCGAGCGTAAAGCCCCCAAATCCAGAGCCAGCAGACGGTCAAGCAAAGGGGCCTTTGCCTTCCTCTCGCCCGACAAGTCCCGGCACGCCGGCAGACGCGGCAACCCATGAAGTTGACCTCATTACGGTGAACATCCCAACTTAAAAAGAGGCTTGACGCCCCATCGACCTCATTCCGAATATTAAATTCTGGAAGGCTGGCCACTCGATTGAATGGCCAGCCTTTTTAATTGGGGTGCTTCTTGGGGTTGGGGCTGAAAAAAGTATAGTTGACTATCCTACCGGTCATTCCAAGGCTTCGCGGTAAGCGTGAAGTGCCAGTCAAAAACCGCTAATTTTAGATTTCATTTTTTGATATCCAGTTGTTAAACGGTATTTGTTGTGCTTTTAATGCAATCATGGGGTAAGGTTGCTGATGCGGGACACCTTAACCCTCCGGCATCACCCTCGGTGTTGAGGTGTGTTAACCACTATTTCACAGGAACCCTTGCGGAGAATGGTCATGGCCGAAGAGACCCTCACCACGATGCAAAAGGCCTTTGCTTTTAACATGGACCACGACAAATACGGCACCATCGCAGAAATCGGTGCCGGGCAGGAGGTCTCACGCTGTTTTTTCCGGGCCGGCGGTGCTGCCGGCACCATCGCCAAAACCATATCGGCCTACGATATGTCGTTCAGCGATGCCATCTATGGCGAAGAGAAGGACAAGCGTTACGTAACCGAAAGTCGGGTAAAAAAGATGCTCGACAAGGAATTCAACCTGGTATTGCACCGGGTCGGCGACAAGCGCCCCAAAACCTCGACCTATTTTGCCTTCGCCGATACGGTAACCGCACGAAGCTACAGCCAGCAGGGCGAATGCCATGGCTGGTTGGGGATTAAATTTCAGGTGACGCCCGGTGCCGATCCGAGTGAAATTCTGATCCATATTCGCATGCTGGATGAAAGCAATGACCAGCAGCAGGAAGCCGTGGGCATATTGGGTGTCAACCTGATCTATGGCGCCTTTCACTTTCATTCCCGCCCGGAACGCCTCATCCAATCCCTGGGAGAAAACCTGAAGTGGGGACGGTTGGAGGTCGACCTGATTCGTTTTAGCGGCAATTACTTTGCCGATATCGACAATCGTTACATGGCCTTGAAACTGGTCCAGACGGAATTGACCGATGCGGTGGTCTTCGGCGCCGACCGCAAAACCTTGGTGCATCCGTCGGAATTGTTCTACAACCGAGATGTGATGGTCATGCGCGCCATGTTCAGGCCTGTGACCCATGTGAGCGTAGACATGATGAAGAGTGGCATGGAATTATTCGCCCGCATGTGCGAGGCCGGTTCCGCCCCTCCTATCATGGCTCCGGAAATTTCAGTCGCCGAGATGCGCAAACAAAACAGTTATGACATGCAAGACATTCTCGATCGGGTCGACTGCCTGAACATTTTGAATTACCCCGTCATCGTTTCCAACTACCTGCGCTATTTTCGCCTGTCCGACTATCTGGGTCGGTATACCCGGGGCAAGGTGGCCTTCGTTATGGGTATTCCCAACCTGGAAACCCTGTTTAACGACGCCTACTATGATGGATTGAAGGGAGGCATTATCGGTGCGTTTGGCGCCCTGTTCGACCGCGACACGCTGATATTTGTATACCCCATGTACCGGGACGGCAATCCCGATGACCTGGTTACCACCGAGAGCTTTCCCGTCCCCGAGCATTTGAAACACTTCTATGCCCACCTGCTCGCCAACCATAAAATCCTATCGATTCAAAATTACAATCCAGCCCATATGCATATCTGGCCGGAAGCGATTCTCGAGCAGGTCCAAAAAGGACCCGGGCCGTGGCAAGGTTCCGTCCCCGAAGCAGTGGCCCGGGAGATAAGCACCCGATGTATGTTCGATTTTTGCAAACTGACCATTTCCTGACAGCCGGCAACGAATCCGTATCGCTGCCGATGATGGCTGTTGAACCGCAATAGCGAACCCATTCCCAGCCGTTGCGGCGGGGTTATCGAGCGAATGGGGAATCGATTGTCATCCTTGCGGTGCTGCGCAGCACTGCCGTTACAGGCAGAACCTTTTCCGCGGCTTGCCGCGTGGAGGAATAAAAAGTCGGGCCCGATCAGGTCTGGACGATTTCAAATGCATTGGCCTTGAATTGATTCAAATATTCCGATATCTTTATCGATAAGCGCTGCGTCGGACTGATTTCGTCTTTCCCGATGTTGCGCCATGACATGCACGGGTTTGGTTAACGACCCCCTACCGGTCGGGACTGTAAGATGGAAACTGTTGGCGGCTACCTGAAAAAAGCGAGGGAATCCAAAAATATCAGTATACCTGAACTGTCCCAATTGACTAAAATTTCAGAGTTATATCTGAAATTCATAGAAAATGATGAGTTTGAGAAGCTTCCACAAGGCCCTTATGTCAAAGGATATATCGCATCCTACTCCAGACTAATCGAGGGAAACGTAGACGAAGCCATTTCATTGTACGAGGCCTTAAATAGAAAGCAAATTCAAACCGAGGACATTCAACCCGACCCCTCGGCGCACAATCGGAGGAACCGCCTGCCCGAAAAGCCCGAAGCGAAGGAGTCGAAGCAACCGCAGGTTTCCCTGTTTGGCAAAATTAAACCGTTTTTCAGTACCATGGCATCATCCGTACCGATCAACAGCGCCTCATTCAAGGCAGCTGGGACCTCGATCAAAACCATCGGTGCATCCATACGAACAAACGGGAATGTGTTCGACATCGTTGTTTCATTTTTTAAGCGGATCGCTGCATCGCGGTCCTGCCTGTATGCATCCATGGCCCTGCTGGGCATCGCTATCCTGGTGCTTGCCGGATTCGGATTCTATCATCTGTTCATCTATGACCTCAATCCACTGCCAGTTGCCGAATCGCAACACGCGCAAGACGAGGAAACACGCACGCTTACTGCCATTGATTCCGAAAAATCAATCTCGCCTTCACCATCCACTGATGCATCCTCAAGTGCCGATCAACGCAAGGGTCAGGCCGACAGTTCGAAAACCGCTGAGCCAGGCAACCCGCCTGAGGCTCAAAAGCTGCCGGCACCATTGGCCACCGATCCCGATGCAGCGACGCCCCGCACCAAATTAAAACCCGAAAGTTCAGCCGCCGCGACCAATCCTGCTATACCAACCGGCACCCCATTATCCGGTTCATCTTCGGCGGCAGAGAATGCCAACCCAGGCCAAACCACCGCCGGCACCGCAATCCAGACGCGATCAGGCCAAAGCGTGTTGACGGACGCGCCATTGCCGGAAGCGACAACAGCCGATGCACTCCTAAAAGTGTTGCAGGCCAGCGTCTGTGCTGAAGTAAAAAATCGCATGCCGGTGGGTGTCGATACCTCTTTTCCCCTATCGACCCAGCGGGTTTTTGTGTGGAACGAAATTGAAGCCAGGCAGGTTCCAACCCAAATTCGGCATATCTATTATTTTGATGGGCAAAAAATCAGTGATGTCACCCTGGATGTCCGGTCCGCCTACTGGCGGACATGGAGTGCCAAGAGCCTTTCAGGTGATCGTTATCGGGGTGAATGGCGAGTCGATATCGCCACGGCCGGCGGAAAAGTGCTGCGGCGCCTTTACTTCGAGGTCCGATGAATCCTTCGCGATCAGGTGTACTTCTGCCAGGACTTGGTTTCAAAATCAAACGCCTGCCGGTTGAATAGCGCCGCACAGACCTCTACCACCGACGCGTCATACAACACCCCTTTTTGTGATTCTATCTCATCGAGCGCGGCCTGAAGGCCTAATTGAGGTCGGTATGGGCGAAAGGACGCGATGGACTCCACCACGTCCGCCACTGCCAATATACGCGCTTCCAGAAGGATCTGGTCCCCTTTGAACTGACGCGGATATCCGCTGCCGTCCAATCGCTCGTGGTGTTGGTAGATGGTTTCGGCGAGCGGCCAGGGAAACTGAATCTCCTTGAGGATGTCGTAGGCGGTGCGTGGGTGCATCTGGATGATGGCTAACTCATGCTCTGAAATCGGTCCGGGTTTGTTTAAAATAGCGGATGGAACATGTATTTTCCCCAAATCGTGGATGGCGGCAGCCATGCGCAGGCCCTGAATGCGTTCCCAGGTAAAGCCCAATCGCGTGGCGATGGCGCGGCACAATTTGGTCACCCGCCTCTGGTGACCCGCGGTATACGGATCGCGTTTCTCTATCGTCGTGGACATCGCCTGAATGATGGCGCCCATGTTTTTGCGCAGTCGATCATGGCTGCGAGTCAGTGCCTGCTTGACTCGTCGGAAAGCGCTGGCGTCCGTGAAGCGTTCGACATATCCCCCGAGATCGCCGCTTGCATCCGGATAGGCCGTGATGGTTACGATCCATGGTGCATGCTTCCCGTTCTTGCAGTGGGGCTCATGGTCGAAAACCAGTTGCTCGTCTAAGGACTGAAGGGTGGTCAACGGGCATTTGGGGGTTGAACAAAGTTCGCATGCAAATACGTCATGGCACTTTTTTCCGACCAGGCTACTTGCGTCAACGTCCGATAGCGCGGCAAACGCCCGATTGACAAATAAAATGGTAAAATGCGGATCGGTGATGATCAGGCCATCGGAAACGGCATCTAAAATTCGCTGCCAATCCTGATGGCCCAACTGGGGTTGGGCGGGTTGTGAAGTTGAAGTGGCATTCATTGGCTTGCCGTTAAATCAACCTTGTGATCGTTTCAACGTAACGGTCGTAACGCCTCTGCCGGTTTGTCGCATTACCTACTTACCATCAATCGCAGTTTAGAGAAACCAAAAGTCCTCAGACATTCATGAAGCCATTAATAAAATACTCAACGGAGAAAGAAAAAGTCCAAAACGGTGCCAACACCCGAGCCAATCAAATTATGGTATTGATCGACAGTGCTTACCGGGTATGCTTACATGATTGTCAGGAAAGAGAAAGGGGCTACCGGTCAATGCCTGTAACCCCTTGTTTTTTTATGGCGCGCCCGGCAGGATTCGAACCTGCGACCTATGGCGCGCCCGGCAGGATTCGAACCTGCGACCTACGGATTCGTAGTCCGGCACTCTATCCAGCTGAGCTACGGGCGCTAAAAAGTTGGACTGCTTCTTAAGCCAAACGGAGGAGCATGTCAATGAATTCTTTGACGGATTCGTAAAAACGCCGATATCTGCGTTACGCTTCATCCTTCGTCACTGCGGAGTACCGTAAGTACTCCTCATTCCTCGGGATTGGACATTCTTCGAATGTCCGCCGAAAAGATGGTGATCGATTTCCGGTTCGCTCGCTCAAGCTCGCTTTCGCGGCCCGCAAGCCTTGATCTCGGCGTTTTTACGAACCCGTCGGAAATGCGAATTTTTTCGAATCCATCAATTCTTTCATTGTGCATACACAGTAACGGTTTCATCTGAAGCGATATGCCTTGGAATAGACCCATAGCCCGCGTTTCTGCAAAGAGACTAAAAAGGTATTGATCAAAGCCAAAAAAAAGTAGACTGTCCAGCCATGACACGCCCTCACGAACACTTCATGCAGATGGCTATCGATCAGGCCATTGTCGCCGGTCAAATGGGTGAGGTGCCGGTGGGTGCAGTCATCGTAAATGCCGACAACCAGGTAATCGCACGGGACCACAACCGAACCATCAGCAGCTGCGATCCATCGGCCCATGCAGAGATCAATGTCCTTCGTTCGGCCGCCCGCCGGATTAAAAATTATCGTTTGTTAAGGACTACGCTCTATGTTAGCATTGAGCCTTGTGCCATGTGCATGGGGGCCATTGTCCACGCCCGGGTAAAAACAGTCGTCTTCGGGGCGCCCGACCCGAAATGGGGCGCGGCCGGCAGCCTTTACCACCTCGGTCAGGACTCGCGACTCAACCATCAGGTCGAGATTATTCAGGGAATTTGTGCAGACCGTTGCCGGTTGGTGATCCAGGAGTTTTTCCGCAAACGGCGCAAAACCTAATGAAACACACGGCAAACGCCTTTTTACGCCTTTCGGTTGATTATATTGATGAAGGAGCATCTCGTGGCAAATATCGTAATTGTTGGAACCCAGTGGGGTGATGAGGGAAAAGGAAAAATCGTGGATCTTCTGGCCGCTGACGCCGACGTGGTGGTGCGATTCCAGGGCGGCAACAATGCCGGTCACACCATGGTTGTGGATGGCGAACAGTTCATCAGTCACCTGATCCCTTCCGGAATTCTTCAGAAGAAAATCTGCGTCATCGGCAACGGGGTCGTCGTGGACCCCGAGGTCTTGATCGAAGAGATCGATTACCTGGAATCCAAAGGGATTGCAGTCGGTCCCGACATTCTCAAGATCAGCGACCGGGCCCACGTGATCATGCCCTATCACAAACGGGTCGACCACGGTCGTGAACGGATGAAGGGCGATAAAAAGATCGGCACCACCGGCCGCGGCATCGGACCCAGTTACGAAGACAAGGCCACCCGGCGCGGTGTTCGTTTTGTGGACCTGATAGACCCCGAATCCTTTGACGAGCGCCTGCAGGCCATCGTTCCTGAAAAGAATTTTTACCTGGAAAAATTCCTCGGCATGGATACCGTGGATCTCGGGTCGTTGCGGGACCAGTACACCCAATTCGCCAATCGGTTGAAGCCTTACGTCACCAACGTTTCCGTGGCCTTGCAAAAGGCCGGCAACGCCGGCAAACAGATTTTGTTCGAAGGCGCCCAGGGTACCCATCTGGATATCGATCACGGCACCTACCCCTATGTCACCTCTTCCAACACCGCCTCCGGCAATGCCTGCTGCGGCAGCGGCGTCGGTCCGAAAGACATCCACGGCGTAATCGGCATCGTCAAGGCATACACCACCCGCGTGGGCGCCGGTCCGTTCCCGTCGGAACTGTTTGACGATATCGGCGACCGGATTCAACAGACCGGCGCGGAATTCGGCGCCACCACCGGCCGTCGGCGTCGTTGCGGCTGGCTGGATACGGTCATCCTCAACAATGCGGTGAGGCTGAACGGACTGACCGGTCTGGCCATTACCAAACTCGATGTGCTCGGCGAACTGGACGAATTAAAAATCTGTACCGCCTATGAACACAATGGCCAGCGCATCAATGACGTACCGGCCAATCTCAACCACCTGGCTGCTTGCAAGCCGATATATGAAACCCTGGCCGGGTGGCGCCAGGATATTCGAGAAATAAGACGCTACCAGGACCTGCCCGATGTCGCCCGTCAATATCTCGCCCGCATCGAGGCCTTGACCGGCGTACCGATCCAGATTGTTTCGGTTGGGCCGGGAAGAGATGAGACCATCGTTCTGGACAACCCCTTCACCCGCTAAAAAAGGGTATCACAAACGCGCTTCGACCTATTGACTTTTTAGATGCCTTGACATACAAGGACCACCCATCGGGACATGGCTCAGTCTGGTAGAGCACAGCGTTCGGGACGCTGGGGTCGCAGGTTCAAATCCTGCTGTCCCGACCATAAAAAACAAAGGGTTACGGAAATCTTCCGTAACCCTTTTTGTTTTTTTGGTAACTTTTATCGTTACCAACTACCCTGCCCTTTTGCGATCTCTGACACCTTTTCTATCCGGGTTGATCGCTCTTGCTCATTTTATTGCTTAGCTCGATCAATTTTTTGACCGACGGCAATGCGTTTACTGCTTTCCTTTTGTGCTCCGAGTTGGAATGATCATAGTACCGTGCTGCAGTCTCAGGCGTATTGCCCATTAAATCGGACACCGTTTTTATCCCGGCTCCCCCGTTTTCGATAAGGGTTGTTGCAAAATAATGCCGCAAGTCGTATGGCCTGAGCCTCCTTTTGATTTTGGCCCTTTCCAGAGTTTCTTTCCATGCCCTTTTATACCGTTTTATCGGTCTCCCCCGAAAATGGATGATGGGTCCAGTGACATCATCCAAGGTTAGCTCGGCCGCTTTGTTGGTATAATCACAGAGTCCTATTCTGGCAGCCTCTTTTTCGCGTCTTGTGGTGACTCTTTTCAACAAAGCGAGGTCCTCTATTTTCCACTCATTTAGCAATTCAACCATTTCATCACTGACAGGGATTCGGCGATAGTTAGGTTTTTCAGATTTAGCTGAAAAAATTACAACAATATTGCTCTCCAAATCCTGATATTCCCATCTGATGTTTAACAACTCTGTTTCACCGGCTCTAGCACCAGTTGACAGATTAAGCAGAATTGCCCGGCGAAGATGATCAGGTGCGGCTGCAATTATGCTTATAATGTCACTGTCCTTAGGCGGCGGAAAAACTTCATCGTCACGTTTTGGCAACTCATACGCAGCAATCGGATTATACGGAACCAATTGAGGTTTATGATTAACCCCCCAATTGATGATCGCTTTTATAATAGACATCTCCCGCCTAATTGTTGTAGCTTTGACTGTACGAGTTTTTTTCTTATCAGCCCACATTTTAAGTCGCTTATTCCTGTAATCATCCATGACGAAGTCATTTATTAAAAGGACTTTTTTGTTTTTGAAAAAAGGCAGAATGAAACGCTCTAATTTGTAATGAATATTTTTCTGTTCATTAATCGAAATACCGCCTGTTTCCTTGAACTTTGCTTTCTGATACTCAACCGACAACTCAGGAAACGTGATACCAGTTGTTTTTATGAGCACTTCGCTTTTCAATGCCTTTATTTCCTGGTTTCGAGCTTTAGCAGAAGCTTTAGCAGAAGCTCCGCGACCAAAATATTCACGTTTTTGCTTTTTTTTGCCTTTTTCATCAGTCACATAATATTGAACATACCAGCGACCATCCTTCAGTTTTCCATAGGACATTTATTCCCTCCTTAATAAAAATTCCTTCATACTCACCTAAAGTTTTCCAATTCCATTATTAATAAAATAATTAATTAACCCCACCTATAATAGTTCCAACTAACCCATTTTTTTATTTTTTAAATGTTCCGGAATGTAGAGGTAATCTTTTACCTCAAAGTTTTTATTAATTGTAATGGAATCATTCACCGCTTCCGCAAAGGTTTGGGAAAGTTTATTCACCCTATCTTTAATCTCGATTATTTCATTGAAGATTGCACTTTTCGTTATTTCATCCATATCTGACCCAATCTTTATATCGTAAAAATTTATCTACCTTTCGGGAAATAACCGAGAAGGTACTACTAATTATATCAGAATAAAATTTACTATGGAAATGAGCCATATATGGCAGAAATGGGGAATACAAATTGGGATTGAATTTCTATTTCAACTTTGTATGTATTTGATATCTTATTTATTTTTTTTAATTATCTGAAGTTTTTCAAGAAAAATTGAAGTAGTAGAATTTTTTCCGGGTCGGCCATTCGACCAGGATGATTGTAATTGTTAAAGCATCGTTTTATTTCAATAGTACCGAATAGGCAGAAAAATAATAATGATGATCTTTATTAACATAAATATGTTCTGATTGGAGGGATGAAAGGCAGACGTATCTTTGGAAAAATCGATATTTCAGGAGGTTAATAAGGTTCCGTTGATAATACAGGAGGGATTATAGTAAATCAATTTCGTCTTTTAAAAAAAACCAACAAACATGTTTTGTTCTAAGTTGGTAGATAAAAACCCACAAAATGGTATAATGACTATTTTTGGGCGCACTTATCCACGCAATTGTTTTTACAAAAAAAACTACTAATGATTATATTTAACAATCGCAAACATGAACCTGATTACCGTCATACTCCAGTCTATATAAAAATTAGATCGTGGTGACGGACCTATCTATTATAATCGGCCAGCTTTTTATAGCAGCCTCGTCATTCATTCTCAGTTGTTTACCACAAACAATAAACTCCATGTTGGATATTACTGTGGCATTCAGCGCTTTGAATATCCTGGGAGCTATATTGTTCGGGCCTAACAGCCTGAGGATTCTTTAGCATTACACTGCTATTATACGGCCCTTCCCCTTTAGCTGAAGGGGGGATACCCGCTTTTGCGAGTTACGTAATGATAATACTAATTATCAGAATTTTTTCAAGTGGGTATAAAAGAAAATTATCCCATTGATCATTTTTTATTCATAATAGGCTTTAAATGGATAATGGCATATTCATTCTAAATTTCAAATAGAACAGTAGGGTTTGTAAATCCACAAATTGAGTCTTTGTTTATTCAGTTAATCTGTGAAAAGGATAACATTCATGAAGGCGATGATTAGATACATGAATTTTATTTGTACTTTTTACTGAGTCCTTTTTATAAATTGATTGGTTTGATGTTTTCCGGCTCATTATTTTTGACCGAATTGACCTGTTTGGAAACTGTGTTAATTTTTAGGTTGGTGTGAAGCGGTTCAAAGCTCGGCTTGGTGGCAGCGGTTTCAGAACGTGCATTGATCATGCGTTAAGGAGAGTGCCTGCAGAATATTCTGATACCAAAAAAACAATACGCCCCTTGGCATGGAGGTTTGTCCGAGAGAAAGGAGCGAAAACGAAACACCGTTACGGTTTTTCTCCTTTGTTCAACGCCCTACCCTCTTCAAATGGACGTTTCTTGGAATTTGGTTCATGGGGGAAAATATAAAAGCCTGAAGTTTCCTTTTGAAATGCGGTGCAAAATTAACGGGGTCTCGAAAAACGAAGGAATTTTAAAATAGACTGCTATTTACAGGGCTCTTGCGGAATGGACAGTGACGCCGGGCAAAATTTAATCGACCCGAATTAGATACCCATGCGAGACTATTTCACGGTGGGTTTAAGATACGTTCGGGCCCTGATAAGCGAAATTATACTGGATTAAGTGCCTAACCCCTCGAAATCTGCAGACAGAACGGCTTTAACGGAATCAAACCTACCCTCTGCAACCATTTCGTAACCAGACAGACCGCCAAATTCGGACATTTTGGTTGAAAGAAAGATGATGAGGCCCTCTGCCGTGTATAACTTAAGTCCAAGATCAATAAGATCATGTAATTGTTTTTTGTATTCGGATGAGTCTCGTCGCTTTAGTTTTTTATTAGCTACGGTTTTTTGTAGTTTCTGGCAGGATTCGATGGCTTCCTTTACTTTTTGTGATACAAAAGCCACCGCTTCATCCACGTCCATGGCATTCAAGATCTTGCGATATTTTTTTTCTGCATTTTTTTCCACAATCATTAACCCCCTAAATCATATTCAATATACTGTAATATCGAATATATTTTCCAAGGTTGGACCCTCCGTTGAGAACTTTTCAACCCTATTTGTCCTTTCAAAGACCAATACCCGAAAGTACGCGTATAAATAGTTAACGATTTCCTTCTGCGTAAATATAACCTTTTCAGATTTTTGTTTAAAAAGGAGAATTGAAGTCACCACAAAAAATGCAGGAGTTAGCCTTATTGCTTCTTTTTCTTCATCAGAAATAGAGGTTATGCTGTTAATTAAAAAGCTTATATGTTCATCGGACAGATTTTGTGGAAGAAATGCAGAAATACCATCTTCGTCTAGACGATCGAATAATTCCTGAAACAGCTGTTGGTCGTCGTGTTTGATAATTTCTTGATTCATGACATCTCCAGATGCCCTATTCGATTGAAGGGCCCCTCTCTGTATATCTGGCAAAATGGTTATCCAATCATAGCTAAAAAAAATTTCCCACCCTATTTTAATCCTTATTGATACTTATAGTCTGTAGACTTATAGTCATCATTACAGTTATTTGTCAAGGCATGAAATCATCCACAAATGACTTGAATGTTCTTGGTGCTGTCTTGCGGGCTTTCAGAGAGGCAATGGGGGTTTCTCAAGAAAAATTAGCTGAAAAAGCTTCGCTCCATCGGACTTATGTAGGAAGCGTGGAGCGTGGTGAGCGAAATCCTTCATTTAGAAGCCTAAACAGGATATTGAATGCATTGAGTGCTAATTGGACTGAATTTGGTAATCAAATTGATCAAGGTTTTTTAAATAAGAAAAATTAGATTCAGAATATCGACAATAATATCGAGACTAAACAACAATTCGAAAATGCAGGTGGTAAAGATGTTGATCAGTACAAGGCACAAAAGTTGTATCTAAATAGATGCGCAACATTTGCCTATTGCGCCGTTTAGAATTTCAACAAGAGCTTTTTCTGTTTCAAATATGTAAATTGGAGATCCGTGTAGGCGATTCCATCTACAGTCTCCGGACCTATACTAAAATTAACAGAATCTGAAAGCGGGTTAAGACTTCGCTTGACATATGTTATCAGCACTTTCCAGAAGCCATCCCCACCGTTGATGTGTTGGAGGTATCACAATATTTTAGAAGCGGTAACCTAAGATTGTAAGAGGCAGGGCTTAAAGAAATGCCCTACCCCTTAACAGAGATAACTTTCATGTAAAAACGTTAGTCTTCATCTTTCGCCTTTTTCTTGACACGGATCAAGACACGCGAGGCCATAAAGATCACATTATCGTTGAACTCTACATATTCACTATGAAGCGTAATAGTCTTTCGGTCCTGAGAGACCATACCTTCCATGTCTAACATGGTGAGGTCATTACCAGGAGGAGGCTCATTTGGGTATGTCACCGAGATACTAATCGCTCCCCCGCTACTAACATAGTACTCAAATTCCATATACACATCATTGTCACGCGCTCTAACTCCATGTACAGGATTACCGGGCGGAAGGTCAAACGCAAAGTTCTTGCCCTCTACGGTTCCTGTCCCGTCACGTTCAAATATCCAAGTGCCATAGGCCATGTCGATTGTGCCCCATACCTGACCACCAGCATTTGCGATCCATCCATTATCTGTTTTGGTGAAACCAGTTGTTGAAATCAGAGCGTTGCCCCTTGCAATCATTTCGTAGACCCCACTGAACCTCTTGCCATCCTTGCCATCAGCAATTACCACTGCTGCTGACACAAAAATGGACAGTAATGAAATCATCAGAACAAGAGTGATTCTTCTCATTTGGACCCCCTCTTAATATCTTACGATTTATTTGATAAGTTTAAGTTGAACCGATACATACAATTGAGCATTCTATTAAGAATGCCTTGTGGCCCAACAGAACAAATAATGTTCTATTGGGACCAAGTATGCACAATTTGAGGGGAGTCTCCATTGAATCTTTACCTGAGATACAGGTTAAAACTAAAGGGACACCAACACCTTATTTCAGAAGGAAAGATAATTAGAGCCTGAGCGACCAAAAGGAGACTTTAGATAGTTGAAAATTTCACAAAATTTCAGGATGGACTTGCGCTTAAAGCACCATATGCGGAGGGACCGAATATGTTAGGTTACTTAATACAAAAGGTTGTGTCAAATTTTAAATTGTAAAAACAGTAAGTTGATGCCACATTGTGGTGTTTTTATATCGGAGTAACGGGAATTCTAATGGGTGGGCAATGTGGTGATACATTGAGATAATTAAAAGGGAAAACAAACTTCAGATATCATCAAAATCACATATTATTTGATCGATTGGACTTGGTAGATTTATCTTTCGTAAGAAATATAAATGGAATGGCTAATGGTCCAAAAACAGCTCCCATAATAGCCCAAAATAGTGTGTTTGCCCCTCTTTTATCGGCAATAAACCAAAGAAGAAACGCACATGATATGGTTATTATAGAAATAATAATTAATCCTGTCATGAGCCAATTCCCCCTTGGTTACGTCAATAATTTTCAAAAGACAGACATATTGAGAGTATCTCGGCTACGCGAACTGTTAATACACAAAACCTATGACGCAATAGTTTTTTGTGAATTGCTGCCACCCACGATACCACCTGAGTCAGCGTTTTGGCAAGATTTGACCCATTGTGATTATTTTTCCGAATCACAGAAAAATGACGGACCTAATATCTACAAGGATGTTGGAGCTGTAGTTCAACAATAAGAAAGCAGGGCCATAACTGACCCTGCAGTCTAACCCTATTCAAATCCCATCATTTTCATTGTAGCAGCACTCCCTGCTGCAAGTTTCAGTGAATATCGGAATCCTTGCACACCGTAAAAAAGGATATAAAGATTTCCGATCGCTCCATTTGCCTCACCAGCCTTAGTTTTATCGTATTTAAAAATTGTAATAGCTGTTATCCCATCATTTCCATCAGGATATGTATAAGGGCCAATCATCTGAATAAAATCAGGGAGGGGTTTAATTTCAAGAAAACGTTTTCCTATTTCATTAGCGGATTCTGTAGTCCATTGAGAGATTCCTATTGTAATCATGTTTAATCTCCTTTCTAAGCCTTATGAGTCCAGCAATGTCTAATAAGCGATCTTAAAAAATTAATGCGCTTCTTATTCATCTAATAATTTTAATGGCCTCCAGAAGAAAGCAGAATTCCTTCTAGAGGTATCGTATCAGACACTTCAAATTTCCTGTCTTTAGATAGATTTTCATTTCGACTTTATTGGAGGTTCCATGAATAAACATTCATCTCAATTTTAGATCGCTGTAGAAACCCCCACCCCCTTAAAGGGGACTGGCTATGCCGGTCCCGGATGGGTGTTCGATGCGTTCTAACCAGTAAGTATCAATTGTCGATGTGCTTCGGAAATCTTGAACGCACTACGGGAACAGTTGCCAGCGCAAGATTTCGCCAGCTGTAAATATTTTTCAGAATCGCAGGAAAATGTCGGGCCTGATATCTGCATGGTTGTTGGAGCAAGCACCGGTTTTAGTGACTGCCTATTTGTTAAGGTATTATTTCGACTTTATTTCATATACGCCTCTAACGGTGTGACAAATTTCATAAGACCTTCTTTCCTTAGCGTAACCGGTGTCAATTGGAGGCATCATGTCTATGTGCTCTTTTAGGGAGTCCAATAGTTTCTCTGGCTTTTCACTCAAGTCAATTACTTCATAGCTTCCAATTATACCTTCATATTTTCCTGTGCCATGCGTAAATTTTGCGTAAAGCTTATCCTCATTAGCTATCTCATAACCAAGTATCATATCTCCATCTTCGTCCATAATGATAATTTCATATCTACCGTTTCCTTTTCCACGTTTTCCTAATCGTATATCATTCAAATTTGAACCTACTTGTATACCCTCAAGATAGAAAGTAGCTTTGTCTAAAAATCTATTACCCGATGTACTTTCGATAACACCTCTTTGATGAAAATTATTTACATTTGGAAGATTAGAATCACTGTGAAGAGGCATATGAAATCCAAAACTACATTCTACATATTCAAAATTATTTTGAGCTTGGGCTGTTGTAAAAAGACTTAATAATATTAAAGATTGAAGGCCAAAAAATCGTAAAATTAGTGAAATTTCTAATCGTTTCATTTTGCCCTCCGGTTGAATTGATAATCACAATAGTCTTTTCCCTTTAACCAACAACACCTCTTAAGCTCAGCTTTTCGGAAGGGACATGAGCCGTTGATGCATTACAATTATCAAAATACAAATGTCATTCTATTTCCTCGTCATAGTTGATTTGGATTTTTCATGGGCATCCACCGTAATCGTTTTCCCATCATCACTTATTTCCCCGACTGCATCTATCGGACCCATTCCCGTCATTAATTGTAGCTTTTTAATGCCGTTCGTATCAAGCTCACCACGAAAAGTTTCACTACCAGCGGGATGGTAAGTTGTAGCCTTTAACCTGATTCCAACAAATGAACCACCTTCTTGCTTAATTTCGGTAATTGTAGAATATTTTCCATATTGACTCCATGATCCATAGTTTTCTATCTGAGTATCCCACTCTCCGTTTATATCCACTACCTCTTCACCGTTCGGCAACTTTATTGTTTTAACTTTCTGGGCTTGGACCAATCCAGCCATAGCTATTCCGAATAAAAGGACCATAGTTAAAACGATAAACAATCTGGATCGTATCATGGCTTTTACTCCTTTCTTCAGAGAACGTTAAATGTCTGGCTTAGAGATACTCGGACTGAAATCACGGTTCAAATGTCGGGTATAGGTGAAGATGAAGACAATTCAGCATCAATTTGGAAGGAGCTGCGAATAACAGCCGATAACAAAAAATAGAACGGATTGATTCCGATGGTCAAGGGGTAAAGATATATTGAGACGATCTTAGTAATTGGATTTTTTGTAAATTACCCCGATATGTCTTTGTAATCCCTACGATACCATGTGAACCACTATTTTTACAAGATTTGGTCCGCTACGATTATTTTCGAACATCGTTGAAAATCGCCATGGGCGATATCTGCATGGTCGTTGGAGGTATCACAACACCTTGTCCGTCCCATACCTGCAAAATATTAGGCTACCATAAAGTTGGTTTTTGTTCGAGTCAGATAGATATCGGGGATTTGTTTCCTGATTCAAATTGATCGACTTGATCTTTATTTTTGGCTTTACGATAGTTAGCCTTTTCCTTATCTTACTTTTCCCGGCCCCCATAATGCTCTTCCTGGTTTCGCCCCAGTGTGAATTCCATCCTTGAGGACCTGGACGCCATTGACAAAGACATGCTTCATTCCAACAGCGTACTTGTGAGGGTCTTCATAACTTGCCTGGTCCTGGATAGTTTTCGGATCAAACACAACGATATCTGCAAACATGCCCTCTTTTAGAAAACCGCGATGATCAAGACCTAAATTGGTAGCGGGTAAACCAGTCATACGACGCACTGCTTCCTGAAGGGATATCACTTTTTCCTCTCGCACATACTTGCCGAGAAGGCGTGCGAAGTTTCCGTAAGCGCGTGGATGCGTTGACGATAGCAAGAAAATGCCTTCAGGGGCCATTGAAGCACCATCAGAGCAAATCGATACCCAGGGCAGGCGAAGCTGCTTCTTGATATTCTCTTCACTCATATTAAAAAAGACCGCCGAAACAGGCGATTGGTCTTCCAACACCAGATTCATAATTGTTTCGACCTTGTCTTCGCCACGCATCGCGGCGGCTTCATCCAGTGTTTTACCGATGAGCGGTCTAAGCGATTTCGATTTGAAACCGACAAGCAGGGTGCGAGGCATATTGCCCTGCGCACGTATTGTTTTGGCAATGCGTTTACGGGTATCAGGAGCCTCCAGTCTTCTATAAAGTTCGGACTCTCCTCCACTGTGTGCCCACTTGGGGAAAAGCGAGCTCAGTCCGGTCGAACTCGCCGTGTAAAGATACATGTTCGCTGTAATCTTCAACCCTTTTCGCCTGGCCTTATTAATCAGATCTATCACACGGTCCATCTGGTTCCAGTTCCCCTCACCGGCCGCCTTCAGATGATAAATTTCAGCAGGTAGTTCTGCTTTCTCGCTGATGCGGATAAGCTCCTTAACCGCCTTTAACAGCCCGCGCCCCTCATCGCGGATGTGCGAGATGTATTTTCCATTGTACGCTGCTGCAACCTTGCATATTTCGATCAGTTCCTCGGTGGTGGCGTAAGCGCCGGGAGCGTACAACAGCGCCGAGCCGATGCCCAGCGCACCAGCCGCCATCTCTCTGCGCACCAGTTCACGCATCTGTTCGAGCTGAGCTGGTGTGGAGTTTGTGTCTTCCCAACCCAGCACATGGATGCGAATTGTTGCTGCTCCAATAAAAGAAGCAATATTTGGAGAAACGCCGCGCTTTTCAATGTACGTGAGGTATTCGGCAAGCGTTGTCCAGGGGATATCGAATTTGAAATCGGTCTGACCGTCGATGATACGATGCTTCATGTCATCGTTCAGGGGGCCCATCGAGAATCCCTCTCCGAAAATTTCGGTTGTCACGCCCTGGCGAATTTCACTTTGCGAGCGGCCATCCGCAATTAGCGACACCACCGACCATGATAACATGTTGATGAAGCCAGGCGCGACGGCCAACTCATGTGCATCAACTACCTTTCGTGCGTTATCCAGCCCAAACTTGCTGACAGCAACGATACGGTCATTTTTGATACCTATATCAGCCTTTATCGGCGCACCACCGGTACCATCATAAATGATTCCGTTTATAATGATGACGTCATAGTCATTTTGCTTTGTTTGGGAATGCGCCAATAACGGAAACAGCAGAAACAACATAATAAAGGCTGGAACTCTTTTTCTATGACGTTTTTGCATTTGGCAAACTCTGCGATAGGGCCACTCAAATCGAGACAATAATGGACAACCAGCAATAGATACAGGTTTAAGGAGCCATCGAAGTACTTTTCAATAAGTTGTGGTTCGCTAAAATTTAATATTTTTATGCATAGAGGTAATAAGTTGAGGGATCAAGTGATAAACAATGATGGATCATTTTTACTGTCGTGCGCTTTATCAATTTGATGATCAACTAAATGATATATTGTTCCTGTTGGTCGATTGCTGATTGGCAATTTCATAATGCGAGTTCGGTATTTAATATAATCCAGGCGCGTTGTGATACATTGAGAGCACCTTGCCAATTGGAAACTCTGGGAATTTCCCTGATATGCGATGGTGATCCCCACGATACCATGTGAACTGCTATTTTTACAAGATTTGCCCCGTTGTGATTATTTTTCCGAATCGCAGGAAAATGACGGGCCTGATATCTGCAAGGTTGTTGGAGAGGTATCAGTAGTCGGAAAAGGAGTTATTTATGTTCAATTTTATCCCAAATCATCGACATAAATTCACCCCTTCCAAATCGATTATTTTAATTTTTCGTCTACTTCCTTTTTAATGATAAAGTTCGAGTTGTCGTTGCTCCCTTTTCTTTCCATAACCTTATTATCACGATTTCGTTTCCATCTTGTCTAATCTCTGCTTGGCTGGGTGCCCAATGTAGATCCATTGTCGCCCCATCTATAATGTCATTAAAGAAAACCTCATTAATCACATTACCATTTATTTTACCTCTTATCTTTTCTTCGTTTTTACCAACCAGATTATCTCCTTTGATTAAATAAATCCCGACAAACTGATTTTCTTTCTGAGTAATCCTCACGACATCTTCATAAGTTCCATAGCCCCCGCTATCATAAATAGAATCCCAATCGCCATTTAAATCATAACCTTTCTCATTTCCTGCAAGAGTTGTTTGATAAAATACCAGAGAAATCGCAACAACCGTAAATATTATTGATGACCTTTTCATCACCCTTCCCTCCCTTTCCTATTTAAATTAATGAGGTGTCCTCTTAAGGAAAACAAGGTCATTTTTCAGTAAGAAAGCTACTCGCCTATTTTGCTTTAAGTTTATAATTGACGTTTGGGCTCTCGCCTTTAAATGGATACTCTTTATCATTAGGGTCGTAATACAACTGAATACCTGTTTCATTGCAACCATCAAGTTTGATAACATCAGAAGTGATTTTTACATCACGCTCACAACTCTGATTCCAAGCAGCATTATGGATTTTAACCACTACATTTTCTCCACGTTCTTCAAAAATAAAATCAACCACCCCACTAATATTTCCACGCCATTCTGCCAACCATCCACCGGGTCTAAGCAGCATTTCCTTGATTTGGTCTGACCCTACAACCTCCCCTGAAAAAACATTTGTCACTAAACAAAAAAATACACACAACGCTGATAAGATAACTTTCTGTTTCATAGCGACCTCCATTTGATGTTTTGTAGTTGGAAGATAGGTCAAGTTCAGGCTTTTGACCTCTTTATAAAACATTAAATGAAAACTATTACCCGTTTCAGCAGCCGGAGGAACGCTTTGACTCAGCAAAAGGAAGGAATTTCAGAAAATACCTGATATTGCTGTAGATTAAATTTAACTTTGCGCTAAGAGCATCATCGAAGATAGGAATAAATAATATTACAATACGCTATAAATTGATGTCAATATAATACACAGCCAAATGGTTTAAATGTACCACAAAGTAGTGTATTTATTAGCTGCATTAGCTGCGGTTCTGATTGGATGTCCATTGGTGATACATTGAGAGAAGTCCAGTTATCAAGTTTGATATAAATTTTACCGATACCATCTGGTCATCGCCAAAGTATCACGGCAGTGCCTATGAATACAAGATTCCGCCTGTTGTGATTATTTTCGCACACCGGTATTATTTCAGGTGCCTGATATCTACACTAAAAAAGCTTAAAAATTCCAAAAATAATGAAAGCCAAACCAATAACGAGACAAAGACGTCGCGTATAAATCAACTCATTGTCTTTACTCATGTTAGCACGTTTGAAGAGAAATCCCGCCATTCTTTGGGATTTCAAGATCTTAAAAGTCATGACATCTCGATATCTGATCATGAAAAGCCCTAATATAACAAACAACAGATAATATATTTTGTCTAGAAAAGAATCCAATTTATCTTCAAGTCTCCAAACTCAAAACCACCGTAAGATACTGTCAGCGAAAAGAAGATGAAATTCAACACCTTCTTATGCTTCGCGGGTATTACCAAAAGTAATAACGAGCTTTCCGTTTGTGATTGATTGACATCATCACCATGGAAATGGATACAATACCTTTTTAATAATATCCATCCTCCTCAGCCATCTTCAAATACCGATTCCCTCTCTCTATATCGCCTCTTTCCTCAATCAAAAGCATTCCATAGTCATGTGCTTGTGGTGCATCAAGACAACCAGCTGCGTCTGCCTTTTCAAACCATCTTTCAGCTTCATCAATATCTAATTTTTCCAGATAGAGAATCGTACCAAGTTGACCGTAAGCAGGCTCAAATCCTTCTTCTGCTGATTTTTGAAAATATTTAAAACTACCTTCCCAGTTATCTTTACCCAACCATAGCAACACTCCGTAATCATATGCAGCTGGAGCTAAGAGACAATCTGATTGTTCCGCCTTACGGAACCATTCTTCCGCTTCATCAATATTTTCTTTATAAATATAGGTTATGCTTCCGATATCACCGTAGGCTAATTCAAATCCTTGGTTTGCAGATTCAAGCAGATATTTAAGGCCAGTTTCCCAATCGTCCTTCGATAGGTAATGCAGCATTCCATATTCATATCGTGCTGCTGGAAATAGAGAATCAGATCTTTCTGCCTTTATGAACCATTCCTCTGCCTTGTCTGGATCGTTCTTCTCCCGATGAAGGATTATCCCTATCTCACCATATGCTTGTGTATATCCTGCTTTTGCGGCCTTGATTAGATATTTTAGTGCTGAGGTAGGATCATCATTTTGTAAATAGAGATCCATACCTTTTTTGTATACGACCGCACCATACGATTGTTTGGAAGTTCCTTTTCGTTTTTGTTTCTTTTTCATTTCACAAGATCGCGGTCTGCCTTGGTACATGAGACTTATCGATCCACTCTTTCCTTCAATTCCTTTCCAGGTTTAAAGAATGGTAGCTTCTTCGGCGCAATACTGACCTTTTCACCGGTCTTTGGATTTCGTCCGGTATAGGAATCGTATTCCTTTACAAAGAAGGAACAGAATCCACGAATTTCAACTCTATCACCTGCGGCAAGTGCGTTTGACATTTCGTTAAAGAAAAGGTCTACGACTTTACTGGATTCTGATTTTGACAAACCATTTGATTTTTTCAGTGTCTCTACGAGCTCAAGTTTGTTCATTGTTGACACCCTCGGAGTTTGGTGTGATTAAAAAAAGGAGGGAAGAAACTAAAGAAATGATAACCTCATTATGAAAATTCTGTCAAGAAATGGATTAGTTATCGTAATAGCCACACTGATATTGCCGCTGACAGTGCTTGCAGGCAGTAACGAATTATTCCCGCCCGCCGATTACATCCATTCCAAACTCCAAGCAGAACGATATCGTATTCCTGGGAACAACGCACAAGAAGCCCGAGATTCTTGGCTTCATCGCTGAACTTATCCCGACTTTGGAAAAGTATCGGAGTGTCCCATGTCGGCCTTGAAATACCATCTGATCAGCAGGAAAAAATCGATGTCTTCATGAAAACTGGAGACGGCCTGGATGACATCAAGCTCCACACTCAGATCGATAGCCCAGAATACCGGCACCTGTTCCAAGTGTTTCGAAAATCCGGTGGGCCAATTCCGGTGGCCATCGATCTACCCAGTTCCATGTACAATGGGACTGTTTCCCGTGATGAATGGATGGCACGGTCATTGTTGATAGTGTTGAATAGAAATCCATCGGCCAAAATACTGGTGATCGTGGGAAGTCTCCACACGCTGAAGAAGCTGGAATGGGAAAAAGACGTTCCCGATAAACATCTATCGATACGGGAATACATCACACGGGATAGGCCTTCTACAAGGATGTGGTCAGTCGGTCAGATGATAGATGGGAATCCCAATGAGTGTGATTTCACGAGGGAGTTTAGCTCCTTGCCTGGTGCAGTGGCTCTGGATTTGGATGACCGGTATCGGGGCTGGCAGATGGGATTGACGGCTCAATCGCTATCGTGCCGGCTGAGTGTTTTGAACTGGTGGACGGGTTGATTGTGTATTAATCATTGATCAAAAAATGAAAAAGCAGGCCTGAACTGAACCTGCTTCTCCCCAAAATATGAACAAAAAGATTAAGCTAATTTCTTTAACGAAATTCCTGCCTTCGTTTTTCTGACAGCAAATTTATCACCCTCAGCAAATCCCATCTCACCGATCAATGCCTTAGAGATTACCACGCTGCCACGTTTGCTGACGAAGGCCTCTTTTGCAGGTGCAGACTTGGTAGAAGCACGGCTTGTCTTTATTTCAGGAGCCTTTCCAGCTTTCATCAATGCACTAAGATAATGATTTTTAAATTGAGCGGCGGTCTTGAATGCAAATTCTTTCATTATTTCGGCCTGGTGTTTTCCGCTCTCAATCAATTTAAGCAGTTTTGTGTAATCAACCTTTTTCTTTGCTGTGATTTTCTTCGCAGCTGGTTCTTTCGCAACCGCTTTCTTTGCTACTGTTTTTTTTGCAGCCGTTTTTTTCGCTGCTGGTCTCTTCACTGCCTTTTTCTTTGCAGCTGGTTTCTTTGCAGTCGCCATGAACCCTCCCAAATTAAGGTCTGATCAAAATGTATAAAAGGATTTCAGTCGTAAATTGAAAAAGACAACATCAAATCCTGCTTATTCCATATACTAAAACCTGATGAAAATGATTAAAGCTTTTTAAGAGATATTCCGGATTTGGTTTTACGAACAGCGAATTTATCACCTACAGCAAACCCCATCTCTTCGATTAACCCCTTAGCAATAACCACACTACCACGCTTGCTGACGAAGGCCTCCTTCGCAGGTGCAGACTTCTTAGAAGCTCGGCTTGTATCAATTTCTGGAGCCTTACCAGCTTCAATCAGAGCACTAAGATAATGATTCTTAAATTGAGCGGCGGTCTTGAATGCAAATTCTTTCATTATTTCTGCCTGGTGTTTTCCGCTTTCAACCATTTCAAGCAATTTTTGTAATCAACCTTTTTCTTTGCTGGCATCAGTTAGCTCCTTCCGATAGAAAATAGATTAAAGGTATTGTTCTTATAATATTTGTATACTAATTTAAAAATCAATAGATAATTATAATTTTCTTATTATTTGTACGCGTCAAATTTATCTTTTTCATGAACCATCTTTAAAAAACCAGATTAATATGTTTCCAAAAAAGAATAAGACAATATGAAAGAAGATCCCTATAAAAAGTCTGCTCGAAAGTATGATATCTTTGTAGAACCTTTCAATAGAGCGTTAAGGCAGATAGGGATGGGTATGTATCCCCCTGTGGCTGGGATGAATGTATTGGACGTAGGGTGCGGTACCGGAACAACCTTAAACCAGTACCAAAAAGCTGGTTGCAACGTCTTTGGAATCGATTCGTCGCCTGCAATGTTGTCGGTGTCCAAAAATAAATTATGTGGCCGAGCTGAACTTCTGTTGGGAGATGCGACTAAAATGGAGTATCCAAGTGATTTTTTTGACATGGTCATTGCCATGTTGACACTACATGAAATGCCCGACATTTTCCGCTCAAAGGTTTTTGATGAAATGATACGTGTCCTCAAAAAAGAGGGGCGCATATTGATCATTGACTATCATCCGAGCGAATTAGAATTTCCTAAAGGATGGATGTATAAATCGGTAATATACTTTTTTGAAATTATGGCTGGGTTGGAGCACTTCAATAATTTCCGGAATTTTATTGCCACAAATGGAATATATAGATTGGTTGAGACTCGAAATACTGAACATCGAAAAGGCCAAAATTGTTAGTGGTGGCAACTTGGGCATATATGTTCTTCGTGCAACAAAGCATTTTGGCAATGAATAAAAAATTTATGATATTTAAACGTTCCTGGAGTTAAAAAATGGGAAAGAAACTGCTTGTAACCGGAGCATCTGGATTTATTGGTACGCATTGTATTTTGGAGTTGTTGAATAATGGCTATCACGTGATGGGTACCGTTCGTGATCTTGATAGAACCGAACAAATTTTTAACATTTTAAAAGGTCATACTGAAAACATCGACAACCTCGAATTCGCCCAAGCCGAATTGACTGATCCGCACAGTTGGGAAAAAGCGATGCGAGGGTGCGACGGCGTATTACATGTAGCGTCGCCAGTTCCCGTTATTCAACCCAAAGATCCGGGCGAGGTAATCAGACCAGCACGCGAAGGGACCTTAAACGTACTGAAGGCTGCAAAAAAACTGGATGTCCCCAGAGTAGTGATGACGTCATCTGTATCTGCAGTATGGGGAAAAGGCCGGGAAGGCTCACGCGTGTATTCGGAGTCGGATTGGACAAATACAAATGATCCTGACCAATCGCCATATAGCTTAAGCAAAACTTTCGCCGAAAAAGCTGCATGGAAATTTGTCGAGGAGAAAGGCGGACCGGAACTTGTCGTAATAAATCCATCCTTCGTATTTGGACCGGCACTGGAGTCTGATTACGGATCTAGCTTGGAAATACTATACAAAATACTTAAAGGCAAATATCCGTTGGTACCGAAACTTGGTTTCGAGATTGTAGATGTCAGGGATGTGGCCGTTTTACACCGCCTTGCTTATGAGTCTTCTGAGGCCGTTGGAAGAAGGTTTCTGTGCTCCAGTGGTTTTCGTTGGTTGAAAGAAATGGCTATCTTTCTCCGACAGCATTTTCCAGAATATCGGTCAAAGATTTCTGTCAGGGATATGCCGAATTTCCTCCTTAAAACTATTGCATTATTTGATGGTAGCGTCGCTAGATTTGTGCCAGTATTAGAAATCAAAAGGGAGGTGGATGTAGGCTCTACGCGGGAAATTCTTGGTTGGAAACCACGTTCGCCGGAAGAAGCCATAGAGTCAGGTGCCCGCAGCCTCATTGGTCTTGGTGTTGTATAGCTTTAAGGAGTTTACCCAATAAAGGTTTCAGTCAAAAGAAGATTTACTTGACCTGACACTTCCTAATTGTGTTATCTGTAATCTGGCCAAGCTGGGAATGATCTCAATTAATCACAACCTTAACA
>CAVONY010000004.1:0-80033 GCA_963697405.1 uncultured delta proteobacterium | reverse complement strand
ACCGATGGCGATCAGGTGTTGCGCAATTTTCTCGGGCAGATTGACCAGGGTGATGATCGCTTCCATGGCGCCGAAGTTGCCCGAATGGACATGAGCAGGAAGCTGCGAAGGATGGTTTTGGTATCGGTGCTGCTGTAGATGTCTTTGCTGACATCGTACAGGGTCTTGAGGTGAAAAACGCGGCGGTCCAGTTCCTCCTGGATCTTATCGGCTTTCATTAATGATTGCCGGACCTGTTCAATGTCTTTGTCGAGTTGCATCGTCGTGTGCCTGATGCGAGTTGGTTTTTTATTGGCTGTCTATTAGCATTTCCCCAAGAAGCCTCCACTCACGTCAACCCTGCGAGTGCGTTGGCCGATTTATCCATTCCATTGGATCCCGGCTTTCGCGGGGATGACATCATAAACAGTATTGCCATTTTTCAGGTCATCTTTTGCATGGCTTCCAGCGCCTGTTCGGTGCTCGGGTATATCTGGGCAAATTTGGTGATGCCCACCATATTGAAAATTTTCTTGAAATGTTCGGACAGCCCGGTGATCCCGATGCGCTGGTCATTTTTTCGTGAAAGCGCCAGCAGCTGAATCAAGACGGCGATACCGCCACTGTTGATATAGGCTTCCGGTTCAAACTGGAGCAAAAACCGATCCGTGCCTTCCTGGCTGGCCTTTTGATAGGCCTCATTCAGGAAGGATTCGGAAAACGCCGTGATGTCCCCCTGGATCTTGATCAGGGTCACCGTTGCATGGTTTTCCAGACTAATTCCGTTGGGGTGTTCCATATGGTATCAGGTCCTTTGTTCTATCTGTCGCTTCAGCGTCCTCGGTGAAAAACAATACCAGACCGCACTGTTTCCAGGGCAATGCATCAGTTCTTTTTGACGATCATTTTTACGACATGGCCCTGGCTGTCAATTTTGTTAAACTCGACTTTGTCCACCAGCTTTCTGATCAAAAAGAGGCCGAAACCGACCATGGGGTCCATTTGATTGATGATCTTGTCGATATCCGGATCGTTGGGGAATTGAGCGATCCCGTTGCCCTTGTCCCACACTTCGACCTGGAACGAATCGTCATTGTAGTTCATGACAACGATGACGCGCGCGTCTGCTTGCCCCTTGTTGCCGTGTTTCATGGCATTCAGGCAGGCTTCGGCCACCGCGGTTTTCAGGTCTTCGATGCGTTCGCGCTTAAAGCCCAGGTTCTTGGCAAATGTTTCTGAACAGCCCATGGCGATCCGCTCGTAACCGACCACGTTGGGCAAACTCAGCTCCACCGTTTTATCGTTTATCATTTTCGATCACTCACTCTATAGAATCAGCATTGTAGCCAAGATACGCGAAATACCAAGCATAGACGATCGTTACTGAAGATGGATAGCCACTGAACCCTTCCCGCGACAAGCAGCGAAGAGTGCGCTCGCTATCGTGGTTCAGCAAGCGTACACTGCATTTATAAAATCTAGCCGCCAAACCCCAACAGGAGGGTGGCTTGCTTTTTCTTTTGTTGACACGTGTTGTCGCTATAAACGGAAGGGAAAAATCCAATATGTTCAGTATCGTCCCCATTCGAACATTTGCTTTTGGATATAATGTTTATGGTTACATCAAAGGCCACATTAATGTAAACAATAAAAATACATTGGTGAAACCTTTAGCTGATATAAGGGTTTTCGGCCAGTGCGCCTATAACCCTGTTTTAGATAAGACATCTGGTAAGTTGAGCGACCGAAAGAACGTATGCACGGTCAGGGACTTGAAATGTCCGCTTGGAATGATATGATATGGCTTAACGATTCCAGCGTCTTTACCGATTGAAACGTCCATCCAGCCGATAGACAGCAAAATAACGGATTGCCCTGATCAAATTGAACCACTTGCAGAATCAGGAACTTTCCCGTCGTTGAAATCTCCTTCCCTTCTGCAAGCTGAGAGGTTGCATCTTTTTTCCTGTCGCAGGGGCAAAGCAGAAGCACGACGATTCTACCCGGCAAGCCTCGGGTCTGAAGCCAACTGAGGCTGACCGCATTCGGGTTGATTGGGATCGACACGACAAACCAGAGGAGACCCCATCGTTGCATAAAAACATGTGAAAAATATTTTAATATTCTGTAAATATATAGAAATAATTAATTTTTCTGGATGTGCAGGAGTCCACAGGATGTGAATTCCAGCAAAAACAGTGATTTTCTCATGTTTTTACCTTTTCGGGAAAGCAGGAGGATTCCAGATCCCGCGTTGCCAAGGGATTGCAGTAAAATGCTACGGCGTCACCCTCGGCGCCTTGGCTCTGAAACCCTCCCGCTTTTGCAACGTTGGGGGAGACAATGGAACAGGGCGCTGAACTTTTCGGCACCACCTACCAGCGGGGGGATATCGTGTTCCGGCAGGGCGATCCCGGACGACCATGTACATCATCCAGTCCGGGGCGGTGGAGGTGTCTCAGCAGCAAAAACGGCCGGGAAAGCGTGATCGCCATCCTCGAAAAGGGCGATTTTTTCGGGGAAATGGCCCTGCTGCAAGATGAACCCAGATCCGCCACCATCACCGCAATCAGCCTCACCCGCCTGATTCCGCTGCCCAAATCGTTGTTCATCGACCGCTTGAAACGGGATCCCGATGTATCGCTGCATCTGCTGAAAAAGTTGATCCAGCGCATTCAGCGCGCACACCGGCGATACCGGCAAGCGTTATCCGAAAACGAGGTGTTCAGAGATGCCGTCACCAGCCATAGCGAAAAGGTGTGGTCCGGTGGTCGGGGCGGTGCTGCCGGCTGAAGAAACCGAGACGATGCCTGACGCCAAACGGTTGATGGATGATCTGTTTCTCTCCCGATCCCGAGTCAGCGGGGACCGTTTCCGGCATCATGCCGCCCCGGGTGAGACGATTTTTCGTGAAGGTGAACCCGGCGACACCATGTATCTGATAACCAGCGGCAGTGTGGGCGTCAGCAAAGGTGAAACCCATGCTTCGCGACTGATCGACACCATCGGCCCGGGCGATTTTTTCGGGGAAATGGCCATTATCGCCGACATGCCCAGAAGCGCCACGGTCACGGCGCTGGATCCCACAGACCTGATTGTCATCGACAGGCAACAGTTTTTAGCCAGCCTTGAGAATCAGCCGGAAATTGCCATTGCAGTCATCAAACACTTGATTCTCAGGCTTTCCTGCCTTGAACGCATGCTTTCCAATCCCGCCAGCTTTCGGGTGCAGCAGCGCTCGCCATGGGAACAGCAGTTGAAAAAGCGGAATCGTATTTCCCTTTCCATCGTCACGCTCTCGACATGCGCCGGCTGTTCGGCGGTCATGCTCGATTTCGCCACGCTTTCGGAAATACTCTCCATGGCATCCATCAACTACTGCCAGATGTTGATGGACCGGGCGGATCTGCCGGAATCGGATGTGATCGTGGTCGACGGTGTGGTCAGGTTGAAGGCGGACGAAAGGCGCCTGATCGACGCCCGCCGACGGTGCCGGCACCTGGTGGCCTGGGGAACGTGCGCGGCATTTGCCGGCATACCGGGCCTGGCCAACCGGTTTGAAGTCGAATCGGTCATCGAGGAGAGTTATGGCAGCACCGACGATGCCTTTTCCTACTATTTTTCCGGCTCGACCGGCGTCGCCGGCTCTGGTGCCTATCAACACAAAGGGATCGAACTCCAACGCCGGGCCTTCGCCATCGACAGTTTTGTAAAGGTTGACACCTATCTTCCCGGATGTCCGCCGACGCCATCGATCCTGTTGAATTGGCTGCGCGGGTTTACCGGCGGCCAGCCGCTTAAAACCGCTCCGATTGTGTGTGCCCAATGTGGGCGAAAACCATTCAAAAGCACCGCCGACACGGCATCGCTGGCTGATGCTGCCATGTCTGACGGCTATTGTTTCAATTCAGTCGGCAGGGTCTGTCTGGGTTTTATGACCCGGGGCGGCTGTGAATCGGTCTGCCCCAAAAACAGCGTGCCATGCTGGGGTTGCCGGGGCCCTTCAAAAAAAACGATCGTGGGCCTTCAAGCCGGTTATACGCTGGAAGAGATTGCCACGAATGGATTCAGACGACGGTATACCAATCACGAAGGCCGTTTTCGCGCAGTCATCAAACGGATCAAGCAGAGTGGTCACTTCATGTTCGACATCGACAGCGAAGCGGTAGTAAAACTGCTGAGGGTGAAATGAAACATCAACTCCTGCTCAAGAAAGCCACCCGGATCGAAGGCAATGCGACGATCCACGTCGAGATCGATCAGGATCGGGTGCAGTCGGTACGACTCATGGTCGAAGATTTTCGTGGCTTCGAAAAGTTTTGCCAGGGCAAAGCAGTCACCTATATCCCCCACATCATCTCACGCATCTGCGGTCTGTGCTGCATGGCCCATCAGACAGCCAGCGTGCGGGCCATCGAGAATGCACTGGCGATCACCGTCCCTGACTCGGTCAACCAACTTCGCCAGGCGGCCGTGTACGGCGAGTGGATCGCCAGCCATGCCATCAGCTACTTTTTTTTGACCCAGCCGGATGTGCTTGGCACCAGGGAGGGTATTTTCGGCCTGATTCAACAGCATCCGCGGATCGCCGAGGTTGCCTTTTCGATTCAAAAAGCCGGCAGCCGGATCGTCGAGATCCTGGGCGGGCGATCCGTTCACCCCATTGCCATGCAGGTGGGCGGATTGTCTGTCCGGCCCTCACCGGATGATTTGAAAGAAATTCGTTCTGTTTGCGATCGGGTTGCGGATCAAACCCGTCAGATACTGTCCGGCCTGGATGGGCGGGACCTGCCTGAACAGAGAATCGATTTTCCCACCCACAACCCGGTCAACTTTTTATGCTACGATGAAGATTCCGGCCCGGAAGGCCACTTCAACGTCTACGCCATGGATGGTGCGCAGGTCGACCGATTCCAGGTTTCCGTCATCGAGGACCATGTTTCCGAAATGCGTGCGGACTGGTCGTTTGCCAAGTTTCCCTATCTGTCCCGATTGGGCTTCCCCGACGGGATCTTTCATGTCGGTCCCCTCGCCCGTGCATTTTTAGACCATTCCGCGATCAACCTGCCGGAACTCGAGGATTACGAAATCATCGACCGGGCCAGGGACTCCAGGGGCATTCATATCGAACACATCGATGTCATGCGGCTGGCGGAAATCTTCTGGGCGGCAACCCGGATAAAAGAGCTGCTGCTGGACATCGATCTGTCGGCGGTCAACACCGTCCCCTTCGATTCAGAGGAGAGCGGGAAAGGCATCGGCGTCGTCGAAGCCCCCCGGGGCGTTCTCATCCACAGCTACACCGTCAACAGGGGCCGGATCGAACGATTGAAGCTCCTGGTGGCCACCCAGTTCAACAATCCGCTGATCAACCTCATCATCAAGGACCTGGCCGAAAGCCACCTCGAGCGGGGCACGCTGTCCGAGTCCGGCCAGGAGGCGATCGGCCGCTGTATCCGTTTGTTTGATCCGTGCCTGACGTGTGCCACCCACTGACCGATCAATAATCCGCCCACATCCTCAACTCGTTGGATCGCGCCCGCAGCCGGTGGCTCAGCACCATGGCGATGTTTTTCAACAGCTTGGCCGCAACCTGCGGTTTCCGGGCAAGCAAATGGTCAAAGTTGGCGCGTGAAAGGCATAAGACTTCAGAATCCTCATCGGCCTGGACGTGCGCGGAGCGGGGCTTTCCCTCCAGCAGCGCCATCTCTCCAATAACGACGCCGGCACTGAAGGAAAACAACCTTTTCTCACCCTGGCTCAGCGGCAACATTATTTTTACACTGACCGAACCCCGTGTCAGGATATAGAGATCCCGATCCGTATCCCCTTCCCGAATGACCAGTTCTCCCTTGAGAAACCGGTTCTTGGTCAGCAAGGTTTCTATCTGATCCAATTCATCCGGGGAGAATCCAAGAAAGATATCGAGATCGTTCAATTCATAGTGCCGGCATGATTCCGCCGGGCAGAATGGTTCCAGCAATCGATCTTCCGCCCATTCGATGGCCAGATCGGTATCTGAAAAAAAATGGTCCTCGGGAATTACCTGTTTCACGCCGCTGATCGCCAGGAACTGCACCAATCCGTGATTGGCATTGATGTGGCTGATCAGCAGCCATTTGTTCGTTTTTCGCAGGCTTTTATACAAACGGGCAAGAATCGTGGCACCGGTGCTGTCAATTTCGGTGACCTGCTTCATATCCAGGATACAATAGGTCGCAGCAGCCATCCTGGCCTCGAGAATCTGGGCCAGCCTGTCCGCCGATCCGAAAAAAATCGGCCCCTGTAGTTCAAACACGTGGATCACGTTTTTGTTTTCATTCAGAATCGTGATCTGCCTGCAGTCTCGGACGCGATTGGAGCAAATCAGTTCAGCCGTGTATTCGCGCCGGATCACCGACGTTCCCATCTTGACGATAAAATAAGCGGTAGAGATGGCAAGGCCGACGATCACCGCCCAAATCAGATTGATGCTGACGGTGATCGCAGCCACCCCTAAATTGACCAGCAGACTGACTGAGACATCTCTTCTAACGCTGCCCGGTGTCCGCATCGCCTGGAAAAGGCGCAGTGTCGACCGATCAAACAGATTGATTCCCACGGAAATGATGATTGCTGCAAAGACAGATAGCGGGATTTTTCCAATCAGGGGTGCGAAACTTAAGAATATGAAAAGAATCATCAGGCTGCAGATTGCCCCGGAAATTTTATGCCGACCGCCTGCTTTGTAGTTGGCAATGGTGCGTGGAATCGATCCCGCCGCATAAAGCGAGCCGAAAAACGAGGCAATCAGGTTGCCCATGCCCTGACCGAACAACTCCCTTTTGCTGTCATGGCGGTGCCCACGGATGTTGTCGATCGCCACGGCGCTCATCAGGGACTCCATCGAACCCACCACACCGAGTATGATTCCGTACATGCCAATTTTCAACATCCAGGCACCGGAGAAGGAATCGAAGGGAAGATGTTTCAGGCCAGAAAATGCGGTCGGCGAGGGCAACACCGCGCGAAGGTCCCCGATGGCGGCAATTTGTTGTGTCGAGCCGCCAAGTACCGGAATCATGAAAAAAACAGCCGTCCCCACAGTCAGGCCGGTCAAAAAAGAGGGGATTTTTTTGAAGCAGCGTTTGGAGACAACAATGCTGATCAACGTGCACGCACCGATGAGCAGCGTCATTCCATCGACCGCTGAGAATTCGAAGAACACATGGATTGCCGAGTCAGTGGAGGCAAGGCCTAAAAAGAATGGCAGCTGGTTCCAGACGAGCAGGATGGCGATACCGTTCATGAAACCGGAAACCACCGGATAGGGGATGTATTTGACGATATTGCCCATCCCCATCCGACCGGAGAGGATTTGAGTGATCCCTCCAACGGCCACACAGAGCGAGGCCATCCCCAAAACGATCCACTCCTTCCCCGTCGAAAGACCTTGTAGAATGGGATCCGCCGCCAGGCTGGCGACGACGGTGGTCATGATGAGCGTCAACGGCGCCTTGGGCCCGGATATCTGGGTTGGAACCCCACCCAGCAGCGCCGCAACGAATCCGCCGACAATGGCGGCATTTAACCCGATCAGGGCGGCATGGGGTCGAAATTCGGGACCCAGTGCGGAAAACGCCGCGATGCCATAGGCGATGGACATGGGAAGGGTGATGATCGCCGCCGACAGGCCACCCATCCAATCGCCTTTACCCAAGCGAAACATCTCGGTTTTCATTTTTCCCCGATCGTTTGCGGCCTGTCGTTTGGGTGCCACGCGGAAGCGCACCGGTCCTTACCGAGGGTATCATGAGGCGGGTGATGGATCACATTGCTTATAAAACGTATACGATGGCACGAAGAGGCGGGCAAGACCTAAATCACAACTATGGAACCCTGATCCGTAAAGGTCGGGGTTCTGGGTTCTGGGTTCTGGGTTCTGGGTTCTGGGTTCTGGGTTCTGGGTTCGGGGTTCGGGGTTCGGGGTTCGGGGTTCGGGGTTCGGGGTTCGGGGTTCGGGGTTCGGGGTTCGGGTTCGGGGTTCAGGGTTCGGGGTTCGAGTTCCGACTTCCGACTTACGACTTACGACTTACGACTTACGGGTTCGGGAGTCGGAAGGCGGAAGGCGGAAGTCAGGTATGAGAATTCCTTCTCGGAACGGGGCATGCGCCACGCACCCAGCCGTATCGACGTTGCTTGTTGATTGGGTCCCCTCGCCCCTATGGGGAGAGGGACAGGGTGAGGGGAATCCGGTAAGATAAAGTTTACCCCATCGTTGCATAAAAAAATGTGAAAAAATTTTGCAACGCTGGGGTTCAGTCAAGGTACCTCAAACCGATGCCATACCCGATGGCGTTTTCGCCGGCCAGTTCCTGCCGCCATTTGACTTCGGCCAGGCAGATGGATCGCGGCCGCTCCTCATCGGCTATGGATGGCGGTATGGCGGGGTAGCGGACCATCCGCAGGATCAGGATGGTCCCTGATTGATAGTTGCGCGACGTTTCGATATAGGACCCCTGGCTTGAAAAATTGCGCATGACACCGGCCGATGAATAGATGGCGCCGGTGCTGGCATATGGCCGGCAGGTGATTGCGGCCTCGGTGGGATTGCGCGGAGCGATCCGCTCAATCGTTTTTTTCTCCATTGAATTTTGCATGTTCTCACCATTGTAGCCAATGGCATCCTTCACCCTTCCGGCGGACCCTCTCGCGACGGCAGATCCATCCCACGGTGCTGACATAGGTAAACCCCTCACAAGCTTCCTTGCGGCGATCGTCCTCTCTTTGGTGTTCAGGGTGGGCGATCTGCGCGACGTCGAACGGGTTCTCTTTTTTGTCTTTGTTTGCTTTCATACGACACCTCTCGATCATTTCGCCGGCCAATTACCGTTTAGTGAAAAGGGCACGCTAAAGCCTGATCACCGAATTATAGCTGTTTCCAAAGGGAGTCCGCAGAAAGTCGTCGGCATCGGGATCGTTTTCCCAGCGGGAGACTCCCAATAGATAGCGGAACTGGTATGACCGGCCTTTTTCCAGCTCAACCGTGGCGCTGAAGGCACCGTTTTTCAATCGCTTCATGGGTGTCGCCGAGGTCGACCAGTCGTTGAACTCACCCACCACGTGCGCCGTCGTTGTCCCGTTCCCCACGTGTTCCGGAATCTTAAAGGTGACCTTGCACACGGGTTTGCTCTTCAGAAACTGTTTGCGAATGCCCATGGTTTACCTCCGCTAAATGGATCGTTAAAAAGATTGTTCAGGCCTCACGCCGACCATGCATCAACATCACCGAACGGCTGAAGCGCCAGGGGTCGACCCTTTCGTTCCGTTGTGCAGACATGGAAGCGCTCGGCCATATCGTCTTCTCCATGAATGGTTATCGATGGTTTGTCATTCTTGCCGGCATGACGCAGAGGATGACGTCCATCCCGCAAAATGCGGCTGTATGGCCATCTCTACCTTCTCTTTCATGGTTTTCAGGTTGAAGGGTTTCAGCAGCAGACCGTCCACTATTCCGGATCCGTCCAGCAGATCCTCGACCTCTTTTTCGCAGTGGCCGGTCATGATGATCACCCGGGTCCCGAAATGCCTCTCTTTGATCTGATCGGCCAGCTGATATCCGTCGATGAAGGGCATGTCATAGTCGGTGATGACCAGGTCGTAATGCGCCTTGGTCAAATAATAGAGCGCGTCCACCCCATCTTCGGCCATGGTGGGATGATAGCCCAGACTCGCCGCCATTCTGGCCACCAGTTTCAGGATGACCGGGTCGTCGTCCACGATCAGGATCCGGCTGGCATCCGAATCAAGCGCCAGCCTATCGAACGACTGCGCGGGCTGGTCGTCCAACGATGAGCGAGAATTTTCGGGTGCCGGGGGCAACCCGCCATCGGGCGATGATTCCCATGGGTCTGTGGTCAACGCTGGCATGAGCAACCTCCTTTTCTTCTCGGATGTATATGTGAAGAATGGTAGCGTCAGGAGGCAACAAACGGAATTGCGGCAGGAAGCGATTCTGCTGATTCACTTATAATACAGTCAAGCCAGCACAAACAATTCGCAGAACTGCCCATTTTTTAGATGGCCGATAGGTAATTTTGCCCATGGTGGAGGCAGTTCGGGCGGGTTATGAATGGTTGGTGGTATATCCCTGGGCGATGGCGTAGCGCACCAGGGCGGCGGTACCCTTGAGGTTGAGTTTGGATCGGATATTGGCGTGGTGGCGATGGACCGTGCGAACGCTGATGCACAGCTGGTCGCTGATCTGCCGGTCCGTATTCCCCTCGGCGATCATCTGCAGCACCTGGCGTTCACGGGGGGTGAGGGGGTCCGGGGAGGCTTTATGCGTGCCCTGGCATATGGAAATAATGGCCGAGGGAAATGCGCTGGCCAACTTCTTGGACAGGTACGTTTCACCGTTGCGGATCCGGTCGATGGCCTGGAGCAGTTCATCGCCCGAATCCTCCTTGAGCAGGTAGCCTTTGGCACCCGCCGCCAATGCCATGGATAGAAACTCCTCGCTTTTATGCATGCTCAGCATGAGTACATGGACGTCGGGGTACAGGGTGTGAATTTCGCGGGCCGCCTCGATGCCCCGCAGCCCTGGCATGGAGATATCCAGGATCACCATGTCGGGCAGCGATTTTTTCAACATTTTCAGCAGTTGCAGACCGTCTCCGGCTTCACCGGTTACCACCAGCCCGGGCACCGCATCGACCATGTTTTTGATGCCCTCGCGCATCATCACATGGTCGTCGGCAAGAATGATGCGGAAATCTTTCATCGGACGGCCTTCGGGTTTGGGCAGGGAACGCGGATAACCAGCCGGCAGCCCTTGCCCGCCTCACTGTCAATGGACAGATCCGCCCTGATCATCCGGCAGCGTAGGGCCAGGGCGGACAGCCCCATTCCCATGCGACCATTGGCCCGATAAAATTGGTTTTGGACATCAAAACCGATGCCGTTGTCTTCGATGCGGATGCGGAGGGTGCCTCCTTCGCGGCTTGCAGCCAACACGCCCCATGTGGCCTGTGCATGCTTGTGGACGTTGGTCAGTGCTTCCTGGAAGATGCGAAACAGGCAAACCCGGGTCATTGGATCCTTGATTTGGTCGAGCAGATCGATATCCGCCTCCACCTGAACCGTCGCGTAGGTTGAATATTCACGAATCATCTGCCGGGTGGCGGCGCTAAGACCCAGCGTCTCCAACGCCGCCGGCTTCAGGCCGTGGGCAATGTTGCGGATGTCGTCGATAATCTTGTCGGAATAGGCCAGCAGACCATCGCATTCTTGAATCAAATCGTCCGCTTCGGCCGGCAGTCGGCGTTGAAGGCTTTTCAGGCGAAGCTTGAGCACATTCAGGTCCTGGCCGCATCCGTCGTGAAGTTCCATGGCGATGCGCCGCTGTTCATCTTCTTGAGCCGTCAGCAGGTGACGGGAGAGATCATTGAGCGTATCCACCGATTCGCGAATCCTTTCCTGCAAATGATACCGCTGAACCGCCAATCCCAGCCGCGAACCGACATTCTCCAGATTTTCGACCAGCCGCAGGGGGAACCGGTTCTCCCGATGGTCGGCCGCATGAATCAATCCTTCAATGGTGTCGCCAATGCCTATGGGTATCAGCACCACGGATTCGTAACCGTGAGCATTGCACACATTTCTGGTCGAACCCAGATCTTCCGGAGCCACCGTAGCTAAAAAACGGCTGGTTGCATTGATATAAAAGGATCCTTTATTCGTAAAAAAAGGCAGGCCGGGGTCGGTGGTGCCTTTGATCACCGTGATGCACATGCACTGGTCGGTGTGAAGGGACAACGGGCTTTCGGATTCGTAGAATGTCTGACCGAAGCCGTCATAGGCCTGATAGGGAATGTTGCCTTCATCATCGCGGATGCGGATCCCCACTGCATCGCATTGCAGATAGGACTTAACCTGCTGAACAAACGCTTCCAGCAGGTCTTCCATGCTGGTGGAACGGCAGGCAAGCTCGAGGCAGGACTGCATCAAGGTGAAGCTTGAGGACACATGCACAAATTCGCTGTTATCCACAAGCGTGATACTGTATCGCTGTTCATCATCGTGTGCTGAGAAAAGGGGCTGCATCTGCAACCGGGCATCGAAGAAGAGACCCCCCTCTTTTTTCATTTTCAGTTCAAAGATGACGTTGTCGGAATTCTTTTGGCAGTTCAGCTTTTGATAGTAGAAGCAATCCTGATCGTCCCGGTGAATGAAATCGGTGATACAACGGCCGGTCAGCGTGCTCCTGGGCGCATCGAGCGAGATTGAAGCGGAAAGATTTATTTCATGGATCACCCCGTCCCGGTCGATAACCAGGTAGCCAATGGGAGCAAAGTTGAACAAACTGGAATAGTTGCGAAAAAGCCTTTCGTATTTGCGGCTGGCCTCCGCAATGGTGTCACGGCTTTCGGACAACTCATCCTTTTGCATCTCCAACTTGGCCTGATGGGTCTGGATTTCGTGAATCAGGCGATTGATTTCCTCGGTCTCCCGATGGTCGGAGCCTGTGCCTGGGTGCGCCGCCAACCGCTTGACTCTGCGGCGCAGTTCCGTCCAAAGGGGGTCGAAGACGTTTTGCGCATTCATATCTATCGGTGCGTGGTCATAAGGCAATCGTCAGGATGGTTGGTACTGCCGGAGACTGTATGAATAACCGTCTGATACCCAAGCTGAGCGTTTCCCATTTTGGTTTTATAAAAAATTATTACAAAAAGTATGGGTGATGTCACTTGGCGACTTCAAAATGGAAAACCCGTTGGGATTGCCGATCTTACCGCATCTTCGGCGTCAGATATCTTCCCGCATAGGCGACTATCGCGGAAAGCCATCTTCCTTGTATCTGCGGCAAGCTCAACAATCGCTCAGTTTGGGTGATAATGTCAACTGCTTTAGCTGTTGAAACGCGGATCCACGGCATGAGCCGCACCGGTTGCCCCTGAATGGGCTTCAGTGCCGGTAAATCCGGTCGACCCAATCCTTGAACCATTTTGGTTTCTGGAACAGCACCATGATCAGCACCATGGCGGTGATGGGGATGGGAATGATGGTGTCGACGATGGCGAGCACGACAAGGTTGATCAGGATTTGCGTTTTTAGTGACACATTCATTATCCTTTGACTATAGGCGTTTTAATAAGGGCGATCACATCATTGCTCAGAACCATTGGATTGCAAGAGAATGGATCAGTATACGCCACCTATTGGAAGATTGTCATCAACAATCATCTCCATAATTATGGCGGCAGTGACCATCCGCTATCCGCGAATAGGGGTTGCCAGCTGGCAGCCGCTTGGCGTAAATAAGCGATACGTGTTCCGGGTTCTGGGTCTGGGTTCTGGGTCTGGGTTTCTGGGTTCTGGGTTCTGGTTCGAACTCAGAAAAATCACAACCTTCAAATCACAATTTCCAAACAAATTCAAATTATTAAATCTCAAACAAGGTCAAAAACCAGCAGAGGTTTGGAATTTTAGTTTTGAGTATTGTTGTTTGTTTGTTTTTTGGTATTTGTTTTTTGAAATTTTTTTTATGTTCCTATAGTTCTGGATTCGAAGTTCAAAACCTCTGAACCTTTTAACCTTTTAACGCGTGAACAGCTGCGTGAACTTCCTCTTTGCATGGTAAATGCTTTGGCGATTGATCGAAAAACCGAAAAAGCTTCCTCCCGCGGACGATTCAAGTGGATCGTGCTTCTGCTCATCCTGTCAGCCGCGGTTTGGTCATTCTGGCACTATACGCGACCGAAGCCGTTGCCGGTGGCCGTCAAACCGGTTACCCGCGGGCTGGTTGAGCGCACGGTGGCCAATACCCGGGCAGGTACGGTAAAGGCCTGCCGGCGGGCCAAGCTGTCGCCCAGCATCGGTGGCCAGATCGCCCGGCTGCCGGTCAAAAAGGGGGACCGCGTCAAGGAAGGCGCGCTGCTCCTGGAGCTGTGGAACAACGATATCGCCGCGCAGGTGATGCTGGCCGAACGGGAAGTGACCGCCACCCGCGCCAGGGCGCAATCCGCCTGTTCACGGGCCGAAGTGGCCGCTAAGAATGCGAATCGGCTGTCCACCCTGCTCAAATCCAATGTGGGGACCCAGGAGCGCACGGAAAACGCCCTTGCCGAGGCTGATGCCCTGGGGGCCGAGTGTGACGGGGCCCGCAGTGAAGTGCAGGTCCGCGAAGCCCAGCTGGCCGTGGCCAAGGCCGGTTTCCAGCGCACCCGGCTGCTGGCACCCTTCGATGGGGTGATCGGCGAGATCAACGGTGAGCGCTACGAATATGTCACCCCTTCCCCGCTGGGTGTGCCCACACCGCCCGTGGTGGACATTATCGAATCCGGCTGCTTTTACGTGATTGCCCCCATCGACGAGGTGGATGTGGCCGGCATCCGGACGGGCATGCCGGCCCGCATCACCATGGATGCCTATGGCAGCCGGACATTCCAGGGCCAGGTGCGCCGGGTCTCCGATTACGTGCTGGATGTGGAGAAGCAGGCCCGCACCGTCGACGTGGAAGTCAGTTTCCTCCACCCGGAGGATTTCTCCCATTTGCTGGCCGGCTACAGCGCAGACATCGAAGTGATCCTTGACGTTCGTACCGATGTGGTAAGGGTTCCCACCGAGGCCGTCATGGCGGATCAGCACGTTTATGTGTTTTCGCCTGCCCTGGGCAAAATTGAGCGTCGCCGCATCCGCAGCGGTCTTTCCAACTGGGACCACACCGAGGTGATGGATGGATTGAAACCGGAAGAACAGGTGGTGGTCAATATCGATGCGCCGGATCTTGAAGACGGGGCGCCTGCCGTTCCAATCGAGGAAGCCCCGTGATTCGCCTGGACAATGTCAGCCGCGTGTTTCAAGTGGGGGGTGAATCCGTGCATGCCCTGGACCGGGTGAACCTGGTTGTGGAAAAGGGCGAGTACCTGTCCATTATGGGGCCGTCCGGGTCGGGAAAATCCACCCTGCTGAATATCCTCGGGCTGCTGGACCGCCCGGACGAGGGCACCTATTGCATCGACGACAGGGACACCACCGCGTTGGCCGATGACCAGCAGGCAACCATCCGGCGCTATAAAATCGGCTTTATCTTCCAGTTTTTCCATCTGGTCCCCCGGCTCACGGCTGCAGACAATGTGGGCCTGCCGCTGGTTCTTGCCGGCGTCGACCCAAAGGAACGGCGCCATCGGGTGAATGAAGCCATGGACCGATTCGGTCTTTCCAGCCGGGCCGGACACCGGCCCGACCAACTGTCCGGCGGACAGCGCCAGCGGGTGGCCATCGCCAGGGCCGTGATCATGAACCCCACCGTCATCCTTGCCGACGAGCCCACCGGCAACCTGGATCGCACGTCCGGGGATGAAATCATTCAAGCCATCGAATCTATCAGGGAACAGGGCATGACCGTCATTATCGTCACCCACGATCCGAATATCGGGAGCCGTGCCGTCCGGGCGATCCGGATGGTGGACGGTCGCATCGTTTCGGACAGCCAGGGGCAGGCATGAGGACCACGGATGTGATCGGCTTCTGCCGGCGGGCCGTTTCCGGATACCCCCTGCGCTCGGGCTTGATGCTCCTGGCTATGGCCATCGGCGTGGCATCGGTGGTACTGCTGTCTACCCTGGGAGAGGGAACCCGTCGGTACGTGGCCAACCAGTTCAGTTCCCTGGGCACCCACCTGCTGATCGTCCTGCCGGGTCGATCCGAAACCACCGGCGGCCCGCCGCCGATGATGGGTCAGACCCCCCGGGACCTGACCGTCCAGGATGCCATGGCCCTGGCGCGCAGCACTGCCGTGCGCCGGGTGGCTCCCATTGTGATCGGTTCCGCCCCTGTTTCCGTAGGCAGCCGGCAGCGGGAAATCACCATCCTCGGTTCAACGGCCGAACTCCTGCCGATACGCCACCTGGCCATGGCCCATGGTCGATTCATTCCCGCCGGTGAAGTCTCCCGGGCGGAGGCGGTTTGCGTATTGGGGTACCAGGCCAGAAAAGAACTCTTTGGCAACCGGTCACCACTGGGCCGGTTCGTGCGCATCGGCGAACGCCGCTTTCGGGTGATCGGCGCACTGACCCAAAAGGGTCAGTCCCTGGGCATGGACACCAGTGATATGGCCATTATCCCCGTCGCCTCTGCCACCGCTTTGTTCAACACCGAATCCCTCTTCCGGATTCTGGTGCAGGCCCGAAACCGGGATGCCGTATCCCGGGCCAAGCGAAACGTTCAGGAGATCATCCGGGATCGGCACGACGGGGAAGACGATGTGACCGTGATCACCCAGGACGCCCTTCTGGCCACCTTCGACCGGATCCTGAAAACCCTGACCCTGGCGGTCGCCGGCATTGCCGCCATCAGTCTTGCCGTGGCAGGCATCCTGATCATGAATGTGATGCTGGTCGCCATCTCCCAGCGGACGGCGGAAATCGGTCTTCTCAAGGCTGTCGGGGCCACACACACTCAGGTGCTGATACTCTTTCTCGTGGAGTCGACGCTCCTCTCTCTGCTCGGAACAGCGGCCGGGTTGCTGCTTTCGGCTGTTGGGTTGCTGGTGCTGCAGCAGCTGTTCCCCGGGTTTCCCATGGCGGTCCCCTGGTGGTCGCCGGCGGCGGCGGCCGCCACGGCAGTATCCACCGGCACCCTGTTCGGCATGCTGCCGGCACGGCGCGCCGCCCGATTGGATCCGGTGACGGCACTGGCTGAAAAGTGAGCGGTTTGTAAGATTTGGATATTGTAATTTGGATTTTATTTGAGATTTGTAATTTGTTATTTGGGGTTTAGCCAGGCTACGCGATTGGGGGATTGGGGAATTCAAAAACGGGTGAATAACCGATGATCTTTCGTGATGCACTTAAATGGGCCCTTCAATCGCTTGCCGGCCAGCGACTGCGCAGTTTTCTCACCATCCTGGGCATTGCCGTGGGAATTGCCGCAGTGGTGCTGCTCACCTCGCTGGGGGAAGGCGTTCACCGTTTCGTGCTGGGAGAGTTCACCCAGTTCGGCACCAACCTGATCGGGATCACACCGGGAAAGACCTCCACCACGGGCGTTTCCGGTGCGGTGATCAGCAATGTCAGGCCTCTGTCCATCGACGATGCCGAGGCCCTGTCCCGGATTCCGCGAATTCTGAACACCGTGCCGGTGGTGCAGGGTAACGCGGCCGTGGAGTTCGGCCCGCGCACCCGGCGGACGTATGTGTTTGGCGTCGGTGCGGCTGCGCCTACGGTCTGGCAGATGGCCGTGGCCCAGGGCCGATTCCTCCCCGAGGATTATGCAGCCGGCGCGCGCGCATTCGCCGTGTTGGGCAGCCGGGTCAGCCATGAGCTTTTCGGCGGGTCGAACCCCCTGGGAAGACGTATCCGCATCGGCGGGGAACGCTACCGCACCATCGGCGTCATGGCCGCCAAAGGGCAGATGCTGGGATTCGACCTGGATGACGCAGTCTATATCCCGGCTTCACGGGCCCTGGCGATGTTCAACCGCGAAAGCCTCATGGAAATCGATGTGTTGTTTGCCGCCGGCAGCAGTGCGGACAAAATTTCAGACCGGATCAAATCCGTTTTGGTGTCCCGCCACGGAAGCGAGGATTTCACTATCGTTACGCAGACCCAGATGCTTGATGTACTGGGCTCGGTGCTGGGCGTGCTGACCCTTGCCGTGGGGGCGATCGGCGGGATTTCCCTGCTGGTGGGCGGTGTCGGCATCACCACCATCATGACCATCGCCGTGCGCCAGCGCCGGGCGGAAATCGGCCTGCTGCGTGCACTGGGAACCGGGCGAGGCTGGATCATGGGCCTTTTTGCCATCGAAGCCACCCTGCTGGGCGGCATCGGCGGGATCGCGGGCGTCATACTGGGCACCGGCGGCGCATGGATCCTGGAAACGCTGGTGCCCAAACTGCCCACGCATACCCCCATGTCCTATGTGATTCTTGCGGAAGTCCTGGCGGCGGTCATCGGCCTGCTGTCGGGCATCCTTCCGGCTCGCCAGGCGGCCCGGCTGGATCCCATCCAGGCGTTGCACGCCGAGTAACCCCCAATGTTGCATAAACAGTATGGATAAAGATAGCTAAATGAAAGGCATCATAATGAATATAACCAGGTTTCTACCAGCCTCTGGATGTCACCAACGGTGATTTCCAAGAATGGCTCAGTTTTTCTCATTGTGTTTACCTTCCAGGAAAGCTGGAGGACTTCAGATCCCGTGTTGTCAAGGGATCGCGGTAGCCGATTACAGCTTCACCCTTGACGCCTTGGCTCCGAAGCCCTCCAGCTTTTGCAACATTGGGGTAACGGACCGACAGATCCGGGCCTTTTTATGGACGCTGACCTGAATTAATGCTAAATTGAAAATCAATTATTCAGAGGCTATGCTAACCATGCAGGAGGGAGAGACAGATGAACATCGCGCAGAACGTTGAACGTGCCGCCAGGCTATTCCCGGACAAAACGGCCATCCTCTTTGAAGGGACCCATCTGACATACAAAGATTTAAACGCCCGTGTCAACCGGATAGCCAGTGCCCTGCTCACGGAGGGAATCGCCAGAGGCGACCGGGTAGCGCTTTACCTGCCAAACATTCCCGCATTTGTGATCAGCTATCTCGCCACCGTCCGCATCGGTGCCATTGCCGTATCGGCGAACGCCATGCTCAAGGCTGAAGAATTGAAGTATATACTGGATGACGCCGGGGCAGTGCTGCTGTTTACCGTGGGTGAACTGCTTGAGAATGTCAACCCGGACCACTATCCACAGTTGCGCAAAATCGTGGTTTGCGAGGGTGAAGGGGCCGGACATCCAACGCTCGACGACTGGCTCAGCGAGGGTAATGAGACTTTTAGCGGAACGGACATGGATCCTCAAGACCCTGCCGTATTGCTCTATACATCGGGGACTACGGGATTTCCCAAAGGCGCGACCCTCACCCATGGGAATGTCGTTTCCAATACATGGACAACCGTTCACCATGCGGGCTTTACCGCCGATGACCGCATGATCCTCTTTTTGCCCCTGTTTCACGTGTTCGGGCAAAACTTCATCATGAACGCCACCTTTCTGGCCTGCGCGACACTGGTGCTGCATCGCCGTTTCGTGCCCGACCAGGTCCTGGCATCCATCCGCAACGACAAGGTGACCATGTTTTTCGCGGTTCCGACGATTTACATTCACCTGTTGAATATGGAGGTGGACCCCGCGGACCTCGCCTCCATCCGCTACGAGTTCTCTGCCGCCGCCACCATGCCGCAGGAAATTTCGGCGCGGTGGACCGAACGCTTCGGACGCCCCGTATACGAGGGTTACGGTCTCACCGAGTGTTCGCCCTTTGCCTGCTACAATCACGACTTTAATCATAAATTCGGCAGTGTGGGCACCCCGGTGGAGAACTTTGAAATCAAGATCTTCGATGAGTCCGACCAGGAGATGCCTCCCGGCCAATGGGGAGAAATCTGTGTTCGAGGGCCGGGCGTCATGCAAGGATATTGGAACAAGCCCGAAGAGACGAAGGGTGCACTGCGCAACGGATGGCTTCACTCCGGGGATATCGGCACCATGGACGACGACGGCTACGTGTTTATCGTCGATCGGGTCAAGGACATGATCAACATGGCGGGCCTCAAGATCTGGCCCGCAGAGGTCGAGCAGTTTCTCTACCGGCATCCTGCCGTCATGGAACTAGCCGTTTACGGCATTCCGCACCCGGAAAAAGGAGAAATTGTCAAGGCCGCCATCGTCTTGAAAGAGGGGGCAACAGCCACCGCCGAGGAGATCAATGACTACTGCCGCAAGCATCTCGCCGTGTATAAAGTCCCTTCTGTGTTCGAATTTGTGGATGAACTCCCCAAAAGCCCCACCGGCAAAATCCTCAAACGGATATTGCGGGACAAGGAATAAACCGTCTGACTCACTGGACACGACGTCGGCCCTGAACACGGCCAACCGGCAAATGGGCCGACCGGAAGAAGGAGAAGTAGAGACATGAATTCTATCGGCCCGGTAAATGCCCTTTATCCCATGCCCACAACGTTGGTGGGCGCAACCGTGAACCGCAAACCCAATTTTCTGGCGGTGGCCCACGTGGGGATATTGAACCACGGAACCCCCCAGTATCTTTCAATCGGCCTCGCCAAGGCCCACTATTCCAACGCCGGCATCCACGAGAATCGGACGTTCAGCATCTGCCTGCCGTCGGAGGACCTGATGGTGGAAACCGATTACTGCGGGATCATGACCGGCAAGAAGACCGACAAGGCTGCGCTGTTCGATGTTTTCCATGGCGAACTGAAAACGGCGCCTATGATCAGCCAGTGCCCGGTCAACATGGAACTCAAACTGCATGATGTGCTGGATTTTCCAACCCATGACATCTTTATCGGTGAATTGGTTCAGACCTATGTGGATGACGGTGTCATGACCGATGGAAAAATCGATATTTCCAAGGTGCGGCCCCTGCTCTTCGACATGGCCAGCGTCAAATACTGGCGGTTGGGGCCGGCGGTGGGCAAGTGCTGGAGTGCGGGAAAGTCGTTAAAGCGGTCCTCACATCAAAAAAACGGGATCTCGCAAAACCAGAAACAGTAGATGCGAATCTTCACCGTTGGGATGGAAATCGATTTACAGTCCGCGCGCTAACCCCGCCGCACAGACGGGGTTAGCGCGCGCTGTTGCAGTTCAAAAAGGGATTAGTAGATCCTGAACCAGGTCGGGTTTGTCCGGATCATGGGCTTCGGTGTTGAATGCGATAAGCAGACTGTCGATCCCACCTGTGTTTTGAATGGCATGGGAGACCCCGGGTGGAATGACCAGGCGGCAGGTTGTGTTGGCGGGAATGGAGAAGTCTTCGATATCGTTCTCCTTGCGAATCCGGATCATTGCCGGCCCACAAACCACCAGCGTTTCCGTGCCCCTGAGATGGTAGTGATTCCCCCTTACCGCCCCGGGCCGGCTCACCACCACATGGGTATTTTTCTGTCTCGCCAGAAGTTCTCCTCCCAGCGGTTCAAAGACAAATCCACGTGCATCCGAGGAACGGTTGACGGTTTCTTTTTTAAACATGTTTTATCCGCTCTACGCCTTTTAGGTGCTGTAACGTGCCAGGCGCTGCGATTTCATCTCCTCCACCTTCTGATTGTAAAATGAAATCACCTCCCGGCGGTTGAGCATGCCCAACAGAATACCGTGATCGTCTGCCAGCACCACCGGCAGGCTGTCGATATTACGGGTGGTAAATTTTTTCAGCACGGCGTTGAGGTCTTCATCCGGTGTGGTGACGATGATGTTTGAACTGCCCACGTCCTTCATCACCACCAGCTGTTCGATTTCAGGTGCGAAGAGAACGCCCCGGATATCGTTGATGGAGAAAATCCCCACCAGCCTTTTGTCTTCATCCACCACCGGAAAGTAATGCTGCTTGGTCTCGGAAAAGTAGCGCTTGAACTCCAAAAACGGCATATCCTGGGGAATCAGGGTCACCTTTTTTACCAGGGGCATGAGGTCGTTGACCGGGATGGCCTGTAGGATATCCACAAAAAAATCGCCGGCGTGGGCCGGAGAATCGACCTTGCTCTGCACCTGCTGTTTGAATATGGTCCAGCGCCGCGATGCCATATAGGCCACCGAACAGACCAGCAGGCTGGGCAGCAGCAGATGGTAGGAGTTGGTCATCTCGCTGACGAAAATGATCGTGGAGATGGGGGTGTTGGAGACGGCGGTAAAGAATCCGGCCATACCCACCACCACGAAGGCTCCGGGTTGGGTGACAACGGTGGGCATGATGTCGTGAAAGATTTTGCCCACGCAACCGCCCATGGCCCCGCCGATCACGATAGAGGGGCCGAAGACACCGCCGCTGCCCCCGGAACCGATGGAAAAGGATGTCGTCAGCACCTTGCCCAGGGCAAGGGAGAGCAGGAAAGGCACCGTCAGTTCATTGTTGATGGCCATTTGGGCAAACCCATAGCCAAAGGCCAGGGTGTGGGGCAAAAAAAAGCCGATGATGCCGGTCAGCAAACCGCCGATGGCCGGTTTGATGTGATTGGGGATTTTTTTGATGGATTCAAAAAGATGGATCGTGCCGTAGAAGGCCTTGATGTAAAATACGCCGGTGGCCACCAGCACCAGGGCCAGGACCAGGTAAGGTCCCAGTTCAAGCGGGTTTTGGAATTTGAACGGCGGGGAATCGAACAATGACCCCCAGCCGAACACCAGGCAGAAGACACAGTAAGCCACCACCGAGGAAATCCCTGCCGGAATGATCACTTCCGATTCAAAATCCGGGTCCCGGTAAAGCACCTCGGCGGCAAACAGGGCACCGGCCAGCGGGGCCCGGAAGATGCTGCCCACGCCGGCGCCGATGCCGGCAGCCATCATGATCCGACGCTCGCGGTCGGAAAGTTTAAGGGTGGTGGCCAGAAAAGAGCCGAAGCCGGCACCGATCTGGGCAATGGGTCCTTCCCTGCCCCCGGAGCCCCCGGTGGTCAGGGTAATGGCTGATGCGATGGTTTTGATAATGGGCACGCGGCCGCGAATGAATCCACCCTTGTTGTGGTAGGCATTGATGGCGGCGTCGGTGCCGTGTCCTTCTGCTTCCGGAGCGAATGTGTATACCAGCCATCCGCTCAAGACCCCCCCCATGGCCGGCAGAAACAGCAGCATCAATCGATTGAATGAAACCGAGGTGGGCGGCAGCAGGTGGTGTTCGCCGGCCGGCGACGGGGGGCGGTAACCGGCCATCATATCCAAAAAGTAATGAAGCCCCAGCTGGCACAGGTAATGAAAAACGACGGATCCGAGGCCGGCAATCAGGCCAATGGCAATGAAATAGACCGACCAGCGGGTGGCCTGGGCAATATTCAGGCTTTTCAGCCGTCGATTGATACGCCGGTACGTACTCGGTTTCGTTTCCGTCTGCGGCATAATCTATTTCATTTTTCCCAGATCTTTCACTCCCTGAAAGATGATATCGAACAGTTTTTCAACATCGGCTTCTTCCATGCACGAAAAAGCCACACGAAGGTTCGATTCACCCAGTGATATCAATCCGACGCCGTATCGATCCAACAGATGAATACGCAGGCTTTCCGCATCCACGGTTTTTAGCCGGAGGCACATGAAGTACCCGGAATTGAATGGGTAAACCTCCCACGCGTCGGCATATTTGGGATCCCTGGAGACCGCTTTGACCCGCTTTGCCCGGGCCATGAGAACGTCGAACTTTGCCTTCTTTTCGGCTGGGTTATTCTCGTTCTGCATGGAGTTGAGCAAAATGGTCTGGCTCAAATGCGAGGCGTTGGAAATGGTGCCCCGGATGCACCCGGCCGTTTTGCGTTCCAGCGCGTCGAAAAGCGGCGTGGTATCGCCATTGAACGAGCCCCCGTAGGTAATGAAACCCACCCGCAGTCCCCACACGTAATTTTCCTTGGTGGCCCCGTCGAGCTTTACCGCCAGGATACCGGGGTGCGCCCCGCACAAGCGGGCAAAGAGGGATTCCTTCAGCGTCTCCGGTTCATAAAAAAGACCGAAATAGGCATCGTCGGTGACCGCCAGGACGTAGGTGCCGGAGGCGGCCGTTTCTGTAAGGATGCGGACAATCCCGTCCGCTTCCCTTTCGGAAATGGTATACCCCGATGGATTCTGGGGAAAATTGAGCACCACCGTAATCTTGCGGTGGTCGGCCGCCTCCTGGTGAACCGCCTGTTCGAAGGCGCCGAGGTTGAATCCACCATCCGCGGTAAACAATTCGTAGTGGCGGATGCGGGCATCTTTTCGCACGGAAAAGATCATGCTGTAGTTGCCCCACATCATCTCCGGCAGAATGATCACATCCCCCGGGCTGGTCCAGACATCCGCAAACGTGGCAATACCGTGAGTAATTCCGCAGGAGACCACCGGCAGACTCACCGGTTTTCCAGCCAGGGACGGGTTTTTTTCAACCATCTCCACCTGCCATTGTTTGCGCAAGGCGGGAATGCCGAAGGATGGGGCGTAGGTCAGGGACTGGCTGGCCCGGATATTGTTGAGGGAAACCATCACGCTGTCAAGCCGCATGGTCCGCCCGCCCTCTTTGGCGATGCCGATGGTGGCGTTGATGGCATGGGCTTTTTCCTTGGCTTCGGCACTCTGGCTCAGGATGCCTTTGGGGAAAAATAGTTTTTTGCCCACATCGGACAGCATGTCGTAAACATGAGGGGCCGCGGATTTGATGGTCTGATTCAGTTGCTCAGCTAAAGGATTCATTGGCCTCCATCCTCAGTGGGTTTCATCCAGCCGCGGAACCGGTATATGGGATAGGGTACCTGCACTGCACAGGCGTTTTTTTGTCAACACCGGCAACACAGAGATTCCAGGGTCTTTTATAGAAGGCTTCACATTGGACACGGCAACACGCGGTCAAACACGATAAGTGGGTTATTTACTTCCTGAACACGCAACATGTCAAGGGAAAAGCGCTTGAAAAATCAGGAGGATGCGCACGGGATCGGTTCCTGTTCCACGCCGGGTGCACCCGTGGCCACAACGCCACGCAAAAAACCCCGCCACATCGGTCCGGTGGCGGGGTTTTCGACCAATCGGTTGGAATGTCGACAGACAGACTATTTTCTGGAGCGCTTGGAAGCCTTCAACGGATTGATTTTCTGGGCCTTTTCTGACATGTTCGAGCCGACATGCGTGGCCAGATTGCAGTTGCCGTTTTTCCATTTGGTCGTGGGCTCGGGGCAGGCAGCGCAATACCATCCCGAAGCGATCTCCAGGGAGCGGTTGCACCCTTTGCACTGCTCCACGATTTCAAAGCAGACACCACCGTTGTATCCGCAGCCTTTGGCTGTCATGAAGGCACATTCCATGCCTTTGCGAACCGTTGTACATTTCATTTGAAACACCTCCCATGATGGTCTGAGCAATGAAAAAGGCCAAAGAGAAAGGTTCCTTCGGCCTTTTCAAAATTGGGCGATATATATTCAGGTCAAATCGGCTTGTCAAGCACTTTTTTCCTGCGCCGCGCCGCCATGCTGGTACACGTGAATGTCGCGCTGGGGGAACGGGATGGAGACACCGTTGGCGTCGAAGGCTTTTTTAATCTTTTCGGTCAGGTCGAAATGCACCCCCCAGTAGTCTTCCACCTTGACCCATGGACGAACCACAAAGTTCACGCTGCTGTCCGCCAGTTCGGAGACGGAAATCTGTGGCGCGGGGGCCTCTAAAACTCGGCTGTCCGCGGCGATGATTTCGGCCATCAGCGACCGGGCCTTGTCGATGTCGTCATCGTATCCGATGCCGAACACCATGTCCACCCGGCGGGTTCCCTTGACCGTCCAGTTGACGATATTATCGTCGGTGAGCTTGGCATTGGGAATGATGACGGTTTTGTTGTCAGCCGTTTTCAACTGGGTGGTGAAAATCTGGATGGCCTCCACCACACCGAATACGCCGGCCGCTTCGATCAGGTCACCCACCTTGAACGGCCGGAAGATGATCAGCAGAAAACCGGCGGCAAAGTTGGACAACGATCCCTGCAGAGCCAGACCGACGGCCAGACCGGCGGCACCCAGAATGGCGATAAAGGAGGTGGTCTGGATACCCAGCTGGCCCAATGCGGCGATGACGATAAATGCCAGCAGGCCGATGTAGACCATGTTGGATGTGAAGCTAATCAGGGTGGGGTCAACCTTGCCCTTGGCCATCATGCGCTCCACCAGTTTCCGCACCCCCTTGGCCACCCAACGCCCGATGATGAAAATCGCAATGGCGGCAAGGACCTTCAATCCGTAAACCGTCAACAGTTGATAGATCTTGTCTAAAATCTCTTCCATGTGTAGTTTTCCTTTCTGTACCCGAAGAAATCGGAATCAATAAATTGCACGCACCAAAATAATAAGTATGACGGTGCCGTCTACATGGCCTTGACAAACGCATCGGCCTCTTTGATGGACCGGTTCATGTCCTGGATCAGGGAAGACACTTCCGTTTCTATATCCGCGACTTCTTTTCTCAGTGAACTGACCGCCTGGGCATTGAGGTTGTGCTTGAGGTAGAGCACATAATCCCGCAGGTTGTTGAGCACCGGGTCCATCGAGGCTTCCGCACCCCTCATGGCGCGCTGTAGCCGCAAAAAACGGCTGCGGGTATCTTGCAGGGAGGCCCGGCTTTTGGACTTAAGCTTCACGTTTTTGATGGTGCCAATTTCCGACTCCCACTCTTTGAACAGGTCGGCGGCGATGCGCTCGACATTGTCAATGCGGTCGCGCACGGCGTCGGCCCGCTCTTCGCAGCCCCGGTAATCTTCGCTGAGTTTTTCGTAGACATCTTCCAGTTCTCCGCCTTCAAAGCCATACATGGCCTTGATGCGTTCCACCACCGTGGCGAATTGTTCAGACGCCTCGGCCTGTTCCTCGCGCACCTGTTCGACGTTGTCTTTGAGCAGGTGGCGTTTCTCCTTGCCCATCTTCTCCCAGAGCGCATAGTAAGTCGTCTGACAGCCGACCATCAAAAGGAAAACCGCCGTGATCAACACAGCGACACGAATGGCCCCGCTATGCCTCAATGATGATGCTGAATGGCTTTGTCGACTATCTATGTCGGTCATGCGTCGTCGCTCCGCAACTGTTGGGTTCATGACTGCCCCGCGACCCGGAAAAGTATTCTTCCAGGCCGCAAGTCGCAGTGGTTTAGGGTGACTATACCCTTAGTTCATCTGAGTAAACTGAACCCGACGGTTCTTGGAGCGGCCCAGTTTGGTTGCATTGTCGGCGATGGGGCGATCCGGCCCGTAACCCTGGGCTGAAAGCCGGGATGGGGACAGGGGGTTTCATGGCAATTCCTTTCTGTTGGTAAGGAAATTATGGGTCTTAACCACTTCTTAGATCTTGGACTTGAGAACAGTGGGACGTTAATTGAACGGCTGGGGCGTTGTGCGCATCAAGAAAAAAATGTTAATGAGCATGGATCAACAAGTGTATACTTAAATAGTGTGTGATCGTTTACTGTTCAATGACGCAGTGTGCTGGCTGATTAAATGGGAAGATAATCCCTTTCAAAAAAAAGTCCAGTGCCGATTATAAAAAAGCCGCTCGAGTAGCCATGAGTTTGATTGACTTTTCAGGCAAATTGGCTATTGTTTGACCACACATGAACCATGTAAAGTGGTCCACCAATCCAACTCGTCACAGGGACGGTCGCGCCCATCTTTTCAACCATTAAAACGATCAAACAGGAATCCAATATCATGATCTTAGATGAAGCACGCCAGGTTCTGCAAATTGAAGCTGACGGCATTTTAAATCTGATCGGTCGCCTCGACCACCGGTTCGATCAGATGGTGGAAGTCATCCTGAAAGCGACCGGCCGGGTCATCGTCAGCGGCATCGGTAAATCAGGCATCATCGGCCGGAAAATCACCGCCACCCTTAACAGCACCGGTACGCGGTCGCTGTTTCTGCACCCTGTGGAGGCCATGCACGGCGACCTGGGAATAGTCGGCCCGGACGACGTCTTTCTGGCCATGTCCTACAGCGGAGAGACGGATGAACTCAATATACTGATGCCCAGCATCCGCAACATCGGCTGCACCGCCATCGCCATGACGGGAAACCCGTCATCCACCCTGGCCAAACACAGCGACATCGTCATTGATGTCGGGGTGGAAAAAGAGGCCTGCCCGTTGGGCCTGGCACCAACGGCCAGTACCACCGCGCTTCTGGCCATGGGGGATGCGTTGGCTGTGGTGCTGATCAACAAGCGGCAATTCAAGACAAGTGACTTCAAGCGATTTCATCCCGGCGGGGCGCTGGGTCAGCGGCTGTTCAGCCAGGTGAAGGACATCATGTTCACCGGTGATGCCGTTCCCATGGCCACCGCAGCGGTATCCATGCAGGAAGCCGTGGAAGAGATGGACCGCCACGGGCTGGGTGCCCTGATCATCGTCGACGAAGACCAACGGCTTGCGGGTATCCTGACCGACGGCGACCTCAGGCGGATGATTGCCCAGAAGAAGCCGGTTCTCGACCAATCCCTGACTTCACAGATGACCCCATCGCCCCTGCATGCATTTTCTCAGACACCTGCCTTCGATGCGCTCAACATCATGGAGCAGCATGAAATCACGGTTCTGCCGATCATCGACAGCGACCGGCGGGTGCTCGGGATCCTGCACCTGCATGACATCCTCGGCAAGGGCGAATTCAAGTTCAATGGGCTCGAGCCCGAAAAAAAGCGGAACCTGGACGGATAACCTGCAAGGAGCATTTATGAATTCAGAAACCATCGAAACCCACATTTTGACCTTGGGTGAAGCCAAAATCCCATCGCCGATGTTGAAGGAAGAGCACGGCGGGATCAACCATCTGTTCGTTTCCGATGAAGACCAAGTGATGATCAATATCAAGCGGGCGGATATCGATGCGATGCTTGCAAAAGGCATTTCCCCACCGGCCTTCGAAGTGGCCGGCCCGCGAAGAAAAGTCTATTTCGACGCGTCCAAACTCAGGTGCGCCATCGCCACCTGCGGGGGTCTGTGCCCGGGGTTGAACGACATCATCCGGGCCATCGTACTGGAGCTGCACTACCGCTATGGCGTAAAGATCATCTATGGGGCGCGCCACGGACTGGAGGGGTTTATCCCCGAGTATAACCACGATTTTCTTGACCTGACACCGGCCCGGGTCACCACCATCATGAACATGGGCGGTTCCATTCTCGGGTCGTCGCGGGGGGCACAGGATATCGATCGGGTGGTGGACTGCCTGGAGGTGAACAATATCGGCATCCTGTTCATGGTGGGTGGAGACGGCACCCTCATGGCCGCGTCCAAGATTACCGATACCATCACCCAACGGAAACTGAAAATCAGTGTGGTGGGCATCCCCAAAACCATCGACAACGACATTCATTTAGTTTCCCGCTCCTTTGGATTCGACACCGCGGTGGATGTCGCTCGCATGGCAATCCAGAGCGCCCACAACGAAGCCATCGCCTACCCCAACGGCGTGGGCCTCATCAAACTCATGGGGCGGCACTCCGGTTTCATTGCCGCTACGGCAGCCCTGGCCCAGCAGGATGCCAATTTCGTATTGATTCCTGAAGTTGACTTCGACCTTGAGGGGCCCAAAGGATTGATGGCCGCCCTGCAGGCACGGGTGACCAGCCGGGGCCATGCGGTTATCGTGGCGGCCGAAGGGGCCGGGCAGAAATTTTTCGAAGGGGTGTGTGAGCGCCGGGATCCATCCGGTAATATTTGCCTCAATGACATCGGTCCATTCCTGAAAGATGCCATCAAGGCCCACTTTACCCAAAAGAACATCCCGTTGAACATCAAATATATCGATCCCAGCTACATGATCCGCAGCCTTCCGGCAAATGGGAATGACAGCGTGTTCTGCGGCTTTTTAGGCAGGGATGCGGTACACGCGGGAATGGCGGGAAAAACCAAGCTGGTTATCGGCCATTGGAACAACCATTTCGTGCATCTGCCCATGGAGGCCACGGCGGGCAGGAGAAAACAGGTCAGGCCCAACGGAAAGCTGTGGACAACCGTGCTGGAATCCACCGGCCAGCCATCGCTGAAAAATGATCAGCCTTAGGGGTTCTGGGTTCTGGGTTCTGGGTTCTAGGGTTCAGAGTTCAGGGTTCAGGGTTCAGGGTTCAGTATATAGATCCCAAACTTATCGTTTTTATGCCAGAAAATAAATATAAAATACAATTTCCAAAAACCAAATTACAAATAAATCTCAATCGCCAAATTAAAAATTCCAAACCATCATTTGTCTGGAAGAAAGGGCATCCGAATGATCAATTGTTGAGAAATCAAAATGACAAGCAACTGTCGGTGTCTGCCCTTTTGAGATTTTGATGTTGCAATTTGGAATTTATTTGAGATTTGTTATTTGATGCTTGTTTTTTTAGATGTTGTGCCTGCAATTTGTTGCTTCCGATTTGTCCAGGTCCATGGGTTCGGGGTTGTTCTGGATGTTCAACGTTGAACCTTTTAACCCCTGAACGGCTAGCCAATGTTGGGCATCAAGCCGGCGATTACCCGCGCGTGCCGGCGGGCTGCACCCTGATTGGAAAGCACAGCCCTTTTTGCCAAGCGGCCCAACCGGCGGGCTTCATCAGGATGCAGAAGTAAATGGACGGCCCGGTCGACCAGTTCCGTTCCGTCTTTCACACATATACCTCCGCCTAAAGTCTCGAGCAGGGTTCTGGCCTCTTCAAAATCCTCCATAGAGGGGCCGTAAAGTACCGGTTTGGCCCACACGGCGGCCTCGAGCACATTTTGCCCGCCAAGCGGCACGAGGCTTGCCCCGCAAAACACCACTGAGGCGATGCTGTAGACGTCGCGCAACTCACCGATGGTGTCCAGGATCACCAGCGGTGCAGACCGTGCAGCCCCCGCTTCGCCCAGTTGCGTCCGATATTGCCATTCGATCCCTTTGGCGCTTGCAATGTCTGCGATCCGGGATGACCGGTTTAGATGTCGCGGCGCAATAATGAATACCAGGCCCGGAATCTGCCTGGCCAGTTGGTCATAGACCGCCATCAGAATATCCGCTTCCGCCCCGCGAATACTTCCCGCGACAAGCACCGGTGAATTTTCGTCCACGGCGTATAGCCGCTTTAAATCGTGAACCACGGCGTCATCCCGATCTAAATCCGGCGCATCCATTTTCGCATTGCCGTTGATTTGGACCCGATGGGCCGGCGCGCCCAGGGATATGATCCGTCGGGCATCCGCTTCGGAGATCATGCTGAAGGCATCCACCTTCTCCAGAACAGGCTTCATCAGCCGCCGGACCTTCATGTACGAACGAATCGACCGGTCAGAAATGCGGCCATTGATAAACATCGTTTGAATACCGGCCCCATGGGCGTTGGCGATCCAGTTGGGCCAGATTTCCGTCTCCATGCAAACCAGCAGATCAGGACGGTGGGCGCACAAAAACCGACGGGTGGCCCCCCACAAATCCACGGGGGCGTATCGCACGGTGGCCCGGTCGGCGAACCGCCTGCGTGCGTATCGCTGGCCGGTCATCGTTGTGGTGGTAAGGAGAATTGACGCATTGATGCAGGATGTATTCAAAGCGTTGACGATGGCTTCAGCCGCCTTCACTTCGCCCACGGAAACCGCATGAATCCAGATTGTCGGGCGTCCGGGCGTGACCGGATGCTGGGGATGTAAATCGTATCCCAGCCGCTGGGTCAGCGCCGCCTTCCGTTCCGGGTCTTTCTTCTCGTGGCACCAGATCGCAGGCAGGACGATCAGGGAAAGCCCGAATGCAAAAAAGTTATAGGCGAAATGATAAGGGTTCACAGGCTTCGGGGTTCGGGGTTCAGGGTTCAGAATTCAGGCTTTCAGCGGTTCGCGTGGCTTGAACAAACCGCCCCCGGTTAATTCGAAGCATGTGCAGGGTTTTCTCCGCTTCCCCGTTATGCGCGAAGCCGGTCCGGCCGGAAACACCTTCGAAATCGTTGATCAGCAACAGGGCCTGTTTCAAGTCTCGCCTTGAGTCGGTGGCGGTTTGCCGCATGGTCTGAAATACCATCATGGCGCTGTCGTAGGCGACTGCCTCGATGATGCCCGGGACCCTGCCGTAGGCATTCTGGAAAGCCGCCACGAATTGTTGGACCGTTTCAGACCGGCTCTCGGCAAAGAAGCCGTCGGCGATCAGCGCGCCTTTCATGTATTCGCCTGACATGTCTAAAAGTGTACTGGAGTTCCACAGGTTGGTGCCAAGTAAATACACATCGCGGATATCGTAATAGGCCAGCTGCGGTATGATCAACCCCGCTTTTTTGGGCGCATCAGGAATGAATACCGCATCAAAATCCACAAGGGGGTGCCATTGATCATCCCTGTCCGAATGGTGGCGCCCAAGATCGTCAATGGCCTCCCGGTCCAGTGGGATACCGCTGATCCGCTCCACCGGGTCGGCGATCACATCTCGTCCGGATGGCTTCGCGTCTTCCATGAGGGGCAGCAGCGACGTGTGAAGCCGCGGTATGTCGGGTACCGTTAAATCCTTGGGGACTTCATAGAAAATACCAGCCATCTTTTTTATGGGTTTGGCGAAATCCGTTCCTTCGGGGTCATACATCTCAACGCCGTTGACCACGCCCCCATAATTGACCACCTGGTCCCAGAACAGGTTCATGTAGCGCCGACCGTAATTTTCATCGGGATACAAAACGGCAAACCGCCTGGCACCCAATTCTTCGACGGCAAATGATACCAGGGACCGAACCTGCATCTGGGGAGTGATGAAATTCCTGAACACATAAGTGCCGATATCCGGAATCCCATCTCGCTGGGTAAAAACGAGAATCGGGATCCCCCGGGCCTGGGCCCTTTCGGAGGCGGCTTCGGCTGCGGACATGGGACCCAAGATGACCCCGACCTTTTGTTGATCGAGCTGATCCACCGCCTTCATGGCCACAGCGGGATCGGACCGGGAATCCTTGACAATGATGGTGAAGGGAATCCCGCCACCCTTCTCACCGGACTGGCTCAGCGCCATTTCAATGCCGTTCAAGGCCCGCTGGCCGAATATGGCATAGGAACCCGAAAGGGGCAGCACACACCCGACGCTAAAGGGGGTAAATCGGGCACGTTCCGTCAAGGAATGGATCATATCTGACGCATCTGGATAGTCCGGATGCTCTGGGAATCGCTCCACAAAGGCCTTGAGGACATCCATTGCATCATCATATTTTTCTTCGAGAATAAAGGCCATGCCGAGCCGGTATAGCAAAAGGCCCATGAGGCGTCGATCCTTCACCTGCGAGATCAACCGCTGGAGGTCATCCGCACTGAGCTGTTCGGCTGTATTTTTTAATTGGGTCCAGGCGGCGTCCACATCCGCACCGGAGGCTGTATTCCACGCCCGATAGTAGAATTGAGCAGCTTCCAAATGTGAACCCATCGCCTCATATGCATCGGCAACAATGAAGAAAAACGGCATCCGGCGAAGCGTGGGGTCAGTCGATTCGATATAGGCGCGCCCATGGGTGATAACCGATTCAAAATAGCCGCCGTCGAACAGGATCGTCAAGATTTCCAGCTCGGCACCAGACACCAGTGCACTCTCTGGAAATTCACGTTTCAGCCTGGCGAAGACAGCGATGGCATCGTCATCGCGGCCGGTAAGCCGGTATAATTTTCCTATTTTAAACAGGGCGTCATCAACAAAAGGGGCGTCATAGGCTTCACGTAAAAAGGTATGATAGCCGTCCAACGCCTCGGTGAATAGCCCAATTTCAAGGGCTCGCTCGGCGTCTTGGTAAGCTTGATTGCCCGGCATCGCGGGAACCGGTCCGGGGACGGATACCGGCAATGGTTTTGGCGCACAACCCCAATGGATAAACACCAACAAAAGAATTACCGTTCGAATAATCCAAGCCATTTTTATTTTCTTTCTGCGAGGTTCCCCGCTCAAGGGAGCCGCACATAGCGGTTTGATGTGGGCCTGAGGCCGCCAAGTGGCCTCGCTCAATCTACACAAGCCGAATTCATTGTCAAACAATAGTTCACCGTGCATCCGATTGTCTATGGATTGTTTTGGATGCCATGGTCGGTGCTTGACATCCGCCCGGCAAGGACATTATAGTTGGGCATTCAGATGGTTACCATTCACCGTGGATGTGTTCCACCTTCATCTCACAACAAAGGCTTTCCCCATGAAAAAACCAATGTCGGCCTTTATCCTTGTCACCACGCTATTGTTTACAGCATCGGTGTACGCTGAAATCTACAAATACACTGACGAGAATGGTCAAAAACGCTGGACAGACGACCTGAGCCAGGTGCCAAAGGAACAGCGGGCCGAAGCCCAGCGGATTGAGACCGAAATAAAAACACCGGCAAAGGCAACCGAGAACGCACAAAAGGCCCAACCGGAATCCTCCCTTAAGGCCAAAGCAGCGGCTCCAGACACTGGCGCAGCAAGCGAAACCGCTGAACTGAGCCGTGAAGCGCTTGAAAAAGAAAAAGCGGATTTAGACCTCATGTACCAGCAACTGCTCGAAGAAAGAAAACAGATTGAAAAGTTGACTCCCGAGGCGCTTAACTTCAAGGCCCGGGCAGATCTGAACTACAGAATCACCGCATTCAACCAAAAAACGGAAGCGTACGAAGCAAGATCTAACGCCTTCAAGGAAAAGATAAACGCCTATAACCAAAAGATCATGTCAAAGCGACCACCTCAAACCGAGTAAAACACCCAATCAAAACCATCGTTTTCAATAGAAACGTGCCTAAGGAGGAAAACCATGACATCATCATCCAGTGACTTCAACCAAGCGGTTTCAGTGGGCCGCCCCCCCAATATCCAGAAACGGTTTCCCCATTCGAAAGCGCTGCTGGTCAGTGGGAAAGTCATCGACCTGGCGATGATCAAAAAGAAAAACGCCATCTGCATGGCAGCCAACGGCAGAAATATCTTTGTCATCCGAGGTGCGCTTAAAGCCGCCCAACGGGCCAATTCTGCATTGATCATCGAGATTGCCCGTTCCGAAGGGGGCGCCGATGCCTATTGTGCGGTCAATTATTGGAATATGGCCCGGATAGTGGACGCGATGTGCAATGAACTGGGCATTACCATTCCTGTGGCTCTGCATGCCGACCACTATGGCATAAAAAGCAAGGACGATATACCGGATGCCAAGATAGAAATCCCCACCATGTTCGAAGCAGGCATCACCTCCATTGCCATTGACGCCTCCCATCTCCCGGATGACCAGAACCTGACCACCAATCTGGAACTGATGCCGTTTATTCCCGACTGGTCCGGGTTGGAGACGGAAATCGGCGAAATCAAGGGAAAATTGGGACTGTCGACCGAGGCTGAGGCCCTTTTCCTGATTCAGGGACTCAACGCACACGGCATCTTCCCCAACTGGATCGCTCTGAACAACGGGACCGTCCACGGCATCGAAGCCAGCGGCCAGGGAATCCAGGTTGACCTTACCCAACAGATCCACGATGCGCTGGTGGACTACCATGTATCGGGTGCACAGCACGGCACATCCGGCAACAGTTCACAGCGCCTTCGGGAAATCGCCAAGCGCACCCACACCACCAAAGCCAATGTCGCCACCGCCCTGCAAATGATTTCGTGGGGACTCGATGTCAACGATGACGGTAATGCCGCTTTGGACGACAACGGCGATTTTATCAAAGTCAACGATCAGGGTGTCACTGAAGCCATGTGGGCAAAGATGGTGGCCTATGCCAACAATAAGGGATGGAAGGGTGGCAACTACAAAAAACTGAACCTGCCTTTTGAAACCAAGCTGCAGGGACTTCCCCGGGAAATCCGGGAAAGAATGGAGCAACGGGTGGAATCGTTCGTTTACAACATGCTCGCCAATGTATTCAATGCCCGGGACACCGCCGATCTGGCCATTGAAACCATCCTGGAAGCCAATAGTTTTGATCCGGGCCCCAAAGCCAATCGAATTGAAGACCCAGAGGAATGGACACCGGAAAAAATTGCCCAGAAGGCCGCTTTAATTGAAAGCAACGACAGTCCCGAGGGAAACTTTGACGACTGATTGAATTATTTGGATCATGCCCCCCATTAAACTGGCAAACCACTGTTCCGTGTGTTTCACACGGCAGTGGTTTTTTCGTTTCTGCCCAACCTATTAACCAATGAAATGTGGTGTTTGCATGGAAAAAGCAACCAAGCAATTCTGTCATTTTTGTGCCTTTCCCCTTGAAAACAGGCATGTAGAAGGAAGGATGCGTCTGTATTGCACCAGGTGCCAGAGGCCCATATATGAGAATCCGGTGCCGGCAGCCTGTGTGGTACTTGTCGATGACCATCAGCGGCTCTTGCTGGTGAAACGGCGCGTGGCCCCGAAACAGGGCATGTGGTGCCTGCCGGGGGGATTTGTGGAATGCGGTGAAACGCCGGAGCAGGCAGCCACGCGTGAGCTTCAAGAGGAAACCGGCCTGACGGGTCGAATCAACACCCTCATCGGCGTCACCACCAGTCCCGGCACACTGTATCAATCGATTTTGCTGATCGGATATCTGGTGACCTGTTATTCAGGATCAGCGGTGGCCGGCGACGATGCATCCGATGTAGATTTCTTCGATAAGAAGAATTCACCCGATGTCGCATTTGAAAGTCACCAATCCTTTATCCGCATTTGTTATTCAATACTTACACCATCTTCTGAATGACAGGGTTGTGGTCGACGCCGAAAAGCTTTTTTTTCTTTTTTCCTAAAGGTTTTTTCCGGACTTACCGATAAAGGTATCGGAGGGACCCATATGTATATTCAAAGCTATCAAATCCATAACGTCTTGAATGTCTATCGAAGGCAGCTTAGCCAGGTAAAATCGGATCACCCCCAGCATGTGGGCACCCATGATGCCAAATCGGATGCGATTACGATTTCTACGGAAGCAAAAAACCAGTCAATAATGGAAAAAGTGGCTGCCGGCGTACTCAAAAAGATTACCAATGTTGACCCCGGATCAAACTTTGGCCAAGAAATGATCAAGCAGGTTCAAGCGACACAAAAAGACCTGGACACAGTCCAAAAGGATAATGCGTTCGTATTCAAAACCATCGTTGGAGACAATCAAAAAGAGACCCGGTCCATCGCCGTTGACAACTCGCAGGGGTTGATGAATCGGCTCGATGAACTGGCCAAAGCGGCCATTAACCGTAAAGCTGAATAAACCATGTATAAGGACAGGCCGGCGACTGGGATTGCAGGAAGGGCAACATTCCAGGAACGGCAAACACATTTGTAGAAAACAAAGGAGGTATTGCCATGTTGAATACAGTTGGCGAATCAGCCGTCAGAACGACGACGCGGATAGACAACAACCTGGCCATCGAAAACAAGGACGTCATCCTTAAACGGGTCGAAAAAGCCGTTGAAGAACGACCCATCGAGGGTTCTCAGGAAAGTGCAACGCCTGAATCCGATTTACAGAAAAAAACCGGCGGCTACAAAACGGATGATGAGGGTGTTTTCTTTGAAAAATACGATAAAAACGGGAAGGTGATTTTTAGAACGCCGCCCGAACATAAGCCAGTAGACGAACACGCTTAGCAGTTAGATGATTTATTTAAGTCAAAAAGCCGGCTAAATAGCCGGCTCTTGGCACTGGCAGAAACGGTGCCGTCCTGAAAAGAAGCCAATTTTTCGAGGCGATCAACCCACTTTATCTTTGGCCTCGTCCCAGAGATTGTGCATTTCCCGTATGGTGAGGCTGACGATATCCCGACCCGCTTCAATGGATCTCTCTTCCATATAAGTGAAGCGTTTTTCAAATTTTTGAATAGACATAATCAATGCGGTTTCCGGATGAATGCGGGCAAACCGGGCGACATTGACCATGGTAAACAGGATGTCACCGAATTCCATGGCCGCTTTGTCGCAACCGGACGTACATTCAGGATTATTGATCTCCGTTGAGAACTCCGCCCACTCTTCCATGGTTTTGGCCATCACCCCGGAGATATCATCCCAGTCAAAACCGGTTTTCGCAGCCCGTTCCGAAATCATCGACGCCCTGAGCAGAGCGGGCAAGCTCTGAGGGATGGAACTGAGTACCGAATGGCGCCCCGCACCGCCCTTTTCTTTCAGCTTGATTTTATCCCAGTTCTGGCTGACCGTCTCAGGGGTTTTGGCGGTAACGTCGCCAAAAACATGGGGGTGTCGGCGAATCATTTTTTCTACATTTTTTTCAACCACGTCCGTAAGACTGAATTTTCCCGACTCTCTGAATAGATTGACGACAAAAAGAAGCTGAAACAATACATCGCCTGCCTCTTCGCAAACGGCTGTCGAATCGTTGGAAATGATAGCATCCACCAGTTCATAGACCTCTTCGACCAGGTAGCGGGCCATGGTGTAAGGTGTTTGCTTTTTATCCCACGGACAGCCATTTTTACCTCTCAGGGTTTCAATCAACGCCTCGAGGCGCTCGATGGACGTTGATCGGCCTGACTTTACCGGGTCTGCCAAGATTTTTTAAATTCCTTCAATTTTATTTTGAAATTTTCTTTCATTTCCTTTGAAATCACTTTGGCCATCACTTCAGATACCATTGAGACATGTGGAGACAGGGTCGCATTTTTTATAACTGGCGCGCCTTTGGGCAAAAAGGCGGTCAGGACAATAAACACCACACAGATGACCAGGCCGCCTTTAAGCAACCCGAACAGGGCGCCGCAGACCCGGTCCACCCATCCCAGGTATGCAATATTGAGAAGATACTTGATCACTACGGCAAGAATTCCAACGAAAATCACCACGACGGAGAACACCGACATGTAGCTTACAATATTAAGATAAGCGGCATCGGAAATCCAAGGAGAAAATAACCTGGCCACGTGGGGATAATAGGTATACGCGGCATAAAATCCGCCCAAAACGCCGATGATTGAAGAAAGTTCTCTGACCAGACCGCGGAAAATGCCACGAATCAACCCATAGCTCAGGATGGTGACGATAAGAATATCAAAAGGATTCATGATGGTCCATTGAATGACGCTGCACCATTGCCCGAAACAGGCGTCTGCCAGTGGGGTGAAAGGATTCGTTCCGCTTTGCGGGCATCTCTCTTAATCAAATGGAAATATCAATAATAACAGAATGTTTCTAATTTTTTAAGTGGGTAAGGTTAACAGAGCGGTATTTCCCAGTCAAGCATTTTCACCGGGATCATAAAGGGAAATTTGACGTTTGCATTCCCCTGAAAAGTCGGATATTCCAATGTCGGTATGGGTATTAACGAAACCGGCCTGGCCGGCGGTTTGACAAATGAACGGGGTCGATTCATACTGATTGGCGCCGACGCTTTCAAACGATAGAAAAAACACGCATCTAACTTATGGATGAATGCACGCAAAGCAAACAAACCCGACTGACCTTTTCCGATATTGAACTGGCCCGGCAGCTGTTTGGTGAGCAAGACGGGCACCTCAAGCGCCTTGCGGATCTATTGGCCATTCATGTTGATGCCCGGGGCAACACGGTGCACCTAAAAGGTGACGAGGTGGCGGTGGATCTTTCGCGGCGGGTGTTGGAGCAACTCTATGGCCTGCTCAAGGAAAAGTACCCCGTCTATCCCAATGATATTGACTATGCCTTGCGCATATTGAAAGAAAACCACACCGCTGACCTCAAAAAGATCTTTCTGGATACCGTTTACATCACCTCAAAAAAACGGGCCATCACACCCAGAAACCAGAGCCAGAAGGCCTACATTGAAGCGATCCGAAACTATGACATCGTCCTTGGCATTGGCCCTGCCGGTACCGGAAAAACCTACCTGGCCATGGCCATGGCCGTATCGGCGCTCTCCAAAGGAACGGTCAGCCGGATCATCCTGACCCGGCCTGCCGTGGAAGCCGGTGAATCCTTGGGTTTCCTGCCGGGAGACCTCACAGACAAGGTAGACCCCTATCTCCGGCCGCTCTATGACGCCCTTCATGACATGATGCGATTTGAGAAGGTGGCCGCCCTGATGCAAAACGGGGTGATCGAAGTCGCACCATTGGCCTTTATGCGGGGAAGAACCCTCAACGAGGCGTTTATTATCCTCGATGAAGCCCAGAACACCACAACCGAACAGATGAAGATGTTTTTAACCCGGATCGGTTTTAACTCCAAGGCCGTGGTTACCGGAGATATCACCCAAATCGACCTACCGGCAGGCAAGTCTTCAGGGCTTGTTGAGGCCAAAGCAATTCTAACCCCCATAGCAGGGATACAGTTCATCCACTTTACCAAGCAAGATGTCGTTCGTCACCGGCTCGTCCAGGACATCATCAACGCCTATGAATTGCTGGAAGCCAGTCGCGCACAAAAATAAAGGTGCCGAACGATCCTGACGACGGTTTCAACGGCAAATTGGCCAAAGGGAAGATCATCAGCACCAAGTGACCAAAAAATGATTCGAGACCGGAAAAAAAAATCCATCAAGCATTTTTTCAGCCTGAACCCTCATATCCGTTGGGCATTGCTGATACTCATCCTCGTTGTTTTTACAACCGGCCTGTACCCGGGACTGGTCATCAAAAAACACCGCTATGACAGTGGTGATGTCGTTAAAACCGACATCAAGGCTTCAGCGGATTTTTTCATTGAGGACCTCGACGTGACCGACGCCCATCGCCGCCAGGCGGTGGACAGCGTGGTTCCCGTCTATGACCTCAATCCGAAGATCCTTAAAGGCACGGTTACCCGCCTGAACGATGCCTTCGATCAACTGCGGTCGATATACGAAGCGGAAACCAGAGATCTGGAAACGAACTCACCAACCGTTCCCGCCCCCCTGTCGACGTCGGACAAGGCTCCTGTTGAACCCGCCGATGTCCCGGACCTTCCACGGGTATCAATTGCCGAGCGAATGCTGGCCAAGAAAAGCCTGTTGGAAAAAGCAACGGGTATCGAAATCAGTAACGAGGCGTTTTCCATCCTCACCGAACATGAGTTCGCAGGTGACATCCCCAAATTGTTGACTACCATTTTCACCCAGGTGCTTTCCGCAGGTGTCGTCGCGAATAAAGAGATCCTGCTCAAGGAATCAGAAAAGGGCATTACCCTGCGAAACGTGGAGACCTTGACAGAAACCCAGGTATTGAACCTGAAACAGTTTTACGGACCGGACCAGGCCAAGATGATGATCCGGGTTGTCGGCGACCCGCTGCTCAAAGGGATGAATTATGCCCTGCTGAACCTAATGGTTGATTTTTCCCAGCGGCTGATTCAACCCAATGTCACCTTGAACAGTCACGAAACCGAAGCGCGCAAAGAAGCAGCGGCTCAGCAGATCAAGCCGGTCCTATATGTGATAAAAAAAGGTGAGATGCTGCTCCGGGAAGGTGAGCGGGTCACCCCGCTGCAGCTTCGCAAACTCGAGGCGATGGAAGGCCAGGCCGACGCCCATCAAGTACCTCTTGCCGGTTCCGGCGCCGTGGCGCTGTTAACCGCCATACTGATCATTCAATACCAGGTCCGGCTCAAGCGTCGGATGGAATTCGCCAAATACGGCAACAAAGACCTGCTGTTTCTATCGTGCATCATGGTCTCATTTATTATCGTGGTGAAAATTTCCACCACCCTGCCGGAGGCCTGGTTTCTCGGGCTGCCTTTGTCGCGGCCGGTATCTACGGTGGGTTTCGGCATCCCCCTGGCCGCCGGAGCCATGATTGTCTGCCTGTTCATGGGCCGGGAAACTGCTCTGATTTTTGCCCTGGCCCTGGCGCTATGCACATCCATGCTGCTCCAGGGCGGTTTAGAGACGTTCATCTATTTCATTTTAAGCTGCACGATGGCAGCCTGGTGGCTTCAGGATTGCCGTGAGAGAAAAATTATCATCAAGACCGGTGCTAAACTGGGATTGCTCAATGCCTTTCTGGCCGTTGTCATCGATGTATACATGGGCACCGCCTCCTGGAGCACACTGCCGTTTGACCTGACCGTGGCCTTTCTGGGAGGAATCGGTGCCGGAATCATCACCGCAGGCATGGCACCGGTGGTGGAGATGATGTTTCACTATACCACCGACATCACCCTGCTGGAACTGGCCAACCTGGACCGGCCCATCCTGCGCCGGCTGATGCTGGAGGCGCCGGGCACCTATCACCACTCCATGGTGGTTGGATCCCTGGTGGAGGCGGCGGCCTCGGAAATTGGTGCCAATCCTATCCTGGCCAAGGTGTGCGGCTACTATCACGACATTGGCAAATTGAAACAGCCCCTCTATTTTATCGAAAATCAATCGTACGGCAGAAACAGGCACGACAAGCTGGCCCCGTCCATGTCTGCCCTGATCCTGATCGCCCACGTAAAAAACGGCGTTGAAATCGCCCGTGAACACAAGCTGGGACAAGTGATAATCGACACCACCCAACAGCACCACGGCACCAGCCTGATCAGCTATTTTTATGAAAAAGCGAAAGCTATTAAAGGGGAAGATGCGGTCAACATCGATGATTTCAGGTATCCGGGACCACGGCCCCAGACCCGGGAGGCCGGACTGGTCATGCTGGCGGATGTGGTTGAAGCGGCCTCACGCACCTTGGAAAACCCAACCCCGTCACGAATTCAGGGGCTGGTTCAGAACCTGATCAACAAAATTTTCTCCGATGGCCAATTGGACTATTGTGAACTAACGTTAAAGGACCTTCACCGAATTGCCAGAAGCTTCAACAAGATCTTGAATGGCATCCACCACCACCGGATAGAATACCAGGACAGCACCACGATGACCTCCGGAAAGGCGAAAAATGGAAGTGCTGATCGAAGACCGGCAAAACCGCCACAGGCTGCCAGAGCAAAAGATTCTTACGACCGCCAGGCGCATTTTAAACGCCTTGGGCTATCCTGAGGCCCAACTGTCCATTCTGATCGTGGATGACACCCAGATTGCGGAATTCAACCTGGCCTATCTGAACCATACAGGCCCGACCAACGTCATCGCATTTCCCATGCAGGAGGGCCCGTTCTCCGGCATTTCGCCGGATCTTCTTGGCGATGTGGTGATTTCTGCCGACACGGCCCATCGGGAAGCCGTTGAAGCAGGCATGGAAATGGCGGAGCGTTTTAATCAGCTGCTGATTCATGGGATACTGCATCTGACCGGATACGATCATGTCCATTCGGAGGAAGCGGCGGCAGTCATGGAACAAAAAAGCAATCAACTCATGCAACGGATACAAGAGGAGGAATGAGCATGGCAGGTCTGGCAGTCAATATCGATCATATCGCCACGTTGAGGGAAGCCAGGAAAGGGAACTATCCGGATCCGATTGCTGCCGCCATAATAGCTGAACTGGCAGGCGCGGACGGCATCGTCTGCCATCTGCGTGAAGACCGGCGACATATTCAGGACCGCGATGTCCGGCTGCTTCGCAAGATCGTCCAATCCAAGCTGCTCCTGGAGATGGCGGCCACCTCGGAGATGGTTGGCATTGCCCTGGATGTGCGGCCGGAGTTGGTCACCCTGGTTCCCGAAAACCGGGAGGAGGTCACCACCGAAGGGGGGATGGACCTGATTCTTCACAACACCATTGGCGAAACCATCGGTGCCTTGCAGAACAATGGCATTCCCGTGAGCCTTTTCATCGATCCGGAACCGGAGCAGATCAAGCTGGCTCACCAGGCCGGTGCCAATATGATCGAAATCCATACCGGTGTTTTCTGTGAAGCCACCGGCAACGCCAAGAGCCGGCGGTCCTTCGCCAAAATCGTGGACGCCGCCAAGCTTGCCAAAAAGCTCAAACTGGGCGTCAACGCCGGCCATGGCCTGTGCTACAAGACCATCAAAGCCTTTAAGGGGTTGTCGGAAATCGATGAGTACAGCATCGGTCACAGCATTGTTTCCCGGGCGGTTCTGGTGGGATTGGATCGGGCGGTAAGGGAGATGCGCGACTTGATCAACGGGCTATGATATGTCGACAGTCCAACTGTTTTTCGTCATGCCGGTCCCGGATCAGGCCCGGGATAACTGATCCGGGCATCAGAAATTCCAATCGCCAAAAACCAAATGACAAATAAATCACAATAGCCAAAAAACAAACACCAAAGAAATTACAATATCCAAATGACAAATAACAAACAAATCAAAATAACCAAAATCAAAATTCCAAATTTTACGATCCTGAAGCAAGAACATTCCAATCATTATTTGGAGAAATCAAAATGACAATCAATCCTTGTTTTTGCCCTTTTTTGAGATTTGGATATTGTATTTTGGAATTTATTTGAGATTTGGACTTTGAAATTTGTTATTTATCTAAGATTTTTTGTTTCCCGTTGATCGAGGTTAGGGTCGTCAAAAAGATCTCAAGGAGAAAACGATGTTTCTGGTCACGGCAGATGAAATGCAGCGGATGGATCGCGCCACCATCGAATCGTTTGGTATTCCGGGCCGTGTGTTGATGGAAAATGCCGGCCGCGGAGCGACGGCTTTTTTTTTGGAAACAATCCACTGCAATCACCCCGGTGCCGTGGGCATTGTTGCCGGCCGGGGCAACAACGGCGGAGACGGGTTCGTCATGGCTCGTTATCTTCACCAGAAAGGCATCCGGGCGACGGTGTTCCTGCTCTCGGAAAAAGACCGGGTCAAAGGGGATGCCGCAACAAACCTGAAACTGTTGGACACCATGGGGGTGCCGGTGGTGGAATTGGCCGATGCCGCGGCTTTTGAATCCCGTAAGTCGCTGATGCGCCGCCAGCACACATGGATCGATGCAATCCTGGGTACGGGCCTCTCATCGGAGGTAAAAGGGTATTTCAGGGCGGTTATCGATTTTATTAACCGCCAGGCCCGGCCTGTCTTTGCCGTGGATATCGCCTCCGGTCTCAATTCAGACACCGGGAGGATTTGCGGAGCCGGTATCCAGGCTGCTGCCACGGCCACCTTTGGTTTTGCCAAGGTCGGCCACCTGTGCTATCCGGGACGAACCCTCACCGGTGTATTGAAAATCATCGACATCGGTATCCCGCCACACCTCGCCGCCAAGATCGGCTGCCGTCAGCACCTCATCACGCCCGGGGCCCTGAAGAACGAAATCCCTCAGCGATCGGCAACGGCCCACAAAGGCCACACCGGCCACCTGTTGATCCTGGCCGGTTCTCCCGGGAAAACCGGCGCCGCCGCCTTGACCGCCGCGGCTGCCATGCGCGCGGGAGCGGGTTTGGTGACCCTGGGGACACCCAAATCGCTCGACCCGGTGCTTGAATCCATGGTCACAGAAGCCATGACCGTCGGAATGCCCGAAACGGCAGACGGTGTTCTGGACGAATCCGCCCACGAATTGGTCATTTCGCTGATGGAGGGAAAACGCTGTCTGGCCATGGGACCGGGGTTGGGAACCTACGGATCGACGGGCAGATTGGTGGGCCGATTGATCGAAGAAAGCCCTGTTCCCATGGTTATCGATGCGGACGGCCTCAACCTGATTGCAGCGCAACCATCCGTGCTTTCAAAGCGACGATCGCCTATCGTGCTCACACCCCACCCCGGAGAGATGGCCAGGCTCAGCGGCCATTCAACAGCAGCGATTCAAGATGACCGCATCGGCCATGCACGCGCCTTTGCCGAACGGCATCAGGTGCATCTCGTGCTCAAAGGAGCCGCCACGGTGGTGGCCCGGCCGGACGGGACCGTTTTCGTCAATGCCACCGGCAACCCGGGTATGGCCGCCGGCGGGATGGGAGATGTGCTCACCGGTCTGATTGCCGGCTTGATCACCCAGGGAATGGAGCCCTGCGCTGCCGCCCAAGCTGGGGTGTATCTGCACGGGTTGTCAGCTGACCGGATGGCCCAAAAAAAAGCGCCGGTCGGCTATCTGGCCACGGAAGTCATCGATACCCTTCCAGAGACGATGGCTGAACTTCTCACCGGCGGGGACCAACTTCCCTGGCCCAAAAGGGACCTCCTGCTCTATCCGACGGATCATAGCCGGAAATAAATCACAATAACCAACAGTGAAATGAACACCAACCCATCAACCCAAAATCACCAAGGTCCCCGTGAGTTCGAGACCCATGCACACGGTCAAACCGCCGCCTTGGGCCGGGCCATGGGCCGACGGATGGATCACGGCCTCGTCCTGTTGCTGTTCGGCGATCTGGGCAGTGGAAAAACGGCATTTGCCCAGGGACTTGCCCGCGGGTTGGACGTCCCCTCATCCTTTACGGTTACCAGCCCCACGTATACCCTGGTCAACGAATACCCCGGCAGGCTGCCTTTTTACCATGTGGACCTTTACCGCCTTCCAACACCGGTGGATCCGGATGAAATCGGTTTGCTGGACCTTTTGGACGAAGACGGCGTCGTCGCCATCGAATGGGCCCAGCGGCTCCATCCGGCAGACCGACCCGCCCACCGGTTGGAGCTGTTTTTCACCGTCACCGGCGAAACCGCCCGGTCGATCCGCATAATTGCATATGGACTTGACCCATCCGATCTGATAAATGACATCGGCGTTTGCTCACTACGCTAAAGGTGGAAGCTTATGGCATTGATCGTTCAAAAATTCGGCGGCACATCGGTAGCCGACACCCAGCGAATCCGACACGTCGCCACCCGTGTGCTCAAAACCCATGAACGGGGAAATGATGTGGTGGTCATCCTGTCCGCCATGGCCGGGATGACCGACCGCCTGATAGGCCTGGCCAACGAAGCCACCGAAACCCCGGACCGGCGTGAACTGGATGTACTGCTGGCCACCGGTGAACAGACCACCGCGGCACTGTTGGCCATGATACTCAAGGGAATGGGGCACAAGGCCCAGAGTCTGCTGGGGCACCAGGCCGAAGTGGTTACCGACTGCGAATACGGCAATGCCCGTATCCTTGAAATCGGGACGGATCGGATCAAACGCCTGCTGGCCGAACAGAACATCGTCGTGGTGGCCGGTTTTCAGGGCACAGACATCCAGGGCAACATCACCACGTTGGGCCGCGGGGGGTCGGATACCTCGGCGGTGGCCATTGCGGCAGCCTTGAAAGCCGACGTTTGTGAGATCTATACGGATGTGGACGGCATCTACACGGCAGATCCGAACATCTGTCCTCGGGCGAGAAAAATCAAAGAGATCTCCTACGATGAGATGCTGAACATGGCCAGCCTCGGTGCCAAAGTTCTGCAGATCCGTTCGGTGGGGTTCGCCAAGAAGTACAATATCCCCGTACATGTCCGATCATCATTTTCAGAGGAGGAAGGCACCATGGTTGTTCAGGAAGATTCCGTAATGGAGCAGCTGGTTGTTTCCGGAGTAACCCATGATCTGAACCAGGCGCGCATTACCCTTAAAAAAGTTCCGGACCAGCCGGGGATCGCGGCCAAGATATTCTCACCCATCTCCGAAGCCGGGATTCTGGTGGACATGATCATCCAGAACACCCGTGCCGCCGGTCAAACGGATCTGACCTTCACCGTGCCCACGGCGGATTATAAGCGGGCCATGGAGATGCAGCAGCGGCTGGCGGAAAAAATCGGGACGGAGGAGGTATTTGGCGACCCCCATATTGCCAAGGTGTCCGTCATTGGTGTGGGGATGAAAAACCATTCCGGTGTGGCTTCGCTGATGTTCAACGCCCTGGCCCGGGAAAACATCAACATCATCATGATCAGCACATCCGAGATACGCATTTCCTGCATCATCGAGGAGAAGTACACCGAACTGGCCGTCAGGGTCCTGCATACGGCCTTCGGGCTGGACAGAGAAGATTGACGGTTTCGTAAAAAACCCGATATCTGCGTTACGCTTCATCCCTCGTCACTGCGGCGTACCGTAAGTACGCCTCATTCCAAGGAATTTGCAAGCCTTGATCTCGGGCTTTTTACGAAACCGTCGAAAATGCGACTTTTGACGACTTTATCAAGATTAGAAGCATCTCAACAACCCGAACAACAGCGACTGAGATGAAGCACTTCTCACCCGGACAAATCCGTTTCGTTCTCCTGACCTGCGCCGTCGTTCTGGCCATGGCCCTGTGGCGCTATTTTTCTGCTTAGTCTGAAAACGGTCAGCCCGCATGCAAAGCACCTGCTGTTCATCCAGAAATGGTAGCTTGCGGTCCAGATCAAGGCCGCAGGGATTTGGAAACCGCAGGCGTAGCAGCGCTACGTCGAGGATTTCCAAAACACGAGAACACAGAGCTGGGCTGCAAGATGACGTTTATGGATGGACAGTCAACCCCAACGTTGTAAAAGCTGGAGGGCTTCAGAGCCAAGGCGTCAAGGGTGAAGCTGTAATCGGCTACCGCGATCCCTTGACAACACGGGATCTGAAGTCCTCCAGCTTTCCTGGAAGGTAAACAAAATGAGAAAAACAGCGCCATTCCTGGAATTCACCATTCGTGACATCCAGAAAATGGTAGAAACGTGGCTATTTTCATTATAATATCTTTTAGTTTGCTACCTTTTTCAATATTGTTTATGCAACATTGGGGTCAAGGCAGCCTGAACCTCTGCCGCAATACCCCGTGCAGCCGCCCGGGGATCAGCGGCATCCCGTATGGGCCTGCCGATAACCAGATAATCCGATCCCCGTCGAACCGCCATAGCCGGGGTGACAACCCGGGACTGGTCGTCCGCGGTGACCCCACCGTCAACCGGTCGGATGCCGGGCGTCACCGCCTGGAAACCATCGCCAAAGGCTGTCTTGATGCCATGGACTTCCTGGCCGGAACAGACAATTCCGGCGCAACCGGCGTCCCGGGCCATGGCCGCTTTTTTCATCACCAGCTGCTGCAGATCCCTTGAATACCGTTCCCGGTAACCCGCCTCGGCCAATTCAGCAGGAGAAGTACTGGTCAGAACGGTGACCCCCAGCACATTGACCCGTCCGCCGGCCCCTTTCACGGCAGCCTCCAGCATCGTCCGGCTCTCGCCGCAGTGGACCGTTGCGAAGTAAACACCCAGTTCGGCCACCTGGGCCATGGCCCGTTGGACGGTTGCCGGGATATCGTGAAGTTTTAAATCCAGAAAAACCCTGGCCGGGCCCGCCTGTTGAATCCAACGCACCAGCTCAGGGCCCGATCGGATAAACAGTTCCAGACCGACCTTGAACATGCCCACATCGTTGGCAAGCAGACCGACCAGCGACTTGGCTTGCGCGGAACTGGCCACATCGAGGGGAAAGACAATGTAATCTTTGGCTGTTTTCATCCTTATTTCCTTATGCTGACCCACGTTAAAGGATAGTCGGTGATGGCAGTGTTCATTACCTCAAAATCGCCGATCGTTAAAGGGATTGTTGGCCGATTGTGCAAAAGCAGACCGTCCGCAGCCAACGGCAATCCATGGAGACCCTGCCCTCATACCCCCAATGGGCCGCTTGGCTGCCCTTCACCGGTATCATGTGCCGTTGACACACAACCGCCGAGTGTGCCATTTTTACGGCCGGTCTTTTGTCGAATCACTTGAACAGATCACCATCACCCCCTCCGGAGGCCTTCTTGTGACCAGCGTGCTCAAAAAGATTCCCTATGCTGTCCTGATACCGTTGACGGTATTGCGAAATGGATAATATCAGCATTGTCCTCGTGGAACCCCAGGGACCGATCAATGTGGGATCGGTGTGCCGCTGCATGATGAATTTCAGTTGCTCAGACCTTCGCCTGGTAAACCCCTGCTCGGGCTACCGGTCACTGGACGCGCGGCGGATGGCACTCAAGGCAGAATCGATTCTACAACGTGCGCCGGTTTTTCAAACCCTGCAACAGGCGCTGGCCGATTGTCACCTGGCCTTCGGCACCACCCGCCGCTTCGGTAAATATCGTGAGGATTTTTTAAACCCGGAGCAAGCTGCCGGCCAAGCGCTGGCCCAATCACCCGGCAGCCGGGTGGCCTTCGTATTCGGCCGCGAGGATCGGGGCCTTCACACCAGCGAACTGGACCTGTGCCAGTTTTTCATAACGATTCCCACCCACAGCGCCTATCCCTCCATGAACCTGTCGCATGCGGTCTCTCTGTTGCTTTACGAACTTCGCAAAGGGGCGATGGGTGATGCAAGGATCGGCAATGTCCCCCCGGTAACGGCGCAGGCCGCCGATGTGGAAAACATGTTCCAGCATATGCGCCGGACACTGCTGGAGGCCGAGTACCTGGACCCCCAGAACCCGGACCATGTCCTGCGGACGTTTCGGCGGCTGTTCGGCCGCACCGGTCTCAATGACCGGGAGGTGCGCGTCCTTCAGGGTTTATGGAGCCGGATTGACTGGATCGAAGGGGAACGGAAGCGGCTGTCTGAAAGAAAATGAAGCGTAACGCTGATATCGAATCTTTTACGAAACCGTCAATCAGGCCAGTTTGAAGGCCACCACCACCAGCCCCACCACAATGCTGACAATGAAGAAAAAGGTCTCGTTGTTGCGCATGGCGTCCACCAGGGTTCCCCCGGTGCGTTTGACTTCGGAGTAGGCGGACAAAAAGGCCAGGCCCATGATCAGCCAGAAAACCAGAACGGTCAGTATCAGGGTTTGGGTATTCATCCAGAATGTCTCCCGGCTATCCTAAAGTTAAATAGATCCCGTATTTAATACCAAAAGGGGACGCTTGTCAAAATGAACTACCCCGCCGCAAGCAGCGGGGTATTAGACCCGATGCGTCGCAATGAAAAAACGCCCCCCCGCCTATCCGGCTTCCCCATCAACCCGCACCATGGGCATGCCCGGGTTAACCCCTCGACAGAATCTTCGCCAACGCGGCCGACAGGCCGGCACTGGCATCGTCGGCCGGGACCAGGTCGATGTCTGACGTGGAGCGGACACCGATTCCCAGTTCGGCGGCCCGTTTGATCTGGCGCAATTCGAAGATGCCCGGCTCCATGACGGCGGGATTGCTGCCCAGATGTTTGAGCATGGCCACACCGACGGCATCCACTGCCACCCGGTCCGTGGCCGCCAACATCACGTTGCCCTTGATCCGTTTTCCGGTTGCGGGGCCGCCGTCGACGAACGTGTCGATCCCGTCCATTACAATCAGGGCGGGGGAAAAAGGGGCGTTGATCTCGGCGATCATCTCCTGTTGATAGGGCGAGCCGTGCAGTTCCTGCATATAGGCGAACCCGTTGCGAAAAGCCGGTACCACCCCCACGTGCAGTTTTAGCGAAAGGGTGATGACCCCGCCGAACTGGTGGGTTTTCAGGCATCCGGTGGACACCAGGCATTCGGCGTCAAGGATCGGCCGGGCGACGCGGAAGCCGTCTTTCCAGTGGGCGTCGGCCGGCCGGCACACCACCCAGTCGTCGGGGGCCAGGTCGTCGAAGTCGATCACTTGAACCTGGCGCTCCTCCAGGAGCGCACCAACCCCTTTTTGTTGCATGACCCGGCGGGTCGGCGGGTAGCTGCGTTCTCCCAAGCGAATCGAAGCGGCCCCCATCTCCCAGAGCTGGTCGACCAGCGCCGCCAGCGTGTCGTTGTGGGTCGACCCAGGTGCCGGATCGGCCGTATTGAAATTGGGCTTGATCAACACCGCCTTGTTTTTCACCGGGTTTTCCGTCAATGCGGCAAGCGCACCGCGAACCCCTGCCCTGCGTTCCCCCCTTGCATAACCGACACCCGAGTCATTGTTTTACCTCCTTGATCGCTTGCCTTGTGCGACGGAATCCGATAGAACCGGCACACGATCACACGATCGGATAATCAACAACCCGAAATAAACCCCTGCCTTTAAATTGAGCATAGCCCAATGAACCGTCAAATGAAAACCCTCGAACAGAAAATTATCGATTTCCGCGACCGGCGTGACTGGTCACCATTCCACTCGCCTAAAAACCTGTCCCAGGCTCTGGGTATCGAGGCAGCCGAACTGCAGGAAATTTTTCTATGGCAGAGCAGCGAGGCGTCCCGGGTCCCAAGCGCTGCAGACCGCGATCGGGCAGAATCGGAAATAGCCGACATCTTTATTTACCTGACTTACCTGTGCCGGGAGTTGGAAGTGGATCTATTTGAGGCAGTGGAAAAAAAACTGATTGAAAATGAACGAAGATACCCCGTTGAAAAGGCAAAGGGAAACAGCCGGAAATACAATCAGCTATGATAAGCAAATAACCATTCGCAAACACCAAATCTCAATCATTCCATGACGAACCTGGACCGGAGCTTGATGTGGATTTACTTCAGGGGAGAAAAAAAGGTGAAAAATGGCAGCCGTTTTCAACGGAGTTCAGTAAAAATTCACCGAGATTAAGGCTTCAGCAGAGTCCTTAAACTCGAACGAGAACATACTAGCGGTACGCCAACAGCTCGAAGCCGAACCGAACGACTCGAACCCGTAACCCAGATCTCGAACCCTTAACCCCGAATCCGAACCCAGGCCTTCACCGGACGACTTCTTCTATGCTGACCCCCTCGGGGAGGACACCCTGAGCACGTGTCAACTCCTGAATGGTGGTGTTGTAGTCGGCAACTGCACGTGCAAAACTGCGGCTGGTCATGGCAAGCAGGTCCTGGGCACGCAGAAGCTCTTCATTGCTTGTTTGACCGATATCGAATCGGGTGAATTCACCTTCCACCACTTTTTCTGCGGCCTCCTTGGCCGACCGGTTGGCTTCAATCTCACCTCTGGCGGTCGCCAGTCGATGCAGAACCTGCTTGACGTCCAGTTTGATCTCGTCTTTTACGCGCTTGAGTTGGGCATTGGCCTGCATGCGACCCAACGATTTCTTGCGATACTGGGACTTGGCAGAGCGATTGCCGAATGCCCATTCAAATTGTAGGCCCACTTCCCAGGCATCATCCTCATTGATCGACACATCGCTCCACGCGCGATCATGATCAGTGCCGTATCCACTGGCACTGTATCGCCCATACGCATCGAGCGTCGGCAGCCGTTGGTGGGCGGCAAGCTTTTCATCAACCTCGCGGATCATCAACTCCTGTTGGGCTTTGATGATCTCCGGGCGGTTGCTGAGCGCTGTTTCGATCGCTTCGGTTTCGTCCGGATCCACAGGCGTCGTGCGGGGCAAATCAATCGGGAGGACCTCGGCATCCGAATCGATTGTAAATTCTCGCCAGTTCAGGAGCAGCTTGAGTCGATCCATGGCCAGCTTATACTCCTCCTGGGATCTCAACAAGGTGCTGCGCCTGACCTGGGCATTGCTGCTGGCGCGTGCCACATCCAATTGTTGGGACAGGCCCCTGGCGTATCGCTCGGATTCACGGCGGTGCACCTCCTCGGCCATATCTAAATTTACCCGATTGATGTCGATCAGTTCCTTGAAAAGAAATAGTTTCCAATAGACCGTTGCAACGCTGGTGGTCACGTCGATCACTTTGCGGCGGAAATCGGCGGCAGAGATGTTCGCCCGGTAATTGGCTATTTTAATCGCCGTCTGTTCCTTTTTACTGCCGATGTTATTTAACAGTGGCTGCTGCAGTTCGACGGTCGGCGCAACGATGTGCTTGTAGGTTCTCGGGAAGGTGGCATTGTTTAGCTCCGCATATCGCGTTTCCAGATAGGTCGAGAGGGTACCGCCGGTTTTCAACGGTTTTCGAATACCCGCCTGCACACGCCCGTCATCTTCGGTGACGATGTCGATGACACTGGAGTCAAGATTGGGGTCGCGGCGAAAGGTCGAGCCGGCAAACAGCAGGGGGTCGTATACCGATTCTTCGCTTTCCAATTGCGCCTGTGCCTGTTTTGGATCATAAGCGGCGACGCTGATATCCCGGTTGCCCTCCAGGCTGAAGCGGATGGCATCCATCAGCGTCAGCCGGACTGCCGTCGATTCCGATTCCGGGCTGTCGACACGCCCGGGTTGGTTCCCGGAAAAAACCTGGACCGGCGTAACGGGGGTGTCGGCGCCCGATCCCGTCTGCACCATGTCTGAACCGGCCGGTGCTTGCCCGGATTCCTGGAGCGGCGCGGCCTGCCCCATCTCTTCACGGTTGGGGTCAGCCCATGATAAACCGGTATCCTGAGGGGTAACAGAGTAGAAGATGTCCTTTTGGGCCAACATTTTCCGCAGCAGGTAGGCCTTGACGACACGCTGCTGAATTAGCGTTTCGGCCGCTTGCTGGGCCTCCTTTTGGGTTGGGTATCTGCCGACATAAACGCGGTACCACATCCCCTTTTTGCCGGTGTCCTCGTAGCGGTAAAAGGGATCGGAACCCTCTTCACGCAGCCTCGACACCTCATTTTCAGCCGTAGACAATTCAGGAAAGGCGCCCACCTGAATCGAAAACCAACTCTCCAGCGGCTGGTGGGATGGACTGCCACCGGCATCGCTTGTGGGTCCGGATACCGGTTCTTTCCCGCTGACCGCGGCAGGCAGAATGATCATGAGTGAAAAAACAACTGAAAAACATAATGTTAACGCATTTCGTGTGGCCGCCATGTGTTCAATCCCCTTCGTTTATAGGTCATTGGCCGCAAATCCCAGGTGTTGATCCAGCCAATGGTCTGCCGAGAGAACATCCCTGCGCCTGCGAAAGGATGCCCGTTCGGCGCGTCTCTGTATAACCCCGATCGTATGCCGCCAGAATGCCGATGAGATCTCACGGCCTTGTTGACAATGGAACCGCCGCAATGCAGCGGCTATGATCGGCGTATTTTTTTGAATCAATTCGTCTTCCAGACTGACAAACGTCTGGGTGCTTCCCGGATCGCCCTGTCTGGCGCAGCGCCCCGACAGCTGCCGGTCGATTCGCCGTGCGGAAAACCGTTCGGTGGCGATGACATGCAGCCCGCCCAGTTCGGCAACGCCCGGACCCAATTGAATATCCGTTCCTCGCCCGGCCATGTTGGTTGAAACGGTAATTCGCCCTTCTTGTCCGGCATCGGCGATAATCTGGGCTTCAGATGCATGCTGAACCGCATTGAGCAAACGATGGTCGATGCCTTCGGACTTCAGACGGCGGCTGAGGTGTTCGCTTTCCTGGATGCTGCCGGTTCCGATCAGAATCGGACGCCCGGTGCGATGAACGGTGCAAATGTCTGCGATCACGGCCTGCCATTTTTCAGCGGCAGTGGTGAAGACCCGATCAGGCATGACCGCCCGCCTGCACGGACGATGGGTGGGGATGGGAATCACCGGCATCCGATAGATCGCCCACAACTCCGCTTGCGCTTCAGCGACCGTGCCCGACATGCCCGACAGCTTGCGATACAGACGAAAAAACCGTTGGAAACTGATTCTGGCAAAGGTATCTTTGGGCAGATTGATCGGGACCCCCTCCTTGGCTTCGACCGCCTGGTGGAGACCGTCGCGCCAGGTCCGGTCCGGCATGAGTCTTCCCGTGAATTCGTCGACAATCACCACCTTGTCGTTGTCAAGGACATAGTGCTTGTCGCGAACGTACACCGCATTGGCGACAAGTGCCTGTGCGACCAACTCTTCCCGCCTTCTGGCGCCCTGCCACAGCCCTCCCAGGGGCTCGGCCAGTTCTGCCAGGTGCTGCTTACCCGATGGGGTCAGGCTGACGGTGGGTTGATCGCGGGCAACGCGATAGTCGTTTGACGGGTCGAGTCCGGCGGCCAATCGGGCGGCCTGTTCATAGGCCTGGATCTGTGCCTGGTTGGGCCCGTCGCCGGAAATCAGCAGCGGGGTTGATGCGTCATCGATAAAGACCGAATCCGCTTCGTCCACAATCGCGTGCGCCAGCCCTCGCTGAACCAGCCGCCCGATTCGATCCGCTCCGCCGCCGACCATCTTGGACAGGATCAACGTCGGCAATCCCTTGGCGCTGGCGTTGATCAGCCGGTCGCGCAGAAAGTCGGCAGCGACTTCCTTGTTGGTGCAATAGGTGACATGCGCGTCGTAAGCCTGTTTACGCTCGAGCGGAACCATGTCCGGGGTGATGCACCCCACCGTCAGGCCGCAGAAACCATAGATGGCCTGCATCAACTCGGCGTCCCGTTTGGCCAGGTAATCGTTGGCCGTGACCACGTGACAGCCGCGCCCCCGCCAGCCGGCGAGGACGGCAGGCATCGTGGCAACCAGGGTCTTTCCCTCGCCGGTGGCCATCTCGGCAACACAGCCGGCATTCAATGCCAGGGCAGCAGCCACCTGCTCCAGGTACGGTCTCAGGCCGACCGTTCGCGCGGCCACCTCGCGCAGGATGGTGAACGCGTGATGGCAATCCGCATCGGTGTCGCGGCCAAGCAGGAATCGATGGCTCAACGCGGCTGCGAAATCACGCAGCTTGCGATCGGAGACGTCCCGATAAACCTTCTCCCTGGCGATGATACGGTCGGCCTGTTGCAAAAAATGCGTGGCACTGCGCGAAAATCGTCCGGCCAGCCCCGTCGCCTGGAGCCACAGCCGGTCCAGCCCGCGTGGCAGCGGTTCGACCATCGGCGGTTGCGAAAGCATGCGCCATTGTGCGCTGAGGATGCTGTCCATATCAGGCTCGGCTCCTTGTTTGAAAAAGCTGCAGCAGCGTTCGCCAACCCTGTACGAACAGGGGTTTGGGTTCGGTCTCGAATCGCAGGGCCATGGTCTGCCCGGGGCGCAGCACTACCGATGCCGAGGCAATTGGTGCAACCAGTATCTCAAAAAACGGATCCGCCGCTCGTCTTCCGCTGGAATCCTCCTGGTCGATGCGTGTCGCGCCCCCGGCGGCATAACCCAGTGCGGCCGACGGCAGCTGCTCCTGTCCAGCCGGAATAATTTGTTGGATGCGGCCGGTGAGCTCGAGGTCCGGCCGGTTTTTGACCCTGATGTCCACAGGCGTGCGGGCAGCCTCGATGAGGCGCGACGCCACCTGCTGACTGGCAATGGCCCGGATACGCAGGTGATCGAGATCGACGACGACCCCGATGCGCTGGCCCTGGTCCAGACGCATGGCAACGAGCCGATCGGCATCGGGGGCGACCCAGACCCCCGTGATGGGGGAACGCAGCACCAGATCCTCCAGATTCCGGCGTGTACGCACAATCTGCTCGTCGAGGGCCGCAATCTTTTCATCCATGATCTGGGCACCGGCGGCGTCCTGGGTCTGGGCCGCCTGCCGACTGAGCTGGAGCCGGTGATTGTCGGCCATCAACTGATCCCGTTTGGATTCCAGTTCAGGACTGGTTGCGGCAATCAAGGTCGGCCCCTCCGGGCCTGGTCCGGGCACCTGATTCGAGGACCGTGCCAACGAAGCCGGTCGTTTTCATGTGAACGACCGTATAATCGACGGGCTCGACAACCCCCTCGATCCGGCATCGATCCGGCATCTTGACCCATCCGATGGCAATGAAGAGAACACCGGCTGCCAACGCACTGGTAACCCCTGCGCGTGCCCGATGCCGCCCCAGCTCAGGACTGGTGGTCAGGTAGCGAAACAGGTGAACCATGGGCAACACCCCCCAGCGAACCATCAGGGCTGCTGCCAGCAGGGTCCCGATGGTAACGAACCGGTTCATCAGCATCAGGGCGATGGCGCCCATAATGAACATCCGGACAACCGTCGACGCGATGGCGTAAAACACCAGCCATCCCCTCTCCCCTGAAGTATGGCCGGGGTCCGCCGCCTGGTCCAGACCCCACACATATCGTTTCACCAGGTAACTGACGTATAATTTCGACCGGGATTCGAGATTGGGAATTTCCAGCAGGTCCAGCAGGATGTAGTAGGCATCATATCGCAGGAAAGGATTTCCGTTGAAGGCCAGGGAGGATACGCTGGCAATCAGCATGATGTTGTATGCAATGGCATGCACCGCGGACCCATCGGCCGTCTGCGTCCAGAGAACAGCGGCAAAGGCGGCGATGGCCAATTCGGCAAGCATCCCGCTGGCGCCGACGATGATGCGGTGCCAGCGGTCACGAAGGGCCCAGGCGCTCGACGCATCCACGAAGGGCAGCGGGGTGAAGAAAAGCAGGGTCAGGCCCATCTGGTGGACCTCACCGCCGGCGCCGGACCGTCGTCCGAAATGTTTACATGAAAACGCATGGCCAAATTCGTGAAACAGCTTTACGATCAGGATGGCCGCGTATAAAAGGGGCAGATTCTCGGGGTTGAGGACATCTTGCGCCTTTGCCGCCAATGTGCCGAGATGACTGGTGATTGACCACAGACCGGCCAGCAGGATGGCCACCCAGACAACCAGGCCTGTTTTTGAGAACACATGGCCAACCACACCCACCCACCTGTCTAAAAAGCGGTCAGGATCCCATAAGGGGATACGGATGAAAAAAAGATTCCCGAAGGCGCTGCGCACGTCCCGCCAGACCCGTTTTCGGTGTCGTTTGAAGAGCGCTTGCGCATCCGGTGCGAGGTTTCCCTGCAACAGGTTGGAATCGTGCAGTTGGCAGAGCAGCTGGATCACTTCACCTTGCGTCGGTGCGCCATCGCCAAAGCGATCCATGCACGTCTGCCAAACCTGACCCACGGTGCGCCGGCCGTCCAGCATGGCGGCAAAATGGTACGCCGCCTCACTCAGACGAAAGAATCGCACGCCGGCCGGGTCCTGCAGAACAAACCATCGCACACCGCGAAAGTGTTGACGCTGAACGTTTACCGCGCCGTGCAGTCGCGGGGTCAATTCCGAAACCCGGTACCAGGACTCACTGAATGTGGGACGGTCAATACTCACCGGAATCCTCGCTCATATCCACAGTTTCATTCGCAGCCAATTGACAAGACGATGGGTCGCCATCCACAGATAGGTCTTTTTACCCGCAGATATCCTGGCTTCGCCCTCCATGCCGGGCCGCATCCATTCGAGCTGTTCGATAATGCGGGCACGAACCCTGAACACATTCTGGTGATCGACCACCTCGGCAATGGGGTGGATTCGTTCGATGACAAAGCCGACTTTCTGATCGGGATGTCCGGCAGAGGCCATCGTTCCGGCCTGGCCGTCAATCACATCGGCAATCGACGTTTCCGGGACGAAGAGTTCGGCTCTCAGTGAATCGATGCTGGCGATCTCGAAAATGATCTCGCCGGCGTCGACCGGCGCCCCGATTTGCTGTTTACGGTCTTGTGAAATCACCCATCCGTTGATCGGGGCCACGAGGTCGGCTTGTTCGACGTTCCTCTCGATCATTCGGATCTGGGCGGCCAATTTTTCGCTTTGCGATGCGGCAATGTGTGCGTCCACGGTTTTCCGATCACGCATCGATGCCGTCATCTGTTTCTGGTACCCCAATTGTTCCGCTTTGAGGGCAGCCAATTTCAGACGGAGTTCAGCGGTTTCCAGGGTTCCCAGAATCGTCTTCCCCCCCTCGACCCGGTCCCCCGGCTCCACCAGCACGCTTTTGGAAAAGGTATCGAATGGTGCCACGACCACCTGCTGATGTTGCGCCTTCAAGGCAAACGTGGTGTTGATGCGGTACTCGCCTTTCAGGGTCGCCAGGACAATTCCCGTCAGGAATATCAGGGCGGCTGCGAGCTTTATCCAGGTGTGCTCATGACCCAGCAGCAGCCCCATGTGTGCGCGTGCCTCGGACGCCATGCGTGCACCGAACCACCGGTCGTTTCGATGAAGGTCCAACAGCCGGGGGGCGCATAGGTCAGCGGTCAATCGGATGGTCTCGATCTCCTCCAGACGATCGAAGGGCTGGTCGGTTTGACGTTCCAGCGTTACCACGGCCGCTACATCTCCCGCCTGACGAATCGGCAGACTCAACACGGCCGATGGGCCATGCTGTTCTGAAAGTCGGGCGGCCGCGCGGCTGGCAACGACGGCCGGTTCCGCTGCGGGGTGGATGATCTCCAAATCCTGGTCATGACATTCCTCCATGGCCGATTCGATGGCCTGAACCACCTGCATCTCCCGGTTGAACGTGTCGGTGTGGCTCATGGCCCGCACCTGCACACAGCGACCCTCGAGAAATCCGATACTGACCCGCGTGCAACCAAGCCATGCGGCCATTTCGTTGCACAATGTCATGGCAGCTTCCAGAAACCGCGAGGGTCGATTGATCGCATCCAGCACCTCCAGAACACGCCGCAGGCGATTCATGCGCTCAAGATGCATGGTCGCGGTCAGCTGCAGTTCATGGTGGTCGAACAGCAAAGGGGTCGTTTCCAGACGGGCATGACTCAGTAACAGCTCATGGGGGCGTTGCACCCGGATTCGAAAGGCGGCCGCGGCCCGGACAACGCCCTGGTTCTCGATGGGGATAACCATCAGATACTGCTGGGATTGGCCGTCCCCTGTCGATGCGGCATCCTGGCGCACGGTTACCGTCTGACCGCTTTTGATGACCTTGCGAAAGGGCTTGTCGGCCTTGCCGATCCACGCCGGCAGGCTGCTGGGGTTATCCGGTGGGGGGTAGGCGGCCAGAACCTCTGACCGGCCAGTCGGACTTGACCTCAGGATGGCGGCGGCATCCGCGTGGGTCTGTTGGCACTGGGCAGCCAGCAACGCCTCTAAAAACCGGCCCGGCGTTTCCTCCAGCGCTAGCAATTGGGCGATGGCCTTGGCGCTGGAAAACCCGCTGGTCTTTGGGTCCTCCGCTGGTATGCGTTTGCGTGTGCCACCCATAAATCATTGCATTCCGTCAACCTTGATGTTGCCTGCCTGCATTCGGTGCCGCGGGCCGATACTGCGGCGTCCGCACGCGGGAGACGATGGAACCGGGTTATTGGTTGTCCAATTGGGCCATGGTGTTGTCCTCCTGGATCGCTGCAAAGGCCACGGCCACCCGCTCACCGGCCGGGCGCTTCAGCGGATTGGGCACTTCGATCCGAATCCGCAGGGTTTCGCTGGCCGCATCCGCCACCGCCGAGATGTTGATGATGCGTCCGTTGGGCGTTGCCTCGGCCGTGGCACCGGGAAACGTGATCCAGACATCCTGATCCACCGTTAGATTCAGGGCCTGGGCCATGGGCACCGGCACATCGATCCAGAGCGGATCGTTTTGGACGATCCGGACTACCGGCCCGAGGGTCCCGATGGATTCGCCCACCTCGACGTTGACCTCTTCGACAAGCCCGGCAATCGGCGCGGCCAGTCGCATGCGAACCAATTGGCTGCTCGCATGATCATAGCGCTGCCGATACTGCTGCTGCTCAAGGATGGCCGATTGAAGGGACAGCTCGGCGATGCGGACGTTGAGGAATAAATGTTCAACTTCCCAGACGCTGGCTGCACCTTTTGCCCTGGCCTGCTCCAGTTTTTTAAGATCCACCTGCTTCTGGGCCAACTCCGCTTTGGCGGCATTGATTTTGGTTCGATCTTCCGAAAGCATTTTCAACTGCTGGCATTGGATTTTCTCGGGTTCATCATAAAGATGCACGAGCAGCTGGTCCTTTTCGACCGTCGTGCCGGGTTCGACCTGAACATCGCTGACCCGGCCCGCCACGACAAAAGAGAGGGTAATGTCGGCATTGGGGGCCGTGATGCCCTGCAACGTCTCTGCACGGCTCAAAACAGGCATGCCCGTCATCAGGCCGATGAGAACGGCCGAAAAAACAAAAGTTCTGTATCTGGTAATCATCGCAGGTCCTTTCATACTCATAATACCCTCTTCGGTTCACCGTTTTCAGGCGATGATCATTGGTAAAATTGGGCTCCCAATGACTACAGCAAATCAGATGCCAACACGAACAATAACGTTATACAAAATATATTCAAAGAGTTATATTCGGCAAGCGTCTAGCGGCTTCACTTAACGCCAGTAATTTGACGCCTGCGGTTCATTGATTCATGGGACACTGACAGGGTTCAACGCACCTGTGTTCGCATCGCATAAGACTGCAGCGGCTGCCGCCCTATGGGCCACTGTCTGTCGACAACCCACCGCTATCTATCAGCGGGGGAGAGCATCTCGAACATCTCATCGGGCGGCAGCGGACGACTAAATAAGTAGCCCTGGTATAGGTCACAGGCACCCTTTTTCAAAAAACGCAGCTGTTCATCCGTCTCCACGCCCTCGGCGACCGTCGTTAAGTTCAGGCTGCGCGATAGATAAATCATGGTCGAGACAAGTGCGCTGCTTTTGGCGTCCTTAAACAGATCGATAAAAAAAGAGCGATCGATTTTCAGTTCGTCCAAGGGTAGTTTTTTCAGATAACTCAAAGAAGAATACCCGGTCCCAAAATCATCGAGGGCCAATTTGATGCCTTGTTCCTTCAGTCGATTCATGGATTCAATTTTTCGATCAATATCGTCTAAAAACATGTTCTCGGTGACCTCGAGGGTCAGCAATTGCGGTGATATGCCGCTATTTTTGACGATCTGTTTGAAAACAGCGGGCATCTGCTTGTTCTCAAATTGAACCGGGGATAGATTGACGGCCATACCGATGGGCGCTTTGCCGGCCTGCTGCCAGACTGACAACTGCCTGCAGGCCTCGCCCATCACCCATTGCCCGATGGGGACGATGAGGCCGGTTTCCTCTGCAATCGGTATAAACTTGTCCGGTGGGATCATGGTGGCTTCATTTACCTGCCAACGCAGGAGGGCTTCAACACCCGCAATGTGATTGGTTTGAACGTCTACCTTGGGTTGATAGTAAAGCTTCAATTCATCGCGTTCCAGGGCTTTGCGCAGCCTGGCTTCAAGACTGAGGCGCTGCTGATACTGGGTGTTTATCTGGCGCGAGGAAAATTGAAAGGACCCCCCGCCGTTGGCCTTGACATGATCCTTGGCACTCGAAGCCAGTTGCAGCATGGAGTGGCTGTCGCCATCTTCCGTGGGGTATGTCGCGATGCCGATGCTGGCCGTCAGGTAAAGCTCGGTGTTTTTAACCAGCAGTACGGTCCGAACGGCTTCCAACAGGCACGCGGCGACCGCGGCTGCATCGCGTTCGCTAGGGATGCGATGTAGAATCAGGGTGAACACCCCGCCGTCGAGACGGAACAGATTGACCGGGACATATTCATCGACCTCCATCCGCCCCATCATATCGATGCCTTTGATCACCTTTTGAAAACGCAGGGTAAACTGCCGCAGGATTTCGTCGCCGGCCAACAGCCCCATGGTGTCGCGGATCTTGTCGAATTGGTCCAACTCGATGCACAACAGCGCCAGCTTCTCCTCGTCGTCTCTGGCCGCGGTCAACCCCCATTCCAGGGATTCCATAAAAAGCTGCCGGTTGGGCAACCGGGTCAACGGGTCGTAGAAAGTGAGCCGATCCTGGTATGCCTTGGCAGCCAGGGTGTTGCGTACGCGCAGCTGCAGTTCGCTCGAATCCACCGGTTTGGCCAAAAAATCGGTGGCGCCGAGGTCCAGGGCCTGCAATTTATCCTGGTTGTCTGAGGATGACGTCAAGATGATGACGGGCAGGTGGTTGAGTTTCGGATGCAACCGAATATCTCTCAACAGGTCAAAGCCCGACACCTGCGGCATTTTAAGGTCGAGCAAGAGCAGGTCGGGCCGCTGTTGTTCGAGGGTGGCCAGGGCGTGGATCGACTCTTCAATCAAAACGAAGTTGCGGTAACCCGTCTCCTCCAGATAGGCCTTGACCACTTCCATGGTGGTGGACTCGTCATCCACAATGACGATGCTGGCGTTTAACAGCTGATCATTATCCTCCTGAAACGCCGGTGCGGCCTGACGCTCCGATGGATTCTCTGTTGCTATGGCTGATTGCATATTGACCCTGTTTTCTATCTTTTTTCTGTCTATGAACGGCGTTTTTAGGCGATATACGCGTGGTGCTCACAATTGTATTGTCGGCATTTCAAGCGTATACCTTAGCGAAAAATCATCGGTTTTGTTGATCTCGAACAAACTCCCTCGTCGCCGGATAAATACGCGCTTGTCTTCCTAATACCAAAAAGACATATAACGTAAATATATCAGTTACTAAAATAACAAATAATAAATTATTGGTTTATATTTTTTGAGATGGGAATGGTAGGCGGTTAGGGGTTCGGGGTTCTGCGTTCTGCGTTCTGGGTTGTGGGTTGTGGGTTGTGGGTTGTGGGTTCAAACTCAGAAAAATCGAAAATTTCAAATCACAATTTCCAAACAAATTCCAAATTCCAACTTTTAAATCTCAAACAAGGTCAAAAACCAACAACAGTTTTGAATTTTGAGTTTGAGTATTGTCGTTTGTTTGTCTTTTGTGATTTGCCTTTTGAAATTTTATTTAGTTTCTCTGGTCTCTGTCTCTGGTCTCTGGTCTGTGGTTTCTGGTTTCTGGTTTCTGGTCTCTGGTCCCTGCTTTGAGCTTATCAGCTTATCAGCTATTATGTTCTGCGTTCTGGGTTCCGACCTCCGACCTCCGACCTCCGACCTCCGAACCCTGAACCCTGAACCCTGAACCTTTCAACCCTGAACCTTTTTTACTGTGCCGCCGGTTGGGCTGCCGCCGATTGCGTCCCTGTCGCGTGCTCCGCTGCCACCCCTGGCAGTACGATGGCATCCGAGAGTTGCTTCACCTGCTCGAGCACCTGGCCGGCCTGCTCCGGTTGTGCAGTTTTGGAAAAGGTTTCCAGCCGGGCGGCAGGCTTGGTAAAATCGTCGAAGCCCACCGTGCCGCCCGATCCCTTTAACCAGTGCGCAAACAAGGCCAGTTCTTCCAGGTTGCCAGCGTCCAGGGCCGATTGAGCCTTGACCAGCTCTGCGTTGAGCTTCTCGGCAAACTTGGCTATGACGTTCTGGAATTGGGGCATGGATGCCAATCGCGACGTCACGGGTTGGCGGGTCACCGGTTCCTGTATGCTTGTCAGCAACACGGTAACGGTTGATAGATCTGGTGGGGTGGTGCAGGGCGGGGCCACCGCATCCTTCGGCCCGGCGCCGGGAACCACCAGACGGGCCGCCAGCCCGTTCAGGCATTCGATGGACTGCTGAATATCGGCGTCGTTGGCACCATTTTTGGCGAGTTTTTCAAGGTTGCCCGCCGGCACTGTGAATTCGTTGAAACCGATGGTCCCGCCGGCACCCTTGAGCCAGTGGGCAAAGTCGGCGATCTCCTGGCGGTTGCCCTGTGCCAAAGACCGCGCTACGGTTTTCAAACGTTCTTCGAGCCGCAGGGCAAATTGAGCGATCAGCCTGCGAAATTTTTCATTCCCTTCCGGCAGTGTGGAATGGATAGGCGCGCTATCTGCTGACGGGGGTCGGTTCACGCTGCTGTCGGGCGCGGACGCTGCAGCCGGGATGGCACCCGCTTGCGTTTTGGATGATACCTGTCGCCCCCCCAGCAGCTCCGCCATCAGCGCCATAAAGCGATCCAGATCGACCGGCTTGGAGAGATATCCGGTGTAGCCCACGTCCAGACACTCCTGTTCGAAACCGGCCATGGCATTGGCGGTCAGTGCGATGATCGGTGTCTCAATACCCTGCTGCCTGAGCTTTCGGGTTGCGCTGAACCCATCCATGACAGGCATATTGACGTCCATGAGAATCACGTCGTATGGCAGAGCCGTGGCCTTTTCCACCCCCACCTGACCGTTCTCCGCCTCGTCCACCATCAGCCCGGCGTCCTGGAGCAGCAGTTTGAGCAACTCCCGGTTCTCGGCGCCGTCATCCACAATCAACACACGCGCTTCGGGGAACTGCCAGACTGCCTGCTCTGTGGCAACCTGCACCTGCGCAGCCTTCTCCACCTCGTCCGGCTGCAAGAGTGGCACCGCTTGAACATCACCGGTGGCCACGGCCACCGTGAAGGTGCTGCCCTTGCCCGACTCACTCTTGACCGTGATGTCGCCGCCCAAGGCGCGGGCGAACTTGCGACTGATGGAAAGGCCGAGCCCGGTTCCACCGAAACGGCGCGTGATCGCCGAGTCGGCCTGGGTGAACGGGTCGAAGATGGTTTCGATTTTATCCGCAGCAATGCCGATACCGCTGTCGGTGATATCGATAATCAATAGAGGCTTGGAAGAAGATGACTCGAATCGGCAGGCCACCGTGACCTGGCCCTGCTCGGTGAACTTGATGGCGTTGCCCACCAGGTTGAAGATAATCTGCCGAAAACGGGCCGGGTCGGTCTGGATCTGCTGCGGCAGCGCGCTGTTCGCCTCGAAGGTCAGCCGGAGCTCCTGTTCCTGTGCCTTCAAGTTCAACATCTGCAGCACCTCGTGGATAATCCGGTGGGGTTCGGCCCAGGCCGCCTCCATTTCCAGCTGACCGGATTCGACCTTGGACAGATCCAGTATATCGTTGATCAGTTCCAGCAGGTTGGTGCCGCTGGCGTGAATCGTATTGAGATACCGCAGGCTGTCTGCCGGATCTTTTCCGAATCCTCGTTTGAGGATTTCCGTGAAACCGAGGATGGCGTTCATGGGCGTTCGGATTTCATGGCTCATATTGGCCAGAAAAGCGCTCTTGGCGTGGTTGGCGGCTTCGGCCTCCTCTTTGGACTGGCGCAGCTCGATCTCCTTGTTTTCCAGCTGGGTGATATCGTCGAAACTGACCAGCACGCCGGCGTATTTGCCGCCGGCACCCAGCACCGGGGAGCAGTTGACATTGAAGGTCAACCAGGTCCGTTTCGCCCGACGCAGTCGCAGGGTCCGGTTGATCTGGGCTTCGCCGCTCTTGAGCGCCTGCACCCAGGGTCGGTCGGGTGGCTTGATTTTCTTGCCCGCTTTATCCATCCAGGGAAGGTCTCCGGCCCGGTAGCCGAGAAGATTGTCCGAGGCCTTGCCGAGCATGGCCGCGAACGATTTGTTGGCCAGCACAATCTGCTCTTTGTGATCGAGCACCAAAAGGCCTCCGGCCAATGTGTCCAGGGCCGAGCGAACCCGTCCGGGAATGGCCCGGGACGGATCCAATTGTCGCAGCACCTTGCCCAGATAATAGTAAAAGCCGATGTAGCAGAGCAGGCCCATGAACCCGATCATGCGAAGCATCGGATGTTGGGTCAGCCCGACGAAGCCACCGGGGTCCAGCGCCTCGAAACGCAGCTCCAACTGCCCCCATTTCTGCTCGCCGGACCATATGGGCACCCGCACCTGCGTGTCCATGGAATGTTCGCCGCTCATCGCCTGCCAACGATCGGCATGCCCGGGTGTCGTGACCAGCACCGCCCCGTCGTGCCGGCGCAGGCCCAGCGACAACAGATCGGGGTTTCGATCCACCAGCAGCTCAAAATTGTTTTTCAGGTAACCAAAATCGGTGGACAACACGGCCGATGTCGTGTGCACGGCGATGGACTCGGCCAACACCGTACGCCCCTGGCGCACGGCAATGGCGCTGTCCGGCACGATACCGAGAAAAAAGCCCAGCATGACGACACTGATCGTCAAGCCCAAAAGCCCGATGACTACGCGGTGTTTGACATTCAATCGTTTCATGGCTGGTTATGTTTCTCCTTGGTGTGCCAACGATGCTCCCACGGGTTTCTTTTTAGGCTCTTTTGCCTCTGGCTTGCGGTCGATGATGGACGCCAGGGATTCATCGTCATCGAGATCGTCTTCACCCCTTCTTCCCGCCAGAACCGGCAGCGGATCAAGGATCTGCCAGGCGGGAATGGAGGAGAGCAGAGAACTGAGCAGCATGCCGCCCCGGATCAGCCAGACGACATAACCCACCGACAGGCCCGTAGACACGGCGATGGCGGAACCCAGGACCGTCTTGTTGAAGGCAATCTCACCGGCCAGCTCCTTTTTTACATCGTCTAGCGAATTGACCATGTTCAGATAGGCGCGCGCCGCCATCTGGTGGCGCAGATCAGACTGGTGATCCGCCTGTTGCAGGCCTTTGTCTGCGGGTTCGGCTTCCCGCAAAACGCTCGATTTGTTGAACTGGCGCTGTACGATCGCTTTCACCGTGGGGTCCGTTGCCAGCACCCGGGTAAATTGACCGGCGGCTTTAATCAAATACGGGGTGCGCGCCGCAACGAAACTGCCAGCCTGCGAGACGGGTGCCTGGACGTCAACCACCGTCACCGGCGGGGCGGCTGCTTCGGGAACGGTTTCCACCGGTTCCGCTTCCGGTTCGGCTGTTGGTTCGATCGTCTCCACAGGGGTGTCAGGGCCAGGCTCTACCGGATCCCCGCTGTCTGTAGGATCGTCTACGACCGTTGTGGTGGGCGGCGGTGTCACGGCAACCGCGGCAGTGACCGAGATGGTCTGGAATGCCGTGTCATCCGGCACTCCGCCCACGGCGGTGTCGTCTACCGCCACGGTCACATCCAGATTCGGGTTGCCCACGGCATCGAGAAGGGCGCCGGCCTTCAGATACAGCGCGTTGCCGCCAACGATCTCGAACATCGCGGCATCGGCGCCGCTGAGGGACAAGCTCGTTGATGCCCATGGCATCGTCGGCAATCACGATATCGGCCACTTTGATGGCCGAGCTCGTATCCACGTCCTCGGCAGATGGTGGTCGTCGTATTGATCAGGGAGATCGTGGGCGCGTCATTGACCGGTGTGACCGTAATAGCAAAGCTGGCGCTGCTGGTAACACCGACCCCGTCGTCCACACTGAAGGCGAAGCCGTCGCCGACTGTCTCGGAACCGTCGTGATCGTAGGTCACCCGGTCATTGTCGATGTCGTCCTGGGTGAAGCTGTCGGAGACGCCTAAGGCCACACCACTCAGGTACAAGGTGCCGTTGGCCGGCGCCCCACTAAGGGTGTAGACCAGTTGGCCGGCCGTATTGTCAGCGTCAGTGGTGGCCAGCATGCCAGCGGTGAGGATATTGCCGCTGCTGCCTTCAAGCACGGTAGCACCGGTATTGACCGTCAGCACCTGCTCGTCGTTGGCCGGCGTCACGTCCAGGATGATCGTGCCGGTGAGCGGACCGCTGTTGTCCTCATCCCCATCGTCGATCGAGACATTGATGGTCGTGTCCACATCGTTATTGACCGTGGGCGTGAACACCAGGTTGGCCAGGGCCAGATTCACATTGGCCACCGTGTCCGTGATCGTCCACACGCCCGTGCCGGAGGTATAGGTGGCACCGTCGTTGGCCGAAAGACTGCCCGCGCTGGTATCGGCCAGGGTCAGCGTGGCCGTGATCGTCTCACCCGTATCCGCGTCACTGACCACGATGTCGCTGATCGCCACGCTGGCGTCACCCTCGTTGTAGACGCTGGTCGTGGTCAGGTTGGTCGCCGTCGGCGCGTCGTTGATATCGTTGAGGTTGACGGTAATCGTGGCCGTGTCGATGATTCCGGTGCCGCCCTGGTCCCGCACCTGTACGGTCAGGGTAAATACCGGGGTGGTCTCAAAGTTGAGGGCCGCCGAATTGGCAACCGTTATGTTGCCGGCATTGTCGATGGCAAACGCCCCGCCGGTGTTGCCGACCGGGATCGAGTAAACATGGCTGTCCCCGGCATCCGGATCGGTGACCGGTACGCTGCCGACCGCCGTCCCGTTGGCGCTGTTCTCATCGACGCTGAAGGTGGCATCGTTGATCACCGGCGCGTCGTTGATATCGTTGAGGTTGACGGTAATCGTGGCCGTGTCGATGATTCCGGTGCCGCCCTGGTCCCGCACCTGTACGGTCAGGGTAAATACCGGGGTGGTCTCAAAGTTGAGGGCCGCCGAATTGGCAACCGTTATGTTGCCGGCATTGTCGATGGCAAACGCCCCGCCGGTGTTGCCGACCGGGATCGAGTAAACATGGCTGTCCCCGGCATCCGGATCGGTGACCGGTACGCTGCCGACCGCCGTCCCGTTGGCGCTGTTCTCATCGACGCTGAAGGTGGCATCGTTGATCACCGGCGCGTCGTTGATATCGTTGAGGTTGACGGTAATCGTGGCCGTGTCGATGATTCCGGTGCCGCCCTGGTCCCGCACCTGTACGGTCAGGGTAAATACCGGGGTGGTCTCAAAGTTGAGGGCCGCCGAATTGGCAACCGTTATGTTGCCGGCATTGTCGACGGCAAACGCCCCGCCGGTGTTGCCGACCGGGATCGAGTAAACATGGCTGTCCCCGGCATCCGGATCGGTGACCGGTACGCTGCCGACCGCCGTCCCGTTGGCGCTGTTCTCATCGACGCTGAAGGTGGCATCGTTGATCACCGGCGCGTCGTTGATATCGTTGAGGTTGACGGTAATCGTGGCCGTGTCGATGATTCCGGTGCCGCCCTGGTCCCGCACCTGTACGGTCAGGGTAAATACCGGGGTGGTCTCAAAGTTGAGGGCCGCCGAATTGGCAACCGTTATGTTGCCGGCATTGTCGATGGCAAACGCCCCGCCGGTGTTGCCGACCGGGATCGAGTAAACATGGCTGTCCCCGGCATCCGGATCGGTGACCGGTACGCTGCCGACCGCCGTCCCGTTGGCGCTGTTCTCATCGACGCTGAAGGTGGCATCGTTGATCACCGGCGCGTCGTTGATATCGTTGAGGTTGACGGTAATCGTGGCCGTGTCGATGATTCCGGTGCCGCCCTGGTCCCGCACCTGTACGGTCAGGGTAAATACCGGGGTGGTCTCAAAGTTGAGGGCCGCCGAATTGGCAACCGTTATGTTGCCGGCATTGTCGATGGCAAACGCCCCGCCGGTGTTGCCGACCGGGATCGAGTAAACATGGCTGTCCCCGGCATCCGGATCGGTGACCGGTACGCTGCCGACCGCCGTCCCGTTGGCGCTGTTCTCATCGACGCTGAAGGTGGCATCGTTGATCACCGGCGCGTCGTTGATATCGTTGAGGTTGACGGTAATCGTGGCCGTGTCGATGATTCCGGTGCCGCCCTGGTCCCGCACCTGTACGGTCAGGGTAAATACCGGGGTGGTCTCAAAGTTGAGGGCCGCCGAATTGGCAACCGTTATGTTGCCGGCATTGTCGATGGCAAACGCCCCGCCGGTGTTGCCGACCGGGATCGAGTAAACATGGCTGTCCCCGGCATCCGGATCGGTGACCGGTACGCTGCCGACCGCCGTCCCGTTGGCGCTGTTCTCATCGACGCTGAAGGTGGCATCGTTGATCACCGGCGCGTCGTTGATATCGTTGAGGTTGACGGTAATCGTGGCCGTGTCGATGATTCCGGTGCCGCCCTGGTCCCGCACCTGTACGGTCAGGGTAAATACCGGGGTGGTCTCAAAGTTGAGGGCCGCCGAATTGGCAACCGTTATGTTGCCGGCATTGTCGATGGCAAACGCCCCGCCGGTGTTGCCGACCGGGATCGAGTAAACATGGCTGTCCCCGGCATCCGGATCGGTGACCGGTACGCTGCCGACCGCCGTCCCGTTGGCGCTGTTCTCATCGACGCTGAAGGTGGCATCGTTGATCACCGGCGCGTCGTTGATATCGTTGAGGTTGACGGTAATCGTGGCCGTGTCGATGATTCCGGTGCCGCCCTGGTCCCGCACCTGTACGGTCAGGGTAAATACCGGGGTGGTCTCGAAGTTGAGGGCCGCCGAATTGGCAACCGTTATGTTGCCGGCATTGTCGATGGCAAACGCCCCGCCGGTGTTGCCGACCGGGATCGAGTAAACATGGCTGTCCCCGGCATCCGGATCGGTGACCGGTACGCTGCCGACCGCCGTCCCGTTGGCGCTGTTCTCATCGACGCTGAAGGTGGCATCGTTGATCACCGGCGCGTCGTTGATATCGTTGAGGTTGACGGTAATCGTGGCCGTGTCGATGATTCCGGTGCCGCCCTGGTCCCGCACCTGTACGGTCAGGGTAAATACCGGGGTGGTCTCAAAGTTGAGGGCCGCCGAATTGGCAACCGTTATGTTGCCGGCATTGTCGATGGCAAACGCCCCGCCGGTGTTGCCGACCGGGATCGAGTAAACATGGCTGTCCCCGGCATCCGGATCGGTGACCGGTACGCTGCCGACCGCCGTCCCGTTGGCGCTGTTCTCATCGACGCTGAAGGTGGCATCGTTGATCACCGGCGCGTCGTTGATATCGTTGAGGTTGACGGTAATCGTGGCCGTGTCGATGATTCCGGTGCCGCCCTGGTCCCGCACCTGTACGGTCAGGGTAAATACCGGGGTGGTCTCAAAGTTGAGGGCCGCCGAATTGGCAACCGTTATGTTGCCGGCATTGTCGATGGCAAACGCCCCGCCGGTGTTGCCGACCGGGATCGAGTAAACATGGCTGTCCCCGGCATCCGGATCGGTGACCGGTACGCTGCCGACCGCCGTCCCGTTGGCGCTGTTCTCATCGACGCTGAAGGTGGCATCGTTGATCACCGGCGCGTCGTTGATATCGTTGAGGTTGACGGTAATCGTGGCCGTGTCGATGATTCCGGTGCCGCCCTGGTCCCGCACCTGTACGGTCAGGGTAAATACCGGGGTGGTCTCAAAGTTGAGGGCCGCCGAATTGGCAACCGTTATGTTGCCGGCATTGTCGATGGCAAACGCCCCGCCGGTGTTGCCGACCGGGATCGAGTAAACATGGCTGTCCCCGGCATCCGGATCGGTGACCGGTACGCTGCCGACCGCCGTCCCGTTGGCGCTGTTCTCATCGACGCTGAAGGTGGCATCGTTGATCACCGGCGCGTCGTTGATATCGTTGAGGTTGACGGTAATCGTGGCCGTGTCGATGATTCCGGTGCCGCCCTGGTCCCGCACCTGTACGGTCAGGGTAAATACCGGGGTGGTCTCAAAGTTGAGGGCCGCCGAATTGGCAACCGTTATGTTGCCGGCATTGTCGATGGCAAACGCCCCGCCGGTGTTGCCGACCGGGATCGAGTAAACATGGCTGTCCCCGGCATCCGGATCGGTGACCGGTACGCTGCCGACCGCCGTCCCGTTGGCGCTGTTCTCATCGACGCTGAAGGTGGCATCGTTGATCACCGGCGCGTCGTTGATATCGTTGAGGTTGACGGTAATCGTGGCCGTGTCGATGATTCCGGTGCCGCCCTGGTCCCGCACCTGTACGGTCAGGGTAAATACCGGGGTGGTCTCAAAGTTGAGGGCCGCCGAATTGGCAACCGTTATGTTGCCGGCATTGTCGATGGCAAACGCCCCGCCGGTGTTGCCGACCGGGATCGAGTAAACATGGCTGTCCCCGGCATCCGGATCGGTGACCGGTACGCTGCCGACCGCCGTCCCGTTGGCGCTGTTCTCATCGACGCTGAAGGTGGCATCGTTGATCACCGGCGCGTCGTTGATATCGTTGAGGTTGACGGTAATCGTGGCCGTGTCGATGATTCCGGTGCCGCCCTGGTCCCGCACCTGTACGGTCAGGGTAAATACCGGGGTGGTCTCAAAGTTGAGGGCCGCCGAATTGGCAACCGTTATGTTGCCGGCATTGTCGATGGCAAACGCCCCGCCGGTGTTGCCGACCGGGATCGAGTAAACATGGCTGTCCCCGGCATCCGGATCGGTGACCGGTACGCTGCCGACCGCCGTCCCGTTGGCGCTGTTCTCATCGACGCTGAAGGTGGCATCGTTGATCACCGGCGCGTCGTTGATATCGTTGAGGTTGACGGTAATCGTGGCCGTGTCGAAGCGCCCTCCGGCGTCGGTGACCGTGACCGTGAGATTGAAGGTTGGCGTGGTCTCGAAATCGAGCTCGCTGCTGTTGGCCACCGTGAGCACTCCCGTCACCGGGTCGAGATCGAAGGCGCCGTTGGTGTTGCCTGCCGTGATGGTATAGGTTAGATTTTGCGTGGGCGGACCGAGGGCAATGGCGGTGGGCCACTGGCCGGTGCCGGTGAGTGATTCGACCGCGCTTCCGTCGAGATTGGCGCGCTCAATCCGGTCCGTGCCTGCATCGGCCCAATAGAGCTTTCCGCGAAGGGCGTCGACGGCGACGGCGCGCGGCTCGTCCAGACCAGCCACCACCATTTCCGAGCCAACACCGGCGGCCATATCCGCCCGATGGATTTGGCCCGGATCGGGTTCGCTCCAATAGACCTTTCGCCTGACCGTATCGAGGGCAATACCGAACGGATTATCAGAGCCCCGAGGTGACGGTCTCTATATTGCTGCCGTCGAGGTTGGCACGTTTGATCTCGCCGAGCCCCGGCCCAGTTCCGTTGTTGGTCCAATAGATTTTACCGTCGCCCTCATCGATTGCCAGCGCTTTCGGGTTGCTGATGCCGGTGGTGATCAGGGCCGCGGCGTTCAAACCGTCTAAGTCGGCGCGCCACAGTTCGTTGGCAGCAGCGTCGAACCAGTAAATTTTTTCGCCGGACGGGTCGACGGCAATGCCAATCGGCGAGGCGAGCCCGGTCAGCACAAGCGTGGCAGCGGAGCCATCCAGTTTGGCCCGCCATATTTCACCGCTGTTGTTGTTGGTCCAATAGACGTGGCCGTTGACATCGTCTATGGCGACACTGCGCGGCCCCGTGGCCGCGGTTCCGTCTGACTGATCGGCAAGTTGCTGATTCAACGTGCCGTCGAGTTCGATCCGCCGCAGCTCGTCGGTGTCTACGTCCACCCAGTAGAGCTTGCTGTAGTTGTGCGCGGGATCGCTCGCTGTGGCCGCGATGGTGCCGACCGTCGTTCCGTTCAGCACGTTCTCGTCCACCGAGAAGCCCTGGTCATTCACCACCGGGTTCGCGGCGACGGCAACAGCGACGGTGACGGGGGTGATCGACTCGGCGATGGCATCGTCTTCGGCGACCACGGCGAAGGCATTCAGGCTGCCGTTGGCGCCAGGTGCAGGAGTCCAGTAGGCGTGATTGGCGGCGTTGATGGTATCGTTGCTGCCGGCCGCAAAGGCGGTGGCGGTGCCGGCGCTGGCTCCGATCCTGAGCGTACCGCTGGCGACCGACTTCACCACGAAGGCAACCACGGCACCATCGGTATCATCTTCGTCGCCCTCAATTTCGAGGTCGGTAAAGGTAATTTCTACTTCCGTGTTCTCATCGGTGAAATCCACCGGCGCGCTGAAGCTGTTGAGGGTCGGCGCGAGGTTAGCTCCTGCATTTACCGTGATGGTTGCCGTGGCAAGGTTTGAGTCATTGCTGCCGTCATTGGCGATATAGCTGAAGGTATCAATGCCCGAAAAGCCGCTATCCGGGGTGTAGGTAAAAGCACCATCAAAACGCAGACCGGCCGTCAGGATGTCGCCGTCTGCTTCGATCAGCAGCCGGCTGCCGTCCGGCGACCAGTCGAGTTCGATCTCTTCCGCCGCGGTCGCACCCAAAGAAACCTGGTTGCTGCCGTCGGCGTTCATCACGTATATGTCTTTGTTACCAGCATCCCTGTCGGAGAGGAAAGCGATCCGCGAGCAGTCAGGCGACCAGGTCGGCTGTATATCGCTGCCGACATCGGACGTCAGCCGAACCTGATTGCTGCCATCGGCATCCATCACATAGATGTTCGTGTCCCCGTCGCGCGTCGAGCGGAAAAGGATCTTCGAACCGTCGGGGGACCATTCCGGTGAACGGTCGATGCCGATGGCCGTCGTCAGGCGCGTCGGCACCCCTGACCCATCGGCGTTGATCACCCAAATATCGTAATTGCCGAAGCTGCGGTTTGAACCGAACACGATTTTCGAGCCGTCAGGCGACCAGGCCGCGGTGTGGTCAACGTCCCCGTCACTGGTGAGGCGAAGCATCTCGCTACCATCGCTTGCATCAATGATGACAATCTCGTCGTTGCCGTATCGCATCGAGGTAATGGCAAGCCGGGTGCCGTCGGGCGACCAGGCGGCCTGGTGGTTGCGGTCCAGCCCACCGAAGGTCAGTTGGTTGACGCCGGTGCCATCGGCGTTCATCACGAAAACCTGCTTGACCCCGGCGACCTCGCGGGCAAAGGCGATCTTCGAACCGTCGGGCGACCAACTCGCCTGACTTTCGATGTCGCCCGGGGTGTTTGTCAAATTGGTCAACGCACCGAATCCCTGCGGGTTAACGGTGAGCACACCGTGCGCAGGGCCGTCGACGATGCAGGCCTGTAAGGGGTCTGTCTCCGGGTCGGAGTCGTTGGTCAGCAGTCCGGTGCCTACATCAACCACCAGGGGCGTATCTTCATTGGTACTGTATGCGTCATCCACAGCCACGGGTGAATCGTTGACCGGCGTGATAGTCAGGCTCACCGTCACCGTGTTTGACGTGGCACCGGCAATATCTTCAATTGTGTAAGTAAAGCTGTCCACCGTTGTTTCAGAGCCGTCGTGCGTGTAATCCACGGTGCCGTCGGGATTGACAACGATCGAACCGTTAACGGGGGCAGAGACAATGGTGATGCTGGCAAGATTAAGCCCATCATCCACATCATTGTCGTTGGCAGCCAGGTCCAAGGTGGTGGTTGAGCCTTCATCAACCGTGAAGCTGTCGGCTGCAGCCACCGGCGGATTGTTCGGCGGTGCAGAGCCGAAGGGGCTGACAACGACGAGGGGCTGTCCGGTATGTTCGCTGGTGTATGCCACCACAAAGTGATCCAGGTCCACCATGGCGACGGAGGCCATGTGCTGATCGCCGGACGAGTTCGCGTTGACCACAAAGCGGCCCAGCGAGGTCGTGTCAGCCTGAAACCGTTCGGCGATGACATCCAGGCCCGACACCCCGTCTTCGGTGGTTTGGTAGGTGATGATGAAATTGCCGGCATCATCCATGCTGATCGATGGATTGGTATGATCTTTGTTCTCGACAAAATTGCCCGGCCCGACACGCCACCAGGTCCCCACTTCTACACCGCTGCTGTTGAACTTATGTCCCCAGATCCCTTGTCCGGAGGGTCCGTTCCATCGATACACGACCACAAAATTACCCAGTGCATCCATGGCCACGTCAGGATTCGAGCTGACGGTATTGGTGTAGACTTCATCGGTGGTGCCCGGCGTCCCGTCGCTGGCAAACATCTGAAACTTGATGCGGCCGCCCTCTTCCCAGACCACCACGAAATCGCCTGCAGCGTTCATGGCCACCGATGCATCCCGCTCGGTGCCGTCATCCGACAGGTTGGCCCGCCGCTCAAACGCGTCCCTGGGGGTTCCGTCGGCATTGAAGCGCCGATAGAAAACGCCATCTGAATCGCCAGTGCCGGCACCTTCCCAGACGACAATGAAGTTGCCGGCGGCATCCATGGCAATGGAGGAATCCTGCTGATCGCCAAACGCTGTCGTGTTGACGTAGAACTCTCCGCCGAGCGCGGCTCCCGAACTGTCAAACCGTCGGGCGTACACCCCTTCCGACGGACCTAAATCGGTGGTCCAGGTAACCACGAAGTTGCTTGCCCCATCTGACGCCACACGCGCCCATCGCTCGTTGCCGGTCTCGGTTTCGTTGACCAGAATTTCACCGGTCAGTGCACCACCGGAACTGTCAAACCGCTGAGCGTAGACACCCCAACCGGAGGCGTCCTGTCCGTCGCTGGACCAAACCACTACGTAGCTGCCGTCAGCGGCCGTAGCCACGGCCCGCTGACTGTGATCCGAATCACCGCTGGTCTCCTGTCTGGCCGTTGTGGTGGCGGTTGTGCTCAGGGAGATCTTCACATTGTCGATAAAAATGATGTCGTTGCCCTGAGTGGCGCCTTCAGCCAAAAACATGATGCGTGTGTCGGATCCGATGTAGGCACTAAGGTCGATCGAGTCGCTGAGATAGGCCGCATCATCGGCCATTCCGCTGTAGCGCCCGATTTCGTACCAGGTGCCGGTTGTCGGCGCACCAGTGATATTGTCGGGACCTATGCCACCGCCGACCTGTGCGTACACGACCAAATGGTCGTCGGCTTCCAGACTGGCGCGCACGTAGTCGAAACTCAGCGTTGCCGAGGTTGCGCCGGACAGATCGGCTTCGCGCCATACACCCTTGTCCAACTTCACCAATAATTCGGTGTTGCCGCCGCCATCACCAAAGAACTCATCATTGACTCGGATATCGCCGCTGCCGGCACCACCTGATTCACCGACCTCCTGCCAATCGTTGGACCATGACAAGGTGCCGTCGTCGCCGGCAAATGAGGCATCGGTATTGAACTGGTCCAGGTAGTCTGCCGTCGAGGCGGCGCTGGCGCCAGCCTCATATGCACCGATGTCTGGGCTGCCGTCACCGCGCAGAAAACCGCGTTGGTCGACGTTGGGAACTCCCGACAGCCCAACCGGATCAATTGCCGGACTGCCACCCAGCAGCGCGTGCGTCTGGGTTAAACCGCCGTTGTCCTGCAGTGTGCCCAGCATTGGGTCGATTGGGCTGCCGGTGGTCCCGGCCTGATCACCAAGCACACCATCGGTGAAGCCATTGGATCCGTCTTTGTTTCCAATCAGGTTGAACCCCAAGCTGTTGAACAAACTTTCGACATCGGGATTGGCGCCGAGATTTCCGGCAACTATGGTGTTTTGGATATTCACCGTGCCGCCGCTGTTTGAAATCCCCCCCCCATTGTTGGCACCATTCAAGGTAAAAGTGCTGTTGACAATGGTTGCATCCGCTTGATTGAACAAGCCGCCGCCTACGGAGCTGGCGGTGTTCCCGCTGACGGTGACATTGGTCAAGGAGAGGCTGTTGGCGGTGTTGTCGTTATGAATCCCGCCCCCGTTGCCGGCCTGATTGCCGCTGATCGTGACCCGGTTGAGAACCGCTGTCTCCCTATTGTTGATGCCGCCTCCCTCGCTGGTGGAGGCGTTGCCGTTGTTAGAAATGACCACATCGGTGAGGGCAATGGTGCCTTTGTTGTAGATTCCGGCCCCGTCATCGGCATTGTTTCCGGAAATGACCACTCGCGTGGCGTTAAGCTGGGCCGCGCTGTCGTCGACATAAATGCCGCCGCCATTATTTGCGATACTGCCATTCTGGATCGTTAGATCGTTCAGGGTAAGATTGGAATTGCTGTCGTTGAGATTGATCACCCGATCAGCGGCATTGCCATCGATGACCGTGGTGCCGGCGCCGGCACCAGTGATGGTTACCTCGCTGATTATATTGAGGGCCCCCAGCGTCAAGGTATAGGTTCCGGTTGGGAGATGGATCACGTCGGCTTCAGCATTTCCGTTGGCGTCAATGATGGCTTGGCGCAACGACCCCGCACCGCCGTCGGCAGTGGTGGTGACGGTAAAGTCGGCCAGCACCCCGGACCAGTGCTGCGGCGTCTCGGAACTGGCGACCAGACGGGTTTCGACGTCACCCTTGGAATACTCCAGGTCCCAGTCACCACCTATCCGCGCGCTTCCGGTCAGATCATCACTGGCGGCCACGTCGGCACCGGTCAATGCTCCCAGCTTGTCCAGTAGCAGCCGACCGTCTTGACCCCCTGCCAGATCACAGCCGTAAAAGAGAAGATCTGCGTCTTGGCTCAACGCGGCCTGCCAACCTGATATATCTCCTGAATAGGTGTTTAGATTATCGTTGGTGAGAAGTGTTGAACCCAGGTTGACGGCGCCATCACTCCCGTGGGTGAGAAAATGAATCGCCTCCAGGCCATGCCGGTCGTCCAACGCCCGGCTGACCTGTTCCACGCCGTCGCGGTTGTTTTGCAAAACAATTACCTCTAACGAACGATCGTCATCGACGTTCGCCATTATATCGCTGACCAATTGCGCGTAATTCTGGATACCCGTGTCGACAAAGACGAGTTCCCGCGACCTGACCACATCCACCGCCGATGAGGGTGCGTCAGTCGGCGTATGCGCTTCAGCATCGCCTATGGCTTCGCCCTCCAGAAAACCATTCAGCACGGGCGCGTTACCCAGCAGGTCGATACGCCCGAAAACCTGCAACTGATGTTGCTGCGAAATCTGGGAGTTAGAAATGTTGACGTCGGCATGCAGGACAACAGTCTCCCGGCCGCGCTCGTCGAGGGTGTTGGCCTGGGAGTCCGCGGGAGAAGCGTCCACCCCGGCGCTCCAGCTTCCGGACAACAGCAGGCGGGGCTCTAGCGGCTCGAAGCAGATACCGGCAGGCGAGGCGCAGTGCTTTTTGCGGATCGATTGCCCCTTATTCAGACTTTTTTTACCAGTTTTAGTACCCATAGCTTTGGAAATTCCAAATTTCAAAAAACAAATAACAAATAAATCCCAACTTCCAATTTCTAAATTTCAAACAGCTCCCAATATACAATGATCAAACAGAAACCATTGGTTGATAATTTTGCCGCTTATTACTTCACAGTTTGATGCTACCAAGTCTTGAAAATCCCACATTTAAAATAACAATATCCAGATCTTAAATAAGCTCCAAATTGCGATATACAAAGATCGATAAAATTTCTTCAAGTGTCATTTTTATTTATTTTTTATTTGAATTTTGTAACTTATTTGTCGTTTTTTTTTGATTATTGTGATTTATTTGTCTTATTTGTTTTTTGTTATTTGCTATTTGATTTTTATTATTTTGATTTCTCTACAATTGATGAGAGTATCTTTTTTAATTCGATCGCCTCTTGCATCAACCTTCGCGCCTCATTGCCATTGTCCAAATTATTTGTTTCGTTTATCAGTCGGAGCCAGAAGACGCTTTCTTTGGCTTCCTTACGACTAATCTTCATCCTCATCATAAAATCTTTTTTACTCAATGCCTCGTTGGCTTTTTACCCTGTTAAATAAGATTTAAGCCTCCGCTTAATAAACATTTTACCGTGATACGTTTTAAAGTATTTCTCTCTTTTTATCGCATCTTGTTGATCAATACATGCCTCGTAGTAAATTAGGCTCAAAGGTCTTCTCTGCTTTGTCGATTCAATTAGTCCTTTATTGTGTAGCTCAAATCTTTGTTTGAGGTTTTTAGTGAAACCTGCATACATTTTAGAATCTTTCTTGCTCTGCAACACATAGGTGTAATACATACTCTACCTCAAACAATTTAACAGGGCAGGTAGTTAGCCCCAACCGAACCTGAAGCTCTAATCAATTGTTTGCAATCATCTATATTTGCAATTGTCTTTGGCAATGTTTTGATGAATATCCTTATTGCTTTCGCAAATTGAAATGTCCTTTCTTCGAGGTCATAAGGTTTTTTATTTTTAGTCATTGGCT
>CAVONY010000003.1:0-41991 GCA_963697405.1 uncultured delta proteobacterium | reverse complement strand
GATGAACACCATCGAGCGGGCTGTGGTGCTGGCCCGCACGACCTGTCTGGACGAGAGCGACTTTGCCGCCTTGACTGCGCGGTTGCATGAAACCGATACAGCCTTGTCCAGCAGCGCTTTTCCGCCGACATCCCCCTGGAACGGATCGAGCGGGAAGCCATCGTCAGCTCGCCTGGCGTCCGCCGACGGCAACAAGAGCGAGGCGGCCAGACGTTTGGGAATTACCCGTAAAACACTGCGGGAAAAGTTGAAAAAATACGAGATGCCCCTTTAATGCCCAATTGAAATTGGATTCCATTTTATTTCGGCTCGATTGAATACAATGATTATTCGTCGTCTGACGGGTGGACAATCCCCCGGCGACCAACCAATACCCATGGCAAGCATCGAAAAGCGTGCTTTCAATAAGGAGGCAGCATGAATTTTAAAGCATTGGGAAAAAAATCGGTTTGGAAGAAGATGAATACCGTGAGCTGGTCGAGCTGTTTCTGGAAACAGGCATGGCGGATCACGACCGTTTGAAGACTGCATTCGATGCGGGCGACGCCCAGCAGGTGGCCCGCAGTGCCCACACCATCCAGGGCGCTGCCGGTAACATGGGACTCATGAATGTCCACGACGTGGCCAAACAAATCGAGCTGGCGGCCATTGAAAACCAGCTGGGTTCTATTTCCAGCGAAGTGGACAGCCTCAAAGGGCTGTTCGACGAGATTGCCCGATTCGTTCAGGCACCGCCCAATCGGTTTGATCCGAATACCATCCGGTCTGTCCCTTACCTTTCCAACGAGCCAAACCCTTTTTGGTGCGCTGCCGTTCCACGGCGAATGGTCATCGTGATGGATGCCCTACGAGCACATCTCCTGCCCAAAACTGATATAGTCAGGCCATGACGAAACCGTTCAATCACACGCAGCAGGATGGTCTTGCCAATCATCCAGGCGCTGGAAAACGGGGGGTGCCTCAACCAAGCCATTCTCGATTACGTTGACGCGGCCCTTTTCTCTCCTGAACCCGACCGGCTGGCGGCGTTTTTGGCTGGTGATACGGACTGCCAGCGGGACAGCCTGCTGGACTTGATCTTCTATCCGGATCAAGCCGTCCAGATTGACCTGGAACCGCTGCCCGGTTTTCTGAGCAGGATGAAGAGCAATTAAATGACTGGTTAATGGCCCGGACGATCCATGCCCGGGTCAACATGCCTGACGGCAGGCAGCTGGCCCGCATCCGGGTGCCCGACTTTATCAAGTCCCAGTACCTGGCCCGGCTGAATATAAGCTGGCAGATTGATCCCCACGTGGCGGCGGCCATCGAAAAGGGCCTGCCGGCGGCAACAAGACCCATTGTCAAGGTGCGGCTCAGAAATGCCGGCATCTGCACGGAATCCGGCCAGCGGGTTTTTCTTTGCCGGTTCTTCCAGCGAATGACCTACAGCGAACCCGATTACCTGGCCTGCCTGGACCTGGTGCTATCCCTTCTGGAAACAGCCGGCAAGGGTGCCGAGGTTTACGACCTGCTGGTCGAGCACAAACGGTCCCTCTTTCGCAGCCTGCAGCAAGCCAGGCGGTTCGAAACCCGGTTGGGCCGATCCAACATGGAGACACTCATGCTTCAGGGCGTTCGTGTCCCCCATGTTTCGCCGGATACCCTGATGCACCACATGCGCCTGATCGATTTGATTTGCTTAAGGATTTTCGGGAACACCGAATCCATCGAGCTGCCCGTGGACGCGCCGGTCCGGCAGGTGGCGGATTGGGATACGGCCGAGGCGGCCATGCAATCGCTGCTGAGCTGACGCGCCGCGTGCCCATTATATTTACAAACCGGATGAAATGGGAATACTCAGGTCATCGCTTAATCGGCGCCGCCCAGTTGGCGCCATATCATAGACCGCAAAGGAGAGGGGCGTTATGGACAGTTTGAAAACCGATGGGCCCAAACCCATTTTTATGATCATGGCCATGATGATGATGGCGATCGCCTGCGGTCTGACGCGGCCCTCGTCGGCGGCAGCGGCCGATCCGACGATCGACACGATTATCGCCGGCGTTGAAGCCCGCTACAATGTCCCCGGGTTTACGGCGGATTTCGACCAGGAATCGATCCTCAAGGCCATGGCGGTGACCGATACGGCCTCCGGCAGATTGATGGTCCGGCAGCCGGGGAAAATGCGGTGGGAATATCTCGTGCCGGATCCCCAGACCATTATCACCGACGGCAAGGAGTTGTGGGTTTACCGGCCCCAGGAAAACCAGGTGCTGGTCGGCAAAGCCCCGTCCTTTTTCGGAGAGGGCAAGGGCGCCGGTTTTCTTTCCAATATCAAAACGGTCCGAAAAAATTTTCAGTTGTCCCTTGAACCGGCCACCGACCCCAATCAGTACCGCCTCAAGCTCGTGCCCAACCAGTCCTCGGTGGAGCTGATGGCGGTTGAGCTGGATATCGTCAAAACGACATACGACCTGGTGCGGATCACCACCTTTAACGTATACGGAGACGAAACCCGCATCGAACTGAAAAACATCAGCTTCGACGACCCGCCAGCGGAGTCGCTGTTCCGCTTCGACGTACCGGAAGGGGCCGACGTTTTACAGATGAACCCTTAAGGAACCACTCATGCGAGACGCCATTAAAAAGCTGCTCAAGGAAAAAAATGCCATCATGCTGGCGCACAACTACCAGTCCCAGAGATCCAGGACATAGCCGACCTGTGCGGGGATTCGCTGGAACTGAGCATCCGGGCGGCCGACACCGATGCGGAGGTGATCGTCTTCTGCGGGGTCCACTTCATGGCGGAAACCGCGTCCATCCTCTCACCGGACAAGACCGTGCTGCTGCCGCGCGAGATGCCGGATGTCTGATGGCCGACATGATCGATGCCGAATCGCCGGAAGCCAAGAAACAAGACCGGCATGGCCCCGCATACCCGTGGTCACCTACGTCAACTCCACTGCCGAAGTCAAAGCGCTGACGACCGTCTGCTGCACCTCGGCCAACGTGATAAAGGTGGTTAACAGCCTGGCGGAAAAGGAGATCCTCCTGGCCCCGGACCGCAACCTGGCCAAGTACGCGGCGTCAAGAACCACCAAGACCATTCACGTCTGGGACGGGTACTGCCCGATTCATGACGACTGACGCCGGAAGCGGTGAAAGAAAGAGCGACCATCCCGAAGCCGTCTTCATGGCTCATCCCGAATGCCGGAAAGAAGTGCTGGATCTGGCGGATGAAATCGAAAGCACGTCGGGAATGTTGCCTAAAATCGCCCGGAAGTCACCGCCAAGCGCCTTCATCGTCGGCACGGAAATCGGACTGCTGCATCCATTGCAAAAGCACAACCCGGATGAGACCTTCTATCCGGCCTCCGAAGATGGACTGCAAAAACATGAAACAAATCAGCCTGTAAGACGTGACCCTCTGCCTGGAAAACCTGACCGGCCAGGTCAAGGTGCCCGAAGATATTCGGATCCCGGCGCTAACGGCGGTGAACCGGATCGATCTGCCACGGTAGGAGGGGGATCTACATCGCGTCCATCATCTCGTCGGGAATGTCGGCGTTGGTATAGACCTTCTGGACGTCGTCGCAGTCGTCCAGGGCGTCCATGAGTTTGACCATCTGTTCGGCCTCTTGTCCCGCCAATGGGCTGCGTGTTCTGGGGGAGCATGGTCACTTCGGCGTCGCTAATGCAATGGCCGCCTCATCGAGGGCGTCCTTGACAGTTTCAAAATCCTCGGGCGCGGTGATCACTTCAAAGCTGTCCTCCTCTTCGCGGACATCCTCCGCGCCGGCTTCCAGGGCGGCTTCCATCAGCTTCTCCTCGTCCACACCGTCCTTGGCCATCACGGAAGTAGCCTTTGTTGTCGAACATCCAGGCCACGCAGCCGTTTTCGCCCAGGTTGCCGCCGGATTTATTAAAAATGTGCCGGACCTCGGCCACGGTCCGGTTCTTGTTGTCCGTCAAGGACTCCACCAGGACCGCGGCACCGCCCGGCCCGTAGCCTTCGTAGGAGTTCTCCTCGTAATTGACCCCTTCCAGTTCGCCGGTGCCTTTTTTAATGGCCCGTTCGATGTTGTCCTTGGGCATGTTTTCGACCTTGGCAGCGGCCACGGCAGTGCGCAGCCGCGGGTTGGCGTCCAGATCACCCCCGCCCGTCCGGGCGGCCACGGTAATTTCCTTGATCAATTTGGTGAAGATCTTCCCCCGCTTGGCGTCCTGAGCGCCTTTGCGTGCTTGATGGTAGACCATTTGTTATGTCCTGACATGGTAACCTCCTGTTATTGTTTTCCCAGCCCGATGACGTACACCTCACGGCTGGCTTTGCGGGTGCTTTGGGGCCTGAACGCCGCCTGCCGGTCAAACCTGCTTTTCACGGCATCCGTAAAGGCCTTGAAATCGCTTCCCTGGAAAATCTTGCAGACAAAGCCGCCGCCGGGGACCAGGGCCTTTTCGGCAATGGCCAGGGCCGCCTGGCACAGGCCCATGGACCGGGCTTCGTCAACGTGGCGGTTGCCGGTGGTGGCCGGCGCCATGTCGCTGAGCACGGTATCGAAGCGGGTCTGTCCCAACTGGGTCAGGTGCCCCTCGATATCAGCCACGTCACCCGTGATCACGGTGACGTGGTCCGGCAATACGATGGTAACCGGTGTCAGGTCGATGCCTACCAGTTGCCCGTCCGGACCGGCCGTCTGAGCGGCAAACTGCAGCCACGACCCCGGCGCACATCCCAAGTCCAGCACCCGCGTGCCCCGTTTTAGAATCCGGTACTTTTTCTGGATCTCCTGAAGCTTGTAAACCGAACGGGCCGCGAAGTTATCCTTTTGGGCCTGGCGGGTGTAATGATCCGCCCACGGGTTCTTATTTCGATTGGTTCGCTTCATATCTTTTCGCCCATTTCAAGTCAAGTCAAACCATGGGCGTGAGGAGAACTCAATACCCAATATAATGAGTGTGTTGTCGTCCCGCTCGGCCGGGCGTGAGAGCAAGGTGGCGTCAGAACAGCAGTTCGACGGCCGCACTTACGGTGTCCACCCCTTCAAGGGTAACGTCCTTGGGCCGCCGCAGCCGCTTCAGGCTGCCCGCCGGGGCGACAATCCGGGTGAAGCCCATCTTGCGCGCCTCGGAGATGCGGATGTCCACGTTGCCCACGGCCCGCACCTCCCCGGTCAGGCCGATCTCGCCCAGGACAACCTGTCCTTGCGGATGGCTTTATCGAGAAAACTGGAGGCAATCGCCGCCACGATGGCCATGTCCACCGCCGGCTCACTCACTTTGACACCGCCGGCCACATTCATGAAAATATCATAGCCCATCAGGTGCATGCCCAGTTTCTTTTCCATGACCGCCGCCAGCAGCGCCACACGATTGTGATCAAGCCCCAGAATCGTCCGGCGCGGCGTTCCGAAACTGGTGCCGCTGGCACAGCGCCTGAAGCTCCACCAGAATCGGGCGGGTGCCTTCCATGCTGGCCGTGACCACCGAGCCCGGGGCGCATCCGGCCGTTCGGCCAGAAACACCGCCGACGGATTCCTGACCTCGAAAAGCCCGGCATCCTTCATCTCGAAAACACCGATTTCGTTGGTCGAGCCAAAGCGGTTCTTCACGGCCCGGAGCACCCGAAACACGTGATTGCGATCCCCCTCGAAGTAAAGGACTGTATCCACCATGTGCTCGAGCAGTCGGGGGCCGGCAATGGCGCCGTCCTTGGTGACGTGCCCCACCAGAAAAATGGGCAGACCGGTCTGCTTTGCGATCATCATCAATTTGACCGTGGCTTCCCGCACCTGGCTGACGCTGCCGGGCGCTGAAGCTCATCTCAGGGTTGAACATGGTCTGGATCGAATCAATCACCAGAACCTCCGGTTTGACGCTGGCCACCATGCTCAAAATGGCATCTACAGCTACTTCGCAGACCACCTGCATTCCGCTCGAAACGGTTCCAAGCCGCTGGCTGCGAAGTCTGAGCTGCCGCATGGACTCTTCCCCGGAAACATACAGCACCCGATGGCCCTGCTCGGCCAGACCGTAAAGCGCCTGCAGCATGAGCGTGGATTTGCCGATGCCCGGGTCCCCGCCGATCAACACCAGCGACCCGGCCACCAGCCCTCCGCCCAGCACCCGGTCGAATTCTTGGATACCGGTGGCCATCCGTTCCTCATCGATAATTTCAACGGCGTCGATGGGAACCGGGCGGTTGCCTTTTTCGGCCATAATTTTTCTGCCGGACGCTGCTGCCCGTCGCACCTCTTCGGCAAAGGTGTCCCAGGCGCCGCATTCGGTGCATCGGCCCATCCATTTGGCGGATTCATAACCGCAGGACTGGCAGACAAAAAGGGTTTTTGCAGATTTTCGTGCCATGTTAATTTTCAGTGCCTATCTTGGAGGATTTAAAGACTGCCAAGGCTATTGATTTGACATGGCAGCAAGCCCCATGTCAATTAAACCCTTATCGGGAACGTTGCCAGCCATGATAATGGCCTACAAAGCCGAATATCCGAAGGATTCGTAAGACGCTCGAGATCAAGGCTTGCGAGTCCCGAGAATACCGCTATCGCGGGTGCCGTAGGCAGCGTACATACGGGTACGCCGCAGTGACGAGGGGCGAAGCGTAATGCAGATATCGAACGTCTTACGAATCCTTAAGCCATGATCGATTACCATGTCCATACGAGCCTTTGCAACCACGCCACCGGCAGCATGGAGCAGTACGTTCGGGCGGCAGTGGGAAAAGGGCTTGCCACCATCTGTTTTCTGGACCATCTGACCTTACAGGAAGCGGGGCGCACCAGCGCCATGTTTCCCATGGAGGTGCCCATGTACGTGAATGCGGCCCGCCGGCTGGCGCGGCAGTACCGGGCGCAGATCAGCGTCCGGGTGGGGTTGGAGATCGACTTTTCACCTGACCATGTGGAGCAGTGCATTGACATCGTGAACACCTTCGATCTCGATGTGGTGGGCAGCAGCGTTCATTTTCTCGACGGTGAAGATGTGGTGTCCCAGCGCTCCGCCTGGGCCAGAGGAGAAATCAGTGCCGACGACGTCTACCCGAAATACCTCGGCGTACTGGAATCAATGCTGGATTATGATTACTTTGATGTGGTATGTCATCTGGATCTGCCCAAAAAGTACAACAAGCGCCCATCGCCGACTGCGGTGCAGGGGTTTTTGGATGTTCTGGAAAAAGTACGGGACAAGGACCTGGCCGTGGAACTCAATACCAGCGGGTTTCACTATCCCGTGAAAGAGGCCTTTCCATCGCCGGAACTGCTTGGCCGGTGTGCGCAGCTTCAGATTCCCGTGGTGACCGGTTCCGATGCCCACACGCCCGAAACTGTGGGAAGGGATTTCGATCGGGCCCGGGACCTGCTCAACGTCACCGGATACCGGCATCTGGCCGGTTTTTCTCATCGGCGGCGGGAAGTCGTTCAGCTTCAGTAAAAATGGATCCTATTCCCGGTTTTCCCTGCCATGGAGGGAAAGGGGGCGGGTTGAACGCGCCTGATACTATTAGAGGAGACCAATGCTCATGTTCGAAGATAGTCTAAAATTTGCAATCGTACGGTTTACGTTGTGCGGCATGGCCACCCTGATCGTATTGCTGGCAGGGTTGTCTGTCCCGACGGTGGCCGCCGATGCGCCGGGACCGTTTGATTCACTCGAAAAACGACTGGTCGCGGACGGATTTGACAGTGCCCGCATCAAAGCCCTCTTCGCCAGCCCCGATGTATCCTTCGAAGAGGGGGGTGTCAGCGCGTATTTCATGCACAACGAGTCTAAGCTGAACTACAAGCAGTTTACCCGCCTATGGAATATCGCCTCGGCCAAGAAATACATGCAGGAACACCAGGAGGCACTGGCATTCGCGGAGAAGACATTCGAGGTCGACAAGGAGGTGATCACCGCCATCATTCTGGTGGAGACCAAACTCGGCACCTATGTGGGCAACCGATCGGTGATCAATACCCTGTCCACCCTGTCCGCCATGACCGACGAAAAGCCCCGCCAGGCGATCTGGGACAACCTGCCCGACGACGACAGAAGAATGACCCGTAAAAAATTTGAAAAAAAAGCGGATCAGAAATCCAGCTGGGCCTACCGGGAACTTAAAGCCTTTCTAACCTATACGGAAAAAGAAGGCATGGACCCCACCACCATCAAGGGATCCTACGCCGGCGCCATGGGGATCTCCCAGTTCATGCCCAGCAATATTGCCCCTTACGCCAAAGACGGCAATGCCGACGGCCAGGTGGACCTGTTCGTCCATGCCGACGCCATCTCCAGCGTGGCCAGCTACCTGAAACACTATGGATGGAAACCGGGGATCTCCCGGGAACAGGCGTTCAAAGTGGTCTACCATTACAACCACAGCAAGTATTACGTGAACACCATCCTCGATATTGCGGATAAATTGAAAGGCTGATTCGCCATGAGCACCGGCATGTTCGTGGTTCTCACCGGCGTCGTGTTTTTCCTGTTCACGTGCGTCGCCCTTCTGGACATTGGCCGCAAAGATTTCGGATCCATCCAGATGAAAGCACTGTGGGCCTTTATCGTGGCATTGGTGCCGTTTATTGGTGTGTTGGTTTATATCCTGTTTGGCTTCAGAAAGGGCAAACGGCCCACGGCCGATGCTCAGGTGGAGTGACAGCCCTGATGACCACGACCAGATTCGACCTTCTCCAGTTTAGTTGTTCCGATGCCGTCATACCCGATTTGATCCGGGATCCGATATAACTCCTGGATGGCGCCAAGGTATTACTTCATACTCGGATTTTTAATTTGACAAAAGTTTGTGTTTTCTATAAGCAATCCACTGTTTTTTAAATGGTCCCATCGTCTAGTGGTTAGGACGTCGGCCTCTCACGCCGGTAACGGGGGTTCGAATCCCCCTGGGATCACCAATAAATAACAAGGGTTTACGGTAAATCGTAAGCCCTGTTTTCTTATATCCCCCACACACCAAGTTTTCGATAGCGGAATATCCAGCGGGAATCGGACTTTTTTTCCTCTGCCTTTTCCCGTTTCTTTTTTAGCCGGTTTTCTTTGGCGTGCTCCGGGTGCTTAATGGAAACCACCTGTGGCGCATAACGCAGAAGAAAGCCGGTAGTGGCTTGAATGAAACCCCTACCGGCTTGAATTTAGATAAACTTTGAAACAATCCAATCACAGAAACGATAGCACCTACTGACCGGGAACGTAGGGCACTTCATATCCCCACCATTCCTGTTCAATGGAGTTTTCCAGATCCTGGCTGGTTGCCGGATCCGGCCGAACCAGCTGAATTTCATGTGATCCCAATTCTTGTACATGGTATCGTGCTGCAAGAATTCGGACTTGCTGAAGTGTTGACCGCAACTTGCCAGGAAAAGAACCATAAACATCAAAACAACCATTTTTTTCATACCACCATCCTCCTTTTTGGGTTTAAGCATTTATCGAGCAAAATCGACTCTAAAATCGGCCGAATGATAGGCAGGTGCTGTAAAATGCCAAGGTTGCCATTTTTTAGCCACCGGGAGTATCGGCTACACATTGGAATGTCGTTACTTCCGATATTACGATCCCAACTCCCTCGTCCGTATAAAATTTTCAATCGAAGACCGTCATAGGAGAAAGGATAAATACCGACGACCAAGGAGAGCCATACGGCAATAATTCAATTTTACTTAATGCAAAAAACATGCAATATTTTAAAATTATACAAAATAACTATGATTACAGAATGTTATGATCTTAATTGTAAATACAGATGTAAAAAATATGAAATGAATTACATAAATTGCTTTGAACAAATAGATATTATGTAATTAATGTACGAGCGAAGAACTGGGGGTTTTTACCTGGATAGTATACAAGCCTATGTTCATCGCATCGATGGAGATGGGCATGCCAGGGTAGAACTGTCCACATACTGAAGGTCCAGGGGATCAGACCAAATATTGAAAGATAAGAATCTGTTAAAAGACGTTCAGGTAACCATGGAATATATTGACGATGTGCTTGCCGGTTGCTCTACAAACGAGAACTGCTGCGTATGGCGCTCGAAGAGATGGCCTGGACAAACGACGCTGAATTCATGCGGATCATTGATGGCAGGCGCTACATGTATAAAGGCGTAAAGCGTGGAATCGCCATCGACGGAAACATTTCTGCATACGAACTTGGCATACCGTTTACAGTATCTGCACCGGTGTCCGCCCGATGTGCAGGCGTTAAACCTGAATCACTGGATGATGCAAGAGAGGCAAGTTCTCTGGATTGATTTAACACGCAAATGAGAGGCGATTAATCAAATGAGATGATGGCATTTCTCTCTTGATAGCTCTACCAGCTGGAAGGTCATCAGGAAAATCACTTCAGATATTAGAAAAGTTTTTTTAATCTGACAGTTATCTTGAAAAGCGCGGGTATATCCTTACCGTAGTAAACGAATTCTTCAGGATAGCAGGAAAGGAAAGGAGAAATTATAACTTTTCCCCGCGGTACCGGGTTCAAGATGAAGCAATAAATCGAATTGAATTTAAAATTAAGGAGATGAAACATGAAACGGAGCGTTGGTAAAGGGCTTTTCGGAATGGTATTGGTGATCGCATTGATTGGCTTAGTCGGTTATGCGGGGGCAGGGGACAAACCTGCTGACAATATGGATCTTGTGCAAGAAAAGATTCGTACCGATAAAAAACTATTCATTGCGACAAACATGGAGCTTACAGAATCTGAAGCAAAGACCTTCTGGCCGGTCTATGAAGCCTATCAGGGGAAACTCAAAACATTGAGGGATCGCGAAATCAAGTTGATTGAAACGTTTGCGACCGCGTACGAAACGATGTCCGATGACGTTGCAAAGAATCTTCTGAATGAGTCTTTGTCTATTTCGTCAGACCACCAGAATCTGAACCAATCCTTTTTACCAAAATTCCGTGAAGCTTTATCTGATAAAAAAGTAGCCCGCTACTATCAGCTTGTTAGCCGGCAGTCCCTACCAGGGGATCGGCCTGGCCATAGAACATCAGAACCTGACCCATCGCTCGGAAAACAATGTCGCGGCGTTGAGCGTGCTTGTTCCGCTTTTGCATGAACTGGTGTCAGGCACGGATGGGGAGCGAACCACGGTAGCACATGCCCGCCAAATTCGACTGCCAATAGTAACCGGAAGCGACCTTTTCGCCCGGTATCGACAGGCTAACGGTCCAGGGAATATTCCAAACGAAGAGATGTGGCAGCTTCACACCCGGCTGGATGATGTTCCGATGGACATCCCTCAATTGTTAAATACGTACAATCAAGAAACCATGACGCGCGATCGTTTAGCCACAGCCTGTTACCCTGAACACGGCCTGCCAATGATGCTCTATCTGGCCGTCCAGAAGCGGTTCGATCTTGAATCTGCTCTATTGGCTAATGCCAATGCCGGTGGAGACAATGTTCATCGTGGCATGGTACTGGGTCTGCTGGTTGGAGCGGCGTCAGAGGAGGTACCGACAATGCTCAAGACCGGACTGGTCGACCATGTCGAGTTGGCAACGGAGATCGAAGCCTTTTCCGAGATGGCGGTGACATCGGCAGCGTTCTGATAGGAGGTATAGATGAATACTCCAGCGAAAAAGTCTTTGACCATCTGCGGGCAATATCCGTTCGAGCCTTCGAACTGATCCATGATCTTGATGCACGACGCAAGTTAATTGACCAGTATTTCTGCATACACCCGTCAACCTCGGAAATACATGGGCAGTGGTATCCCGTTAAAACCGATCACATTCCTATGGAATGGGTGGTCGCAAATGGCGCAGACCCCAACCGTCGAATCCTCTATATTCATGGCGGTTCCTGGATTTCAGGTTCTCTTGCCGGCTATCGCGCTTTTTTATCTCGCGTATCGCAAGCCACGGGGGCAGTGGTCCTTTCCGTGGATTATCGTCTGGCACCCGAGCACAAATATCCAGCCGGCTTGGATGATTGCACGCAGGCCTATCAATGGATGCGGGAAAATGGTCCGGACGGCAAGGGACCTGCCTTGGCCGCTGTCCTGATGGGTGACTCCGCCGGGGGCAACTTAGCGCTGGCCACCCTTTTAAAAATCAAGGATTCCAAGCTACCTCTACCTGCGGCGGTGATTGCCATTTCTCCAGCTACTGATTTTACCGGTGGAAGTCCTTCACTGGTCTCTCGAGCTTCAGTAGACCCGATAATCAATCCGGAAATCTTGCCGGCACTCATCCCTAACTACCTGGGTGAGTATACTGCGCCCACCGATCCGTACGCATCGCCTCTGTTTGGCGATTATAGTGGGATGCCCCCGCTTTTATTGCAGGTTGGCGACGCTGAAGTATTGCTGGATGATTCCACGCGATTGGCAAAGCATGCAGCCGAGCAGGGGTGCGATGTGACACTTGAGATATGGGATGGAATGCCACATGTGTTTCAGGGATTTGCCCCTTTCCTTCCAGAAGCCTCAGAAGCAATAGCAAATATTGGGAAATTTATCCGGCAGCACTGAATGGGTCCGTTTTTGGCAGGTATGGTCCGAGAACCCCAAGGTTTGAGAGGGGCCACCATTGCTAAGATCTACTCAGGATCAATACGAGTGACTGACAGCCGTTTTAGCAGGCTGTCCGCTTGAGCGTTTAGACCGAAATTTGTAATTGCCCAAATTGAATTTGATATGGTGAGGTAAGCCACACTCCATTCTACTCAATTCAACATTAACTCTATGACGAATATTATCGACATCGATTTCTAAATAATTACAGATGTTAATAAAACTTGTGAAGGAATCGACATCGTTTACTTTCAACCAATACAAGGCTTGGGTTTTGTAAATTTCCTGGTCACTATAGGTAGGCTTAAAAATATCTTTGAGGGCACGAGTTAAAACCGCAGCAAACAGTGCCCGGATGGATTTTGCTAATCCTCCTATGTCTAGATTGGTAGAATTATCCATTTTGATTCGACTATCGGCTTAACAGGTGTTAAAAGACTCATAAAATTACCCCCTCCACAGCGTCCATCTGAAATCGTTCTTATTCGTACTGTGAGAGAACTTTGATTTACATGTTAGGCACAGGTAATCCTGTTCCTTGAATCCGCCAGGCGTTTCCCCTTTATAAATGCGCGGATCATCAACTTTTATTAAATTTTCATGCGGCTTACCAGTATGGACTTTCTTTGATTGCTCCTCACACAGAAGGCACATCTCCATAGTATATCTCTCCATCTGATTTAATTTGCTAAATCGGTAGAAATTCCGTGGGCCGCCGTTCGGTAAGGATAGTCAGCCGTCGCGTGGTCATTTCTGTTTACAAATTGCTTTTTAATGAAAGGGGAAGTCATTGCTGCGAGAAGACCGCCGTAATCCAGATCAAATTTGACCTCATCCCCAACCTTTAAGTTGTTGTTTTTACTTTTAAGAATAATATGATCACTGCTCGACCCCAATATTTCTAAGCTGTTATTCGATTTCAAGCTGGATACCAAGATGTCCTGCTTTCCCAACGCAATAATCACCCGCTGGTGAAATCCCTGATCTTGGAAAACGGGGACATTTCCAAAAGCATCTTGACCGATCTCTCCAAATGGAAGAGATGGTTTTTTCTTGGATTCGATAACTTCAGCAACGAGCTGAAAAGCACCCGTGTGCAATCCTGGGATTGTTTTTCGGTTCACCGTTTCAAGACCCAATAGGATTGATTCACCCAAGCGAAGATTGTTTATATGACCTACATCTTTGGTAGATGTATACCGCTCATAATTGGCTGAGTCGATTGGCGACGGTCATGGCCTATGGGCTATAGTTTCTGGCATCGCTCACGCACTGAAATAAACGGCATCCCCTCAGCACGCTCGTAGCGCTCGGCACGGATGAACCAGAATGCGAGCCCGCCTGTATTGTGATGGGGGGGCACTCCATTTTTGGTGGTCCTGACTCCCAGCGACCCTTTTCGGCCAGTCTTTTGCCAACCTCTGGCCTGCATGATTATTCGGACCACCACACCAACTGCCTGTCTTAAGCGTTTACCCCGCTGAGTGTGCGTGTCTGCCAAAAACCGCTCGATAGCTGGATGAGATTCAAGCTCCCGGACGACGCCAGACAAGGGCGGCCGGTCGTGGTGAATCTCAGAATCCTCCATCCGGCGCTGCCTGCTGGGATCATTAAAGAATTCAAGGACTGCGTCAAAAGGCTGCTCCGGATTGTTGACAACATCGGAAAACCTGCGGCCCTGATTGTCTTCGAGGAACGTATCGCGTGTGATTGTCACACCTGGCAAACCTGCCTCCGGTCGATCAATGTCATTGTAAATAGCCAGACAAAATTTGAACCTACCATATTTACAGTTACAAATATTGTAACTATATTGCCAGGAAAAGCAAGCGCAAACTTATTCAGAATGGCCTCGTATAGGCTGAAGATCGGAAAAACAGACGTCAGTTATAATTTAATTGAACGTTTTTTGAAGGATTTATCAGCGAGATATGTTAAGTGAACGACTTTTGGCCTCAACCCAATCGATTATTATAAATGCTTAGGAATTATCTGATGCCATTCAAGGTCTTGACTGCGGAAATGTCCCATGAAACCAATTCTTTTAGTCTTCAGGAAACGGATGAGCAGGCATTTAGAAACCGCTATGTTCTGATGGGCGCCGAAGCTGTCGCCGAGCGTGGCCAAGCAAATACTGAACTTGCTGGCTTCATCGATGCCGGTCGAGCGCATGGCTGGCATGTCGATCATGTGCTCAGTGCATCCGCGGGCCCAAGCGGCAAAGTTCGGCGAACAACCTTTAACTGGCTCTGCGACCCGATCATTTCCGCAATCAAGCAGCAGCCCTTCGACGGACTTCTCCTCGGGCTGCATGGCGCTATGGACTAAGAATTTTGCGAAGATGGCGAAGGCGAGCTGCTTTGGCGTATCCGCGACGTGGTGGGCGAAAAGATGCCAATTGCCATCACACTTGATCCACACGCAAATGTCAGTAACAAGATGTGCGCTCTTGCTGACATCATTGTGTCGTTCAAAACCTATCCACATATTGACATGCGCGACACCGGTCGCCATGCCGGCGAAATATTACACAGGACGATGGCCGGCGAGATCCAGCCGCATACGATCCTCGTAAGCCGGCCCATGCTGGAAGAAGTCAATGGTGGGCGCACCGACATTGGTCCATTGTTTGTGACAGCGGCGCACGTTGCACCCCGCGTTACAATCGACTGCCCTATCGCCATGTACCAAGGCCGATTTTCCCTCTTGATTCGGCGGAAAACTGGCTTGCTTATAAGCGTCGGCATAATAATGTTATGGGCATGTGTTAAAAATTATCAATGTTCGCACCTATACGGCACAGGAAGCGATCACCCTGATTGGCGTATAGGGTCACTGGGGGCCATGGAACTGACGTGCAGGCAGTCCTTTCAAATCCAAAGCGTGTTCAGTCGCAGGGCGAAGAAATCGCCAACAGCATCAGCCACGGGGTAGGGCTCATAGGCGCGCTGGTCGGAACACCATTTCTCGTCATGCATGCCGTAAGGCACGGGGATGCCGGATTCATTGTCGGCACGAGTGTTTTCTCCGCGTCCATGGTTCTTCTTTATCTTGCCTCAACGCTCTACCATGCGTGGTCCATAGGCAAAGCCAAGCGCTGTTTTCGGATCATCGAGCATTCTGCGATCTTTATCCTTATTGCCGGCACCTATACACCTTTAACACTTGGCATACTCCGCGGTGCATTGGGCTGGACGCTCTTCGGCGTTGTCTGGGGTCTTGCCATAGCCGGGGTAGTGCTGAAGGCATTCTATAAAACCGCCCATCCCATACTTTCCACCTGCCTTTATCTGTTGATGGGATGGCTTATCGTGATTGTGCTCAAACCGTTGTTTGACCGGATGCCAACCGGGGGCCTGTATTTGTTGATTGCGGGAGGTTTGTCCTACACCGCCGGTGTCGCCTTTTTCGCAACCGATTCGCGGGTACCGTATGGCCACCTGATCTGGCACTTATTTGTGATCACCGGCACCACATGCCATTATTTCTTAGTCCTTTGGTATGCAGCCTGACATTCAAAAAATTCCCATCCCGATTTCAACCCGCCCTCACCATTTGCCGCCCATAAATTCCAGACCACCCGAAAGGGTCATATGTGACCATTGGTCAAATACGACCCTTTTGTATGCCAGTACATTCCTGCCCGAGATGGCGCTAACCAAACAAATATATTGGGAAATCAGTATTATGGGTGACATCACCCTTAGTTTTAGATGTCTGGCACAAAGATTGTAGACATATAAAGCCGCGGATGGCGGCATAACTATTCCCGCGTGTCCTGCACTGACGCATCTATGCATCTTCCATACTTTTTTGGCCAAACACAATTCCAACCAAAATTAACGCCTGCCCGCCACCGTTTAACTGTCACGTTTTATGACGAACCATTTGTTGAAAGGGCTGGAATCCAAATGAGTGAGAGAAATAAATATCGAGAGAACATAAAATCTCTGCTCGACAAGTGGAACGCTGATTTTGAAAAATTGAAGGGGCTTCAAAAAGATAGTGAGGGCGCTTTGAAAGATCTCAAGCACGGTCTTGAAAACTCATGGAATGCCTTTGACAAAGGCCTTGAATAGACCGCCTAACAGATTCACGTAAAACGATCGCCTATCGCATCGATGCAAGCCAAGCACTCTATATTTTCCAGTACGTGGCCCGCGACGACGTCACCCTGCACGATACAATAATCCGCACCGTTGCCCGGAGCAAATCGCGTGATATTTTCGGCGAGCTCAAGACCGAGGCTTTCTATGTGGCCGAAGCCCGCGAAATTTAGTCCAAGAAAGCCAAGGAAAGGAAACATCATGTCAGAAAACCTAACCTCCAAGCGTATCGACCGATTATTGGCTGAGGCCGATGATCTGGTTCAAAAGATTAACTCGGATGCTGTCAAAGACTTGCAGGTGGAGCATCGCCTGCAGGTTGAAAAACATGCCCAACACTTGAAAAAGATCAAAGCAGAAGTTCGGGGCAAGATCGAGAAAAAAGGAACCTCCAAAATCGACCACGGGGCCGAGGGAATGCACGCGGCGATCCAGGAAATTACCAAGGCCATGGGAGAGTTGGCCAAGTATCTTACCTGATCGCAGAAAAAAAATGGAAAAGGAAAAACGCCATTGGAAAGCTGAAAAAAAGGGCACGCCTGTCGTGACTCGCATGATTCCGAACAACCAAATCACCCTGCTGCAAAACGGCGAGGCCTATTTCCCGGCACTCGAAGCGGCCATGGATAGGGCGATGCATGAAATCTATCTGGAAGCCTATATCTTCAAAAACGATAATACCGGACGACGCATCGCCGAAGCACTCCGTCGGGCGGCCTCGCGTGGCGTAAAAACCCACGTGTTGATCGATGGATTCGGCTCGATCGGTTTGCCGAAAACCATAGTCGATGACCTTGAGGCGGCCGGCGTAAGGGTGTTGAAATTCCGGCCCAAGACATCACCCTGGACGTTGCGGCGCAGGCGGTTGCGTCGTCTGCACCGCAAAATCGTGGTCGTGGACCAGAAGATCGCATTTGTCGGCGGCATGAATATCATCGATCACATGGACATTCATGGTCAAACATCGACGCGCTTTGACTACGCGGTAAGCGTGGAAGGCCCGCTGGTGAAAGAAATTCATGATTCTGCCTGTCGGGTGTGGTCGCGCGTGGCCTGGACCCGCATGCCTTCTGGCTGGGATGAGGACAATGACAGACACGTTTCTTCAATTGGACCCAAGGGTTCGATGCGCTCGGCTTTCCTGGTGCGCAACAACATCCGTCACCGTCGCGATATCGAAGCTGCCTATCTGCAGGCGATCGAGCAGGCACAATGCGAAATCATGCTGGCCAATGCCTACTTTTTACCCGGATTGAATTTCCGGCATGCGCTTGTGGCTGCCGCCGGGCGGGGTGTCCGCGTGGTGTTGCTGTTGCAGGGAAGGATGGATCACCCATTGCTGCATTATGCCTCCCATGCCCTCTACGGCAGTTTTCTCGATGCTGGGATTGAAATCTATCAATACCACAAAAGCATGATGCACGCCAAAGTCGCTGTGATCGATGAGCATTGGGCCACGGTGGGATCCTCAAACCTTGACCCTTTCAGCCTGCTGCTGTCTATGGAGGCAAATGTCGTTGTTGATGATGAGGGCTTTGCCAAAAAATTAAAGCTTAGCCTGGAACAGGCAATCAAAATAGGCGCGCGGCGGATCGTTGAGAACAGCTGGAGAACGAAATCCAGCAGACAGCGGTTGGCGAGTTGGCTAAGTTATGGCGTGGTGCGATTCATGATCGGAATCGCGGGGTATGCCCCGGGGGAAAACCGGGTCAAGTAAGGTGGAGATAAACGACCTAATGTTGATTAATCCGGATACGAAATGAAAACCTACCCGAACATAAAATCGGCAGCGACCATCGATGCCATGATCCACTATGCTGAAGGCTTGCTTGGTATTCGTTTTACGATCGTCAGGAAAAATCGGTACAGCGCCCTGTGCCCGTTCCACGCCGACACCCAAGAGCGTTTCATGGTGTATGTCAATAAAGAGGATGAGGTCCGGTTCCATTGTTTCGGTGCCTGTAAGGGCGATTGGGACATTTACGACCTGATCATGCTGCGCAAAAACTATTGTTTCAGAAAGGCACAGCAGGTGTGGGCAACGCATTTGGGTGTCACGGATTTCAAGTTCTATGCTGACAGCAGCCTCCATATTCCTGAACCTGATGAAACACCGGAGCCCGATGAACCGGTTGGGTTTGTCGAACCGAAGAGAGGCGATGCAAAGGGGGTTGCCGCCCTGGAAGATGCCGCCAACTTATACCATGACCTGTTTACCGCTAATGAAGACCGGTTCAAGCCCATTAGCGAGTATCTTGCCCGCCGAGGCGTCGGCAAAGTGACCATCGACGAATTCAATATCGGCTACGCGCCGCCATACAGCGATGAACAACACCACGGCAGGGCACTGATAGACGGTTGCTTGCCACACTTTGATAAAGACGCTGATGCCTTCGACGCATTCTCAAATGGCGGACTATTCAGATTTTTGAACGATGCGACCGTCAAGGGATACGGGTACTATTGCCGGCAGATCGATTTCAACCACAAAAACCTGTTTTCAAGAAATTACGCTGATTTTTTTGCCGGTCGGATGGTGTTTCCCATTTATGATGCCGAAGCCCGCCCGATCGGATTGGTCGGCAGGCGGCCGGGCGATAGGGGCGTTCGCTGGCTCAAACACCAGACCAGGGAAGTTCCGCTTTCCGCCAGGAGCTGGCTCTATGGCATCGACAAGGCAAGGCACTGTATCCGGCAGTACCGGACGATCATCCTGGTGGAGGGCATCTTTGATTATTTTGCCTTCTACAACCTGCTCAACGACCAGGACAAGCAAGTGGTGGTCTCGACATTGGGTTCATACCTTACCCCCGAGGCGGTGACCATTCTCAAGGGCCTCGACATCGAGCACCATATTGTTGCCTACGACTGGGACGAACTCGGCAGAAACGGCATCGAACGGATTGCAGCCAAAACAGGCGGGTGGGTCTATTACCTTGGTGGTCTGGCGGACGGTCAGGACCCATACGATATGTTGAAACCGGTAGTTGATGCCATCAGTGGCTTTTCCCTGAAACCCATGCAGACCGATGCGTCATGCGAAGGCAGCGAATAGGAGACAAATCCGATATCGGCATTCCCCTCGAATGGGTCCGGCTGATGAAAGCAACCATGAAAAGCGCAGCAGCCGGTTTCTCCGCGCGCCGGATGGTCAAGCAATACATCGAAAAGTTCCATTCCACCAGCATCAAGCATACCCTGGACGATTAGGTCGTGTCCAATCGGTGAAACTGACAATATGAAATTGGTCCAAGCAATAAATAAAAGAGAGGCGATTTCTGAAAAGATAAAGGCGCTGGGTACTTCCGGCAAAAATGCGTGGGAAGAGATGAAATCGGGTATCGATGAGGCCATGCAGGATTTGAGCAGGGCCTTTAAAAAGGCTGCGGCCGAGTTCAGCAAAACATGACGACTGAATCCGCTCCCAACCAATTAAATCTGTGAGTATCGCCCTCATTTGCATGGGGTGCCGGGCGATGACGATCGTTGGCTCCAAAAGATGAAATCGGTAACACCACACGCCAAGGCGCTTCAGGTTTGGTTTAAGGCAACCATGGGAGACAAGGGCGGTAAAAAAGACAAGGAAAAAAGTCAAAAACAAAACCTGGATAAACATAGACAGAAAGCAAATGAGAAGCTTAAAAAACAACAAAAGGGTCAACCAGAACTGGGATTGCCGCATAAAAAATTGTGACCCATCCTACGAATTCATAAGTTCAACAAACAAGACTTTTCAGGGTAATTCTCAGATTTATGAAACAGAATGGGTTCAGCGGCCTGCCGCACCTTCGCGGCTGATTGCCTATAGAGAACATAGCTTGCTTGGAAACACGTCGGTATCTGCGTTGCCGCCGGATGACATGTATTGATCGATTGTGTTCCTGCCCAGTTGCGTTCGCCAAACATCTATATTAAAATATTTCTATCTATTCTGGATAACCAGCACCTGACATATAAAACTTTAACCCCTCCGCAAATGGATAGCGTGGGCACATCAATGGAAAAAGCGTTTCTGGAAATTTTCAACAGCATCCTCGGTTCGATTCGAGAGCCGTTGGCGGTGCTCGATCCAAATCTGAAAGTGATCAAGGCCAACCCCTCTTTCTACCACACGTTCAATGTGAAACCCGAACAGACGGAAGGAACGTTGATATATGATCTCGGCAATCGGCAATGGAACATCCCCAAGCTTAGAGAATTGCTGGAAGAAATCCTCCCCCAGAATACTAAATTCAATGATTTTGAGGTGGAACATCACTTTGAAACCATCGGTCGAAAGATCATGCATCTGAATGCCCGGCGAATCTACAACGAGGCAAGCCAAACCCAGCTGATTCTATTGGCCATCGAAGATGTGACGGAGCGTGAATATTACAAAAGGAATCTTGAGGACATTGTTGAACAGCGAACCGCCGAGCTCAGAATAGCAAGGGAGGACGCGCTAAACAGCAAGCATCTGGCAGAAAACGCCCTTGCTGAAATCAAGCAGTTAACCGATCAACTCGAAGCCGAGAGAGCCTATCTTCAGGAAGAGATCAAAATAGAATTCAACCATGAAAACATTATCGGCCGAAGTAACGAAATCAAATATGTGTTCTACAAGATCGAGCAAATCGCCGCCACGGATACCAATGTCCTGGTATTGGGCGAAACCGGAACCGGCAAAGAACTGGTGGCACGGGCCATTCACGGCTTGAGCCTGCGTAAGCATCGGGCCCTGGTAAAAATGAATTGTGCCGCACTGCCGGCAAACCTCATTGAGAGTGAGCTTTTCGGCCACGAGAAAGGCGCTTTCACCGGTGCGAATTCCAAACGGTTGGGACGCTTCGAGGTTGCCAACGGCACCACGCTTTTTCTGGATGAGATCGGCGAACTTCCCCTGGATTTGCAACCCAAGCTGCTCCAGGTGATCGAGACCGGCGAATTTGAACGCCTGGGCAGTTCCGACACGATCAACGTCGATGCCCGCATCATTGCTGCCACCAATCGAAATCTGGAAGCGGAAGTTGGCAAGAGAACGTTCCGGGAGGATCTCTGGTACCGGCTGAATATTTTCCCGATTACCATGCCGCCACTCAGGGAGCGCAGGGAAGACATCCCGCTGCTGGTCAATTACTTTATTGATAGGATATCTAAAAGACTGGGAAAAACCATCAGTCTGGTCCCGCTGAATGTGATGGACGCGTTGCGGAGCTACCATTGGCCCGGCAATATTCGCGAACTCGAAAATGTCCTCGAGCGGGCGGTGATCAACTCGTTGGGTCCCAAACTGCACCTGGTGGATGAACTGAAAAAGCCGAATAAAGAGTTGACTCAGGCGAACCGGACACTGGCGGATGTAGAGCGGGAGTATATCCTTCGAGTTTTGGAGCAGACCCATTGGAAAGTCAGCGGAAACAACAGTGCGTCTGAAATCCTGGGCCTCGACCGCAGCACCTTGCGCGCACGCATGCGCAAGCTTGATATTTACAAACCCTAAATATTGGTTGCATATGATCATTGGTCATATATGACCGATTCCGTTACCCATTTCCGCCCTGCCGTCCTTGATCTGCCCACCACTATTTCTCAATAATACCTGACTGATGCGGATATGAAACGGAGTACACAAAATCCCGGCACGAAACTTGAGTAAGCAAGAAGTGCAGCGCAAAGGGATAATCACCTTGGATTGCCCGTCGCTATCCGTTTTCTCTATCATCGCGGTTATATCCTCAAAAGCGGCACGAATACATGGGCAACGACTGGTCGTAAGCAGTCAGATCTTTGTCCTGAAAGCATCGACTAACCAGAAAAACTGACATTGCCGGGAGGTGGCCACCATGATCGTCGTTAGAATAACCATGAACGTACTTCCGGAAAAGCAGAAAGAACTGGTGCAGACGCTGCTTTCGATGATTGGGTCAATGGAAGCGGAGGCGGACTGTCTGAGCTACGCCCTTTTTTGTAACATGGAAGATAAAAACCTTCTCAATCTTCTCGAGGAGTGGCAGACGCGCAAAGCGTTGAATCAGCATTTACGTTCCGACATGTTCGGCGTTTTGCTGGGAACCAAGAGCCTGCTGATCGAGCCGCATGGCATCCATATTTACACCATCGGTCAATCGGAAGGGATGGAGGCCGTTCATTCCGCCAGAGGGAAAGAATTCGACCGCGGCATTACCATTGCGTCGCAGTAGCTTCCCACAGATTGACATTCCGGCATGCCGAGCCGTTGATTACTCAAAAGAACCGTGACGACACAGATGGAAAAGTTCTTCTGCAGGCGTGCCTTTACCCGAATTGAGGAGAATAAGACATGGAATTCTTTTGGATGATATTAATCGGCATGATCGCCGGCTGGCTTGCCGGGCAGTTTATGACCGGTAAGGGATTCGGCGTAATTGGAGACATCACTATTGGCGTGATCGGCGCGCTGATCGGCGGACTCCTTTTTCAAAAGACAGGCATTATGCCCGGTAGTGGCCTGATAGCCAGTCTGATCGTTGCTACCACAGGTGCGATTATCTTCTTATATGGCCTGCGCATGGTCAAGAAAGCTTAAAGGGTGGCTGTCATGACATCGGTTGTTAAATATTACGAGGGAATCCATTCGGTTGCCGTAATCGGCAACTATCTGCCCCGCCAATGCGGCATCGCCACCTTCACCACGGATCTGGTTGAAGGCCTGTCAGCGGAAGCGCCTGACATTAACTGCTGGGCGGCGGCAATAAATGACACACCCGAGGGGTATCCTTATCCGGATAAGGTTCGCTTTGAGATCAACCAGAACAAATTGAGCGACTACAGCATGGCGTCTCAATTTCTCAATATCAATCAGACGGATATTGTCTGCGTGCAGCATGAATATGGTCTATTCGGGGGGGCGGCCGGCAGCCACCTCTTAAAACTGTTGGGTGACCTGCGCATGCCGGTGGTAACCACGTTACACACGGTGTTGAAGGACCCCGCGCCGGAATATCGTACCGTCATGGGCAAGCTGTCTGAACTGTCTGACAAACTGGTCGTGATGAGCCATAAGGCATTTGACTTCCTTAAAGAGATCTACGCGGTGCCCGAAGAAAAAATTGTTTTTATTCATCACGGCATTCCGGATACACCCTTTATCGATCCCAGCTATAACAAAGACAAGTTCGGTGTGGAGGGCAAAAAGGTCCTGCTCACATTCGGCTTGCTTTCCCCCAATAAGGGCATCGAGAATGTATTGCGGGCGCTTCCGGCGGTCATCAACAAACACCCCGATGTGGCCTATATTATTTTAGGGGCAACCCATCCGCATATCTTAAAATTGCATGGGGATGCCTACCGTATCATGCTGCAGCAGCTCGTGCGCAAACTCGATATCGGTGAGCATGTCATTTTTCAAAATCGTTTTGTTGAACTCAAAGAATTGTGTGAGTTTCTCGGCATCGCCGATATCTACACAACCCCTTATCTTGAAGAAGCCCAGATTACCTCCGGAACCCTTGCCTATGCCATGGGCACCGGCAAGGCCATCATCTCGACACCCTACTGGTATGCCACCGAGATGCTTGCCGACGGCCGGGGCCGACTTGTGCCCTTCAGCAATCCGGATGCCCTGGCGGAACAGATCATCGACCTTCTGGACAACGATGTCGAGCGGCACGCCATGCGCAAAAAAGCCTATACCTTCACCCGGGAGGCCGTGTGGAAGGAGGTCGCCCGGAATTACCTCCAGGTCTTCAGTGAAGTGCGGCAAAACCGCACCCGGAACCCCCGGCCACGGCACTGCTACGTTGAAAATATCAAGGCCATCACCAATTTCGAACTCCCGGAGATCAAGCTCGATCACCTCAAAGCCTTTACCGATGATACCGGCATCTTGCAGCATGCCAACTATACCATCCCCGATCGCACCCATGGCTACTGCACCGACGACAATGCCAGAGCGCTGCTGGTAGCCGCCATGGGTCAACGACATTTGCCGACGAACGGCTGGGGGCTCGATGCGCTCAGCGGTCATTATCTCGGATTTCTGCTGTATGCCTTTAATGAAAAAGAAGGGCGCTTTCGCAACTTCATGACCTATTCTCGGAAATGGACGGAGGAGATTGGGTCAGAGGATGCCCATGGCCGGGCGCTCTGGAGCCTTGGCAACGCAGTGGCTTTGCTTCAAAATCCCGGGCATGTCGCCATGAGCACGACCCTCTTCAAAAAGGCACTACCGGCAGTCGAGCATTTTCATTCGCCGCGGGCCATCGCATTCTGCCTCGTGGGCGTGCATGCCTACCTGGATAAATTCTCCGGTGACAGCGATGTGCGCAGGGTCCGCGAAATCCTGGCTATCAGGCTTTTCGATCAGTTTAAAAACCATGCCACCGACGCTTGGCCCTGGCTTGAGAACGCCCTGAATTATGCCAATGGTAAACTGCCCCATGCCCTGCTGCTGTCCGGCCAGCGGATGCAACGCAGCGACATGGTCGATATGGGACTCGTCTCACTCAAGTGGCTGCTTGCCATCCAGACCGAAGACGGCCACTTCGTGCCCATCGGCAGCAACGGATGGTATGAACGAGGCGGCCCCAGAGCCCGTTTCGACCAGCAGCCCATCGAGGCCAGTACCATGGTCGAATCGTGTGTGAAAGCCTTTGAGATCACCCGGGATCAATCATGGTTCGACAAAGCCGTCATGTGCTTCAATTGGTTTCTCGGGCACAACGACCTCAACCTGCCGCTCTATGATGCCAAAACCGGGGGCTGCCGAGATGGATTGATGGCGGACGGCATCAACCAGAATGAAGGCGCCGAGTCCTCCCTGGCCTGGCTGCTTGCACTGATGACCTTGCAGAAGATCTATGCCGACGAGACCTTAAACCAGTGGTCGTCACAAAAAACCAGTTAACCAAGGATCAATCATGCGCATTGCCATACTCTCACCGATTGCCTGGCGCACACCGCCGCGCCACTACGGCCCCTGGGAGAGCGTGGCGTCGATGTTGACTGAGGGCTTGGTCTCGCGCGGTCATGACGTGACCTTGTTTGCCACCGCGGATTCGCAGACCAGCGGCAGACTACATGCCGTTTGCCCGCGGGGCTATGAAGAAGACCGGTCACTGATACCAAAAGTCTGGGAGTGTTTGCACATATCGGAACTTTTTGAGCATGGCGATGAATACGATATCATCCACAACCATTTTGACTTCCTGCCGCTGACCTATACCGGCCTGACCACCACCCCGGTCGTGACCACCATACACGGCTTTTCATCGCCCGGTATTCTGCCGGTTTACAAGAAATACAACCACAAAGCGTACTATGTTTCCATCAGCGATGCCGATCGATCGCCGGATCTTGATTATATCAAAACCATCCATCACGGCATTGACATTCAGCAGTTTGATTTTCAGCCTGCCCCGGACGACAGCCTGCTTTTTTTCGGGCGTATTCACCAGGACAAAGGAACCCGAGAAGCTATTGAAATCGCCAGGGCCTGCAATAAAAAGCTGATCTTGGCGGGCATCATCCAGGATCATGCTTACTATGACCAAAATGTTGCCCCTCACCTAGACAACGACCAGGTGATATATATCGGCAGCGTCGGACCCGTTGAGCGCAACCGGTTACTCGGCAAGGCCTGTGCGCTGTTGCACCCAATACAGTTTGATGAACCTTTCGGTCTGTCCGTTGTTGAATCCATGGCCTGCGGCACGCCCGTGATCGCATTTGACAGGGGCAGCATGCCTGAACTGATCGAAAACGGTCAAAATGGTTTTCTGGTGAGCAACGTGAACGAGGCCGCTGCAGCGGTCGCACGGCTCCAAGAGATCGACCGCGCAACCTGTCGTCGCCATGTTGAACGGCGTTTCACAGCCGGGCGGATGATCGATGAATATATACAAGTCTATGAAATGATTTTATATGCTTAAAGATAATTAAACTGAACTGCGCTATCGATCGTCGCCGTATTACAATACGGCTTTCTCCGTATAGCCTTACCAAATTTATTATCTCTTAGCCTATTGGAAAGAACACGATGAAAACGCAACCACCAATCATAACACGGTTTAAAAATAACCCCGTCCTGACAAGCAAAGATGTGCCCTATCCGGTCGCTACCGTTCACAATGCGGGCATTGTCAAACACGACGATCGTTACATTATGCTGTTCAGGTCGCATCTGCGAAACGGGCGCTCCATCATTGGCAGGGCCGACAGCGAGGATGGTTTTGCATTTACGGTTCATCCCAAACCCTTTCTGATCCCTTCAACGGACCATTCATTTGCCGAATACGAAGCCTTCGGCGTCGAAGACATGCGGATTTCGCCGGTAGAGGACGCGTACCTGCTGACCTATAGCGCCTATTCCCGTCACGGTGTGCGGATTGCCCTTGCACGGACCAAGGATTTCGAAAAGGTGGAACGGATTGCCCTGATCACCCAGGCCGACCTTCGCAACGTGGTTATTTTCCCTGAAAAGTTTGGCGATCGATATGCCCGGTTGGACCGGCCGCACTCCGAAATCTCGCCCTGGTCGATCTGGATTTCCTATTCTCCCGACCTGGTGCACTGGGGCGACTCCCGGGTGATTATGAAGCCGGTGGCCTATCACTGGGATGAGATGAAAATCGGACCCGGCGCACCACCATTTAGAACCGACAAGGGCTGGCTGCATATTTATCATGGCGTCTTCAAGACCATGTCCGGAACCGTGTATCGTCTGGGCGCAGCCCTGCATGAACTCGATGATCCGGCCACCATCATCGGCGTTTCCGATCGGTGGATATTGCAGCCTGAGGATCCTTGGGAGGTCGCTGGCTATGTGCCCAATGTGGTCTTTACCTGCGGCGCTGTTCCGGAAGACGACGGTACGGTAAAAATATACTGGGGCGGCGCGGATACGGTCATGTGCGTCGGTACGGCCGTCATTGATGACTTGGTGGCGCTGTGTCTTTCGGATCCCCGACCTCCGCTGTAGCGGACCATGCAGAGGATGATTGCAGACTGAAAAATTGACAGATTCGTAAAAAAGCCGATATCTGCGTTACGCTGCATCCCTCGTCACTGCGGAGTACCATAAGTATTCCTCATTCCTCGGGATTTGCAAGCCTTGATCTCGGCATTTTTACGAATCCGTCTGAAATGCGACTTTTTACGAGTCCATCAAAAATAACGCCGAGGATTGGCTGGGATTGAAGATCGACCACATTGCCGCGCATCGCTGTCAATCGTCTTTAAGGATACAATGATATGCCCCCTAAAAAGCGTCATAAGCTGAAAGTTAAAAGAAGAGCGATTAAGATCGTAGGGGATACGTCGCGGGTGATTACCCGGCTGCATATTCCCGATAAGCGGCATCGCATCAATAAAATAATTCAGCGCATCATCAGCATGACGGACATGGCGACCCAAAATTTAATGGCGCAAATAATGGCCGATTTTTCCGGACGGCACGAAGACATCGGGCACATTTTTAAGCGGCACCTGAATGCGGTGAAGAAATATCTGCCACCGGATAAAGTGCTCAGCGATGTTCAAAAGTCGCTCATCGGTGCATACTTTACTATGGAGTACTCTATTGAATCGGCCGCTCTTTTCAACCCCTCCATCGTTCCTCATCCGGATCAGCGCCATCTGAAAAAAGGCAGCCTGCGCTTTATCATGAGCCTGCGGGCAACCGGTGAAGGCCATATTTCGTCAATTGTCTTTCGCAGCGGTGTTCTTGATCGACACAACAAGTTCCTTTTCGACCCGATCAGTGATTTTGTAGAAACGCCGGATCTCCAATTGGATTCGGTATACAAGCGCAATCCTTTCCAGCTCAAGCTAAACGAGATGGGAGCAGGCGATGAGATAAGCGTACATATTCTTAACCAGCTGCCGGAAGATTTTACGTATAATGAATTATTAGAAAAAATTGGAAAGCTTCGAGAAAAACCGCAATTTCCGGAAGCGAACCAAAACAGAACCTTTCATGTCATGAGCTGGCTTGCAAATTCCAATTATGAGGTCAGTTTCCACCCCGATCACCGCGTATCCGAGCGGGTGATATTCCCCGTTTCCAAAAACGAAAGCAGAGGTATTGAAGATGCCCGCTTCGTTCAATTTTTCGACAACCAGCAGAAAGGCACCTATTATGCAACCTATACCGCCTATAACGGCCATACGATCTTACCGCAACTGATCGAAACCAAGGATTTTATCAACTTTAACATTGTCACCCTCAACGGCAAAGCCATCAAAAACAAGGGCATGGCTCTTTTTCCGCGAAAAATTGGCGGTCGCTATGCCATGCTCTCGCGCCAGGATGGTGAAAACAATCATATCATGTTCTCGGACAATCTCCATTTCTGGCAAACGTCCCAAATCATCCAGGAGCCTGAATATCCATGGGAATTCATCCAGATCGGCAACTGCGGGTCCCCCGTGGAGACCAATGAGGGCTGGATCGTACTCACCCACGGTGTCGGACCCATGCGTCAATATTGCATCGGCGCCATGCTGCTTGATCTTGAAGAGCCTTCAAAAATAATCGCTCGCCTGAATGATCCATTGCTTGCTCCGCATGAGAAAGAGCGCGAGGGCTACGTTCCCAATGTGGTCTATTCCTGTGGTGCGATCATTCATAATAACGAGTTGATCATCCCCTACGCCATGTCCGACATCAATTCCGGTATTGCAACGGTTGACGTCAAGGAGTTGCTGAATGCTATGCGCGCGGTCGTGTAGAAAGACATATGCACCCCCATCAACAGATAGTTTGGGAGCAACCCATGCCTGGGTCGAAGTTTACCTGCCGGTGAAACCAGTCTGGACAATGCACACGTCGTCACCGTCTCACCATCCCATCTTTCAATCCCAGACACTTTCCAGTAATTCCGTAATTCCGGGTCGCTCCCGTGAGGTATTCAATCTGGGATCTTCGGGCTGATTTTTTAGCGAATTGAAATCCCTATTAAAAATTTTGGCTTCGGCCGTATTCGTTTTGAGATGGCGATTGGCGTCATCTTTATACTGGCAAACATGGTTTTTACAGGCAGTACTTATACGATATCCGCACACAGCGTGGAATTGGTAGGATTGAATTATGATCGTCGTCAAAGTGACGGATACCGTATTTGGCAATGGCCCGGTCTACAGTCCGGCTATGCCCTGACAGAACGGCCCTCTCATTCATGCGTTAATCGTCGCGTTGGCGCAGACGGTCAGGCCGCTAACCGCGGGTTAGGTCTTGGGTTCAAAGCTGAACTTCTGCCCGCCTACGGAGGCTTCATACATCAGTCCGCCTTTAGCATGGACGAAGACGGCAATGCCCTTATGGTAACTGGTGGGGGCCTGCTTCCCGGTGGCCGGGCCGGCGCTTGCTCCGGCACTGGCGCCTCCGGTACCGGCGCTTGCCTGCGCGCCAGCAGTAATGGCAACCGCGGACGCATCGGCGCCCATTTCGAAGCTGCCGCTGGTGAATTCATCATAGGCACGCTTGTCCTCAAAAAAGACCACCTGGCTAAAGGCCTGCCCACCGGCTTGAAGGCCGATGGTTCCCTTGATCAGTTTGGCGGTGCCGGTGACCTTGCCTTGCACGTATACTTGCCCGGCGCTGTATCGACAAATAACTGCGTCGAAGTTACTTGGAAGTCTCATTTTAGACGAATTCGTAAAAAGCCCTCAATCAGCAAGTCTCTTTTTTGTTCCACTATAAAGCCATGAGCATACCCGGATTGAACAAACCACCGGTTGCATAACCAATATCCGGTTTGCAGGCGATGTAGCAGCGCCTGTCTTCAGGTGCCTTGCCGTTGGTGGAGGAGTCGAGGTTCATGAGCATGAGGTTTTATCGTTTGATATCGCTCAATTTCGAGCCTTGGGTCTTGACAGGTCCGGTAGATCTTCTCTTCAATCGGTTTGTCAAATACCACCGCGAACCCCCTGTCCTGAGAGCGCTTCACGGTTCCTGTTACACCGGACTGTTGGTCTAAGGCAGACACCGGAAAATGCAGGCTGATCCGCTGCCCATCCTTGATCGCTCTCCAGTTGCCGATATAGATGCCTCCCGAACTAACGTCCCTGACCAGATCCCGATACGTTACCAAGTTGACGGTGTATTTCACAGTAAACGCGGCGGATTGGCGGGGATAGCGACGTCGGTCCGAACCTGTTTTCATGGTGACGTTCACCTTGTCCCGCAACTTGCCAGAGCACCTGAATGTCACCACCCGTCTTGCCGGAAGGGTTACGTTCTCACCCGTGACCAGGTTGCGGCCCTTCCTTTGCTTCTTATCCCGGACGCAGAACTTACCGAACCCGCTGACAAGTAGATCATCACCCGACGCCAGGGTCGCCTTGATAATCTCAAGGAGGGACTCTACGATTTCAACAGATTGATTCTTGGGTAATCCGAGTTCATTGTAGACTTGTTTAATGATGCCATATTTCGTCAGTGCCATGGTTTCTCCTACCTGATCCAGGCGATGATTACCGTTCCAAAGATTATGCCCATGATGCCTACCAATCGGTGAATCCGATCAGAGATGTCTTTCATGGTCAGTCACTCCTCAGGCAGACGGGCGTGGTCCTGTCAGGTGAAACAACTCCACGTTTACAAAAATTCCGTTTCTTGTCAAGGGGTTGGTGCCTATATGATCGGGTAGGCGGGATTGTGTCAGGAGACTGACTTCAGACCGCTATCCCGAATAGAAAGGACCTCGTTGCAGGACGGACACGTTCCACTGAATATAAACTCCTTGTCGACCAGTCGGGGATGGAAGGCACGGGAGAGTTCATTTAAATTGATAAAATGCTTGCAGTGAGGGCAGGCACTGCCGACTTGGGTGGGCGATTTGAAAACATTGCGCTTATGGGCCAGGACAAGTAGAAACAGCAGGTTAAATCCGACCAGGCCGGCCAATGCTCCCTTTATCACCCAACCGGGTGCCTGTTTGCGTGCCGAGAGGGCAGCCGCCTGTTTGACCATGGCAGCACCGGTGGCTTTGGATGTTCCCGCTTTTCCGGCCATGAGGGCCAGTTTGGCCAGAGGCAACAGATGTATAGCCATGCTGGATTCCTTTACGCGAGTGGTGGAAATTAAACACCATATCATCCTACACAATCGCCATTATACTGTAAATAAAGATTAACCATCATCGGTTTCCCGGTCGCCAGGGGTAGCACGCAACAGCGCAGCGCGCTGGTTGGGGTCGAGGTACGTTGACGTCCAGTCAAGCGGTGTTATCCCTTGGGTTGACGGTTGGGTGAGACTGGCGCCATTTTCAATGAGCAACCGAGCGACCTCGATACAACCGTTTCGCACGGCAAAGTGAAGCGGCGTCAAACCGAAGCTTGGGTCCACGGCATTAACCGGGTGTCCCTCTTCAAGGAGCCTGCGAGCGGCTTTGATGTTGCCGGTCTTGGCGGCTTCATGAAGTTTGCAATACTTCACGTACCTGTAATACGAGAGGCCTTCCCTGATGAGAAAAACAACCAGGACGACAACGATAATGGGCAGGATTGTTATCACGGTTTCCATCGGTCAATTTCCTAAACAGACCATTCGATCTGATGTGTCGACGAGAAAAGTTAATGGTGACCCCGTTGTATCAACCGTGTCAGCTCTTTTTTAGGAACTTCAAGGATGCGACGCGATTGAATATATATTGGATGGCCTCGATTTTAAAGATCCAGCCCCACAAGCCGGTTAGCACAACGAAGACCCCTGAGACGATGCTGATCACGGCCAGGCTGGTGATCAGGGTTTGGCCATCAAGGCGAATTTGAATCGCCCCGTGCACCAGCCAGAGTATTGCCCCGATGACCAGTGCGCCAATGGCGGCGTTCAGATAGGCGCGATACACACCGATGGCGGCCGTATTCTTGCTGCGCCGATTCCAGACGGAAAACAGGAGGATAGTCTGGAGGAGGGCAGACACGGATATGGCCAGGCCAACCCCGGCAACACCCATCACCTTTAACCCGGCCCAGTACACCGGCAGGCCCAGAACCACGGCAATGGTGCCGAAAAGCGCCGGCAACAGGGTGTTCTGAGTCGCATAAAAACCGCGGTTGACGACGGTTTGGGAAATGAAGGCAACCGCCCCAACCATCAGGCAGGACAAGGTCAAGGCCGTCATTTTCGTATCTTCAGGAGAAAATCGGCCCCGCTCAAAAAGCACGTAGACAATTTCATGCCGCAGCACAGCGACCAGAATGGATACCGGGATGACGATGGATAGATAGCGCAAGAGGGTGTTGATGACATCATTTAACTCTGAAAGGCGCCCTTGAACGGCCAGCTGCGCCATATAGGGATAGGAGGCGACCCCCACGGCCTGTCCGAAGAAGCCGACCAACATCAGCATGACACGCATGGCATAATCAATCCAGGCAATGGCTCCCGACGGCAGGAAGCTGCCGAAGAATTTTGAGAACAGTTCCGTCGAGAAAACCATGGTCAGTCCGATCATCAGGGGTAAGGTCAATAAGACATAGCGCCGAAGGTCCGGGTGGGTGAAGTCCATGGCGGGCCGGTATTTGATGCCGATTCGAAAGGCACCGAGGATCTGGATCGCAAAGCTGCCTATCGCTGCTCCCGCCAGCGCGCCCCAGCAAAAACCCTCCACGCCCAGCCGGCGGCCGAGCAACCACCCGCCGGAAATGATGCCGAGATTGTAAATCAAAGGTGCCAGGGCCGGGAACAGGAAGCGCTTCTTTGCATATTGCACCGCCATCAGCATGCCTCCGGCAAAAAAGAAGAACTGGGCCGGCAGGGTAATCCTTGTCATTCTTACAGCCAGAGCGATAAATTGAGGGTCCTGGCGCCCGGGTGCCAACAAAGGGACCACGATGGGGGCTGCAATCATTCCCGTTACGATGAGTACAATCAGGAGGACGCCAAATACTGTCGAGATATTGGAAAAGGTTCGCCATCCATCGATTTCCTTCCCTTCGGCCAGGTAGCGGGAGAAAATGGGAATGAAGGTCACCGATAAGAAGCCGCTGGCCAGGATGTGATTGAGTATTTCGGGCAACACGAACGCCACGCGATAGGCATCGACTTCCGTTCCGGCTCCCGCCATCGCGGCAAGCACCATCTCTCTGGCGATGCCGGTGACGCGGCTGAGGAAAATGCTGGCCATCATGATAATGGTGGCCACACCTATTTTACTGAACTCACCTGACCCTTTGAGATGATTCATGGCTTGATCGCCGAAATATTACTGCTCCTTACTCCGATTGTTTTCCCGATATCCTGCTAAACGATTTTTCAACGGCCAACCCAATAATTCTTAAGTTGACCGATCGATCTCATGGACTATATCCGGGAGTTGGCCATTTTTAGACTGAAGGACGTCGAGAAGCTTATCAAAAGCCACGGCGAAGCCGTCAGAATCAGCGCGAACCACCGTTCCAGAGACCTTGATCGTATTGTCAAAGCGAAACAATGGAAATTCGAGTACGATGGACTGCCCTTCGCCAACCTTCCTGGATGTCCGGATGAACAGGCCACCCGCACCAATGTTCTTGATCACATCCCGGTGAGTTCCCTCTTTAACCGTATACTCAGCGATTATATAAGAGGTGCGGCGTGAGCGTTTCTGGCGATTCTGTTGGCGTTTCATTGCTCCTCATTCGCTTTCTTCCGCAACTTGCCGGAACGCTTGAATGTTGCCACTCGCCTTGCCGGGAGGATGGCATCCCTGAAGGTATCCGGATCCCGGCCTTTCCGTTTCCTGCCGTCTTTCAAACAGGATTTGCCGATGCCGGAAGCCAGGGTAGCGTCAGCGGATTCCAGGGAGAGCCTGGTCAATTCAAGATGGCTGCCAACGATTCGACGCCAAGACAAGTTTTCTCATGCGATAATGCGGACGACACTTATCCTCAGCTAAACACGATTGGATAGCTAGGGGAGCCTGTATATAACCCCGCCCCAGGTGAGACCCGCGCCCAGGCCAATGAACATGACATTGTCGCCGGACTTGAGCATCCTTTTCTCCATCAGCTCATCCAGGGCGATGGGAATCGTGGCGCCGGTGGTGTTTCCATACCGCTGAATGTTATTAAAGATCCGGTCTTCAGGAAGGTTCATGCGCTCCCTGAAGGCTTCATTGATTCGCAGGTTGGCCTGGTGGGGAACGACCATGTCAATATCCTCCAATTGCATACCGGCTTTTTCCAGCAGTTCCCGGGCTACTGCCGGCAATCGGGTGACCGCCAGTTTAAACACGGCTTTTCCATCCATGTAGGGTAAATACTCCTGTCTGGCCTGCACCTCAGCGTTCATGACCGGGCCACTTTTTCGGGCAGGGACCCCCACGCGCAATACGTCGGCATATTTTCCATCAGCATGAAAGACAGCCGCCAGAATGCCTGTCTCTTCGTATGTCTCTTCAGCCTCGATGCAGACGGCGCCGGCACCGTCGGCGAAAATGACGGCGGTATCGCGATTCTGCGTGTTCAGTTCCAGAAACCGGCTCTGGGTTTCGGCCCCGACCAGCAGGATTTTTCGCGCCTTGCCACTTTTAATGTAGGCATCGCACAATTCCAAGCCATGCAGAAAGCCGGTGCACTGTTGGCGAATGTCCAGTGCCGGGACTTTTTCAGCCCCCAACTTGTGCTGCAGAATGACGCCGGAACCGGGAACGTAGACATCCGAGGTCATCGTGGCAAATACAATCAAGTCCAGATCGGTGGGGGCCCACCCGGCTCTCTCAAGGGCGATCGTTGATGCCTCCAGTGCCAGATCCGACGTGCCTATATCATCACCTGCGTTGACCCAATACCTGGCCTCGATCCCCGTGCGTTGACGAATCCATTCATCCGAGGTGTCCATCAATTCAGACAGCTCATGGTTGGTGACGTGTCGGTCCGGCACATACCGGCTGGTACTTTTAATGATCGATCGATTCATGATTTTATAATCCATGCGTTGTCGGCAACTCAGGGATGCTGAGACAAGGGGCCGTCGGCCAGACTACTGCGCCGAGTTGAAATTGATTGTATGTGGAGAGAATCAAAATACAAATACCTGAACCCCATCCAACAATCAAGTCAGATGTTGCCCGGTATCGCTTGGAAAATAGAGCGGATCGGCCACTGACGTGCTGCGCTTTCATGTTCACCTTGCCGGCCCGCGTCAGCCCGTTCCCCTGAAAGGGCAGACAGGGAATAGGTGTTAAACGTACAAAAAACAAGTGTCCCGGGTGAAGGGTTTACCCATGCCGAGGCCGGGGAGGCAGGGGCTATTCTTGCGGCAGGATTTTCAGCTGTTCGGCCAGGGTCCAGAAATACAATGTGACCGGTTGGGCATTTTCATCCAGGCGGCTCAATTTCACCTTGGCGATGCTTTCGTCAACCGTCACGACTTCGACCCGGACATCTCTCGGCGAAAGAAAGACTTTTTCGGAATTCAGCAGCCTCCGTGCTGCGGCGCGGTTTTGGCTGTTTATAAAATTTTGATATTCTTTCATCGACGATTGAAATGCCGATACCAACGAGTAGGCGGGGATGACCGCCGCCTGATTGGCATAAGCCGGCATCGCGGCGAGGATCAGGGCGGCAAGAATGAAAAGGGCGATTTTCACTGTCACTGATTACACTCCGATTTTCCTACCATAACCACCTTTTGTATATACGCGGAAGTTTGAACCGCGATAGCGAGCGGACTGGACATCGATTCTTATCCTTACCACGCTGCGCAGCACTTGCGATACCGGCAGAACGCTCCCTGCGGTTTTCCGCGCGGCGCGTTCAATCTACTGGATCGATATATCGGCATTTTCGATGAAAGGTAAAGGCATGAATCTATATTTGGTTTACCGTATGACGGATTGCTTAAAGAAACGGAAAGTTACGGTTTTTGCCCGGAAACAAGGAATAAACCGGCATGGACCGAACCGGCATTGCCATTAACATGCGCCAGGGATCTCATGAGATCAAGGACCAGCTGATCCTGATGACACAGGAACTGCGCGAAAACAACCGCATGGTCGCGCAGGTGCTGTCCGATCGACCATCTGCCACGCCCGCACCTGACGGCCGCTCTGTCGCGGCCATGAGTACCTAAGCCATGTCGACTATCGCCAAACGTTCCCCGCGTGAATTCAATGTCTGGCCCGGGTATGTGGACGCGCTCAGTGCGCTTCTCATGGTGGTCATTTTTCAGGCCGAGCTGCTGTTTGCCACCGGCTCGGCAGAACTTGGCACAGCGGGCATTCACCACCTCTCCCAGCTGGCCACCACCCTTAACGAATTGGCGGTCAGGATCCCGCCGGAGATCGACTGGATCCTGAGAATCGACGGTCACACCGACCGCGTACCGGTCACCTCGGGACGATTTCCCTCCAACTGGGAACTCTCCACCGCCCGGGCCGTCTCGGTGGTTCGCTTCCTGTCCAGCCAGGGAATTCCCGAGATTCACATGGCCGCTGCCGGTTTCAGTAAATTCCATCCCCTCGATCCGGCCGACACTCCGGCAGCCTACCGAAAAAACCGGCGGATTGAAATCAAGCTGACCGCCCGCTGACCATCCGGATTCGAAAAAAATTTTGCCAATCATTAAATATCCCTGACAACGCCTATATGGGATGATTCCTATGATCCGGACATATTCGAATTAGAAATATATTGAACCTATTGAAATAATATAATATTGATCAACGCGTCTCACTTACAGATGCGCAATGCGGACTGAAATCTACACAGAGGTGACGAAACCCATGGCCCAGCCCTGGCAAATCATTGAACGTGTTCCCACTGAAGCGGGCCTATTAGAACTGCGAAAGCGCGGGGAGCGCGATTTCCTGATCACCGTGGGCGGTCAGGTGCTCATGAACAGCATGGCCAACCGGTCCGAGGTGGCCCTCGGGCAACTTGCCTGTGGACACCTCAACCATTCAACCCAGCCGCTGGTGCTGGTGGGGGGGCTGGGCATGGGTTTTACGCTCAAAGCGGTACTCGACACCCTGCCTGCCGCGGCGTGCGTCGTGGTGGCAGAATTAAATCCGGTGGTGCTGGCATGGTGTCGGGGGCCTCTGGCCGTGCTGACTGACCATGCCGTGGCAGACGCACGGGTCAACGTAAAAATCTGCGATGTGGCCCAACTGATCCATGGCTATGCGAAAGACGATACCCGGGAGAAACTGGATGCCGTCATCCTGGACCTTTATACCGGTCCATACGTTCGCAGCCACAAGCGCGACGACCCGCTCTACGGAAGTATCGCCATCAATACGACCCGTGCGGCCCTCAAACCGGACGGGGTTTTTGCCGTTTGGGGTGAAGATTACGACGCCGGCTTTGCCAAGCGCCTGGCGGCGGCCGGTTTTGTGTCAACCCGCCACCGGTCGGGGCGCGGCGGTTCCGGGCATGTGGTATACCTGGGAAGGAAAGACGCCGGAGCCGTCAAGGCAACACTTTAGTGTCCCCTGTTTTTTATACGACCGGCTTTGCAGAAGTCGTTATTTGCAGCCTTTTCCAATAGCAGACAACCCGCGCCATGCCACGCCGATGGTGAAGGGTTTGGATGGTTCAATCGGTCGATCGTCTATGATCCGACTCAAGCCGTTTCCCACAACCGCCAGCAATAAGGTCCATTACCCGGTCCAGTGGGAGGGCTTCCCCGACAAATCCATTGTATCCGCTAACGGTCGTGGCTTTGAACAGCGAGTTCAAGATGGCCTCTTCCGCCGCTTCGATGGCCGCCTGAAAGAGCGGCGAAACCCGTTCGTTGGGTAACTCAGCCATGGAAGAGAGGGCCCGGCGTCGCTCAGGGGTGCGACGAACGTCATCCGCCACCGAAAAGGCGATGGCATAGTCCCCGGACCCATTGGCGAATGAGGCGCCGGTGCGTGCCAAACCGAACAGGGTCCGTCGGGCCAGCCGTGACAGGTTCCGGTCCGACAGGGGGGCATCGGTAGCCAGAACGATCATGATCGAGCCGTCCGCATCGCCCGTTTCCAAACTGTCCTTGAGATAATACCGGCCCAGTGAGCGGCCCACCGGCAGGCCCAGAATTTGGAGGACACCGCCGAAATTGGACTGCACCAGCACACCGACCGAATATCCCCCCAGGCTATTGGGGATCAGGCGCGAACTGGTGCCGACGCCTCCTTTCCAGCCAAAGGCCATGGTCCCGGTGCCGGCACCCACGCTTCCCTCATCGACCGGGCCACCGGTCGCATCATCGATAGCCCGGCGAATCATCCCGGGTGTCAGGGCACGACGCCGGATGTTGTTCAACCGGCCGTCATGGGTCTCGCCCACCACTGGATTGACGGTGGTTGCCGCTTTATTTCCCGGAAGCGCCAGCACCCAGTCGAGAACGGCCTCGGCTGCCCGGGGCACGCTAAGGGTGTTGGTCAGCACGATGGGGGTCTCGATCTCACCCAGTTCGCGGATTTGGGTGCTGCCCGTCAATTTGCCATACCCGTTGCCGACGGCAATGCCGGCGGGCACCTTGCTTTGATAAACATTGTTTGGATGCGGCAGTATTGCCGTTGCCCCGGTGCGAATATCGGCCCCTTCGATCACGGTGAGGTGCCCGACACCAACGGGTTGAACATCGGTGATGGCGTTGAGCGGTCCGGTTGGCAGAACGCCCGGGGCAATGCCCAGTTCCCTGGCTCGTTTTCTTACGGATAGCATATTCACTCGATTCAGAAGTTTGTATTTGAAATTCTCCAGCGGTCAAGTACAATCGCCATATTACCTTATAACGGTCGCCGACGACCCATGCCGATGCTGTTTATTATCATATTCCGTGACAGGGGATCCCGGCAACCTTCAATCGATCGAGGTGCCCCATGAACATGCATATCGTTGCCGCTCCCAACGCATTTAAGGGCAGCATGAACGCCGTGCAGGCGGCGGAAGCGATGAAAACAGGCATCCTGGCCGTTATTCCCCAATGCGATGTCACCTGCGTCCCTGTGGCCGACGGGGGAGACGGGCTCATTGAAGTCATGCTTGCCGGATTGAGCGGGACACGGGTTGAGGCAATGGTTTCCGGCCCAAGAATGGAACCGCTGTCGGCGCCGTTTTGCATGGTAACCTCCCGGAAGCTGGCCGTGGTGGAAATGGCCAAAGCCAGCGGGCTGGCCCTGTTGCCCAAGGCGCGGCATGACCCGACGCGCACCACCACAATCGGCACCGGCGAGCTGATTCGTGCGGCCATGGACAACGGCGCCACGCGAATCATCGTAGGGATCGGCGGCAGTGCCACCTGCGACGGGGGGATCGGCATGGCGACTGCCCTGGGATACCGGTTTCTCGATGAAACCGGCACACCGGTCGAACCGGTGGGAGGTTCCCTGGGAGCGATCGCCTCCATCGACCGCCGGAACGTCGATCCACGGCTGGACAGCGTATCCGTGTCGGTGGCCTGCGACGTGACCAACCCGTTGACCGGCGACAATGGCGCTTCGGTGGTCTACTCTCCCCAGAAAGGCGCTTCGCCAGAGCAGGTCACCCGGCTCGACACGGGGCTGGCCAACCTGGCGCGGGTCGTCCAAATGGACCTGGGCGTCGCCATTGCCGATATGCCGGGAGCCGGTGCGGCCGGCGGTCTGGGCGGTGGACTGCATGCCTTTGTCGGTGCCGATCTGAAGCCGGGCATCGACCTGGTCATCGATGTGGTCGGGCTCAAAGACGCTATTGCCGGTGCCGACCTCGTGTTGACCGCCGAGGGACGGATCGATCGTCAAACCCGGTTCAACAAAGCCCCGGCGGGTGTGGCGCGAACAGCAAAGGCAGCCGGTGTCCCCTGTATCGCCATTTGCGGCGGGGTTGGTGACGGCATTGAATCGCTTTACGATATCGGCATCGATGCCGTCTTTTCGATCTGCAGCGGTCCGCAATCGCTGGCAGCGGCCATGCAGGGCGCGGATGGTCTGCTGGCCCGGCAAACCGAGCAGGTGGTCAGAACGTTTCTTGCCGGGCGATGGGGGCGGCCGGCGGATCAGTATTCATAAAACAGCCGCTGTATTTCACCTAACCGGCGTTTTTTCAACAGCGCCAGCATCAGCAGAACCCGTGCCTTGGCCGGGTTGAGTTCATCCGAGGCGATAAAACCCATTCGGTCATCATCGATCTCCACGTTTCGCCCCACTTTCCCGGTGGGTACACGGGAGCTGCGGACGATAATGACGCCCTTTTCCGCCGCCCGGGCCGCCCGTTCGATGGTCGCCGCGTTCATGTTGCCGTTGCCATCACCGGCGACCACAATCCCCTTGGCGCCTTTTTCCATGGAACCGTCGATGAGGTCGGCCGGCATGTCGGCGCAGGCGTAAATGATATCCACCCGGGGCAGGGACGTGACCCCTTCCACAGAGAATTGGCTTTTATGGGTGTGTTTGCGAAATGGCCGGCGGAAGTATTCGGTTTTACCATAATTGACCGTTCCGATGAGGCCATTGATCGGGGAAATGAAGGTTTCCACCGAGGTGGTGTTGGTTTTGCTCAGTGAATGGGCGCCGTGGATCCGGTCATTCATCACCACGAGCGCACCACGCCCGGCGGCATCCGGATCGGCGGCGACGGCGACGGCGTTGTACAGGTTGAGCGGCCCGTCGGCGCTGATGGCGGTATACGGGCGCATGGCCCCTGTCAGAACCACCGGCTTTTTGCTTTTAATGGTCAGGTTTAAAAAGTGGGCCGTCTCTTCCATGGTGTCCGTGCCGTGAGTGACGACCACGCCCTCGACCTCATCGGTTTTCAACAGGGCGTTGATCCGGTTGGCCAGGTCGATCATGATGGCAAAGGTGATATCCTGGGAACCCACATTGGCGACCTGCTCTCCGCGGACACGGGCAATCTCGGTCAGACCGGGTACCGCGCCGACCATGGCCTCAACGGTCACCCGACCGGACGTGTACCCTGCCTGCGTCGCGGATTCGGCTGAACCGGCAATGGTGCCGCCCGTGGCGAGAATCATCACACGGGGAGGTTTGTCAGTTTGGTGGTGGATGCGCTTTGTCTGCATGGCGTTACCCTACCGGATTGTTGCCGGGTCGCGGTTGCTCATTAACGGTTTCAGTTGTTGGATTCGTTTTCAGGGCTCTTTATGCGCCGGTGACCTGTTGGGGCGCGAAGCAAAAAGGATCTTTGTCCGTGAAGACGTCCAGGCCCAGGCTGTAGGCGATGGCCAGGCATCCTCGGCAGACCGGGTTCAGGCGGCAGCTGCGGCAGGCCCGGCTGCCTGCGCGATAGCGCTCGGCCAGATCAGTGTGATAAATGTCGTAAAGATTATTTTTGGTGATGTTTCCGACCAGCGAGGGAAATTTCCTGCAGGCGTGCACCTCCCCGTCGGGCAGCAGCGCCAGGAAGTTGAATGCCGCTCCACAGCCGTGGCCGGTGCATCCGCCGAACAGCGGCTCGTTTTTTTCCTGACGAACAATGTTGATCAGGTTG
>CAVONY010000002.1:0-331602 GCA_963697405.1 uncultured delta proteobacterium | reverse complement strand
CTTTCACTTATCGTAATTGGTGCTTATACTAATATTGGACAGCAGGAGTTCAAATGGTAATCAAAGCAGAGATCGAGATCAACGCCCCCTTGCGCGTGGTTTGGCAGACCTTTTCCCGAATGGAAGATTGGGACGACTGGAACACAGCCTGCCGCAGCTGCTGCATCATTTCAGGTGACGAGACGTTGCCCGTCGGGACTTGCTTCTCCTTCGTTATTCGCCCCCTGTTTTTCCCGATAAACGTTCAGCCCAGAATCGTCAAATGCGACCCGGCTCGGGAGGTCGTTTGGGAGGGCGGGAAAATGGGAATCCACGCATCCCATACCTGGCAATTTCGTGAGCAAGACGGGAAAGTCAGGTTATTGAGTGTCGAACACTTTAAGGGCCCGATGGTGTGGCTAGGATATCTGCTGCGTGTGCCGAAGCGACTGCATCACCTGACGCTAGCGTTTCTGCAAACGTTAAAAACCGCCGCGGAAGCGTGCCGCTGATGACCGTACACGTCAACTGGCGATGTCTGCAGCAGGCCGTCGCCTCGATGACCGATTCGTCCAAAACGGTGCTGAAGAAATGATAAAACGACGCTTTCATGATAAAATTATCAAACCGATCCTGAATTTGCTCAAGCAAGGCATCTCGCCTGAACGGCTGTCTCTGAGCATCGCGTTTGGCGCCGTAATTGGAATATTACCGATTCTGGGCGCGACGACCCTGATCTGTGCAGCCATCGCCATCATGCTGCGACTGAACCTGCCCGCTATTCAGCTGTTCAACTATCTGGTATACCCACTGCAGATTTTCTTGTTGATCCCGTTTATGAGTCTTGGCGCATTCATCTTCCAGGTGGATCTGCCTCCGCTTTCGTTTCAGGAGCTAAGCACACTTTTCCAGCAGAATTTCTGGGGCACCATGGCTTCCTTTTTTGAAACGATCCTTTACGCCGTGGTCGCCTGGCTGCTGGTATGCGTTCCGCTGTTTGTTGGTATTTATGCTATATTCGTCGCGGTATTAAAAAGATTCGGGCCTATGGCCAAAAATGGTGTGTCTCAGTGATCTTACCTCTTTAATGGTGTCCAAAAGCGGCTTGTCGGGCTGCACGCTGGTAGCGAAACACCGCATCTAACGTTATACATGGTTCAATTTCTATGGATACAGACAATGGATTGATAACCAAACCGATTCCCGGGTTGATCGCCCAATTGGCTATCCCCGCCAGTATCGGCATGTTTTTCAATACCATGTATAATGTGGTGGACACCTATTTCAGCGGTCTGATATCCACCGAAGCCATTGCTGCGTTGTCATTATCATTCCCAGTATTTTTTGTCATTCTGGCCATTGGATTTGGCATCAGCACAGGTGCAACGGCTTTGATCGCCAATACACTGGGTGCAGGTGATGAAAAGAAAGCCCAACTCTATGCCATTCAATCCGTTTCTTTCACCTTCCTGCTGTCTATGGCACTGACGCTGATCGGTCTTTTTGCAGCACCTTATCTGTTCAGGTTTTTAGGGGCCAGTGGAACATACCTGGCCATCTCGTTGTCCTATATCAACATCATCATTTGTGGTCTCGTGTTCTTTTCTCTGACCTTTGTTCTGAATGCAATTCTAACCGCCCAGGGTGACACCAAAACATTTCGCAATGTGTTAATTATCGGGTTTTTCCTCAATTTGGTTTTTGATCCCTGGTTTATCTACGGCGGGTTGGGAATGCCGGCTCTGGGACTTCCCGGGGTGGCCTGGGCGACGGTCTTAATTCAACTGTTCAGCACCTTGTATATGGGCACGCGCGTTATCCGGACCGGTTTGATTTGTCGGGAATGTTGGTCGATGTTCGTTCCACGTCGCCACTTTTATTGGGAAATTGCCAAGCAAGGCTTTCCGGCTAGCTTGAATACCATGAGCATTGCCATTGGCATTTTTATTATCACCTGGTTTCTCAGTAAATTCGGACAGACGGCTGTTGCTGCTTATGGTATCGCTACCCGGGTGGACCAGATCGCCATGTTACCCATTATGGGACTCACAACTGCAACCTTGACCTTGATTGGCCAAAACAACGGTGCCGCACTTTATCAGCGCTGCCGGGAGGTGTATCGCAAAGCACTGCTGTACGGCATTCTCATCACGACGGTGAGCATGATCATCGTTTTTGTTTTCCCCCATTTAATCATGAAGATATTCACCGACGATCAAGCCGTGCTGACAATCGGTGCCTTTTATTTAAAGATTTCCGCCTTCATCTACTGGGCCTACATCATCCTGTTTGTTGCTGTGGCGGCCCTGCAGGGGTTGAAGCGGCCTTCGTACGCTATTTGGATAGGGCTTTATCGTCAGATTGTCGCACCGTCAATTGTATTCTATGTGCTCGCAAGCCAATTGGGGATGGGTCTTTCCGGGATTTGGTGGGGTATTTTTCTGGTTACCTGGTCAGCTACTATTTTTACGCTAATATATGTTCGATCAACCATGAACACCATGTTCGCAACCGCGGATGCGATCCCCACGGGGATGAAAGGCTACTATTCCGGAAAAATTTAGTTACCGGGCAACCTGACTCGGAGGAACTTTCATGGTGATCAAGGTCAATGCCCCTTGAGCGCAGTGTGGTAGACCTTCTCCCGAATAGAGGATTGGCCCAATAAGGTGGGACCGAGATGACCAGACGTTTCTTGGATGATAAAATCGTGAGCCTTAGAAAGACCCGCTTCACCAAAATGCTCATCGAGGCAAACGGTCTTGATCCAGATGACTTCCAGAGTTGGCTTTTCTGTCCAGGCATGCGCTTTCATTCACCGGACAAGTGGTGGGGTGATTTGGGTCGGCGTGATTTCCCGCATGAGGGTATCGACTTTTGCCTGCACAGGGATGGTTCCGGGCGGGTGCGTCGCCTCGATCACGACACTCGCATTCCGGTGATGCACGACGGCGTGGTCAGATCCGTTTTTGCCGACTATTTGGGTCAGGCCGTGGTTATACAACACAAAAAGACCCAGCCTGAAATTGACACGTTGATATCGATTTATGCCCACACGAGGCCACTGGATCACATAAAACCCGGTGTTATCTTATCGCAGGGGGATATCATCGCCACCATCGCCGACACCAGCCGATCGAAAGTAAACATCCTGCCGCATCTGCACGTCACGCTTGGGCTCCCGTCCCCGGAACTTGTCTTCGAAAAATTCATCTGGAATGACATGCGCGATCCCGGCCTGGTTGCCTTGTTGGATCCACAGGGCGCCATCGACTGGCCCTGGCTCGCACTGGACCCACAAGAAACCAAGCGGGTGTGTCCGGACTGAGGAACGCAGCTTTTGAATACACCCCGCCGCCATCGCAATATCACAGCAACGCGTTTGTTCTCAGATGCTTACCAGTTTATTCGTGCCCAATCGTTGGTCGCTAACCGGATCGGCAGACAGTTTCATCCCAGCCGCGATTATGTTGAGGTGGACATCACCTACAAGTGCAACTTGAAATGCATAAACTGCAACCGTTCATGCACGCAGGCCCCGAGTAATATTGAAATGCCTGTCGCCGATTTAGCGGCCTTTATCAAGCAGAGCATTGAAAAAGAAATCGCCTGGAAACGCATCCGAATTCTGGGCGGAGAGCCAACCCTTCACAGTCGTATTTTTGACATCATCGACCTGTTGATCAATTATCAGAAGACGCATAATCCTTCTGTAAGGCTGGTGCTGGGAACCAATTTCTTCGGGAATCGCGTTCATCGGGTGCTGGAGAAGCTGCCCGACGCGATCACGCTAAAAAGTACACTGAAGTCTTCGCGCGTCCATCTATTTAAGCCGTTTAATGTGGCACCTGTCGATACGCGTCTTAACCGATTCTCCGACTACACCTGCGGTTGCCGCATTATAAAAGAGTGCGGTTTAGGATTAACGCCTTCAGGGTATTACATGTGTGCCGTGGCCGGTGGGATCGACCGGATCTTTGGGTACCATCTGGGGAGGATCGAGCTACCGGATGAATCCGACACGTTGTCGGACCAGATGTCCGCTTTCTGCCGTTTATGCGGTCATTTTGGCTTCCAGTGGCCGACACGGAAAACCAAACGATCCGAAACCTGGCGGCTGGCCTATCGGCGTTTAAAAAATAGTGAATCTCATTCTGTCAAGGATGCAAAACACCCCTATGACCCATCTTAACATCATGCATGTCATCGGACAGAGACCGGAAATGACCGGGAGTGGGATCTATCTTGAGGCGATGATCAGAGAATCTCAGAAAAACGGGTTTTCAACTTACCGGGTTGCCGGTGTCCCAGCTGGCACGATTTCATGCTTGAAGGATCGGCCGCCAACCGAAGGAGCCTGCGTATTTTTTGAATCGGAGTCGCTCAATTTCCCTGTTACCGGCATGTCGGATGTGATGCCCTATAAAAGCTCTTTGTTCAAGGATCTGAAAGGCATGCGTCTGACTTCCTATAAATCCGAATTCACCCATGTACTTGAACATGCAGTCAACCAGTTTAAGCCGGATATCATTCACACGAATCACCTTTTTTTACTTTCGGCCCTGGTAAAAAAGCTTTTTCCGGCAATGCCCGTCGTGGCGACCTGCCATGGCACGGATCTGAGACAATACAACAACTGCCCGCACTTGAGACGTTTTGTAAAACGCTATTGCCGGCGCCTGGACAAGATCATTGCGCTGACCACCGATCAGAAAAGGGACATCAACCGTGTGTACGGCATTCCGTCAAATCAAATTGACGTTGTCGGTGGCGGATACGATGAATCGATGTTTACCCGAACCCCAAAATCACCTGCCGGAACCGTTCACATCCTCTACGCCGGTAAATTCAATCGGAGCAAAGGCGTTCCCTGGCTGCTGCGGTCCCTGATGAACATCAAGCATCATGACTGGCACTTGCACATGGCGGGAAGCGGCAAGGGACGGGAGTATAGCCATTGCATGGAACTCGCAGAAAAACTGGGCCGAAAGGTGACCAACCATGGTTACGTGACCCACCATCAATTATCGGCACTGATGAAAAAAGCCCACGTCCAGGTGCTGCCTTCATTTTTTGAAGGTCTCCCCCTCGTGCTCTTCGAGGGCCTGGCATCCGGATGCCGGATTATTACCACCGATCTGTCCGGCTTCAATGAAATCTTCGGAAAAGCAAACAGAGAAACGATCGATCTGATCCGACTGCCGCCCCTTGAAACCATTGACCGACCCTTTCGTAAAGACGAGGGCCAGTTAGAAGATGCGTTATGCCAAAGCATTCTTGGCATGATCGCGGCGGTAAAAAAATCTCCGGATGTAGTCGATCCCCAGGCCGAAAAAATTGCATCCCATTATACCTGGGCACGCGTTTTTGAACGCACCTTATCCGTGTATAAGGATGCAGTAAATCAGAAAAACGGATCCACTCCCAGGTAAAAAACGGGGTTAAAAAGATCAGACCCAGTACAAAAGATGTAAATTGAAAGGATTGGCCGCTGACAGCCTCGGGTTTTCGTTTCAGCAGAATGCTGAAAACAGCGAAGATAAGGGCTGCTGCCAGCATCCACATGTCACCCAATGCAAAAGTATAAGTCAATCGCACGTCGAATCGGTTCCCCCTATCCAGCCAAAGAGACGCAGGCTTGACGTTCGATAATGATTTAGAATCATGGTTTTTACGTCTGTTATTATTGACAGAAAAATTGTATCAAGGGGCCCACATTGATGCGTTGGATGATCAAATTCGGTGGAAAAGGACTAACAATCGATGGAAAGGGATCCAGTACCATGAGGCGAAAAGACAAAGCGATTTCAGATGCGTCAGAGATCAACGCCATTCTTGAGAAAGCGACGGTGTGCAGGCTTGGCATGGTCGACGGAGACAGACCCTATGTTGTCCCCCTGAGTTTCGGCTACCAGGACAATACACTTTATTTTCATGGCGCGTTGAAAGGCCGCAAAATGGACATCCTCAAAGAAAACCAAAACGTATGTGTTGAGTTCGATATTGCCGTTGAAGCGCTGAAGGATGCCGACGCATGCAATTGGAGCATGAAGTATCAGAGCGTTATTGGATTTGGTAAAGCGTCGTTCGTCGACGGATTGGAATTGAAACGCCAGGCCCTTGGCATCATCATGGAACAGTATTCCGACAAACCGTTCGAGTTTCCCGAAAACAAGGTCAACGCAACGGCGGTGATCAAAGTAGAGATGGAAAAAATAACCGGTAAACAATCCGGTTTTTAGCGGGTATTGATATCCACACAATACCGGGTGGCGATTGGCAGTCGCACCCGGTCCACTAGTGATACCAAGCGTAGCGAATCTTCTTATCAAGGTTGACAGGTTAATCATGACCGCCAAACCGGCAAAAGTTGACGTCAAGGCCATTGTCTTGTTGATCATCCTCTGCGCCAGCTGGGGGCTTCAACAGATTTCAATCAAAATCGCCGTCCAAAGCATTGCCCCCGCGCTACAGGGAGGCATTCGATCCATTGGTGCCGCGATCTTGTTATATCTGTGGATGGTCGCGCGCCGGGAAAAAATCGACCATCATGACGGCACCTTCTGGTGGGGGATGGCTGTCGGCTTGTTCTTTTCCATCGAATTTTTGCTGATTTACTGGGGCTTGGAATTTACCAGCGCATCGAGGTCGGTCATCTTCCTTTACACCATGCCCTTTTTTACAGCTGTGGGAGCCCATTGGCTCGTTCCTGGAGAATCCTTGAGGAAAGCCCAGCTTGCGGGTCTGTGCTGCGCTTTTTTAGGAATTGTAACCGCTTTCAGCGAGTCCATCGGCAAACCGCAATCCTTAATGTTGGTTGGTGATACGATGCTGCTGCTGGCAGCCGTCTTCTGGGCTGCCGCCACCATCATGGTCAAAGCCAGTCCATTGTCCAGAATTCGGGCAAGCCGTGTATTGCTCTACCAACTTGTTGTATCCGCAGTCGTGCTGCCGCTCGGAGCATTACTGCTGGGCCAAACTGAAATCACAAAAGTGACACCGCTCGTTCTGGGTTGCATCGCCTACCAGATTATTTGGGTCGCCTTTATCACCTATCTCGCCTGGTTCTGGCTGGTCAGAAACTACCCGGCATCAAAGTTGAGTGCGTTCTTATTCCTTACCCCGCTTTTCGGTGTCCTGGAAAGCATCATCCTGCTCGATGAGCAAATCACTTATCAGTTACTAACCGCCCTGGCGATGGTGTGCATCGGGATCTATGTCGTCAATCGCACACCAGGCAGCAATCTATCCGAGCCGACAACGCTTCCAGCAGGCAGGGATTAACCCCAGCAATCAGGTAGTAATAGACTCAACCCCATTTTTATTGTCCCTTGACCCCTACAACAAATCCATTCTATGCATTAGTTGACTCATTTATTAGGCAATACAATGAAACCTCTCAAATTAAGCATCAGTCGAATCTTTATAATCCATATGGCTCTTGTTGGCGTCATTTCAATAATTTCTCTCGGCTATCTTTGGGTTACCTCCGACTGGTCTAGGTTTGAAAAAGAGGCAAGCTCACTGCGAGCGACCTATCTGGAAGGCCAGAAGTTAATATTAAAACGTGAGGTCAATCAGGCACTAGATTTTGTAAATTTCATGAAATCTCAAACCGAGAAACGGTTGCAAGATTCCCTAATAGGGAGAGTTGGCGAAGCCTATGCCATCATAGAGAATATTTATTTGAAAGAAAGAGATACAAAAAGCACTGAAGAAATTGAGGCGCTTATCAAACAAGCACTCAGGTCCTTGAGGTACAATAACGGCCGCGGATATTATTTTGCCTTTACGTTGGAAGGTGTTGAAACGTTATTTGAAATCAGACCTGAAATGGAAGGCACGAACATGCTGCAGGTCAGAGGGGGGGAAGGTGAGTTCGTTGTTTCCGATATGCTTGCCGTCATCAGGGAAGATGGCGAAGGATTCTACAACTACACCTGGCCCAAACCCAACCAGCAAGGTTTTTTCCCAAGAATCGCTTTTGTGAAATTGTTCAAACCCATTGGTTGGGTAATCGGTTCCGGAGAATATCTCGATTATGTTGAGAAAGATATTCAGGAGGAATGCCTAAAATGGATTTCAAACATCAAGTTCGAAAAAGATGGGTACGTGTTTGCCGGAAAATGGGACGGGTTGGGCCTATCTGGTCCTGAAACCGGTAAGAACCTGTATGATATCGAAGACATAAACGGTGTTAAAATCGTCCAGGAACTCATAAAATTGGCAAAAGAAGGCGGCGGTTTCGTTGAATATGTTCTTCCGAGATTCGAAGGCAAAAAGCATGCTCCTAAAATCAGCTACGCGGTAGGCGTACCTGAATGGCAATGGTATATTGGCTCCGGCTTATATGTGGATGAAATTGACGCGGCACTCGCCTTAAAGCAGTCCGAACTCGAAGGAAGAATCAGGAAAAATATTAGAAATACGACGTTGATCCTTTTTACGCTTCTTATCTTCATCTTTCTGATCGTTAAACTACTTTCGGATCGAATACATCACAACATAAAATTGTTTAAAAAATTTTTCAGCAAGGCATCTTCAGATGCCATCAAAATTGAAGGAAATGCCATTTATTTCTATGATTTTGTCCAGCTTGCTGAATCGGCAAACGATATGGTTGAGAACCGAAGACGGGCGGAAAAAGCGCTGCGTGAGAGTGAAGAGAAGTTCCGGATGCTGGTGGAACAGTTCCCGCTCGGGATTTCCCTGATCGGAGAAGATGGTCGATACAAATATGTGAGCCCGACATTTGTGGATATGTTTGGGTACACGATAGACGATGTCACTACAGGAATGGAATGGTTCAACAAAGCTTTTCCAGATGACAGCTATCGCCAAAAGGTGATGGAAGCATGGTCTGATTATCAGCGGCACCCTCAAACCAAACGATCCCGACTATATGTTTATACGGTTACCTGCAAGGACGGTTCGCAAAAAGAGATCAATTTCATACCATTAAATATAAAAAACCAGGGCCAGTTGGTTATTTATGAAGATATTACCGAACGGTCGCGAATGGAACAACAACTTCAGCAAGCACAAAAAATGGAAGCGATAGGTACGCTTGCAGGCGGGATAGCTCACAATTTCAACAACCTGATGATGGGTATCCAAGGCAGAGCGTCGTTGATGACCTTGGAATTGGGCCCTTCCCATCCTCAGCAAGAGCATATTATGGCCATCGAGGAACAAATCGTCAGCGCCAGCGCTCTTACCAGGCAACTGCTGGGGTTGGCACGCGGAGGTAAATACGAAGTCAAACCAATAGACATCAACGAGCTATTGCTTTCCAGCGCTGCCATTATCGGCAATACCCGCAAGGATATTCAGATCCACAGCAACACATTCCCTTCGTCACTGGTGGTAGAAGCCGATAAACGACAGATTGAGCAGGTGTTTTTGAACATTTTCGTCAATTCAATACAAGCCATGCCCGACGGCGGCGAGATCTACCTGGAAACATCGATCCTGAATTTAAACGCTGCCTTTTGTAAACCCTATGCTGCTTTACCCGGTCGATATGTCAAAATTTCTGTAAAAGACACCGGTGTTGGTATGAACAAGGAAACCTGCCAGCAGGTCTTTGATCCATTTTTTACGACAAAAGATAAATACCTAGGCACTGGATTAGGTTTGGCGTCGGCCTATGGCATCATAAAAAACCACGGTGGTGTAATAACTGTTTATAGCGATCTCGGCCACGGGACAACGATTAGCGTCTATTTGCCAGTATCGGAAAAACCAGCCCATATAGAAGCGCATGTCGATGATAGGATCATCCGAGGATCGGGAACTATTCTTTTGGTTGACGATGAAGATGTCGTGATTGATGTGGGCAAACCGATGTTGGAGAAATTGGGTTATGGTGTCGTTGTCGCCAAAGGTGGAAAAAATGCTGTTGATGCGGTATCTGAAAGAGGCGACAATATTGATCTTGTCATTCTTGATTTAATTATGCCGGGAATGGATGGCAGCAAGACTTTTGACACCATCCGTAAGATTCATCTCAAAATGCCAATAATATTGGCCAGCGGGTATTCTCTCAAAGGCAAAGCGACTGATATTATGCGACGGGGATGTAACGCGTTTATCCAAAAGCCGTTCAATATTACTGAACTATCTCAGTTGATTCGGAAAGTTCTTGATGAGGGTAAAGAATTAGATCAAGAATAATTAAACCAAAAAAGTAAAGTTGAGTGATTGTCGAGCTTGCCGCAGATACAAGAAAGACGGCTTTCCGCTATAGTGAACTATGCGGGAAGGCATCTGACGCCGTAGATGCGGTATGATCGGCAATCCCAACGGGTTTCACATTATTGAGGAAAAATCTCGGAAAAATCCAATAAAATTAGCACACTTCATTATCTGAAAAAATTTGAAACGCTTGGGTTGAAGTTATATCCCGAATGCGTTCACAGTATCCACATGGCTTGAGATACCGAAGGGGAAAACTTAGTCGTTGCTACGCTTGAGGTTTGCTGGGAGATCACTTACCGCTTTAGTCTGGGTTTCGGAGTCAGCGCACAAGGCAAGCCTGAGATATCCAGCAGATAAATTGTCAAAAGATGACTGTCGTTTGATAAAACGTTGCATCTCAAGATTTATTTGGTCTGACAAACTCAGATCATGGTATCTGCAATCTGGCTTGACCGCTGATGATCTCAATGTATCTGTTGTTTCAAGATACCTTTGATCACAGTGTATTGGGCGATACCGAACCCACTCCCCATAACATCCTTACCAGATTCCAGTGTTAATTTGAGGATCTCAAGTAGGGACTTGACGATATCAACGCTTCTTTCCGCTGAAAATCAAGCTCAGTGTATTCTGTTCAAAAATAACATGTATGTATCTACGGCAGGTTGTAGGTGGGTTTTGACCACCCTTGCATTAATTACGAATGCTATCAAGGAAATGTTATCCTTGACAATTTGTCAGGTTGGAAGGATAGGGCTAAGAAACTATGGTCTGGCAATTTTGCTGAGAAACAGATATTGGAGGCCTTACTGCGCAAAGACCTACCAAACCTATAAAGCTTGTTTTGAGATTGATGACCGTAGTGAAGATAGCACATGTTTGATTTTTATCAGCAATTAACTCTACTAATAACAGCAAAAAGATGGAAAATATGGATTGGCTGAAAGATAATATTAAGCAAGCAGATCGACTGCTATTTTTTGCGTGTTTAGGAGCCTTTTTCGCCATGCCGATTGGTACTGCGCCGATGACCTTTTTCTGCATACTTGCAGCGGTCATCTGGCTGTTTTCTGGAAATGCTTTGCGTCGGGGGAAAATATGCCTCCCGCATTCCTGGAGTTGGCCGGTCATTCTGCTTATAATCCTGCCCTGGGTGGGTCTCTTGTATTCGCCAGACACTACTGGACTTGGTCTTGATTACGCACAAAAAACCCATTACTGGATTTATGGGTTTGCTGTTGCAGCCATTCCTTTCAAAAGGTTTCCAAGCAAACACCTCGTTCAGGCGTTTATTGTTGGGCTGGCTGTGATTTCTGTCGCGGCAATAATTAAAGTGGGAATTATCTTGATGCAGGGTGGGGCAGTCGGCAACGACTCTGGTCTCGGCCCCAGCTACAACACAATGTCCGCATACCTGGTGCTGGGCATTATGGGAACCGCTTTCTACTTTAACGAAATTAAAGATAGTCGAAAACGATTTTATATCTGCCTTTTGATGTTGCTTTTCTTTATTCATCTGATCATTCTGAAAGGCCGCAACGGCTATTTCACCTTTTTTGCCGTTTCTCCACTGATTATCGTCCATATGGTGAAACGGCTAAATCTAATTAAAATTTTTTTGATATATGGCCTTATCGCGAGTCTGATGGCTTTTTCTCCATCCGTTAGAGATCAGGTTTCATGGACTATTAGACAAATAAATGAGCATATCACTGCGCCACCAGACATCGCATGGGGTAAAGGATATACAGCCAACGAGCACAGATTCTTGTTATTTAGAGATGCGTTGCAAGCGTTCAAGCAACACCCTTTATTCGGAGTCGGCACTGGTGGTTTTCAGACCTTTGTAAAACAAAACAACAAAACAGATATGCCATTGATGGCACACCCGCATAACAATTATCTTCAAATGGCTGTCAGTTATGGTATTATTGGAATTTTGGCCTTAACATGGCTTTTCTGGGAACTATTTAAAAATTCATGGAATCGGAGAAAAACTGTAACGGGATATTTTGTTTTTTCTTCTGCCATAGTCATTTTTGTAAGCGGTATATTTAACAGTCAGATTTTAGATACCGGATCGGCCGTTCTCCTTGCCCTGACAGTTGGACTTCAAGAAGAATTTCCTCGTTTTTCAAATCTGTCCGAAAGACTATAAAATAACAGGTGGTATTAATATAGAAAAAAATGTAAAATACTTTGTGTAATAACGAATTATAAAACCAATTTTATACGTGTTTAGTAAAATCTCAATTACAGATAATTATTTTATTGCAATCAAATAGATTTCCATTTGATGCCCCTATTGAAAATTCTTGATGGAAAATTTAAAAGCTCTGAAAATATCTTCGTCATTCGATACAGTAAATGGGAAACTTCCCCTTTTTCATAAAACTTTACAGACGAGGTTCTTACTTTTTTTATAACAAAACCTGTAATTGAGGCAAGGGTATCAAGAGATTTTGGAGAAAAGAAAATAATGTGCCCTCCATGTTCTTTCATGTCGAAAAAATCCCATTTATTCTTCTTTATCTGCCGCGTCCAACTATCGATATTTCCTGTTCCAATCAACAAAACCCCGTCAGGCTTTAGTATTCGGTGGCATTCCTCTAATAAAACCTTTGGCTCATTAACATGCTCAATAACTTCATAAAGAGTTATCGCATCGAAAGCGTTATCTGGAAGAGAGATTTCATGTAAATAACCTAAATGAATTTTTAATCCTCTATCAATACCATTTTTAACAGCTTTCTCTGACGGGTCTACTCCCTCTGCCTTCACCCCTAAATCATTAGCAATCGCAACGGAAGCGCCATTTGAACAACCAACATCTAAGAGATGGATATCGGTCTTTTTTGATAATAAATTAGAAATTATATTGATGTCTCTCATTCTACGTTTCCTTAGCCTTTTCATGTCTTTTTCCGAAGGCCACGTTCCTTGATCAGTATTCCAATCCTGATTCGACAATTGGTAATACTCTTTGCTACAGGAGCTTATTAGAAGCCCACACGATAAACACTTTCTTAGGGGGCCTTCAGCTACGACTAGACTAGTTTGGATCAGCTCACTGGCACAACCGTTAGGGCAAACTGGCAACAGTAAATCGTTATCCATATTGGTTCGCATCCTTTTTTGTGTATCATGAAAAAAATACTGATCAAATAATACCTGTAACAGCAAAGAATGAGTGGGGCAATAACTTTACAGAACAAAGTTACAACATTTAACAGTAGAATCCTATTTTAGTTCCTAAGAGACCTATGTTTATTTGTGGGATTACTCCAACTCATCAACGGTGATAAGGGTTTCTGAAATTCTGAGATACCATACTCTCAAGCGATGTCCTGGCCTAAATGTCAGTCCTGTCAATTGAACATTCCCCGCGGCAAGCCGCGGGGAATTTTATGCCTGTACCGGTAGTGCTGCGCAGTACCGGAAGGAAAAAAAAGCGATTTCCGGTTCGCTCGCTAACCCCGCCGCCCCGATGAGCGGGATCTTTGCTTCGCTTCGACAAGCGGTGAGGAATGCGATCGCTATCGCGGTTCAAGTATAGGTCAGAACAGATAAATGCAATGACGGTAACTAAATTCACCGATCAATCAGCAGTGCGACATTTTTCATGTGTTCCATGATTGAATAAATGGCGTATACTCGGTGTCAGGATGCAGGTCTTCCCTCACTGGTGAAAAAATTTCAATGATAACTGAATCTTTTATGGCAAACGTTCCATGTTTTGCACCACCGGGGATACACCAGCTGTCCCCCGGGTCACAGGTGTAGACTTGATCATTAATGAACAGCCGGGTTCTGCCGGACAATAGGTACCCTGTCTGCTCACTAGGGTGTTTGTGATTTGGGATGCGAGTCCCCCTAAACATCCTTAATTCGGACATCAACGTATTATCGCCGTAAACCAGCGTTTTTTGTTTAATCCCTTTTATAGTGGAACGGTAACCTTCGCTGCTATTTTTTTTGAACATGGGCCTTCTCCTTGGTCCAAAATTTAACGCCCCACCTCTTTATTAAATAATGGACGGCGCTCAAGGTCAGCCTGTGGTATCCTGAGGCTGAATGCAAATTAGACGTTTCCACGGAAATTTAAATCGGATGGCAGGATAATGCAAGTTCCGGTGGGACCGGTCAGTCATTGTCAAGGTGGGTCCCCTTCACACAAGAACCTTCCCGAAGATAGCGACCGGCAACCCAGCCTGTTACGCCCTGAAACTCGATTTGGCACCACCGCGGGCGTTCTTTCATGATTTTCTCTTTCTGCGCCTCCGACAGGGTGGTGAATTCATTCAATGTCAGTCCGCCGGTACAATTCAAGTTTTTAATGCATTGCGCATCGGGTGGGATCTCCCCTATTTTTTCGGAAGTTGCGTTGGCCTCCCGCCGGATATTGAGTACATCGCCACCATCGACCTCGTGCACGCACCAGTAATCCGGTCCGTCAGCCTCAGCATAGGCATTGTGGCTCATTAAAAGAAGCAACAAAAGAAATAGGCTACGCAAGTGGTTTTTCCTTTTCTTCGCCTCGTCATATATTTTGCGTAATGGTAGTCATTGAGGGAGTTTTTGAAGAAACCTGCTCAACCGTTGTCTGCTCCCGGAACTGGATCTGATTTACTTCTTCCCAAACTGAGCGATTCACATTTCTCGAAGAAGGTCGATGGGTAACGATCACGGTGGGGTACCAACAATGGTTGGTTTCAAAAGGTCGAACCCATTGGGTTTGCCGATCTCACCCCATCTTCGGCGTTAGATGTCGCCGCGCATAGCCCACTATAGCGCGACGACACCTGCCTTGAATCTGCGGCAAGCTCGACAGTCGATCAGTTTGGGTTTTTAAAATGCGAAGTGGCTTTATCGAATGCCGTGGCAAGCGATTTCCAGGCATCTTCAGCCCCATCCTTGACATCATCCCAGGCGTTTTCACTGGCCACTTCCAGTTCAATAATTTTCGTTTTCATGTCGCTGCGGAGCTGCTGCAAGGCCTCGCGTTTCTCTTCAAATTTCTTAATGGCATCGGCGCTTTCATGCTGAGCCTTGGCCTCCAGTTTGTTGCGCTCGATATTCCAGCGATAGTTCAAGTCGTCATACTTTTTCTTCAATTGATCTAAAAATTCTTCTTTCTTGCTACCCATTGTTATCTCCTTTATTGATGTCCCGCATAAAAAAGAGCCGTCACATAGAATAAGGTTAATAATGCATCGTCATTTTGCCAAGTTTTTTTAGGCTGAATATTTCTTCAAAAGTTGTCTGTCTGGGTATCAGAGAGCACATCTACCCCAATGTTGCATGGACAGTATGGATAAAGATAGCTAAATAAAAGGTATCATAATGAATATAAACAGGTTTCTACCACCCAAGCGATTGTCGAGCTTGAAGCAGAACCAAGAAAGATGGCATTCCGCTATAGTGAACTATGCGGGAAGGCATCTGACGCCGTAGATGCGGTAAGATCGGCAATCCCAACGGGTTTCACATTGTTGAGGATCAATCTCGGAAAAATCCAATAAAATGAGCACACTTCATTTTCTGAAAAAATTTGAAACGCTCAGTTTAGGTGTCATCTATCATTACCGTTGTTCGCTATCAGGAACTCCTGGAACCGGTAAAGCAGGCGGTGGGTCTGTGCCGCGGACTGGAGCAGGTGAAGGCCGGCATGCGGGTGTTCATCAAACCCAATATCGTCTTCTGGACCAAAACCACCGCCTTTTCCAAATTGGGGGTGATCACCACCTCGCGGGCGGTGGAAGACATGGTTATCGTACTCAAAAAGAGAAGGTTCGGGGTTCTGCTGACTGCGGACTGCGGACTGCGGACTGCGGACTGCGGACTGCGGGACTGAGATCAGACTGGATCCGCCGCGTCAAGGAAAAAACAACCGCAGAATCTCCAATGTCGAATGAATTGCCCGGTGATATGGTTTCCGGCCATGGCTTTGGGCAGGGCTTCTGCCAACTGAATAATTCTGACGGAAAACCCGCTGAGCCGCTCTTTATGGACAAGGGCGGGCAACCTTGCCGGAATCCTCCAGGAGGTCCGGCAAGGTTTAAATCCATTTAACCGGCTTGAACCGCAATCCGTCTCGGTGTGGCCTTTTCCACCTTGGGCAGGGTGAGCCGCAGGACCCCGTCGCTGAGCTTGGCATCGATTTTTTCCTGAACGATGAGCTCGGAGAGGGAGAACTGGCGATAGAAGCGTCCGGTTTCATATTCCGCATATATCTTTTCGCCGGGCGCGCCGACGTTCGGGAGCACATCCCCCGTCAGGGTCAGGGTATCGTCCCGGAGATCCACATTCAGTTCATTCGCCTTCACGCCGGGCATATCCACCAGCAAAGTGATGGCTTTTTCGGTTTCGAAGATATCCACGTTGGGTGTGAACATCGGGCCCGGCTTGGTCTGCTCGGCAGGTAAAGCCACAGCCTGTTTTTCGATGACTTTCATCTCTTTGGTATCTGACATGATCGGTTCCTCCTTTCATTGACCGCGTTATTGAACCGCAATCTGCCTGGGTTTGGTCTTTTCCGCCTTGGCGACGCTCACCGTCAGTATGCCGTCCACCATCCTGGCCTTGACATTGTCAGGATCAATGTCACCGGGCAGGGCAACGGCCCGTGAAAACCGTCCGGCTTCCCGCTCCCGGCGGTGATACCGGGCATCTTCCGCCTCTACGGATATCTTGCGTTCTCCAGCAAGGGTCACCTGATTGGCGGTTATGTTGAGGTCCAGATCCGCTGAATTAACGCCGGGCAGCTCGGCGCTGAGGTAATATGCATCTGCATCTTCCGTGATGTTAACCGCCGGAAACACCCCAGCTCCGGCGCGACCGGGGGACTGGTCGCTGTATGTCTCGAAAAGGCGTTCCATCTGACGCCGCATTCCCTCCAGGTCTGCAAAGGAAGAACCGAAACGTCGACTGGGGGCTCCGAAAAGTGTTCTGTAGATCATTGTCATGCCTCCTTTTGTTATGGGTCTTAACCGGCCGTTTATTTGAATGGATAATGCTTATTAATTTTAGGTTGTCAATATCGTATAATAATTTTTTTATTGCATTATTTTTTAAATAATTTAAAATAGAGTAATTCATTAATAACGACACAGGTGGAGATCTGAAATGGCTCGGAAAAATACGATAGATGACAGCGGTTCCTTAACCTTCATTACCAGTTCGGGCCTTCGGGGAAGACAATCGGTGCGGGCGACCTTCAAGCTCTCCTCCGGCTGTATCGAGGCGATCAGCATCGTCGCCGCGCAGCTGGGCATCAAACAAAAATCCCTGTTCGACCATCTGGCCCAGGACAGCGACTCCCTCAACGCCATCGCCAAGGAGGTCCGGAATGCGAGGGTCGGGGCGGAAAACCGGGTCCAGAAGACCTATGTGATCAGCCGAAGCTCCCTCTCCCTGCTGGATGAGATCTCAAGAGCATTCAACGCGCCACGCGATGCGCTGGTGGAGTTTTCGGTAAGGCGGCTGTTGCCGGTGATCGACAACGAACAAAAAAAATACGAAATGCGGAAAGCTGCATTTTCCGGCATTCAGCAGCATTTGAATAAGGGCCTGGAACTGTTGGAAAAAATGATCTCCCAGTTGGGAGAGGATGATCCGGTCGCAGCCAGGATGGCCTCGGCGATGGATACTTATGCCGGTGCGGCTAGAGCCATGGCGGACTTTCTGGAGCGGACCCAAGGGATAGAGGATTTTGACCCGAAGAATCTGAATCAGATGGATGTGCAGTTTGAGCGTTAGCAGGGTATTAAGGGCCTCGGAAAAAAATAAATTGCACCATCTTGCTTGTCTGTTGGCCCGGCTACGGTGTTGCGTTAATGGCCCCATACAAAAAAGTATGAAACCATTAACGCGCCTTGCAGCCGAACCAACAACCGGCGCAATATCAGTTCAATTTATTTTTTCCGAGGCCCTAAGGTCGCGCCCAAACCTCGATGCGGTGGCCCTCTGGGTCGAACAGGTAGAAAGTCCGAGCACCCCACGTGACCATGAAGGGGCCGACGTCGATGCCGTCTGCAAGCATTCGATCGCGCACGGCGTCGATGTCTCCCACTAACCAGGACAGCGTCATGCCGCCCCCGCCGGCGCTGGCAATAGACGTGCGTGCCGCATCGGCCACGCTCAGGCAGCTGTTGTCGGTCAGCTGAAATTCAACGAACCACGCTTTTTGTAAAAGCACCGGAAGTCTGATCATGTCGCGATAGAACTTGACCGTGGCGTCCCATCGGTTGCAGTATAGAATCGTGTTGGTGCGATGAATGTTCATGGCATGATTTCGTCCCTGCGGTATTGTTTGCGCCAACCTACGCCAACCGGACCGGAGGTGTCAACCGGCACATACCGACGACTTTAATTTACAACCGAAGCTGAGCGATTGTCGAGCTTGCCGCAGATACAAGGAAGATGTCTTTCCGCTATAGTCGCCTATGCGGGAAGATATCTGACGCCGTAGATGCGGTAAGCTCGGCAATCCCAACGGGTTTTCCATTTTGAAGTCGCCAAGAGACATAACCCATATTTTTTGTAATAATTTTTGATAAAACCAAGATGGGAAACGCTCAGCTTGGGTGACAGGCACAAGGCACGGCATGCTTAGTGCATTTGGATAACGACGATTGCCTTGGCAGACGATTGTCGAACCGCTACGGCCTTGGCATGCGCTTCTCCCTTGCCGGGAATGGGCAGTCAATCTCAAACCTAATGGCATTGACTTGTCGTTTTAAGTCAAACATGCGACATTTCGTTGACGGCTCAGATGTCGTGGTCTTGATCGACATCGGCGATTGTCACCGAGGACAATTGTGATAAACTCGTAAAAAGTCGCATTTCCGACGGAGTCGTAAAAAGCCCGAGATCAAGGCTTGCGAATCCTTAAGGAATGAGGCGTACTTACGGTACGCCGCAGTGACGGAGGATGAAGCGTAACGCAGATATCGGACTTTTTACGAATCCGTCAATTGTTCTGCTGTGCAAGTGATGTCACAAGGTGATTACGATTAACCGGGTATAGTTGGAGCCTCAAAATGATCAAATTCATCGACCTGCTCAAGATTGCCGGCGTGTATTTAAACAGCTATAAAATCCACTGTGCGGCAGGCAGGGATGATTCCCCATTGGAGGCCTTCTTCGAAGGCCGGTTCAAGGAGTGGCAGGAACATCAAAACCAGCAGAATTTTAGATGCGATGAAATCATCTCTCTGATTCATCTGCATGAGGACAAATGGCTGTTTGCCGGTCTGTATCAGGTGCTCGGTGTCAAGCACCGCAAACAGGGGGAAGATAGCTGGTTCGAATATGGCACCAAAGAGATGGCCGGCGTCGAGCACCTCACGGGTCGCCTGGTGATTCAGTTCCGCAAGCGATTTATCGCATCCCATCTGATCGGTACCAAGTATATCGACAAGCTGCTGGTGTCTGAAATTCGTGAAAAACGGATGCGGGTGTCGGACTTTCCGGGGTACAATGCGGTTAATCTGTCCTACCGGATGCTACGCACCGTCGTGAGGAAGAACATGCCGCAGTGGAAGGCCGCATTGAGTAATGTGAGCGGGGTTTACCTGGTCACGGACAACCATAGCGGCAAACATTTTGTCGGCAACGCACATGGCGGAGACACAATATGGCATCAATGGGTCTCTTTTGCCATCAGTGGCCATGGGGAGGTCAAAACCCTGCAACGGCTGCTGAGCCGCGAGGTGGGTGACTATCAGTTCAATTTCCAGTTTTCGATTCTCGAAATCTGCGACCTGAAGGCAAGCAAGGACTATGTCCTTTCCAGAACGGAGCATTGGAAAGAGGTGCTGCAGTCAATCGCGTTCGGTTACAACGAAAAATGAGAGACAAAGCAGGCATTCGTTTTCTTTAATTCCCAGGAGGTTCACCCCATGCCAAAGAATCCAGAACCGAGCAGCGCCAGCCATAGAGCCTTGAATTCAAGCATCACGCTGAAAGATGAAATTAAGCGTCACATCAAATTTACCATGGCCAGAGATCCGGAAAAGCCCAACCGCCATGCCTGTTTTATGGGGTTGGCCTACAGCATTCGTGATCGACTCATCGACCGATGGATCCGCACGCAGCGGTCACAATATGACACCCTGGCCAAACGCGTCTATTTTCTCTCCCTGGAATTCCTGCCGGGTCGCTTTCTCATGAACTATCTGATCAGCCTGAAGCTGGTGGACGAAGTCCGTCAAACGGTTGAGGAGATGGGCTTCGATCTGGACGAACTGGAAGAGGAGGAGTGGGATGCGGGTCTGGGAAACGGCGGTTTAGGGCGCCTGGCCTCCTGCTATATGGATTCCCTGGCCTGCCTGGACCTTCCCGGTTATGGCTACGGCATCCGCTACGACTACGGCATCTTCCACCAAACGATCGAAAACGGCTGGCAGCGGGAACAGTGCGACAACTGGTCCCGTATAGGATGCCCCTGGGAAATCCGCCGGGGAGAATATTTGAGACCCGTGCGCTTTTACGGCCGCACCGAGACCTACACCGATACTTCCGGTCGCCAATGCCACCGTTGGGTCGACGGCGAAACGGTCATGGCCATGGCCTGCGACATCCTCGTCCCCGGCTACGGAGATGATTTTGTCACCAACATGCGGCTGTGGCGGGCTCAGTCCAGCCGGGAGTTCAACCTGGATGAATTCAACCAGGGCGACTACATCGGCGCCGTCGAAGCCAAGGTCCTCAGCGAAAATATCTCCGGCGTCCTCTACCCCAGCGACGAGATGGAACAGGGCCGGGAACTGCGTCTGAAGCAGCAGTACTTCTTCGTGGCCGCCACCCTGGCCGATATTCTTCGGCGACACAAGAAAATGAATCGGGCATTTTCCGAACTGCCCGACTTCGTGGCCATCCAACTCAACGATACCCACCCGGCCATCGCCATTCCCGAACTCATGCGCCTGCTCATGGACGAGGAGGGCCTGGTATGGGCCGACGCCTGGCCCATCTGCGAGAAAACCTTCGCTTACACCAACCACACGGTACTGCCCGAAGCCCTGGAGACCTGGCCCGTTGACCTCATCCACCGGATCCTGCCCCGGCATATGGAGATCATCTTTGAGATCAACCGCCGCTTCCTGGCCATGGTCGAATCCGAAAAAAAGGGCGACAGAGGCATTGCGCAGCGCGTTTCCCTGATTGTCGAAGGCGGACAGCAGCAGGTCCGCATGGCCCACCTGGCTATCGTGGGCAGCCACACCGTCAATGGCGTGGCCGAGCTCCATAGCAAGATCATCAAGGAGGAGCTGTTCAGAGACTTCGACACCCTTTTTCCCGGCCGTCTCGCCAATGTCACCAACGGCATCACCCCCCGCCGATGGCTGGCTCAGGCCAACCCGCCGTTGGCGAAGCTGATCAACGACACCATTGGCCCCGAGTGGATCACCGACTTGGACCGGCTGCGGGAACTGGAACCCCTGGCCGAAGATGCCGCCTTTCGCCAGCACTGGATGAAAACCAAGCGGGACAACAAAAAACGGCTGGCACGTTATATACTGAGAAAAATCGGTGTGGGCGTCGATCCCGACACGCTGTTTTCCGTTCAGGTCAAGCGCATCCATGAGTACAAGCGCCAGTTGCTCAACATCCTCCACGTGATCACCCTGTACCATCGTATCCGGGCGAACCCCGGCGCACCAATGGTACCGCGGACCGTCATCTTTGCCGGCAAGGCCGCCCCGGCCTACCACCAGGCCAAGCGCATCATCAAGCTGATCAATGCGGTGGCCGCCAAAACCAACAGCGACCCGGAGGTTCAGGGAAAACTGCGGGTGGTGTTTCTACCCAATTATTGTGTCTCCCAGGCAGAGAAGATCATCCCCGCGGCAGACCTGTCCGAACAGATTTCCACCGCCGGCATGGAGGCCTCGGGAACGGGCAACATGAAGATGTCGCTGAACGGGGCATTGACGATCGGCACCCTGGATGGTGCCAATATCGAAATCATGGAGGAAGTGGGCGAAGAAAACATCTTCATCTTCGGCCTGACAGCGGACCAGGTCTCCACCCTTCGCAGCGGGGGATACAACCCGCAAAGCTACTCCGACAGCGATGCCGAACTTCGCCAAACCCTTGACAGCATCAGCCGGGGTGACTTTTCGCCGGAAGACCCGTATCTCTTTTCACCCATTATGGAATCACTGCTGCTCAGGGGGGATTATTACATGCTGCTGGCCGACTTCCGGGCTTATGTGACCGCCCAGGAAGCCGTGAGCAAACTCTTTTTGGACAAGGATGAATGGGCCAGGAAATCGATCCTCAACACCGCCCGAATGGGAAAATTCTCCAGCGACCGGTCGGTCATGGAATATGCCGACACCATCTGGGGGTTGAAACCGCTGGTGGCGGTGACGGAGAAAAAAAAACGAATGTAGAATATCCAACCGGGAACCGCAGAGTGTCGATACCCAATCAGGAGGCCACACCTATGCCCGAAGAATCAAAACCGTCATCTCCTTCCTCGACGGTATCCATTGCCCGGCAGCCCATATTTGACGAAAACCGTCGATTGTGGGGATATGAGTTGTTTTGTGTGGGTGAAGGACCGACTGCAGGGCCGGACGGCGAGCGGGAATCCACGGCAATCATCGTTGCGGCCAGCGCCTATATGGGGCTGCAGCAGATTCTGAAGCAGGGTCATAATATCATGCTCAATGTCGATGAGATCGGCATCCTCGACGACATGCCCTATGCCCTGCCCCCGGTGAATGCCGCCGTTCAAGTGGATGAACGGATCTTTCTGCGCCCCGACATTCCCGAGATGTTGGCGCGCCTCAAATCGGACGGCTATCTTATCGCCGTTTCTGGATTCAGCGGGGACCGGCAGTTCGATCCACTTTATGGGCTGGCAGACATCATTGCCGTACCGGTAATCGGCAAACAGAAAGCGGAGGTGGCGACCCTCCTGGCAACCATCCACGATGTGGATGCCCGGCTGCTGGCCCGTCGGGTGGATGACGCCGCCGGGTTCGCCATGGGCCGGGAAGCGGGCGTCACCCTTTTCGAAGGAGCCTTTTTCAAGCAACCGGACACCATTACGGTCCACAAAATGACCTCCAGCGCGGTGTCGCGCCTCAAGCTGCTGCATCGTATCGAGCAGCCGGACCCGGACATCGATGCACTCGCGGAAACCATTCAGTCGGATGCCGCCATCAGCTTCCGCCTGCTCACCTACCTGAATTCGGCGGCGTTCGGCTTTTCTCAAAAAATCAAATCCATCCACCACGCCATCCGGCTTTTGGGGTGGTTGAAGCTAAAGAACTGGTTGCGGGTGGTCCTGCTCAACGACATGAGCGAGGCAGCGGCGGCGCCGGACCTGCTCCAACTCTCCGCCCAGCGCGGCAAATTCCTGGAACTGGTGTCACAGCGTCACGATTTCTGGGGGTTCGATCCGGAAAGCCTGCACCTGCTGGGCCTGTTCTCCCTGCTGGACACCATGCTGGGCACCCCCATGGACGAAATCGTCACCTTTCTGCCCATCGAGAACAAACTCAAGGACGCTCTGCGTCGGGACACCAACAACGAGTATCTACCCTTGGTCCAGTTGGCCCAGTGCCTCGAAGAGAATCGCTGGGAGGATGCCGACGTCATGATGAAGCGGCTCAACCTGAACCGGGAAAAGGTAACCGCGGCATTCAGGGAGGCCGTGGAATGGGCGGACCAACTGACGTCGATGGGTAACGGGGAGCCAACGTAGGGGATTCTGGAACCCAGTCAAAACTATTCGACATTTTTTCTACATCGGGTCCATATGTCAGTCTTGCGGCCCAACACCCAACGGCAGTCTTATGGGGGTGATGCATTGACACATCTATTTTCTTACGTTATATTCCTTACGTACGGAATTGGAGGTCATCATGGATAAGATTATGTCAACGCGAATGGATGAGGCCGTCATTCAACACATCGGCATATTGGCAAAAAAACTGGGCACGTCAAAAAAGGCCATCTTGGAAAATGCCGTTCGGCAGTATGCGGAAAAGATCGAGGCGGAACTGAAATTCGATATTCTGACCCATACCTTGGGTAGTTGGCAGCGAGACGAATCGGCCACCGAAACGGTTCGTTCCGTCAAGGACACCATGCGCCAATCACAGGAAAGATACAAGCGGTGAAGGCATTTATCGACTCCGATGTTCTCATCTGGCATCTGCGAGGTGAACGGAAGGCGCTCAATCTGCTGAAAAAGCTTCGCGACAAGGAAAATTGTGAGCTGTGGATCGGCGCCATGCAACGTGCCGAGGTGGTCTTTTTCATGCGGCCGGTTGAGGAGGACGCCACAATGATGTTTCTGTCCCAGTTCAGGACTGCACCGGTTGACCAACGAATCATCGATAAGGCTGGTGAGCTCTATCGCCATTGGAATCCGCAGTGCGGCATCGATGTTAACGACGCCATCCTGGCCGCAACCGCCATACCATTCAATGGAAAAATCTATACGCTGAACACCAAGCATTACCCCATGCCTGACGTGGCCGTCAAACGCGCATGGGTCACTTCCGATTCTCACAAATCCTGAAGCACCTCCCGCTCCCGGGCATTGGGCAGGACGCCGAACAGGCAGGCCTCCAGAACGATCTCATGATGCTGGTTGGTAAAGACGGCTTCGGCCTCCGCCCGGTTCTTCTCATCCACGGCAGTGAGGGTACAGCGGCAGGTGATAGTATCGTTGAAGTAGACCGGTTTGATGAATCGAAAATTCATGCCCGAAGCCAGCCAGCCCATCTGGCCGCCCATCTCGGTGATCATGCCGCCCACGAGAAGACCGTGGCAGATCCGATCGCTGAAACCCTTGAGTTCAACGAACCGCTTGCTCGAGTGAATGGGGTTATGATCCCGGGTCACTTCGGTAAAGGCGTCGACATCCTTTTCGGTGAACGTTCGGGTGAGGGTGAATGTGTCGCCGGCATTCAGCCCGGAGACGGTTCGGCGGCGGATATCATTCATTAGAAAACTCCGTTTTCCTTAGGGGTCAAGGATTCGAGGGTTCAGGGTTCAGGGTTCAGGGTTCAGGGTTCAGGGTTCAGGGTTCAGGGTTCAGGGTTCAGGGTTCAGGGTTCAGGGTAAAAAATACGGTGGCGGGTTCCACGTCAACCCCTGTTGGATATTTATTCTCAGTGCATCGCCCCCTACTTTCGGACAACTTGAACACACGCCATCCTTAGTCTTCAGTGTCCGTCCAGAAAGGGTGGCTTTTGTTTCAGGCCAAGGCCGCAACGAGATTGAACCCGCAGGCCTAGCACCGCTACGTCGAGGATTTTAAACGAGCGAGAACGCGGGCCTGGGCCGAAAGATGTCCATTTTATATAGATACTACATGGTGAACTCGTAAAAAGTCGCATTTCCGACGGGTTCGTAAAAAGCCCGAGATCAAGGCTTGCAAATCCTGAGGAGTGAGGCGTACTGATGGTACGCCGCAATGACGAAGGATGAAGCGTAACGCAGATATCGGGTTTTTTACGAATTCGTCACTGTTTGATCTTGATCCACAGCAGCCTGGCCGTCCCCTCACCCGTGTTTTTCCATTGGGAAGGCAATTCGCTGGTGAGGTAGATCACATCCCCCGGCCCGGCACGGTGCAGGCGATTACCGATTTTCAGTTCCAGCCGGCCCTCGAGAAGGTACCCCATCTCCTGTCCTTTATGGATAAAAAAATGAGCGGAAAGCTTTTTCCCGGCAGAAATATCGATCAGGTAGGGTTCGGCGTCGGCCTCAAAATCCGCCGGACTCAGACGGTATCCCGTTACATCCCGTTTCGGCAAATCGGAAAGGTTGATCCGGGTACCGCCGCCGGAAAACACTACCTGGTCGGCCGCCGTTGATCGATCCTGGAAGAAGGCCGCTACCGGCAGGTTCAACACCTGGGCAATTTTAAACAATGCCGGCAATGAGGGATAAATGGTGCCGCTTTCGATCTGGGAAATGGTGCTGGGGGTCACGCCCACCAAGGCGGCCAGCTCCTTCTGGGGCATGCCCTGACGATTTCGAATCTGCTTCACCCGACCACCCAGATCGATATTTCCGCCTTTGCCCGTTTCGGTTTCAAAGGCCACGTCCAGCCCGTCGTTCCAGTACACCAGAGGACGGTTCAACGCATCGGGTTTGCGCTTGTCCGCCTTGAGGATGGTCAATGCCGACTTTCCCCGGTTGACGGAAAGGTCGATGGCCACCTGGGCAATCTGGTTGATGCTGGCCCTCAGGCGCTCCGAATGGGCACCTTTTTCCATGATCCAGTAGGCGATGGTCTCCAGTTCATAGAGCCGCGGGCAGGCACGTGAGTAGAATTTCCCGATCGCCTCTTCCCCGCCCCACAGGTCCTGCATGCCGGTGAGCGAATCGAAGACGAACCGGACGTCCCCAGTCATTGTCCCGTGGAGGTTGTAGAAAGCCTCCGACACCACTTGCGGGTCTCCGGGCGCATTGATTCGCACAATCTGGTACGGCCACTGTGCACCATCTTTCTCATAAAATTTGCTGAAAACCTCGCTGCCATCCCCTTTACCGTGGGTAAAGCAGTCCAGGATAGTCAGGTGCTGATTCTCCGCCAGGGAACCCAGATCTTCTAGCAGGGTTTTGGGGGATCGGTCAAAGGTGATGTAGATCAAAGGCTTGTTCTGGCGCTGGGATTCCTGGATGAAATTGAGGCTGAAGATCGAGGCCAGGCTGCCGGCATTGTCATACCAGACCACGTTGTCACCGATAAACAGGCCCCCCAACTGCCGGTCGAGTTGGCTGACGCCCGATGAAACACGTATTTTCTTTTTAAACATGGCTGCTGCCCCTGATTGGATTGCGTTTAAGCGGGCTGACCACTCATCGTTGGTGAGCACGATACACCACCTGGTGACCTCCACGAAAGATAAAAAAGGGGTTCGAGTCCTTTTTATTGACATTGCACTTGCTGAAAAAGCACCTTACTGTTTAAAAAAAGATTGCAGAAATTTAGCTGCCTTATTCCATATTGTTTATGCAACATTGGGCTAAATGCGGCGACGGTAGATGCGGATAGCCACAAGGAGATGCAGTGAAACCAAACAAGATAGTCGTCATCGGATGTGCGGTTCTGGGTGTAGACATGAAATACGCCGCCAGGCAATTGGGATTGGCGGTCAATTTTAAATTCCTGGAAGCCGGCCTTCATGAGCGGCCCGATTTATTGAAGCAAAAACTCCAGGATGCCATCGATGAGGTGTCGGCTACCGGCGAGGCGGACCGAATCGTCATCGGTTACGGCGTATGCGGCAGGGGCACCATCGGCATCCAGTCCCGCGACATTCCCTTGAGCATCCCTAAGGTGCACGACTGCATCGCCATGTTTCTGGGTGGCGCCGAATCGTACCGCAGGGAGTTTAAAAAATTCCCCGGGACTTACTATATTTCCGCCGGATGGCATGAGGAGAAGGCCGTACCGGTCTCCCAACGCAAGCTGCAGGCCTGGTATGGCGACAAGCGGGTGTATTTTGACGATATCGCCCGCCGGTATGGCGATCAGGCGGCGGACCGGACGATCACCTTTCTCAACTCGTGGCAGAAAAATTATCAGCGGGCCGCCTACATCGACACCGGTTCCAGGAATGGATCGACATACGAGGATCACGCCAGGGAGATGGCCGAGGCCTATGGGTGGACCTATGAAAAAATCTCCGGCAGCCTGGACCTGATCGAAAAAATGCTGGTCGGCACCCGGACCACGGACGACATCCTGTTTGTCGAACCCCACCATGCAATCGAATTCGATGCCGTGACGGGCACCCTCTCATCGCACCCCTTGTGGGAGAACAGACCCGCCAATGACACCGGCACGGTCATTTTTGCCGATGACCGCACATCCCTGCCGCATACCGCCGCCATCGGATTGGGCATCGACGCCGGCGGCACCTATACGGATGCCGTCATCTATGATTTCAAAACCGGAACGACGCAATGCAAGGGCAAAGCGCTGACCACCCGCTGGGATTTTACCATCGGTATCGGCCGCGCCCTGGAGAAACTGGATCTGAACCAACTGAAACAGGTGGAAATGGTAGCCCTGTCCACGACCCTGGCCACCAATGCCATCGTCGAGGGCGACGGGCAGAAGGTGGGCCTGTTGCTCATGCCGCCTTACGGTGTTTACGACCCTAAAGATTACCCCCACAAACCCAAAGCGCTGGTACCCGGCCGCCTGTCCATCACCGGCGAGGAAATCGAACCCGTCGATGCCAGCCAGGTGCGGAAGATCGTCAAGCGCATGGTGGAGAAAGACCGGGTCAACGCCTTTGCCGTTTCCGGTTTTGCCGGTGCCATCAATCCTGAGCACGAAACCACCGTCAGGCGTATCATCCGGTCGGAGACGGGCCTGTTCGTCACCTGCGGCCATGAACTGTCCAGCATTCTCGATTTCAAGATCCGGGCGACAACGGCCGTGCTGAACGCCCGAATCGTCCCCCGATTGGGCAAGCTCATCGCCAACCTCGAAAAGGCGCTGCAAGCGATAGGTATTCTTGCGCCCATCGTGGTGGTCAAGGGAGACGGCACCTTGATGCGGGCGGAAATGGCCAAAGCGCGCCCGGTGGAAACCATCTTCTCCGGACCGGCGGCCAGCGTGGCCGGCGCCAGGTATCTCACCGGCCTTGAAGATGCCCTGGTGGTGGATGTGGGCGGCACCACCACGGACACGGCGGCGGTGGAGCACGGCAGCGTGCGCGTCTGCAGCACCGGATCCACCGTGGCCGGACGCCGAACCCACGTGCGGGCTTTAGACATCCGAACCGCCGGCCTGGGGGGGGACAGCCTGATTAACCGGGAGAAGGGCCTCTTTTCCATCGGCCCCCGCCGGGTGGCACCCATAGCCTGGCTCGGATCCAGTTTTAGCGGTGCCAATGAAGCCATCGATTTTCTGAGCACCCGGCTGCGCAGTTTTGAAACCTCCACCCGCAATATGCAGATTTTAGCCCTTACCGGGACCGCGGATCATCTCCATCCCACGGAGATGGAGAAGACGGTCCTGTCCCTGCTGGAAAAGCGACCCCATTCCATCGACGAGCTGACCCGCAAAACCGGCGTTCTCATCGACCGCCACCTTCCGATTCAGCGCCTGGAAGAGAACTTCGTCGTCCAGCGCTGCGGCCTGACCCCGACCGATCTGCTCCATCTGGCCGGTGAATTTGAACGCTGGGACACGGCGGCGGTAAGGCCGTTCTTCCGCATGATCGCCACCCTGAGTAAAAGGGTTGAAACGGAGCTGCGGCAGGAGCTGCTGGAAACTGTATCGCAGAACCTGGCCCTGGAGATATTAAAACGCCAGCTGGACGATGAGGTCAACCCCGAGGCCCTGCACAGCTGCCCGGTCTGCAAAGCCCTGATGAATAACGTATTTTCCGGCGGCAACAACTACTATCGTCTGCACATCGATTTCAAGCGGCCGGTGATCGGCATCGGTGCACCCATCGCTTTTTTCCTTCCCCGGGCTGCCGCCATGATCGGTGCCCGGGCCGTGCTGCCCGAGCATGCCGACGTGGCCAACGCCATCGGGGCCATAACCAGCAACGTCGTCATCGAACGCCAGGTGCGCATCATTCCCGGCGGCGGCAGTGGGTTTCTCATCGAAGGCCTCTCGGGCGCCCGACGCTTCAACGTCTTCGAAGAAGCCGATGCATTTGCTAAAAACGAGTTGGCCGGCATGGTCAGGACCCTGGCCGTGGAAGCCGGCACCAGCACCCGAACCGTCACCATCGAAACCGAAGATCAACTCCCCGTGGATGCCGGCGGTCACCCGATCTTTATCGGCCGCCTCCTCAGGGCACGGCTCACCGGCCCGCCTGACCGGGTGGTTGCCGAGGCCCCGACGACAATCGCCGGATGATGTCCATCGACCGTCATGATCGATCGGTTAGAGAATAACTGCGCAGGCCAGTTAAAGTGAGGCGACAGTTTTAGGCACATATCCCTTTTCATTTTTCAGATAGAGCGGGTGTCCCTCGATCATTTCCTGAAGCATCGGTGCCATAGTCTGCTTCCTTGATTTAGGGATAAACAATCACCGAGGGTATATTGCGTGATCCGGCAGTGGTTAACGAGAGCATGGAAACCACGGTAGGGAAACTACCAAAGATATTCGGGTTAGGAGGACCGGGCGTAGTGGTTTCGCCGATTCTTAATCTACTACCATCGGTTCAAGATAAGATACGTCATTATAAACACAGGCTTATAGACTATCATTTGGCCTGAATGACATAGCAGTTATGTCGTCCAGAAAATCGTATGGTACGATCTGGCTATTGTTAAATCAATCATTATTCACAAATTGATCTCCCTACGAAAAGACCGGCGAGGATTGTATTTGGCAATCCACGCCTATCAGAATGTTACACAGTATTGGAATAATGGTCGTAGTGAACAACTTGAGGTTCCACCAAAGACTGGAGGAAATTTTCTGGTTACCGACTGAATGCCAGTATCAACGCTTTGGTCGCTTTGGAGTGGTCGCTTCCAGAGTCATCAAAAACCGCCATGGCAAAACTGTATCTTTTATGGGGATCAAAGGCGATGTCATCATCATGTCCAGTGTTCATCTTGCGGTGAAGCATCAAAGTCCAACCATTATCTGAGTACCGGCTGACTGCCCCTACATCAGCGCGTGAACCCGACGGCTTGACAGGCAGGCGATAGGGAATACGATCTCCAGGTTTGAAATCGAGGCTGTCTTTGATTCGGATGGCCTCCTCAAAGAGTAGAAATCCCGGGACTCGAGGGGGTGATTCCGGATTGAAGTTATACAGCGGAGCGTTTTCGTCTTGGGTCTGGTTTTTAACATCACCACCGCGGCCGGAATCCTTTCGCCGACCCGTTTCGCGATAAGAACCACTGGGGTTTCCGGCCACGGTCAACCAAGCGTCGTCTGCATAACCGTATGGATCTGAGCGGGCGGCTTTCCAGTGCCATAAGTCCCCTTTTTCCACCGGTGTTTTGGTGGCAAATTTCCACTCCTCGCGTGGTACGTCAGCAGGACTATGACAGGTAATCGCGCACCCTCGTGTAGCGAACTTATCGATGCGGGTAATTTCGAAGAGCAACGCCAGACGATCTTCGTTTCCTTCCAGATGACGCCACTTTCTCCCGTCAAAGTGCCAAGATTGTTTAGTGACGCTGCGAGTCGCATCGTGCCATTTAAACAGCAAATAGATTTCCTCTTCGGTGTACAGTACCCGGGTCCAGACCGACTCCTGCCGACCGGACAGATCTTCACGCCCCTGCACTGGTACTGGCACGGAACGGGTCTTTTCCCAGATTGAATCGTCAAGGGTCGCAGGCGCTCGGTCCGTATACTCCGCCACCACAGTCAGGGTTCGCATTTCAGCAGGAACGCTACGATTGGCGTCCAGATATACAATCACGATAAAGAAAAGCACCATGGTAATGAATATCAGCTTTTTTTGCATATCCGCCCTCGACATTGTCGGTGATGTCAAAACAGAAATAAAATCGGTTCGGCATTCTCCAGCCCGTCAATGGGCAGTTAAGAAATGTGCACGATACCCGATTACGGAAAGCCAGATCAGTAAAAGAATGATTACGCTGGCTATAATCATGACCTTGACACGCTTGGCTGGACGACGTTCAGGCGATCGGTCCATAAAGGGTAGCAGCACCAGCAGCGCAGCCAGGCCGCCTGGAATGATAACCGTGCCGACCACACTCATTGCACCACTGAAAATACTGACTAGCTGATTCAGGAATAAGACCCACCATTCGGGCTTTGGAATATAACTCGTGTCGGTGGGATCGGCCGGATCCCCAAAGGGCGGTGGCCAAAACCAAGACACCAGTCCCAGAGCCAGAGTGGTGATCAAGAACAGTAACAGTACACGGTTTACTACTATAGGGAAAAAAGACTTTCTTGACGGTATGGTATCATTTGGTTTTAGCGGATCTGCAAGTCCCAGATGCAGGATAAAGTGAAAATGAATTACCAACAGAATGATTAGCAGCACTGGCAGGAAGACGATGTGAAGTACGTAAAAGCGGGTCAGCGCCACGATACCGGTCAACGGACCGCCCTGGAGCAACCTCGTCATGATGTCCCCAACAACCGGCACGGAAGCAATGATGCTCAGTCTCACTTGGGTGGACCAATACCCTTTCTGGTCCCATGGCAGCAGATCACCGGTTATGATGAACATCGGCAAGAAGAGTAAAAGGATAACCCCGGATATCCAGACTCCCTGCCGGGGCGCTTTGTAGGTACCCCTTACAAAGGCTCGGGCCAGATGAAGCCCCATCACGATCAACAACAGGTTCCAGGCGTAGTGGTGAATACCTTTAATTGCTTCTCCGAAGGGAAGGTTAAAAACTGCGAAGTCGACACTATCGTAAGCCGCTCCCGGCGATGGTGTATAGTAAAAAGCCATGAAAGCCCCGGACAGAAATAGCAGGGCGAGCAGTAAGAATGCTATTGTACCCAGAAAATGCCGCCAAGTCATAGTCCAAGGGGACACCTCTATATTACAGAGCCGACGAACCAAGCCCTCGAGGTAAAATGCTTTCAGTAGCACTTGTGTCAATCCAGGATGCAATTTATCCATTTGACAGCTTTCCTGATTATTCCGTCGAGACAGGCGACTGCCCTGGCAGCCGCCTTACCGCTGGTTGGGTCCACAGGGTGTTGCGTTTTGTTGAAGTTATCAGTTAGCGCTCAAATTGCAGCGTCAGCACCTCTGAGTCGTAGGAGTCCTCGTCACCGGAGTCATCAAAAAGTGCCATGGCGAAGTTATATTTTTTACGTGGATTGAACGCTACGTCATCATCATTTCCGGTATCTAACCGACGTGCCAGCATGACGGTCCATCCCCCATCGGCATAACGGCTATCAGCTTTGATATCGGCGCGGGAACCGGCATGGGTGTTGGGCATCCGATAGGTCAAGGTCTCCCCGGCCTTGAATGCCGCGTAATCGGTGATTTCAACGCTATGCGCCGTCAGAAGCACGCCGTTTTTCCCAGGCATTTTTCCCGGAGCCGTCATAAAACGGGGTCTGGACTTGTCCTCTGTCATATTTTTGGTGTCGCCCCCCTTGCCGGCATCATTCTTACGGCCACCCTTTTCGGCGCTGATCTGAGTGAGGTAGGTGTCGTCTGCATAGCCGGCAGGATCGGATCGGGCAGCTTTCCAATGCCAGAGATCGCCTTTTTCAGCAGTTGATGTGGTGCCAAACTTGCCGTTTTTGGCATTGGTTTCACCTTCTGGAATGTGACAAACTACGGCACATCCCTTGGTTGCAAAATTTTTGATGCGGTTGATTTCAAAAAGCAGCGAAATGCGGTCTTCATTGCCGCTTTGATGATCCCATTTCTGCCCATCATACCGCCAGGCCCCCTTAGTTACACTCAGCGTCGGATCTTTCCACTTGAACAGAAAGTAAATATGGTCATCCGTGTATGCAGCCCTGGTGGTCACACTGGCCTTTTTGCCAGCAAACCTTTCTTTTCCCTCAAATGAAACGATCATAGCTTTGGTCTCTGCCCAGATCGGATCATCCACCGCTGACGGAGCGGCTTTCACTTCGGCTGCTTTCAACATTTGTTTGGATTCGCTGTTTGCTTCTGGTGTGACAAACAGCATCACGCTGCTAATTACCATTAGGCAAGCGATTATGGAAATTCGAAAATTGAAATGGGTCTGCATGTTCATCCTCCTTATTTAACAGTGAATGATATGTTTCGGGGCGGGCTAAAAACTTAAAAATACCAATAAATTTTCCGCATCGATCTTGCTTTCAAGAATCGTCAGGGGGCTATCAGGCGGACCGCTAATAGGGTTCCCCTCAGAATCGAACCGTCCGGAATGACAGGGACATTCAAAAGTACGGGATTCCTCCTGCCAGATCACGTTGCAGGCCAGATGCGTGCATGTTGATGAAAAAACTTTTATCCGATTGTCGGTATCGGGTCTGGCCCAAACAAAACCCCGCTGAGGCAGGACTAACCAGCCGTCCTTGACCATAAACTCGTAGGAAAGCATGGAAAAATTATCCGGCTCGAGATCTTTAACTGCACCAAAGCCGACCCATTTTCCCGTTCCTTTTTTTAACGAAGGGGCAACAACATAGGATGCCAGGGGGACTGCGGTTATCAAGGCGGCACCGCAAGCCAGGCCCGTAGTGAGGATAAATTGTCTGCGGCTGCAACCAGGTCGCATGCTGGAATCTTTTTCTTTCACTGGGGAAGTCATGCCGTCTCCATTTATCTGGAAAGAGCCGACCTGGGTATAGAATTAGGTGGAAGCTGGCCCGCGTATGTGTGGCGGGAAGGTAAGTGCCTTTTCGACCCTTTGTTTTCATCAATACCGAAGAGCGAGTGAAAAAAACGTGAAATCGATATCAAAAATAGGTGAAATCTAATGGAAGATTAAATGCTATGGGTAGCTGCAGCCTTTTTGGATGGCAATCTACTATTATTGCGGAGTCTTCTGAGGCAATTTTTCAGAACCGGTTACATTTGTTGCGTCGGCGGGAACATATGGAGGTGCCGTATCGAAAAACAGCGTCGCTGTCGTGCCACATCCTATTTCACTATCCAGTTCAAAACGCCATCCGAACCGGGTGCACAGTCTTTCGACAATTGTCAGTCCGAGGCCGAAGCCCGTACTGGTTAGCCCCCGGACATGAGGAGCGGTTAGTTTGTCAACGTCGCAGTCATCGATCCCCTCTCCGGAATCTGCTATGACGATACGATCATCAAGAATTTCGATTGTGATCTGGCCATGGGTAGTATGCCGAAAGGCGTTTTGAATGAGATTGACAAAGGTTATCCGGAAGATCGGCGCCGGGGCTTGAAGTATCGGATTGGCTTTCTGGTTGATGATGACCGAGATGGGCTTGTTGGACATGACCTGCTCAAGCTGCTCGATGGACTCCTGGATAACAGCGGCTGCTGCGCAGGTCTCTCTAAACTCATGGTTTTCTTCCCTGGCCAGCCACAACAGATTTTCGATGATATGCTCCATATTTGTGACAGCCCGTTCAATGCGAGCCAGGGGTTTTCTAATCCTGTCGTCGCCTGCATCTGTTCGGTGTTTCAACAATTCAGCCGCGCCTTTGATAACAGTCACCGGTGAGCGCAGTTCATGGCTGGTGTCACGCGTGAACTCTTGCTCACGCTTTACAAATGCTTCGATGCGGCTCGAGGCCTCCTCCAAAGCCTGAGCCAGGACCCCGACTTCGTCTTTGCAGAATCTTTCGGCCAGGTCGGTGGGCAGGCTGCCCGGACCCCACCGATCGACCTGGTCGGACAGGTAAGCCACTGGGGCAATTACTCGTTGCGAGGTCAACACTCCTATCCATACCCCTATTGTGATAACCAGCACACAACTGGCCGCAAGAACCGATCCTATTTTAAGATGGCGCGATTCCATAAACTCCAGACTGCTGACATCATAAATTAGGTACAGGGGGTCAATACGATTGGGAAAAGACTTTGCCGCAACGTGGTATTCGACCCTCTCATAATACCTTTCATGGATGCCTTCACCAATACCATCGACCAACTCAAGAACAAAGGCAGGCATGGCAGCGGTTCCCTGAAAGACCAAAATGTTGGGCGAATTAGGCATCAGTGTATCTATATTCTCGTTATATCGTTTCCCGAGGCGATCCATCTCATGGACCAAAGTAGTATTCACCAAGTTGTCGTCAATGTAATCCAGGGACACATACACGACACATCCGAATACAATTGACAACACAACTCCGAATATACTGTAGGCCATTATGATGCGTTGCCGTATGCTATGTCGGAATATCATCGGGTGCCACCAATCGGTAACCCATGCCATGAACGGTTTCTAACAGGGAAATGTCAAATGGTTTGTCGACAGCTTTTCGAAGCGCGTAAATATGGCTGCGCAGTGCATCACTACCAGGGGGCATATCTCCCCACAGTTCAAATTCGAGGTCCTGCCGTGAAACGACGTTCGGGGAAGCCTGCATTAAAAGGACCAGGATTTTAAAGCAGGCCTTATTCAATATAATCAGCTTGCCGGACCGCGTTACCACCATCTGGCCCATATCTAAAGCCAGGTCAGCTACCTGTAGCTGCTTGCCTGGTATACCCAACCTTCTTCGGGTCAACGCTTCCAGGCGGACTGCCAGTTCTTCCAGAGCAAAGGGTTTGATTAGGTAATCATCCGCTCCAGCTTTGAAACCAGCAAGTTTGTCTTTAAGCGTATCGCGGGCGGTCAACATAAGCACAGGTGTCGATTTGCTGCTTTCTTTACGTAGCTTGCTACAAAAATTCAATCCGTCCATTCCTGGTAACATCACATCCAGGATGATTACGTCAAACTCCCGTGTTAAAGCTAAATGCATCCCGCTGATGCCGTCCTGCGCAAAATCGACTATATGCCCCGATTCCTCAAGATAATCAGCGATATTCTGTGCGATGTCCAAATCGTCTTCAACAATCAGGACCCGATATGAATGTTTATTATCCATCTGAGGATACGACCGAATATTCTATAGGTAAAACTGTGTTGAAATTTTTAATCATGCTTGAGTGCCAGAAATTCTGAGATACTGATGAAATTCGACACTGCGAGTCTATATCAGCGATAATGAGGACCCAATTGGAGATACGATATCAGATTACCCCACAATGTTTAACGAGTGCAACAGGCAACCTAATCTATCACCGGTCGGCAGGCACGAAAGGGGAAATTTTGTCTGCGCCCAATTTAAAATATAGATTCGTCTATAGCACAAGAAAAGGCATTGCGGTAATTACATGTATCTTGCCATCGATTTTAAGTATCAGAAATCACGCCGAATTTGCATTTAGCAACTGGATATCATAGGCTTATCTTGGGTGCTGCCCCATATCATTAACCCTTTAACCCAGGAGGAAGGCTATGAAACTATCACGAGCGGCCAAAATCTGGATCGATTACCACAAGACCCATTCGAAAAAAAAATACGGTGCGAGCCTACCGGGCCATCATCGAACGGTTTATCCATGAATTCGGTGACGGCCCCGTTGACCAAGTCACACCGGAACAAATTCTAACCTACCTGAACCGTCTCACCGAAGGCAACAAACCCTACACCAAACGGATCCGCTTTTCCCAACTCTCTTCATTTTTCAATTTCGTCCGCAACAATATCGATCCCGAACTTCTTAACCCATGCGACAGGCCTATGATCCGAAAGCTTTATCGGGAAAGGGTACCTTTGAGATGGAAGATCATCGAAAAGGAAACTATCGACGAGGTTATTTTTCGAACCACAAAGGTTCGCAATCGATTGATCCTCGAATTGATGGCCCGCGGCGGTATGCGTATCGGTGAAGTGCTGAAACTGCAATTGGGGGATCTGCAGGACCGTAAACTGGTTCTGCGTGAACCCAACTCCCAGATGTTGTGGTCGGGCAAAATGCCGCTGGAGTTCTGCCTACCAGAAACTTGGCAATGACCACATCATTATCTCTTTTAGACATTCAGCGACCGATGTTGGTATTGCAATGAGTGTGAAACTGTTTGCATGGCCCAGTCCATAAAACACCATTTGCAGATCTGTCGAACCATTCCAATAAAATTAGTTTGCTCAGTTAAATTTCGCGCTTATTTTAGTTAATTAAAGATGGTTCAACATCAAGCTGGCCGACCACACCTTTTAAGGCTCGATCTCGTCCCAACTGAATCATACCAATGCAAAGCTGAACCTGAACCCGCCGCATAGCCTTCAGCGTATCGTCGCCAAAGAATCAGAGGGCTTTATGACAGAAGATCTAATCAACCGGAAACTGAGCGCTATTCTCAGTGCCGATGCTAAAGAATACAGCCGTCTTATGAGATCGGATGAGGAGGCTACGGTCCGCACTCTCACTTTGTACCGTTCAGTGATTACAGAGCTCGTCTCGAATTATCAGGGCCGTGTTGTGGATTCTCCGGGCGACAACGTTCTTGCCGAGTTTGCCAGTGTGGTTCATGCCGTTCAATGCGGATTCGACATCCAGGCGTCACTGCAAGCCGAAAACGCCAAGCTGTCTGAAGATCGCAAAATGGAGTTCAGAATTGGCATCAACCTCGGAGATGTCATCCAGGATGGAAGACGAATCTATGGTGACGGTGTCAATGTGGCCGCACGGATGGAATCGTTGGCCGAGCCCGGTGGGTTATGTGTCTCGGGAAGTGCCTACGATCAGATTGAAAATAAATTTGCGTTTGGATGTGAATATCTTGGCGAGCAGGTTGTCAAAAACATATCCACCCCCATGCGGGTGTACCGCCTCACTCGTGATGAGACCGTTCAGGGGTGTATAATTAGAACTCCGGTCCGAAAATCATCGAATCGCCTTATTCTTTCGGCTGTACTTGGCCTATTGATTCTCTCAGTCGGGAGTTTTTTTGCATGGAATATTTACCAGTACCGGGCGAACGAATTGATTGAACCAGCTTCTGTGGATCAGATGGCATATCCACTGCCGGAAAAGCCCTCAATTGCAGTTTTATCTTTTTCAAATATAGGCGATGACCCTGATATTGATTATTTTATTAACGGCTTTTCCGACACACTCATCACCGCACTCTCGAAGATGCCAGGAATATTTGTAATAGCACGTTCATCTACAAGTGTTTACAAAGATAAATCTATCAAAATCAATAAGATTTCTGAAGAACTTGGCATTCAATATGTAATTAATGGAAGCATACAAAAATCAGGAGAAAAATTGAGGGTTACTGTAAAAATGATCGATGCTTTAACAGGATACCATGTTTGGTCGGATCAATATAGCAGGAGCCTTAAGAATATATTTGAAATTCAGGATGACATTGTCCTTAGCATCATTAAATCGGTGGGTAGTAAGTACAATGAAATTATTGAATCGGTAACTGCAGAGGCAGCGGGGACAAAGAATCTAGATGCCTATTTAAGAAACCTAATGTCTCTCTATCTTTATGAAAGTAATTTTTCGCGTGATAATTTCAATGAGATTATTCATTTAGCTGAAGAAGCAATAGTTTTAGACCAAAATTTTTTAAACCCCTATATTAGAATTGTGTACTCTAAAGCAAGAGCTGCGAGATATGGATTTACTGAAACTCCGGATATGCTCAGAGACCAGGCGCTTGATATGGCCCAAATTGCTGTCAAGTTAAAAGCTAACAGTGCTCGTGCTCACGGAGCTTTGGGAAGAGCTTATTATGAATTAAAGCAATATGAAAAATCTATAACAGAATATAAGAAAGTATTGGAATTAGATCCAAATGAACCTACTGGATATGATATAGGTTGGGCGCTTTGTTACTCAGGAAGAGCATCGGAAGCTTTTCCATATTTTATGGAATCAAGGCGCTTGAACCCGAAATCAATTATACCTCTACTGGGATTGAGCCTTGTCAATTTGATTACTGGAAACTATGAAAACGCAATTCCATTTTTAATAGATGGCATAGATGTTAACCCCAATTTTCTAAGATTATACTTAGATCTTGCTGCTTGTTACGCAGCCATGGGACTTGAGGAAGAAGCAAAAAAAGCAGCAAAAAAAGTGATGGAACTAAATCCAGCTTTTTCTATCGATAATTATATCTACAGAGGACTTCCGGTGACTGACTTGAACACCATAAAAAGCTATGTGGATGCCCTGAAAAAAATTCCTTTCCCGCAATTTTGAAGATATTTATCAAAAATTAGGAACAAATTTATACTACTGGCGAGGCACAAGATAATGAATCCGACCAGCTTGGTTGGCTGATGACCAGTCTCAGCGGGTGCATGGTCTTGCTCTTCGCCGAAGATTCCTGTTCGGCGGCTTTCTCCCTTTTAATTGTCAGGTTACGACATCTCAAACGTCGTTTCGACAGGTGGAGGGTTGCGCAGCGTTTGCAACACGATACAACAATGTTCGGCGGCCACTCGCAGCGTCTCTATATGCTCGGGATTTGTGCCATCCTTCGCGCGAAGTCGCACATTGCAGCGCATGGACTGAAATCCGACTGGCACTTGACGATCGACCGCCATTGCGCCCCGTACATCCACATCCGCTGTAACCTCCACCTCAAGAAATTCCAAATCGACACCAAGGAAATTGGCCACCATGCGAACCGCAGAGTCCTGACATGCAGCGAGCGCAGCACAAAGAATATCACCGGAGGTGGGGGCGTCGTGCAAGCCGCCGAGGGCCCTGTGGACGCCTACCGGCAAGGTCGCTCCTGACCCTGGCATCGGTTCGACTACCGAGTGAAAGGGATCGCTGGCATCTTCACCTTTGGTTAGCGCACGATCTATCACACGTGCAGTCTCAGGTGAGGTCTTGTACTGTGCGCGCAACGGTGCCTGAATTTTACTTACACTGATTTTGTCCATGTGTATCTCTTTCTGTGTCTGTTGCCGAACATTGATAATGAATAGATGTTGCGTTTAATGTCCCATAATGGTCAATCTTGTCTGGACTCATGCAAGTAGCTTCTTTGCCGAACACTCACTTTGACTTCTTCTTTGTATGGGTAATAAGGGAGCGCCTTATGGAACAGCGCTCCTTTAACATATTAATTAATGGTTATCACCGAATAACCTTGCGCTTGGTACCCGGCGATGGAGATGAAGCCGTTGCCTACATGATCTACTTCAGGCAATACCGTTTTAGGATCAATCCCCATTACTTTTAACGCATAATCGCAGACCTCAAACTTCACCCCATTCTTTTTCATTTGCTGGATCATGTTGGCGAACTTGTCCAACGCCTCATTATCGGATTCTTTAAATCCGTTTCGATCGGTTGAAATCATTTTGACCGCCGGGCCGTGAAACACAACGGCAACTTGCGGTGGTTCTGAAAGGGCACGAACGCTTTTATCATCATTTACATTATTGACTGCCCAAAATACGATGTTAGCCGTTTGGGGGGATCCCTGGCTGACATCAAAAACGGTTTTAACACTCTTAACACCTTCCAATGCAGCATAATCACCTGACATAGCGGGTATCGCTGCGACAGAAACAATTAAGAATGCTGCCACTATGGCATTGATATGACGGAGAATTGGTTGATATTTTTCTTTCATGGTATTTTCCTTTGATTGTGACGATTAATTCTTCTCACCTTCATTCAATTCCTTATGGTTTCTAATGAACAGATAACCATTCCACATCAAACAATGGAGAAGCTCCTTAGGTGAAAATGTTGTAACTGGTCGTTACTTTGAGGAGGATGACGTATCAGCGATAAATTTAACTGATGGTCGATGAGTGGACAGGCCATCAATGGCGAACATTTAAAAGGAAATGAAAAGTAACGATCGAAAATAGGGTATATATGAAAAATTCAAAGTCAAGACGTTGTGAAGACAGCTACACCAAACAAAATTATTTTTTAATCGGCCAAGACTTGGTGAAAGCGCTGGTTACTTAAAAGGGTTTTATTAATCGCTCTGCAACCCGATGTAATCTTGAGATATTGATCCGATCAGGGCATGCTTTCTTTTGCCGATATACGGCTCTATGGAGAATTCTTAGCACCATTTTTATTTTGTGGTCAGTCAGAACAAATGGTGGTGACATACCAGTATCAAGGGTCATGTGAAGCCAACATCTATTTGCCATCACCGTTAACCTAAAAACATGTCCTGGCAATTCGGAGCAAGGTTTCCAGAACTGCCATTTTGACTTCAAAATATAAGGCTAATTTTCTCAAGTCTTATAGAAAGCATACGAATAAATAATTACCCTTGGTTAAACAATGGAGGGCCAGTTATTTCCATGCCATGCGCGTTAAATAGTCGCTTTAATTCTACTTTTTCAGGCTCCCCTTTAATTTTTGCCAATTCTTGGAAAAAGGATTCCATTTGACCAGCTGGCTGGAATGCGATTAGGAGTCTTCCGTGGTCCTTTCCTTTAAATGCCCAGGCATGGGGTACCTTTCTCGGAGCAAGGATGGAATCGCTTGGACCCAAATCAAATCGGTCTTCACCAATCTCTAAAAGATACTCACCTTCGATGGCGTAAAACCACTCTTCTTGCTCATAATGGATGTGACGCGGGGCGCCACTTTTTTTTGAGATTCTTTATGATGAAAAAACCACCGCCGGTATTTTGCATTGATAATCAGAAGTATTCCACATGAAGATCGGGGATGGTCAATAGGAAAGTTTTCCTGCTTCCCATTTAAAAATAGATTCGTCTATCGCACGAAAAACGGTAGGGCAAAAATAGCAGCTTGCCATAACTTTTAATATCTGAATTTTTTATATATTTACAGGTTTGGTTAGGCTAATCCACCAAAACACAACCCTTCGTAACCGTTATTTAACCCAATTAACCTTCACCCAGCCTCGCCCACATGTACCTGTTGATATGCCTTGAAGCAGACTATTACTGTTGATGCAGCAATCTGGATATACAAACGGTTTCTTGAAAAAATGGGATCCTGGATCGAGATAGAAGTCGAGAGTATCTATCTCAATTGGCAGCGGCGCGGTCATCGTCTTTATCCTTGCCCGGGGCATCCGCCATTGACAGGCTTGCCATCTCAACCCTATTTTAATCTCGTATTCTGAACCGAAAGTGACGAAATCCAGGTTCCAATTATTTAAATCTGGCTGAAATATAAGCACATTTCGAGTCTATCCACATCGAGACGATTGCACCATGATTGACTTTGAGGCAGCTGGGGGAAGCGAAAAAATTAAAAGCGGACCGGTGGCGAAAGGACGAACCGGCATCCTCAAAGATCCGCGCTACGCCGGGCACTGCATGGGACCGGATGAGCCGGAATGCCCTGAACGATTGGACGTGCTCAATGCCCTGCTCCTGGAGCCTGACCTGACCGACTGTTTTAAGGACATCTCACCGAGAATGGCTGAAAAAGACGAGCTTCAGCGCGTCCATTCAGCAGAATACATCAAACGCCTGGAAGCCACGTCAGGGCGTGGGCCCGTTTACCTTGACGAGGACACCCGCACATCTCCATTATCCAACGAAGTGGCCCAACTGGCAGCTGGGGGACTGTGCCGGGTGATCGAAGCAGTCCATGCCGGGCGCGTGGACAATGCCTTCGCCCTGATCCGCCCTCCCGGACACCATGCCGAACGGGCGGCGGCCAGGGGATTCTGCCTTTATAACAATGTGGCCATTGCTGCCCACTTCGCCCAAAGCAAACTGGGATTGGCGCGCATCCTGGTCGTGGATTGGGACCTGCATCACGGCAACGGCACCCAGCACTGCTTCGAAGATGACCCGTCGGTACTCTTTTTCTCAACCCACCAGGCGTTTACCTATCCCCACAGCGGCAGCCTGCGCGAAATCGGCAAAGGCAAGGGCAAAGGCTATACCGTGAATGTCCCGCTTCTTTCCGGCTTCGGCGATGGCGACTATCTGGTGATTTTCGAACGCCTGTTAAAGCCCATCGCCCTGGCGTTCAGTCCGGACATTGTCCTGGTAAGCGCCGGTTTCGACATCCACTTCAACGACCCCCTGGGAGGTATGAAAGTGACCCCGGCAGGCTTTGCCGGCATGACCCGCATCCTTATGGACATCGCCGAAGCGTGTTGCGAAGGGAAGCTGGTGATGACGCTGGAAGGCGGATACAATCTGGACGCGCTCAGGGATTCAGTGCGCGAGGTCCTGAAAGAAATGGCCGGTCTGCGCACGACCGACATCCACGGCATGATTGCATCGGCCGACCCAAAAAAAGCCGCTTATGTCCTTTGGCGGGTCAAACGCATGCATCAAAAATACTGGAAAAGCCTGGCCTTGTCGCCGACCGGCAGCGCCCCGGCCGTCCCTTCCAGAATGGACCGTTTCAGGGGTACCTTGTCTCGCTGGATCACCTATTTCAAGAGTTGACCAAAAAGGAGGTTACGCCGCCATGCCGTTCAGGGAATCCATCAGACAGCTCGCCAAAAAGATGCGGACCTGCGAGGAGTGGCTTGAACTGGTCAGGGATCTGCAGGATCCGATTGAGACCGGCGGCCTGCCGGCGGAACTGCACATGCGATGGGCCGACAAGGCTGATTTGATGACGATCAATGCCCTGCAGGGGTTCGTGAAGGAGACCGATTTCATGGAAGCCTCGCTGGGCAAAGGGGATCGCTGCCTGGTTTTGGAGCACGACGGGCGCATCTGCGCCTTTGCCTGGGTCACCTTTTCCGATTTCAGCCTCGCGCTATGGTATACCCTGAAGCTGCCTCCCGGATGGTCCTACCTGGTTTATATTTTCGTCCATCCGCAATTTGCCGGACGCGGCATTGGTTCGGTTCTGTTGGGGTCGCTGATGGCGGCTGTTCGCGATCAGGGCGGCAGCCATATGATTGCGGGTATGTACAGCAACTGGCATGCGTCCATCCGTATGCATACCAAACTCGGGTTTCGGATTCAGCGACGCCTGAGCCAGTGCAAACTGCTCAATATTTTCCCCACGCCGCCAAAGGCGGTATGAGATTACAGGCGGCATTCGAGGGGCGACGTCATCGGGGCTTTTTCAGGACCATCGATTACAGGAAGACCGGTTTTTCCGGCTACTGCGCGCAGCATGCCTTCAAATAGCCACCGGTGCGTGGGCAGCAGGGCGTACCAGTAGAGAATGCCGGCCAGGCCCCGGGGCAGGAAACGCGACACCATCTTCAGCTCCACCTTGCCCGGGCCTTCCGGTGTGATCATAAACTCAAGCAGCGCGTCCCCCGGCGTCTTCATCTCCGCCAATAGCAGAAGGCGATGGGGCGATTCCACGGTGATGACCCGCCAGAAATCCAGCCCGTCGCCCACGCGCAGACGTGTGGGATGACGGCGCCCCCGTCGCAGGCCGGGACCACCCACCAGGCGGTCCATGATTCCCCGCAGCCACCACAGGCCGTGGGCGAAGTACCAGCCGTTCTTGCCGCCGATGGCCTCTACCGTCGACCAGACCGTTTTTGCCTCACCCGCCAGAACGATACGGTGGGCACCGCCCAGAACCGTTCCGCCGGCATAATCGGCATCCCCGCAGGTGGTCCACTCGGGGGGCAGACTGCCGCCGCCGTCGAACCAGCAGGTGTCCACCTGTTCCTGGCGGATACGGTCCAGCGCCTTTCGAATGGTCTGCCGGGTATCCGAGAGATTGACCGGCACCAAATCCCGAATGCGATGGTCCCGGCAGATCACGGGTATGCTCAATCCTTCGGCCAGGGGCTGGGCGATGGCGGCCGGTACCGGCGTCACCAGGTGAACCCACTTGGCACTGAGCCAGGGGGTCAGCACCGGTACGGGAATAATGAGGCGTCGCCGCAGGCCGGCCTCCCGGGCATAAATCTGAATGATGTCCCGGTAGTTCAGCACATCCGGCCCGCCGATATCGAAGGTCTGGCCCAAGGTTTCGGGAACCGTCAGGCAACCCTCCAGGTAATCCAGCACGTTGCCGATGGAAATGGGCTGGCAGGGGGTCTGGACCCATCGGGGGGTGATCATCATTGGCAGCCGATCCACCAGGTAGCGCAGCATCTCGAAAGAGGCGCTGCCCGATCCCAGGATCATGGCCGCCCGCAGGTTGGTCACCGGCACCGGACCTGCCTGGAGGATCCGTTCCACCTCGTGGCGCGATTTAAGATGGTGGCTCAGGGCTTCGTGACCCTGTTCACCCAGGCCGCCCAGGTAGACGATGCGGGACAACCGGTTTTCGCTGGCTGCCGCAACCATGTTATCAGCCGCCGTTCGATCCGCATCGGCAAAACGTCCCTTGTGGGCATTCATGGAATGGATCAGGTAATAGGCCGTCCCGCAGCCTTTGGCCGCCCGGACGAATGCATCCCGGTCCAGGGCGTCCCCGGCTGCGATTTCCATTTTTTCATGGCCGCCCCAGGGTCGGCAGCGCAGCCGCTCGGGGGAGCGGGCCATGGCGCGCACCCGGTGGCCGCCGGCCAGCAGGCGCGGAATGAGCCGTCCGCCCACATAACCGGTGCCGCCGGTAACCAGTATGGGTTTGGGGGTTGACATTTGGCTTTTTATTGTACCCTACCGAAGGCTTTTTCAATCTCCGCGTCCAGTTCCTCGTTTCCGTTTTTGGCTTTGAACTCCTGCCATTTGGCGCTGTCCTGCTGATAGCCGGAGATCACCTGCCGGCGGACGCTCTCTTTAACCTCCACGGTTTCCAGAACGGCCAGCACATAGATATCTTCGCTGGGAGAAATCCACGTGTCCTTTTCCCGGGAACCGGACAACGTCTCATCGGTGACCAGTTTGGATACCTGCTTGGAAAAGGCATCCATGGTCTGATCGTCGCCGATGCCCGTCTGCTGGGCAAAGGTATTAACCAGTCCGCGGACCTTGACCGACACCTGCCGGGCCAGTTCACTGCGGGCGGTGGCCAGCGCCTCAGTGCGGGCAAACTGGATGCCGCCCTTGCCGATGCGGGCCGAACCCACGGCAGAAAATTTTTCACCGCTGTATTCAGCCAGCACCCAATCCGGGGCATACTCATACTCTTCTTCGAAGCGTTCGTTGTCGATCTTCTTCACCTTCTTGCCGCAGCCAGCCAGAACCAGCATCAGGGCCAGGGATACCAGGGTCAGGACGATCAGTGTTCGTTTCATGATGCCTCCTGCAAAATAGGTTTGATTTCGGTTATCATCACTGTTGGGCCGGTGGTCATTCGGCCGCCACACCCAAGGTATTCAAGGCATGCACAAGCTTGTTGGCGACCTGTTCCGCGACGCCCTCCACGGCACGGCGGGCCGCTTCACCTTCATTCACATGGCCTTTTCTCACGCTTTCATCGAAGGCGGCAATCTGCACGTCGGTGTCCATGTCCAATAGTTGAACGTCGGCCATGGCTCTGATGAATCGTACATCCGGATTGCCCAGGTCCAGGGGCTGTACACGGATGGTACCGGTGATCAGACCGGCAGCTTCATCCCGGTATGGGGTAAGCGTGTAGCCATCGCCGGAGAGCAGGGCATTGAGACGCTGCGTGAAGGGCGGCGCCGGATTGCCTTCCAATTGAACATACAAGGAGACGTCACGGGCCATTCGTTCGCGCCGGGCGATGATGTCCGAGCGATCATCGAGGATTGGCGCTGCCGGGCGCCCCAGGACGGAGAGCCGGCTTTCGATGGCTGCCTGGCGAACCATCATTGCGGTAATGCGGTTCAGGGCCGCCAGTCTCGATAGCCGTCCCTTGACCCCGGCGAGGGCTTCCACCTGGCCGTCAATGGTCATCTGGGTCTCCGCCAGTTCCCGCTGCCACCGGCTGATTGCCTGACGGCGGTCCAGCACGGCAAGGGCCCGGAACCCGCCGGCGGCTTCATCCGGTTGGACGCGACCAATGCGGGCGCCTTCCAACTGAACGTCCGTATGGATGCGAACGGTCTGTTCCACCTGCCTGTCAAACTGTTCCGGCAAGCCCTCCCCCATCCACGAGGTGGCCTGCTGGACGGTCCGGGCATAGACCCGGGACTCGAAAATAGCGGCCAACTCGGCCATGGCCGCGCGTTTGGCCTCCCCTTCGGTGGCTCCGGCGGCCTCGGCAGTCAGGAACCGGTCGTCGGGAAACGGGTCGGCCGCCGGTATGTCCCCGGCAGGTTTCGATCCCGCACAACCAACAGCCATCAGCACAACCAGGCTAAGGACTATCCAATGCAGTCGTTTCATCGGCTCTCTCCATGAGCGGCTGCGGTCATACCTGCGCCGCTCAATTTGTGGTCTCAATGCTTGCCGAAACCGGGTAGCGAAGGTCACGGAACAGGTACCGGGTGGTTCCCGGTTCCACCGACAGGGGCCCGAAGTCGGCCCAGGTTCCACCGCACGCCTGAAGCTCAACCGTATACTCACCCGCGGGGACGTGCATCCGGGTCATGTAAATCCGGCCGGGCAGGGTCCGCCAGCTGCGGGTATCCGCCCGTTCCACCAGAAGGATATTGACCAGGTTCAGGATCGCCTCGATGGTCCGCTGATCGTTGCGGCTGTCGCTGGATCGGGCAATGCGGTGTATGGCCACCTGTTTGGCCACGGCTCTGGCGATTGCCTTGGCCAGAATGCGTCCCTTGCGGTCCTCGAGATTCTTGACGGCGATACGGTTGATGTCTTCCACCAGCACCAGATCCGACTCAAAATAGTGGTCGCCGCCATAAAGATTCAGGCGACCCTGGCTGCAGCGGGGCGGCGTGACCACCATTCGCGGAAAGGCCACGCCGATAGGGCCATGGGAGGTCGGGATCACCACCATGTCCTGAACCTTCTGGGGTGCATATCCGGCAAATGTGATAAAGACAACCTTGCCCTGGTCCGGCGGTTCGTCGGAGCGGTGCGGCTGATCGATTCGGTCAGCGGAAACCAGGCCCTCGATGTCCGCCATGCGGTCAGCGGCCGATGCCGCCCGCACCAGGTCCGCCAGCAGCATTGCCGGCAGGGCCGTTCCGTATGCCCGGTAGTCCTCCCGGTAGACCTCTGCGGCCCGGCGGTAGTCGATGAAGGCCGCGTCCCAGGCACCGTCCGCCTCGTGGAGGATGCCGCTCAGGTAGCGGGCAAACGCGTCCTCCTTGTAAACATTCTTCTTCTCGTACTTATCGTTGAATACAGCCAGCAGCGTATCCAACCGCCGGGCTTCCACCAGGGCCTCGTCAGGCTGCCCGGCCTGCAGGTAGCCGATGGCGGACATCAGGTGAATCATCACCCGTTCGAAATCCTCGCCGGCGTAGGCCTGAACGGTGTCGTTGGTGACCAGGGACAGCACATTCCGGGATATGCTCTCGGTCCACAAGCGCTCGGCAAGGTCCTCGGCACTGCGAAAGTTGGATTGGGCCGCATCGAGGTTCTGGCACTGCATATGTACCATGGCCGCGTCCAGCAGATAGAGCAGCCGCTTGTTGCTGCCGTATGCACCATCGCTCTCGTCGATCAGGGCGATGGCCGCCGGGCAGTCGCCACTTGCCAGATTCTGGTCCAGCCGGGAAAAAACATTGCCGCCGGCACAGCCGGAGGCGACCAGACAGATCATGATGATGGGCAGCAGATGGGGCATGCGGACCTGCAAAGATGATGTCCGAATCAAAAACCGAAGCGGCTGCGTTTGACCAGCTTCTTGATTTTCTTCTCGCCGATCCACGCCTTGCGCTGGCTCTGGATGTCGATCAATTCCAGGTTGACCTGGTAGTACTTGACCTCCTTGCCTTCGACCCGGTCGGAGATGGTGTTGATCGATCCCTGGAGCATGAAATCGGCACCGAGCTCTTCACCCTCCGCTTTGGCCGTGGCTTCGGAGGCGTTAGCCGCCTGGTCTTTTCTTTCCTCACGGACCTCTCCGCGCTGGCCGCTGCTGGCGACAAATTCCACCTCGCCGGCATTAATCAGGGCGCGTTCCAGATCCTTGACGAACGTCTGGGTGTTGATGTGTTCATCACTGCGGTTGCGCACCGACCCAACGATCACCACCGGGTCCTTGCCCGTGCCGGCCCGGTAGCGGTCGATCCAGGGCCGTGAAAGCACGTCGCCGATCATCTCCTCGGACACCAGTCGGGAATCCGTGTCGTTCCAACGGCCGCTCAGATCCACCGTCTCATCTACGTCCATTCGATCCACTTTTACTGAAGCGCAGCCGGCCAGAATCAAGCCAACGACCATCACCATCCCCATTTTTTTCCACACGGTGATTTCTAACATGCCTGAATTGCTCCTCATGCTATAATTTTTACCGATCAGGGTCTCGACAATCAATATACATCGGTGTGGACACGGATGGAATAAAAATCCTCGGATACCCTTTCACGCGGCCTAAAAATCGTTAATGGCATCCACCAGCAGCCGCAGCCGCCCGAAGTCCCGCTTGTTGAAATCCACCACCAGGCGGGGAAGGTGGGCCAGTTCCGGCTCGTTGATTTCATCGTCGAAGGGGCCGGACAGATGCATATCTCCCCCGGGGATTAAAATGTCAGCGAACCCTTTTTTGAGCGTGTCCACATGTTTTGAATCCAAAGGCGTGGACATGCGGATGACCAGCTGGTCGTCTACGTAACGCAGGCTGTGATATCGCGAGTAGAAATGACGGATCCGGGCCACGGCATCCGCAGGACGGGTCACCCGTTCAATCAGGCCGAAGTCGTCATGTGAGATGTACCCGTGTCCGGAGAGTTCGTTATCAAGGAAACTGAACAGGTGTTCCCAATAGGTCCCGGCTGGTTCGTCAATGCAAAACAGGGGCAGCGGATAGAGTTTGCCGGTCTGCAGCAGGGTGATGGACTCCATGGCTTCGTCCAGGGTGCCGAACCCGCCGGGGAATAGGACCACCGCATCGGCCTCTTTCAGGAAGGCCACTTTGCGGTTGAAAAAGTATTTATAGGTGATGTGGCGGGGGTTGCCCACCAGCACGGGGTTGGGTTTCTGTTCGAAGGGCAGCCGGATATTGACGCCGAAGGAGTGTTCCGGGCCGGCCCCTTCATTGGTGGCTTGCATGATCCCGGGGCCGCCGCCGGTGATCACCATGAATCCGGCCTCGGCCAGCTTTTTCCCCAGATCGGTGGCCATGTGATACAAGGGCGAATCGGAACGGGTTCGGGCCGAGCCGAACACCGTCACCTTGCGCACCGTGCGATAGGGACCGAAGACTTTGGCGGTAAAGCGCATCTCTTTCATGGATGAGTTCATCAGCTTCAGATCGGCGCGACCGCCGTTCTCCTGCCCGGCCTTCAGACCGGCCAGGATGATTTCACGCACAATATCCGGGTGGGCGACATCGCCCACCTGGGCCATCAGGCCGTCGATGGCGTCGTCCACCGGGCCGTTGGTGCGTGTAAAGTGCAGTTCCGCGGTTTTCGAAAAGCCTTTTTTGCTATCCGGCATCAAATGGATTCCTTTGCTGAGGGTTGACTCGTGTCGATCCACAAATGCCCAACTTGCCTATTTCTGGATGGACACTGACTCACTTCTGAATGCCCACTGACTGTGAAATGACTATTGTAACCGTTTTTTCAGGATTCGCAAGCGCCGGGTTCCCTGTCACCAACGGCTGCTGTCCATCGGAGCGGAAAGCGGCGACAAATGTTACAACACCGTCAAATGTGATTATAATGGGATAATAGCCAAACATAGGAGGCCCGCCATGCAGCTTTCAGAGTTCACCGGTGCGGGAAACGTACTGACCCTCGACGTCCGGTCGGAGATCCGCGCGGCCCGGTTCAAGGCAATCTGCCGGGACATGGACCAGGCCGTGGCTGCACTGGGTCGTGTTCGCCTGGTGCTGGTGATGCGGCACTATCCATCATTTAACAGTGCCGAAGATTTTTACGATGATCTTCGATTCCTGCGGATCTACGACCACGCCATCGACAAGGTGGCCGTCGTGTGCGACCGGTTCTGGAAAGACACCTGGGTGGGAATTTTCAGTCTCTTCAGCGGTATCCGCATGGATTTTTTTGAAATGACGCAGGTGAATGAGGTGACCCGATGGATTCAACACAAATAGTATCTTATGAAATCCTTGTTTTTTATCCAGGCAACAAAAGACATGAAATAAGTAAAATACAATAACCAAAAACCAAATGACAAATAAATCACAACTATCAAATTCAAAGCTCCAAACCTCATGATCTTGAAGTAAACATACGCCAACCTTCAATATTGGCGGAATCAAAAGGATCATCAGCGGTTGGCATTGGCCCTATTTTGAGATTTGGATACTGTATTTTGAAATTTGCTTGGAATTTATTTTTTGTGATTTGTTATTTGCCTAAAATTTGGTGCTTGCAATGTTTTGTTTCCATTTAAATTGGCCCAATCCGCCTGAATTCGCCAATGTGGAGGACCTATGAAATTCACGACACTCAACTTTCAGAATGCCAACGGCGAGACCCTTTCCGGACGGCTGGACCTGCCGCTGGGGGCCGTGCCGGAGGCCTATGCACTCTTTGCCCACTGCTTTACGTGCAGCAAACACACCAAGGCCGTGGCCGCCGTCAGCCATGCCTTGACGCGCAAGGGTATCGCCGTGCTCCGGTTCGACTTTACCGGCCTGGGTGACAGTGAAGGCGATTTTTCAGATACGACCTTCTCCAGCAACGTGGCCGACCTGATCACTGCCGCCGGATATCTGGAGGCGCATTACGCGGCGCCGAAAATTCTCATCGGTCACTCCTTCGGCGGCACGGCCTGCCTCAAGGCGGCCGGCCATCTCCCCGGCGTGAAGGCGGTGGCGACCATCGGATCGCCGTTCGACCCCGCGCATGTTCGGCACCTGCTGGGCGACGCCCGGGCGGAGATTGAAAAAAGCGGCGAGGCATCGGTGACACTGGCCGGCCGGCCGTTTCGGATCAAGCGCCAGTTTCTGGAGGATCTGGAAACTGCGGACATGCTCGAGGTGCTGCCGAAGTTGAAGCGTGCCCTGCTGGTCCTGCACTCGCCGGTGGATGAGGTGGTAGGCATCGACAACGCGGCACAGATATACGGGGCGGCAAGGCACCCCAAGAGCTTCATCTCGCTGGACACCGCCGATCACATGCTGGGCCAGCCGGCAGATGCCGAGTATGCGGGCAGTGTGATTGCCGAATGGGCCGCCAGGTATATCGATGGCCGGGAGAAGACAGCCGACCGGCCCCCCGCGGGTGAACACCGGGTGGTCACCCGCATCGGCGGGTCTCGCTACCGGACCGAAATCACGGCCGGCGGCCATCGCCTGATTGCCGACGAGCCGGCCGATGTAGGGGGAACGGATAGCGGACCGGCGCCCTACGATCTGTTGGCGGCAGGCCTTGGTGCCTGCACGGCCATTACCCTTCGCATGTATGCGGACCGCAAAGCCTGGCCGCTGGAAGCCGTCACGGTATCACTGGTGCACCGCAAAGTCGATGCGGCGGAGTGCCGCGACTGTGAAACCCGGACGGGCAAGATCGATCGTATCGAACGGGTGATCGATATGACCGGGCCCCTTGAGACGGATCAGCGGCAGCGATTGATGGAGATTGCCGGTCGCTGCCCGGTGCACCGGACACTTCAAAGCGAGATTGATGTGATTACCCGGGAAAAGGCGCCGGAGAACAATGCATGAACGTAGTCCACGGTTGATTTAAGCCGCGGTACCAAGCGCACACCCCCTCGCGAAGCAGAGATACCGAGCACCGGTGTGGCGGGGTAGGCGAGCGAATGGGGAATTGATTTTCATCCTTACGGTGCTGCACAGCAGTGCCGTTTTTGGCAAAACCCTCCCCGCGGCTTGTCGGAGCGAAGCAGAGATCACGCTCATCGGGGCCGCGGGGAGGGTTCAATCACTCCTTGAAACCATAGTGAAACATCTCATAGTGGGTCTTCCCACCGAGCAGGGTGTCCATTTTTTCTTGAATCGCCTGCCTTTCTTTGCTCAACAGCCATTTTTCCCAATCCGATTCAGATTCCCAGGTGCTGATGACCAGAAAAACATCGGGACGATCGTTGCTCTTCATGGTTTCCCCGGATATATAGCCGGACTGGGCCGTGGCCAGGGAGCGCATCTCCCTGAAAAACTGAAGCATTTGCCTGCCCTTGTCTCTGGGAACGGTGCGGGTGATCAGAACTTTGACACTCATGGGAGCCTCCTTTTTCCTGTAGGGTGAGGATGCCTGCAATCGTTCGTTGCGGAATGGTGATAAAAGACTTTCCGGCAAATGAAAGGGAAGCGGCGCTAAAAGTGATCATTGGATAAGTGTATCTGCTGCCGGATGAAACGGTAACCTGAGTTATATTAAATGATGATATGGAAAGATTGTCAAACGGATATTGCCACTCTCCTTGTTTATGCGGGCATCAGCAATATTCGCCGGCGCCAGGATCATGGCGGCGGCAATAATGAGCATATGGGTGGGGGAAACTGCACGTCCAGGTCATTCACCCAGGTTGACCACCACCCTGCCCTTCTGCATGCCTTTGAGGATCAGGTCAATGTTTTCGTTCAGGCCGTTCAGGCCGATCTCCTTGCACAGTTCGTGGAGGCCATCGACCTTCCAGGCACCGGCCAGATGTTCCCACACTTGGAGCCGGATGCCCATGGGGCAGTTCTGCGAGTCGATGCCGATCAACCGGATGCCGCGCAGGATGAAGGGAAAGACGGTCAGCGGCAGGTCGGGCGAAGCCACGTTGCCGCAGCAGGTGACTGTGCCCCAGGGATGCGTGGACTTGATGGCCGTGGCCAGGATCTCCCCGCCCACGGTGTCCAGCACCCCGGCCCACTGGGCCTTGAGCAGCGGCCGGCCGCTGGTGTCGGCGGCGTCCTCCCGGGCAACGATTTGCGATGCGCCGATGCCGTTGAGAAATGCCGCCTCAGCCGTTTTACCGGTGACGGCCGCCACCGTATATCCCAGCTTGGCCAGCACGGCCACGGAAACGCTGCCCACCCCACCGGTGGCGCCGGTTACCAGCACCGGGCCGTCTTCGGGCTTGACCCGTTCAGTGAGAAAAAGAATGCCCATGCCGGCAGTGAAGCCGGCCGTGCCGAAGATCATGCTCTCTTTCAGGGTGAGACCACTGGGCAACGGAACCACCCACCCGGCCGGCACCCGCACGTACTGGCCGAACCCGCCCGACGTGTTCATGCCCAGGTCGTAGCCGGTCACCAATACCGGATCACCCTTTTTGAAGGCATCGACCCGGCTGTCGGCAACGGTTCCCGCGGCATCGATACCCGGCGTGTGGGGGTAGCTGCGGGTAACCCCTTTGTTGCCGATGGCCGAAAGGGCGTCCTTGAAATTCAGGGAGGAGTAGTTCACACGGATGAGCACATCCCCGTCGGGCAGATCGTCCACCGCTCTCTTTTTGATCTGTCTGACAAAGGTTTTGTCTTCACCGGCTTCCACGACCAGGGCGTTGAATGTTTCAGCTGTCATCTTAAGTATCTCCCTTAGCTATAAGTAGTATTTAATGAAATCGAAAAAAGCTGCCAATCGGACGGTTTCGTAAAAGGTGCGAGATCAAGGCTTGCTCATCCCGACGAAGGAGGCGTACTTGTCGTACGCCGCAGTGACGAGGAATGAAGCCTAACGCAGATATCGTGCCTTTTACGGAACCGTCATTATTGCGTTCAGGTCCGGGGGGTATACTGCCGCTTGAGCCACAATGCCAGGCCGTCCAGTCCCGGAAACAGGGTGCGTTCGGTAATATTGGCCTGGTCGAGCTTGTCCCGGATCTCCCACTTGAGTTCCCGGGGGATGATGATCCGACCGCAAATTTCCGGATGCTTCTCCAGCCACAGATCCAGCTGTGCAGTGGGGCTGGACATGACCGAGAAAAAAGCGAACTGGTTGACGATGCGGGCGTCGATGGACGGCGGCTCGAAAAAAAGCACCAGGTCATCGCCCAGGGCATCGAAGCCCTTGATATCGCCTAACGCGTGTTCGAGCATCTCCAGGGTGAAGGCATTGGCCCCGACGTTGATCAGTTCGTCTGAGAGCGGGTGGGGCAGCATCTGGTTGATCTTGACGTAGTCGGCAAACCAGATGGCGCCGTCACAGTCGAACTGATCCGTGTCCGCCGTGGCAAAATGGGCCGCCACAAACGGGGAATAGGTCCAGTCCAGCAGTCGGGTGGGCAGCCCGTGGTGCTGGGCCACGGTGAGCCAGCGCCAATCGGAGGCGTTTTCTCCGGTCCAGGGCATCTCGGCATACTTGCTGAAATTCCGCAGCAGGTGGTACTCCAGGTGCGAGTGGGCACCGCATCGCCGCGTGAAACTGGTCTTCAGGTCATAGGACGTGTCCGAAAGCCCCCGAAAGGCGTAGTTGGAGCGAAACCGCAAGAGTGAGTCCTGCCAGGAGTTATCGTAGAGGCGTTCGCACAGCTCGCACCAGCTTTCCACCCGGACATCATTGCTTCGTTCGGAAGCGTCGATCATTCCTGGCCCCCGGCGCCGTGCCTGATGAATGACCCGTCCCGATAGTCCCGAAACGCCGTCTCCAATTCCGCCTGGGTGTTCATGACAATGGGCCCCTGCCAGGCCACCGGCTCCCCGATCGGCTTGCCGGAGATCAGCAGAAACCGGAAACCATCGTCGGCGCTGGCTGCGGCGACACGGTCGCCGTCTTCAAAGGCCACCAGGGTGCCGTTTTCCAAGGCCGGGGAATCAATCGTCTCTGCAAAACCGCCTCGGCCCGCCACGACATAGGCAAAAACCGTGTATCCCGGGCTGACGGAATGGCTGAAACGGGTGTGTGGCGGCATGGACACGTCCAGGTAATGGGGATCGATGACGATATCGGTGACCGGTCCGTTCACATCACCCACCCGGCCGCACACCACCTTGATACGAACCCCGCCATCGAAAAGAACCTCGGGAATCTGACGGGACGGAATCTCCTGATAGCGTGGAGCCATCATCTTGTGGCTGGCCGGAAGATTGGCCCACAGTTGAAATCCCCCCATTTTGCCAGTTGCGTCGCCACGGGGCATTTCCTGATGAACGATGCCGCTGCCGGCAGTCATCCACTGCACGTCCCCCGGGCCGATGGTTCCCGTGTTGCCCATACTGTCACCGTGCGCCACGGAACCGTCAAGCATGTAGGTAATGGTCTCCATGCCCCGGTGGGGGTGCCAGGGAAAACCCTTGAGGTAATGATCGGGACGCGAAGACCGAAAATCGTCCAGCAACAGAAACGGATCGAACCGGGGGGCCTCGCTGTGGCCGAAGGCCCGCTTTAGATGAACACCGGCACCCTCGATCACCGGCTGACTCCGGGTCGTTCGTAGGGGCTTTCTAAGGACACTCACATGGACACCTCTCCTGTGAATTGGATCATTTAAAATAGTCCAAAGAAGCGCTGCCGTCAAATGATTGTCTTATGGCATGGGAAAAGCACGGGTGAGGGAAGTTTCAGCCAGACGCTACGAAAGATGGCGGCCGCCTCTTGTCCCCATCGATCACTGCTTTTTCACCGGCGGCAGCGGTCTCTGTCAGACAGATGCGAGCACCGCCGCCGGAGGATTATCGCGGCGGCATGGACTACCAGTGCCCCTCGGCATTGGGTTCGGAGGTCAGCTTGACCTTCCCGTCTGCAAACGCGGCGACCGCTTCACGAACCGTACCACTCACATCACCGGCAACCTTGACCCGTGCCGCTTCCAGGGCTTTGAATGCATTGGGGCCGCAATACCCGGTGAGCAGAACGTCGGCGTGTTGGCCACTGATCATGGTGGCGGCCTGAATACCGGCCCCTTTGAAGGCGTTGACATTCTCGGCGTTGTCCAACACTTGGACAGCCAGGGTGTCGGCGTCGACGATCAGGATATAGGCTGCCCGTCCAAAACGGGGATCCATGAGTGAATCCAAATCTTTTCCCGTGGATGTAACGGCAATTTTCATGTAATCTCCTCCCTCAAAAGCCTAGTGTCCGCCACCACCACACACCTGATTGTCGGCAATCATGGCCAGCCGTCCAGAAATCAGGTCTTCCACCACCGGACGGATGTCCTGGCGCTGGTCGTCGTGGTATACATCGATGCCTGCCTGGCGGAATCCCATGAGCGGGCGCATACCGATGCCGCCCACGATCAGGGCATTGACCTGATTTTGCGCCAGCAGGTTCACCGGCACCATGCAGCCGCCCTGAACGTGTTCCTGGTTGGCGATGGTGGAAATCTTTTCGATGACTCCGTCTTTCACGTCCACCAGGGTAAACGTGTCACAATGGCCAAAATGCCCTGCCCGTTTGCCGTCCAGACCCCCTTGTTCCATCGAAGGGATGGCGATTCTTCCTTTTTCCATGATACGGTCTACTCCTTTTCTTTTTTTTTATGGTACTATTGATTGTTCGGCCGTCATGGCCGCAGTGTGCATGATTTTTCCCCATACCTGTCGAAGATGCTCGCCGGCCGAACTGTTGCCGTCGAATTCCATCAGCGTCTTTCCCTGCACCATGGCCCGGGTAAACGCCTGATCGAAGGGAACGCGGCCGACCACCGGCAAGCCCCCGTCACGGGCCATCCGTTCAATGGTGGCGCTGTTGTCCGGATTTAGATCGAACTTGTTGATGCACACCATCACCGGCACCTTGAAGTGCCGGCACAGTTCGATGGCCCGGCCCATGTCATGGATACCGGAAACGGTGGGTTCGGTAACGATCACCACACTGGTGGCACCGCCCACCGAAGCGATCACCGGGCAGCCCACACCCGGAGGGCCGTCAGTCAGGATCAGGTCAAGGCCTCTCTCTTCGGTCAGTTGCCTGGCCTGCTGACGCACCAGGGTCACCAGCTTGCCGGAATTCTCCTCGGCGATGCCCAGCCGGGCATGCACCATGGGCCCGAAGCGGGTGTCGGAGATAAACCACTGGCCGCAGGTTTTGATGGGAAAATCAATGGCCTGCTCCGGACAAAAATCCACACATACCCCGCAGCCCTCGCATCCGATCTCATCGACAACGAAGTTCGGCCCGATGGCCGACCACCGGCACATGTCGATGCAGGTGCCGCATTCGGTGCACCGCTGCGGATCGATCACCGCCACCCCGCCACCCTGGAAATCGGTTCGCTTGCGAACGTCGGGCTGCATCAGCAGGTGGAGATCCGCCGCATCCACATCCGCATCGCACAGCAGGCAGCCGGTGGCCAGAGTGGCAAAAGCTGCCGTCAGGCTGGTCTTTCCCGTGCCCCCTTTTCCGCTTAAAATAACCAGTTCCTTCATTGTGCACCGGCCCCCTTTCCAGTCATCGTTTCAATTTTTTCAATCAGTTCCCGGAAACGGGCCTTCCATTCGGGAAGGGCCAGGGCGAACATTTCCCCGCGGGAATAGCTTTCTGCGATCTGCCGGTCATAGGGAATCTCCATAAGGATCGGGAGCCCTTCGGCGTGGGCATAGTCCCTGACGTTGTCGTCACCCACATCGGCGCGATTGACGACCAGTCCCATGGGAATCTCGAGTATTTTCACCGCCTCCACCGCCAGTTTCAGGTCGTGAAGGCCAAAGGGGGTCGGTTCGGTGACCAGCAGGACGAAGTCCGTATCCTTCATGGCGGCGATCACCGGGCACGAGGTGCCCGGCGGGGCGTCGATCAGCGTCAGACCGTCGGCCCAGGTTCGGTCTCGAACAGCCCGGATCAGCGGTGGAGACATGGCTTCCCCCACCCGCAGCCGCCCGTGGACAAAAGAGACACCATTCATGGCCCCGGCTTCCAGGACGCCCAGTTCCCGCCCCTTCTCGGTAATTGCCCCCTCCGGGCATACCGCCATGCACCCACCGCAGCTGTGGCAAAGCTCGGGAAACGTGAGCACCGTATCGCCGAGAACGGCGATGGCCCGGAACCGACATATTTCCGCACATTTCTTGCATTGGGTACATTTTTCCAGGTCAATTTCAGGAACCGGCGTAGTGACGGTTTTGGTTTCCTGGATGGATGGCCGTAGAAACAGATGGGCATTGGGTTCTTCCACGTCACAATCCAGCAACTGGACCGGGCCGGATACCGATACGGCAAGATTGGTGGCCACGGTGGTCTTTCCCGTCCCCCCCTTACCGCTGGCAATACTGATAATCATTGGGTCTAACCTCCCTGAATAACAATCCTGCGTGCATGAATGCCACCTCATCTGCCTACGGCCCATTCCGCATACAAACGAGTATTTGACCAAATCTAAATTAAGCATAAGCTCATAAAACGTCAAGCAGTTTTTTTGCGTATGCTCAAAAAAAGGTGGGGTAGTTAAACGGGTGCAAAAACCAAAGGCTGGATTAAATAAAGAATAAACTATAAAATTACAAGCGGTTAAAGCTAACTACAGGCAATATCATTTGATGAACTCATAAATAATCGCATTTCCGACGGATGGACTGATTTCCCCATGGGGAGGATCTTATCATTTGGTGAGATGGCGCAATTGGTGAGATGGCGCAATTTCGTGTCTATCCATAAATGGTAGCTTGGGGCGCAGGGTTTTGGAAACCGCAGGCGTAGCAGCGCTACGTCGAGGATTTACAAAACACGAGAACGCCGAACTGGGCCGCAAGATGCCATTTAGGGACAGACACTACGAACGGAACTTGATGATCTTCACCGCCTCGTCCACCCATTCCGAAATAAGGCGGGACTGATCACGGTGCGCCTTTGTTTTTTTGAGGCGCTGAAAGACCTCCTCCCGCGTTTTGACGGCGTCCAGAGATGGAATGTTATCCATGCTGCCGATGTTGGCCAGTCCGCGAATGGCTATTCGCAGGTTCTGCAGCAGATGGGACATGAACCGGTCGCTCTCCTTCAGGAAGTAAAGGTCTGATTCCGGGCTGCCGTATTCGGCAAGGGCACTGCGCAGCACCGAACGCCCCACGACCGTTTCAATCATGGACAAAAAGATGTAAACCTCCCGCTCCAGACTCAAAAGATCCTTTGCGGAAAGACGGTGCTTGCGGGTCATGCCAAACTCCAGTGCTTCGCACAGGGCTTGATGAATGGTCCGGACCTTGTCGAAAAAGGCTTCCTGATCCCGATCCATGCGCCATGCGGCATACCGCGCCACCTCCTTGTTCAGACCACGCTGGTTGAAAAGGATGTCTTCCGGTGTGATCTCGATGTCGGCCAGGCTCTTGTCATATTCGTGGAGGATGAGGTTGGCCAGCACCAGGGCTTTGGCATCCGAAAATTGAATATCGCCAGGGTCCTTGAGAATATCCTCCAACAGGATCTTGAAGGCGCGCTTGGGCTGGTTCATCCTGGAGGTGAGCATCTGCAGGGCATTGAGAAAAGCGGTTCGGTCTTCCGGTGCCACCACATCCTTGAGATGCCGCCACAGGAACTCGAATATCTTTTTCTCGTAGCGGGTGAAGCGGGAGAGGGCATCGGCAAATGACGCTTTGAGGAAACGGCCCTTATCGTTGAAACACTTTTTCAGTACATCAACCAGCTGGCGGGCCTCATCCATATCGATGCCAAAATCCTGTGCCAGGACCTCGTAATCGCGTTCTTCAAACCGGATCGTGCCGTGAACCATGGAAGTCATCTTTTTCCGGGTGGAGGACCGCCCTTTGAAAAAGGAGACCATTTTATGCAACTGCCGGTGGACTGCGCCCAGGATGGGCCCGCGCCCGCCCACGTCACCGTCCTGGGAACGGTTAAAATACAGGTTGTCGAACACATCGTCTCTCACCGTGTCCAGACGCATTTGCAGGTTGTTCAACACCTCCTGCCGGGCATCTTCGCTTTTGGGCTTATTGTCGATGGCCTGGAGCAGGCCGGATGAGAGCCCCAGCCGCTCTTCCAGATGGTGAGAATTGATTTTCTGGTAGTCATCACCGTAGACACTTTTTATCACCTTGGCGGCCTTTTCAGGTGAGGCCTCCACACTGGCGATGATCCGCGCCACTTGGGCTTTCTCCCGGGTAAAGTTTTCTTCGCTTTCCCCCCGCATAAGCCAGTCCAGATTGTTGATCTCCAGGGGCGGAGGTATCAGCTGCGCACTGATCTTGGGCAGACCGAAAATGGCATTGTATACGCTGGTATACTGACAGCCCTCGTCGGACGCCTCTTTTTTCTGCATCCAGGCATCTACCTTGGTAACGAGGTTGCGCATGGTTTTGGCATTCAATCGGTTGACGCCGGCCACCAGGCTCAGATTGGTATCGAGGCTCCCCTTCTCATCGGTTACCATGGGCACCAAATTCTCCTTACCGGGCCCCAGGACAATGTCACGCTGGTTCCCGTGCGCCCGGTAAAGCCGGCATAGAATGTGAAGGCTGCGACGCAACCGGTCCAGAGAGTCGGGATCTCCTTTGGGCAAGTTCAGGTTCAGGTTGCTGATGCCGCGGTCGGCGAAAATTCCGAAGGTATCCATCAACTGGCCCATCAGGTGGGACAGCAGGGACCCGTGGCGCTTGATCATCGTGGGAACAAAATCCAGATCAACCACCATGTTTCCAAAAAGGATCTCGTAATCCAACCGCTCGGGAATATCCGAATCCGCGGAAAGTCCTCGAAAGCGGACCAGAATCCGCCCTGCCTGTTGGGGCATTTGGGACAGTTTGGCCAGGGTCTCCGTCAGTTGATCGAAGGTCTGACGCTCCTCGGCCTGTCTGGCATCCAGATCCATGCGTTGAAAATAGCCGGCGATGTGGTGCACAATTTCGCAAAGCAGAATCCGCCATACGTCCTGCTGTTTCTGCTCTTCGGACAGGCTCTCGGCCATCAATTCCGAAGCCGAACGTCCTTTTTTGTGTTCTTCGATTCCCTCGATCTGAGAAAAAAGCTGTTCTGCGGCATCATCCAGGTGTATTTCTTTTTCATCCATGGCCCTGACCTGTGTAGCGTGAAAAGGCAAATTGGCAACCCCTGGTGCGATCATGCCAACGCGGTCAATCACTTCATGCTCAGCCGAAACACCGGGGGCGGGTCAACCCTATGAATCCAGAAGGTATTTGTTCACTATCACAATTTTCTTTAAACGGAAATCGAAAACCGGAAAGGCTCGCCTTGAAATACGGGCATCGCTTTGATAGTTTAGTTTCAGATAGACAACCGGAACCGCGAGGGGATCTTCTTCCAATATGACAATGATCAAGTCCAAAGCCTTAGAAGCCAACCTGGCCAGCACCTATGTGGATGTTACCATCGATGCCCGCTATGAAAGTATTCAGGCGGTCATGTCCCGCTACTTCGGGTTGATGGACGGGGTGAACACCTTCCTTCGGGAATTGAGCCATCCCTATCGCAATTGGCAGTTTATCGTGGGGGAGGCACGCGGGTACGCACTGGACTACTTTCACCTGTTTCAGTCCCACCCCCGGGGAGTGGAAGCGGCTGAGGCCATGGTCGGAATATTCAGCGAGGTCATCGAGTCCAACGTGGATGAAGACGTTCGCACGGATGCGGTGGACAACCTGCTGTTGTATCTGCAGCAGATTATCGGCGGCTCGAAGGACCGCCTTCCCGATTTTCTGCCAGCACTCAACGCGGCCTTCAAAAAGATCCACGACTGCCCTGACGACCGGTTTTTTCTCTTTGTCAAAAGTTTTTACCCGATCAGGCGAATCATCCGGTTGCTGGGGGAACGAGGCAACAGCGCGATCACCGACTATACGGTGCTCAACCGCCTTTTGATCCGCACCTGCAAGGTCACCTATGATTTCTGGTGCGAGGTCAAGGACCCGTGGGACTGTTTCCAAGCGGCTGCGGGCCAGATCCGCGATCCGGAGCCTGTCCGCGCCTGTTTTTCGGAAATTTCCCATGAAGCGCTGCACGCCTTGAAGGACCACCTGTACCAGATCGAGAGCCTGCCGGAAAGCGATGCCCCGTCGGTATTCGGCCAACTGCTCACCTTAACGGATTTCAGTGCCATCGTCGAACGATACCGCAAGATGCCCCAGATGCTTCTGCAGGTCAACGCCGACGGCGGGCAGGGCAAACACTGGAAGGTCATTTTTCTTTTTCATATCATGAGCATTTCCGGCCTGAACCTGATCCACGAAGAGGCCTTGCGCGACATCAATCGCACCGTCGGCTGGCTGATCGAAAATGAGAGCTACCGGCACATCGGCGATCTGATCGAAAAAACCTTGTATATCCTTAAAACCCGGACGGAGCAATTTCCGGCCACGTCCCTGACCTGTGTTCTCAACATGGGCCAGGGGGTCTACAAAACCGATGAGATCGACCTGGTGAACTTTTTTATCGACCGGGTGGTGGATCTGGGATTTCAGACCCCCATGCTCGGCGGCGTGGGCAACGACTGGCAAATCCAGGTCAATTCGGCACACCTGCAGAATATCCGCACATGGCTGGAGCTGATCGAATGCAAACCCAAATGGTCCTCGCGACTGCTCTCCAGCCTGATCATCAAGCTCTCGTTATCCGGGATATTCATCAAAGACACGGACCTGTTCCCCAGGGACATCACCCGTTTTCTCAACAGTGAGATCGGACCGGTCTATAATCTTGCCAAACAGCTGACCCGCCTCTTTCCGGCTTTTTTTAACGATATCGGCGCGGAGGGTAATCTGCGTGACATCTCCACCCGACTGGATGAAATCACCCATCGGCGGGACATACTCATCCATTTTTTGCGCAAGCAAAGCCATGTAGAGAGTTCCAACCGAATCATCCGCTTCATGGAAGCCGTTCTGCACTTCTGGCAGACACGGGACAAGGCACCACTTCAACCCTTTGTCCCCCCCAGCATCTTTGCGCAAATCGATGTCCGTGGTGAATACATTGACGGGGTCAACGCCCTTTTCACGCACCTGAACAACCGGGGCCTGGTGCTTCCCGAAGAGCTGCTCGTAGAGGAAAACGATCGTATCCAGACCCTGCTGGCTGAAGCGCCCGGCGCCAATGCTGTCGACACCGAGCGGGTGGTGCTCATCGCGGCCTTTTACAAACTGCTTTACCACAAATATCAGCTGGACTATAAATCCCTCCGCCACCACATGCAGCAGTTGGACAGGGAATCTTTTCCAGACCTTGAAAGTCTGCGCGCCGCCCTGGACGAGCCCGACCTGAAACGACGGCTGTTCATGCTGATGGACTACCTGGAGCGTCTCAAGGCGGTCATCCTCTCCGAGGAGACTTACGAAATCCGGGCGGACATTTACAAAAAGCGCCACATCACGATCGATATTCCCTCCATGTACGGCAGCTACCACGAACGCAAGTTCGATGCACTGGGACTCACCTTTCGGGTCGAGTCCCTGATTAACGTGCTGTTCGAAGAACTGGTCGACCAGATCAATCTCGGCCTGATCACCCGGGGCACGTTTCACGACATCTATGAGCGGCTCACCCTGTTTGACAAGGCCCTTCGCCTGGACGGCATTTACTCAGTGGAACTTGAGCGTCAACTGGATCTGCTGGCCCATGCCTTAGAGGTGAGAGGATTTACCCTTACCCAGTACCTGGACATTTTCAAGGGATTCGCCGTCGCCGTCAAAAATATAATCAACGACTACTTCAATAACATTCACGGGCAGAACCTGACACGCATTCTCTCCCACATGCCCGCAGACCGAATCCTGGAAAAATACCTTCCCCGGGAGAATACCGTCGATGCGGACAAGCTCAAGCACCGGGTCTCAGAGATTTTTTTCCGGGATCGTATCGCCACCTCCCTGGGCCTCCAACAACTGGACCTGTTTTTAACCCGAATTCTCAACACCTTGTTTCACCAGTCCAACATGCTCCCCAAGGACAAACTCCATTTACTGCTCAACTATGACCCCCAGCGGATCATAACCGGCCTGGAAGCGGTCAACAACAGCGCCATCGGCATCATCTATATGGGCAACAAGGGCTTGAATCTGCTCAAGCTGAAAAACCTGGGGCTGCCGGTGCCCCCAGGATTCATCGTGACCACCGAGGCCTTTCGCTGTCGGGAACTGATCGATGGCTTCGCTCCGGTGAAGAAGAACTTCCGGCAGCAGGTTCGGCAGCATATTAACCAGATCCAAAAAATCAGCGGAAAACGGTTTGGGGACCCGGCCAATCCCCTGCTCTTCTCGGTGCGCAGCGGTGCTTCTATTTCTCAACCCGGCATGATGGAAACCTTCCTGGACGTAGGGATCAACGAGGAAATCGCCGAGGGGCTGGCTCACAAGATGGACAACCCCTGGTTCGCCTGGGACAACTACCGTCGATTCCTGCAATGCTACGGCATGGCCTTCGGGCTGGCACGCGACGATTTTGACGCCATCATTGCCGAATTTAAATCACGACTGAGCATCCCGCTGAAAAAAGGTTTCACCGGCGAGCAGATGAAAATGGTGGCCCTGGCCTACAAAGCCCGGATCCAGGACGAGGGTGTAGAGATGCTCGACGATCCCCTGGACCAGCTATTCATGACCATCAACGCGGTTTTCTCCTCATGGGAATCTCCCCGGGCAGAGACCTACCGGAAAATCATGGGCATTTCGGACGACTGGGGCACCGCCGTCACGGTTCAGGAGATGGTCTTCGGCAACATCTCCCCCCAGGCGGGCTCCGGCGTTTTTTTCACCCACAACCCCCGCTGGTCCGGGGACACCTTGAGTCCGTGGGGCGATTTCACCCTGGAAAACCAGGGGGAAGATGTGGTGTCGGGTCTGGTGAGGACCCTGCCCATTTCGGTCAAGCAGCAAGAGATCGAGATGCGGGACACGGACATCACCCTGGAGACCCACTACCCGGCCATTTATGAGGCCATCCGCAAATGGGCGGCCCAGCTCATCTATAAAAAAGGATGGAGCCCCCAGGAGATGGAATTCACCTTCGAAGGTGCTTCAGCCGACGACATCTACCTGCTCCAGACCCGGGACATGGCCATCCGGGAGCGAAAAACCGTGCTCGCTTTCGACGTGGCGGGCAATCCGGAGGATCACTACCTGGGCCACGGCATCGGCGTTGCCGGCGGAGCCATGAGCGGCCGGGCGGTCTTTACATTGGCGGAAATCGACCGCTGGCGGGAAGCCGAACCGGACACGACCCTGATCCTGATTCGCGGAGACACAGTTCCCGACGACATCAAAGAGATTTATGCCAGTGACGGCGTACTCACCGCCAGGGGAGGGTTGACCAGCCATGCATCGGTGGTGGCGCACCGGCTGGGCAAGACCTGTGTGGTGGGATGCGGCACCCTCGTGTGCAACGAAAAGGAAAAAACCGCCCTGTTCAACCAGGTAGTCATCCGATCGGGCGACTACATAAGCATTGACGGTCGGGAGGGATCCGTTTATCAAGGGACCATGAAAATCAGGGAGGCCTGACGAGGAGAAAATGCCATGAACGAAGAACAGATGAAAATCGGTATCAACGGCCTCGGTCGCATCGGCAAACTCACGGTGTGGCATCATGTGGGACGGCGATACTTCAAGGAAATCGTCGTCAACATCGGTCGTCAGGCCGGCACGAGCCTGGCGGACATCGCCCACTACCTGGAACGGGACTCCACGTATGGTGCCCTGCATGCCTTTCTACATGGGTACCAGGCCAAGCCGGTGATCACCGACATCGACGACAGCAGCGGGACGATGGTTGTGGACGACATTACCCTGCGGGTTTTGAGAACCGCACGCACGCCCCAGGCCATCGACTGGAAGGCCCATGGCGTGCGTCTGGTGGTGGACACCACCGGCCAGTTCCTGGATCCGACCCTGACGGCCGACCATCCCAAAGGGTCGGTCAGGGGGCACCTGGAAGCCGGTGCCGAAAAAGTGGTGGTTTCCGCGCCCTTCAAGATCAAAGAGGAAGGTGCCGCCATGCCCGACGATGCGGTTACGACCGTGATGGGAATCAACGCCAACGACTACGACCCCCGGCACCACCGGGTCGTTTCCAACGCCTCGTGCACCACCACCTGCCTGGCTCACATGATGAAACCCCTGATCAACGCCTTCGGGGCCAAACGGATCCTGTCGGCCTCCATGGCCACGATCCATGCCGCCACCGGCTCCCAGCAGGTTCTGGATCGTCTGCCCAAGGCCGGCAAGACTGATCTGAGAAAAAACCGGTCGATTATAAACAACATCATCCTCACGTCCACCGGTGCGGCAAAGGCCCTGAGGCTGGTGATACCCGAAATGGAGCACATCGGGTTCATTGCCGAGTCGGTGCGCGTGCCCGTCAGTTCAGGATCCTTGATCATCCTGGTGCTCAGTATTCAGGAAAGCCCTTCCGAAGAACCGGTCCGCCGCGGGGTACTTAACAGTGTCTACGACCAGGCCGCGCAGCTGGATCCCAACGGTTATCTGAAATACACTGAGAAGCAGAATGTTTCTGTGGATATTCTGGGCTCACCCCATGCAGCGGCGGTGATCGAGGGCGATGAAACCCATACCCGCACGGCAGACCTGAGTTTAGATCTGGCCAGCATCCCCGGCTTTTCCCAATCCGTGCTGGACAGCCTCACGGACACGGTGGTTCGCGCACCGGTCACCCAGGCCGTCATATACGGCTGGTACGACAACGAGATGGGCAGCTACGTGAATATGCTTGGCGATCGAACGATAACCATTGCCGAGAACATGTAACCTGATATTTTCCAGCAATCTTAGAACTTGACGATATCACCAACGGCGCTATATATTGACAGGCACACGCTACAAGAACTGAATCCGCTGAACCGGGAAGCCCCTGAAAGGGCAATGTGATGAGTGAAAAATTAGAAGCGACAGATGATGACTGTATCTGCACGGACATTCCCAAGGCATTGTATGACCGCGTCGAAGACTTCTGCAAATCCAGAGGCATTCCCACCAGTGAATTCATATTCGACGCGATCAGCGAAAAACTGTTTTCCATTCACCGGGAGCGGCGAAGAAAGCCACGACTTTAGCGAAAATGGCATTCATTCTGGCTTGCGCAGTCGTTTTTCGACAGGCGCATAGGCCGGTTTCACTTTTTCTAAGTTCCAATGCCTCCGGTACTCCAGCCTGTAAAATCTTGGAAAAATCCCCAGCTGTGGCCCTGACTCCAAACGATTCGTGCCGCCTGCGGCACCCCCCGGCCAACCCCTGATGAACATTTTCGAAGAAATGAGAAAGGAGGCTACGGACGCATGACGCCACAAACCCGTTCACCGGTTCATCGAACCGCCTTGATGCGGGGGCAGCCGGCACTGGCCGCCTGCCTGATGCTGGTCCTCGTATTCTCCGGCTGCACCAGCCTGCAGTTGAGTCAATTCCGGCAGCACGCGGCACGTGGCGACCAGGAATGGCTCGCCGCACAGGCAGTCAATTGCCAGCGGACATCTGACGAGTGCGGCCAGCTTCACCTGATCAGGGGTGACGCCTGCTTTCGCCTGGCCAAAATGGGCAGGGACCCAGCCGTCAATTTCGCCTGCGCCGCCGACGAACTGAAAAAAGGGCTAACCTTAAAACCGTCCTGGGACAATGCCGAGGTTCAACTTCGATATCAGGAGAATCTTTGCGAATCTCTGAGAAATCTCAAAGATCTGCAATCCGGCGAAACGGCCGAACAGACGGTGAAGCGGTTTTTGGGTGCGGCTGAGGCGCTCTACCAGCTGGCCCCGGAGAGCGTTCCAGCGGTCTATTACCTGGCCAGCGCCCGTCTGATGCAGATGGAACCCATGCTGGGGGAGATCAATGCCGCCACCCGTGTCTTCATTTGCATCCGACTCAAACGGGCGGTCAACCGTGTATTGTCAGTCATGGAGAACGCCAGGGTAGACACCCCTTCGGACTGGGACCGCTTTGCTGAAAATTACCAGCGGCTTGTCTTCGACATGGGAGCGGCCATGCAGGCTGCTGAATGTCGATAAGGGTTTTATATTTTCAACTCAGAGAGAACCCGCCGGGCCGATTGATCCAGCATCAACGTGTCCATTCCCACGGCGTTCAGCGTATAGCCTTGCTTGATAAAAGGCACCACCGCGGCAGCATCCACACCGAAAATTCCCAGGGCCATGCGGCGTTTCAGGCAGGCCTGACGGACCGTTTCGACACGGTGCTGAACATCGGCATCGTGGATATTTCCCGGTTTTCCCATACTCGCGGAAAGATCGTAGGGACCGATGAACACCGCGTCAATGCCGGATACATCAAGGATCGATGCGATGTTGTCGACCGCGTCGACATGTTCCACCTGGACGATCACGGCCATATTCTCGTTTGCCCGGTTCACATAGTCAGCAAAGGACGCGCCATATCCCTGGGCCCTGGCGATCCCCACGCTTCTTTTGCCCATCGGCGGATACTTGGCATACGCCACCACCCGGGCCGCCGTGTCGGCATCGTTCACCAACGGAGCGATGATGCCGTCCGCACCCGCGTCCAGGGCCTGTTTGATGTAAACCTCATGGTTCGCCGCCACACGAACCACACAAGGGCACGCGGGTTGGGCCGCCTGCAGCAGCAATTGTATGTCACACGCGGAGAGGCAGCCGTGCTCACCATCGATGAAGAGCCAGTCAAAACCGGATCGGGAAAGCAGTTCGGCGATTGGCGGGCAGGACAGGGTGACGATCGTACCCGTCAAAAGATCTCCCTGAAGCAGCCGTCTTCGAAAATCAGGGTTCATATTTATAGATTCCTTTTTATAACCGTCCCAGCAGTTCGGCCCATGTGACCAGAACCTGTCCAACACCCTGATCCGCATATACCGCGAACTGGGCGATGCACGAATAGGCCAGGGCGAACTGGGCCAGGGCATAGCCGGCAATGGTGAATTGGCCCAGGCTGATCACGCCGATGCCAAATTGAGAAATATTGATGATCCCGGCGCCGAACTGCCCCACGGCAATCACCCCTTTGGCCACCACCGGCATACGATTGGGCCTGTATTTAAAGGAAATGTGCAGCAGGGGAAGCCCGAGAAAATTGGCCTGGCTCTTATACTCGAAGCCGTAGCCGTCCCAGCGCTCACGGGCCGGATACGGCGCCCCGCAGTTTGGACAGGCGACGGCCTGTTCACTCACCTGGTGCTTGCATTCTCTGCACGGCTTCATGAATCATGTCTCCTGCAAGTATTGTCATACTGGTTGACGGTGACTATTCGATCCTCAAATGCTTGTGGACTTCACCACTCCCGGCCGAATAAAGACTGTCCAGGAAGGCTACGAAAAAGCTGCCCGGCCGGTCGCTGACAGCCAGGGCCAACTCCCCGCACAACCCGTAGAAACCGAATGCAGCGGCGGTAGCGGCCAGCAGGTCCTCCCGGGCCACGGCACAAAAAGCGCCGGCAACCGCCGATAGCCCGCATCCCAGGCCGGTCACCCGGGTCATCAGGGGCACACCGTTAGCCACTCGAAACATCCGAGTGCCGTCGGTGATTATATCTTTCTCCCCTGAAATAGCAACGATACAGGTGTGTTGCCGAGCGATGGCGCCGGCGGCCGCCACGATCTCGTCGGACAGGGATAAGGATGAATCCACCCCTTTTGTCTTCACGTCGTCATCAGCCAGGGAGAGCACCTCCGATGCATTGCCCCGGATCACCGAAATGTTGGTTTCACCGAGGATGTGCTTGACGGTGCGGGTGCGGTAACCGGTGGCCCCGGCACCCACCGGGTCCAGTATCACCGGGATGCCCCGTTGATTGGCCGCCTTGCCAGCCAGCACCATGGCCTCGATCCATTTTTCCGCCAGGGTGCCGATGTTAAGCACCAGGGCACCGGCCATGGCAGCCATGTCCGCCACCTCTTTGCGACTGTGGGCCATCACCGGGGACGCCCCTGTCGCCAGCAGTATATTTGCCGACGGGTTCATCACCACGAAGTTGGTGATGTTGTGGACCAGAGGGGCATTTTGCCTTATTTTATCAAGCAGTTCAATAGTGGTATCAGTCATGTCCATACGGATTCAACTCCTCAGAAGAACGTGGTTATGTGGCCATCCAGAGCCCCATTTCCCGTACAATGGCATCGGCATGGGCCACCCAGGCAAAATGATTCTGCCCCGCAGCGGGAATTTCGTCGGCCCCCATGTGCAGGTATTCAACCGGCGCATTTTTCAACTTGTCGCAAAGATAGCGGATTGCCCGGGGCGGGGCAAGGTGGTCGTCGGCAATGGCAATGGCCAGCACGGGCGTAACCACCCGTTCCAGCGCCGCCTCCAGATCGCAGCTGCAATTGGCCGGCTGGTAACAACCGGTGCGGGCATTATGGGCCCAGTCGCGTACCATGGTTCTGGCCTCCCGGCCGCCAAAGCCCAAACGCCGGCCTGGATAGTAGCCGAGCAGCCTTGAGATTCCCCAGGCCAGTTGGGTTCCCAGCAGGATGGTCAGATTGGCGGGGAAGGTCCACCCCCTGAAATAGACTGAACAGCTCGACACCAATACGATCCCAGCCACCCGGCCTGGAAAAAGCCCGGCGTACAGCACGCTCATCTGACCACCCAAACTGTGTCCCAACAGGTAGATGGGGCATCTGGGAAATCGCCCTGCCGTAGCTGCCACCACGGCCGGTAGATCCTGGTCGACCATCTCGCGGAAACCGAAATCCACCGACCGGGAAGCCCGCAGCGAACTCTCACCATGCCCCCGCAAATCGGCGGTGACAGCCTGGAACCCCTGGCGGCCCAATGTGCCGGCCAGCGGTTCGTACCAGGACGCCGGGACACCCATGGCCGGCATGAGGATGCATACCGGGCGACGACCACCATCGACAGGGTACGCGGTAATCTTCGACCGGCTCCCGTCCGCCATGGTAATGGGCAGCGTTTCTTTTTTCGGCAAGGCTGACAAGATGAGAGCTGACATAGCTTCTGAAACGTTCCGGTCGTGGCGGTGGCTTTATGTTTAACAGGCCAATGGGAAGCCCCACCTCCGGAAGGTGGAGCGAATTGTCCTCCTGCAGATCGCCTTCGTTGTCCGGGTGCTTACCCCTGTGGCGGTTGGGCTTTCTCCAGCTGGGCCGCCACAAAATCCCAGTTGGCTAAATTGTCCAGCACGGATTGGACAAAATCCCCCCGTCGGTTCTGGTAGTCCAGATAATAGGCATGCTCCCAAACGTCCACGGTGAACAGCGGGATCAGACCATGGGCCAGGGGCGTGTCCGCATTGGCGCTGGTGACCACCGCCAGCTTTCCCTCGTCCAGGACAAGCCATACCCAGCCGCTGCCGAACTGGTCCTTGGCAGCGGTGATGAAGAGCGCCTTGAACTCCACGAAACCGCCGAAGGCTGAATCGATCATCTCAGCCAGCAGGCCCTCCGGGGCACCCCCGCCACCCGGTTTCAGGCATTTGAAAAAATAGGCGTGGTTCCATGCCTGGGCGGCGTTGTTAAAGACGGCCGCTTTGGACGCGTCCCCTGCGGTCGCCTGGATCACCGCTTCAGCGGTCTTGCCTGAAAAACCCATCCCTTTGGTCAGCGCATTGGCCTTTTTCACATAACCGGCATAGTGTTTATCGTAGTGAAACCCCATGGTGTCCGCACTGATGGTGGGGGCCAGGGCATCCTGACTGTATGGCAGCGGTTCCATGACAAAAATGGCCGAACCGTCCCCGCCGCTGCACTGTACCAGGAACAAGGCGGCCAGGGCGCAAGCTGCCAGCACGGATGAACGGGCGATAAAGCGTTTGTTGAAACCGGGATGGGTTACCATGGTTTTTCTCCTTTTCGGTTGTCTCCAGAGACGGTTGTTAATGGACGAGATCGTAACCTGGGGTCTAATTTGCCGCAATTGGTTTTCGCCGGGCCCCTTAAACAGACGTTTCCTGAAACCGGACGAACAGCGCCAACCCGGCACCGGTGGCCACTATCCCCAACACCCCCAGGGCATTGGGCAGGGCGGCACCGATGATCAGAATCTCCCCGACCAGGGCGAAGATCACCTCGCTGGATTGGGTGGCGTCCACGGCAGCCAGTTGACTGCCGGTTTTCGATTCGTTCCTCGCAAAGAGGAACAGGCTCGTGGCCATCACACCTGAGAACAGGGCCACCAGGGCCGTGTTCACGATCTGCCCGCCGACCGGCGGCGGTGGTGCGGTCACGACTACCAGCAGGATCCAGAAGGGAACGCTGCCCAGGGACATGAGCAGCACCTTGGCAAAGGGGTGCTCCAGCATTGGGTCACTGATATCGGGCAAACGGCCGTGGCCGGTCTTGGCCTCCCACACCATTTGGTTGCCGATGGGGTAGCAGAATGCGGCGATCAGCACGGGCAGCGCCCCCTTGATCAGTTCCGCTGAATCGGCCGCCCCTGCCTGACTGAGGTTGACCAGGAACACACCGGCAAAGACGATCGTCGAAAACAGCCAGATCCGCCGGGGAAAGCGACGGCCGAAGGCTGAGAGCACCACCAGCGTGGCAATAATGGTAAACTGCCAGGTGGTGGCAACGATCCAGCCGGGAGCATAATCGGCGCTGAAGCAGATCAGGGCATAAAAAGCCCCGAAGCCGATGCTGCCCGCCGCCACCCAAAACGCCAGGTGGTTGAAAAACAGGCCCATGGTGCGGGTAAAGGCTGCCGTTCCACGAAACACCAACAACCAGACCGTCAGAAAAAGAATCATATAGGCATAGCGGAGACTGGCGCTCCACACCCAGTGACCGCCGCTCAGGCTCATGATCCGGTTCAGCACAAAGGTGGAGCTGAAGAAAAATCCGGAGAGCAGGCCGATCAGAATGAGTCTCACCATCGGCGTTTACCTGAATCTTGCACGAGAACTAACGAGAAAAAAAATACTGTTTAGCATCACCACAAGCCCCCTCCGCGTCTCACTTTCCGCTTCGAATGCTCTCATACAGGGCGATACCCGCTGCGGTGGACAGGTTCAGCGACCGTATATCACCGGTGGTGGGGATTCGGTAGCAGGCCCGGGGGTAGCGGGAGAGAATCACTTCAGGGAGGCCCCCGGTCTCGGATCCAAATACCAGAATCATCCGTCGGCTGGCCGGCATCTCCCAGAAAACCCGTGACCCTCCCTTGGAAAACAGTGCCATTTCACCTTCCACGGGGTGGAGCGCCTCACAGAACGCATCGAAACTGTCCCAGATACCGGGGGATACACGGTTCCAGTAATCCAGACCAGCCCGCTTGACCTGGCGGCTGTCCAGGGAGAATCCCAGGGGGTGTATCAGGTGCAGCCTGGCCCCGGCCCCCAGACAGGTGCGGCCGATGTTTCCGGTGTTCCAGTGGATTTCCGGTGCCACCAGCACCACGTGGCGCTCCAGACCGGCAGTTAAGCAACCAGCGGCATCGTTCATAACGTCACTACTTATGTCTCCTCAAGTCGTAAATTCGGGACGGATTTAAACTGCCGATCTCCCAAATATTCCGAATAAAGCCTTGCCTCAGGCGGTTACGTGAAACGCCTGAGATCAAGGCTTGCAAAGCCCGAGGCGTGAGGCGTACGGTTGGTACGCCGCAGCAACGAGGGATGAAGCGTAACGCAGATATCGGGCGTTTCACGAATCCGCCCCTACTTGATGTAGCCCCATTCCTTCAGCCGCTGATACGCATACTGGGCCTGCTTACCCTGCTGGACCTGCTTCAGGTAGGTATTGTAGGCCCGGGCTGCCGGTTCAATTTTCTCGCCACCTTCCAGGGATAGCCCTTTCAAGAAAACCGTGTTGGGATTGCCCGGAAGACGCCGCTCGCAGATGCTGAAATCCTCGTAGGCGGCGTCGTACTTTTTTCCGCGAATCTTGGTAATGCCGCTGATGTAGTAGGCTTGGGCCTCCTCGGGATAGACCTGCTTGGCCCGGTCCGCATAGCGCTCCGCCTCGCTGTCTTTTTTCTGAACCAGCTGGCACTTGGCCATGAGCAGCAGCCCCGCATAGTCATTGGGCGCTTCGTCAAGGCCCTGCTTGAACAGCCCCTCCGCCTGGCTGTATTGTTCTTTGCCCATGGCCTCCTCGCCCTCCTGCATCTTCTTGATGGCGCCTTTGATTTTTCTCAGGTCTGCGGTGTTGTCCATGTACCGCTCCCGATACAGCGGCTGGCCGCTGTACTGCCGGTATTCGTCGGTGGCGTGATTCACCGATGTCTGGTAGCGCTCCGAGGACATGGGGTGGGTCGCAAAAAGAAGATCGGTCATCCCGGCCGGGTGCCGGTTCATGCTGTTGAGCATTTCCATGAGGCCCACCATGCCCTGGGGGCCGTATCCGGAGCGGGTCATGTATACCATGCCCAGGTCGTCCGCCTGGCGCTCATTGTCACGGCTGTAAGTCGCCAGCAATGCCCCGGAGCCCAGCTGTCCCAGTTGTCCGGCAAGGCTGCCGGCTCCGGAACCGACGGCCACACTGGTCAGGATGGTCAGTCCCCCGACGGCCATGTTGGCCAGCTGAGCCTTGGACATGATCTCGGCGGTATGCCGGGCATTGACATGCCCCAGTTCGTGCCCCAGCAGGGCGGCCAGCTCGGCTTCATTTTCCAGCTCCAGCAGGATCCCTCGGGTGCAGGCGATGCTGCCGCCGGGAAAGGCATAGGCATTCACGTAGTTGGCATTGACGCAGTGGAAATTATAGGGCATCTGCCCGCGATGGGTGTTGCCGGTCAGCCGCTTGCCGGTGGTCTGAACATAGCTTTGCAGGGTCCGGTCCTGGGTGTTTCCGTAATCGGCTGAGAACTGGTGGGGAGACTGCTGACGATCGACGGCAATCTCCTGCTTTTCATCCATGATCATGAACTGGGATTTCCCCGTGACGGGATTGGTGGCGCAACCCGTAGCCAGACTCGTGGCCGCCAGACTGGTCATGATCAGAAATTCACGACGGCTCAGTCCGTTGATTGCCCTTTTCGACACACGCATTTTCACCTCTTTGATATTTAGGCCCGTTGCCCACAATGCGGGCAGTAACTAAATGAACCGTCGAATCCACGTTTGCAGGCCACACAAACGGTGGAAGCGCCCGACAGCGGCACCTCCTGCACCGACGTCCGGCTATCATCCACCGGACGCTGGCAGCCTTCGCACAGTAAAAAGGGCTCCCCCTGTTTCACCCGGATCAGGGGGATGAAAAACAGGCTCAGGTAGTGATCCACCCGAGTGGCAAAGGCCTGGGTCAACCCGCAAGCTGGGCATCGTTGCGGATTATCATCCACCCGTCTGGTTTTGGGTTGAACGCCGGCGATTAAAAACATATAAATTGGGTTCCGGGTTCCGGGTTCCGGGTTCCGGGTTCTGGGTTCTGGGTTCTGGGTTCTGGGTTCAACCCACCGATAGGCAGACAACCTTATTTAAGGACTTCGGCTCTTCGATGTTGTCTTTGCCACAACCTTGAACGGTAAACGCTAAACCTGTGAACGCTTAAGCGTTGTTGCAAGCGTGGGCTATATTGTATAAGAAAAAGCCCCATAGTCAATATGGAAAACCGCTTTGCATGGAGTCGCACATGATCATCGATTTTCACGTACACACCTTCCCCGCTGAAATCCGGGATCACCGGGACCGTTTTTTCGATGCCGAACCCGAATTCAAACTGCTATACGAATCGCCCAAATCCAAACTGGTATCCGCGTCTAACATCATCGACATGATGGACGACCAACGGGTGGATATGTCGGTGGTGTTCGGATTTCCCTGGCGCAACCCCAACACCTGCCGGCGCAACAACGATTATGTCATCGAGGCGGTGAACCGATACCCGCACCGACTGCGCGGCCTGTGCTGCGTGGACAGCCTGAACCCAAATGCGGCCGAAGAGGTGCAGCGCTGCCTGGACGCTGGCCTGAGCGGCGTGGGGGAACTGGCTTTCTATGGCTGCGGCATCGACGGTGAATGTCAGCTGAGTTTGGGCCCCATCATGGCCATGTGCCGGGAGCATGATGTGCCGGTGCTGCTGCACACCAACGAGGAGGTGGGCCACCTCTACCCGGGCAAGACGCCCAACACCATGATCCAGATCTACGAGACCATGGCCCGCTTCCCGGACAATACCATTGTTTTAGCACACTGGGGAGGCGGACTCTTCTTCTACCACCTGCTTAAAAAAGCGGTCAAGGAGACCCTGAAAAACGTCTACTACGACACCGCCGCCTCCCCGTTTCTTTACGACAGCCGGATTTATCGCTATGCCAAAGACCTGGTGGGACTGGAAAGGGTCCTGATGGGCACCGACTATCCCCTGCTCAGGCCCGACCGGTATTTTAAAGAGATGACCGATGCCGGTTTGAGCCCGGAGGACATGGAAATGGTATGCGGGCAGAACGCTGCACGATTGCTGAAGCTAAATCGACCGGGTCCGTCGTCTTGAACCAAAACGGCCATACACAATTGAATGTGTATGGCCGTTTTGCGGGTGATCTTTCTGAACAATGAATGCCAGATATTTGAAATAATAACCTAATCCACAGATTGAGCCGCAGACCATAAAATCATGAAGCACAATGGGTAACGCCCCCTGATTAGTCCGGCTTCACGACATCTGAAACCGTTCACGAAAACCCCCCTTATCCCTGCGCATTCTTTTCAAGTTCATCCAGTTTGTCAGGCTCCGAAACAGCGATGTCCACAAGGCTCTTGGGGATGGAACTCTGATCGCACATAATTCTGATTTCCTTCTCTTCCTCGCTGAATTCCATAATTTCGCGGATGGACTCGATGAAACCGATCAACTCATCCGGGGGTATATCGTCCAACGCCGGCCCCGCAGCCTCTGCCTTTTTCCGTTCGGCTTCCTCTTCTGCCAGCCTTTGTTTTTCCTTCAGCTCTTCTTCCATGGCCTGTTTGGCAGCATCGATCACGCTCTGATCAATTTTGGCCATCTCAATTATCAATTCTACGGAGACGTTCTTCTCAAACAGGTGCTTGACCTTTTCTTCGTCGGATTTGCCCGCTACCGCCTCAAGCAGGGTTGCCACTCTTTCCCTTTCTGCAAGTTCCTTCTTTATCTCAGCCTTCACCTGTTTCAATTTCTCATCGGAAATCTCCAGCGCGCCGGTGATGACCTTGGACGCCACTTTTTCTTTAATAAGCAGGCGGATACTTTCATCGCCGGGCAAGCTTTTTGCCTTGGCAATCAGCAGGTCGAGCTTTGTCTGTTCGACAATCTTGATCACATCCGCTCTGCGCTCGGGGCTTCTGAGCTCTGGCCACGTCTTTGCGACGTCGTCAAGGAGCTCACTCGTTGCTTTATAAGGGTCAGCCACGTCCTCCAGGGTAAGTGCAGCGACCGCCGTGTTGAAATCCTTCATCAGGGGATGTCCGGCCTTAACCGCTTTTTCGACCGCCCACCTCAATTTAAGCAAATTTCCCCCGTGACGCGAAACATTGTAACCGGAATTGTCAAGTTCACCTGCAATCCGTTGAATCGATGGTTCCAGCTTTTCCCCGGCGAGGTCCGTTGAATCGAGCGCAAGGATATTCTCTTCTATCAACAACCAGAGAGGCTTTTTTTTGAAGGCGTCGCTTGTCGTCATTTTTCATCTCCTTTTTTAATGATTGAAACCGATAATCAATGTGCCGGAAAAATCCGGCTGAAAAAGTATCGTTGATGCCCGTTGGATTTTAAACATGTCGTTAAGAAACTGCTTTTCCCGGCAGAGACTATAGAGACGCACCCATACGAGTCAAGGAAAAAAATCTACAATTTGTAAGGCGTGTCAGGCTGGCTGGAACCTGTCTCATCGTTAGGAATCAGGATTTAAGGGCAAGGCATGCAGGGGCGGAGCAGCCGGGCAGGTGCCGCCTATTAAGAATCGTCCCGAATGCCACTATCTCCGATATGTGGTGTCATGATTCTGAATAGCGTTCAAGTCCGCATATGGTGGTCAGCCAAAGTCCGGTTCAGATCAAGATTGATACCAACACCTTCGTCATAAGGCCCATGGGATTAAGTTGCCGCCTGTAGGCTCTTCTGAAAAATCCAATTTGGCAAAAATAGCCAATGCATGACATATCATAGCAACCTCAAATAATTACATACAATTGAAAAATTATAGTATGGCAGAAAATAAAACCGTCAGCAAATTGCCAGGCAATGCTGTCTGGAAAACTTTCGATGGCAATGGCGAACCGGCCCGCTTTTATCATGCCGCCGGTTTCCCGATAAAAGTATACAGCCCAACACCGAACTCATCAAATGGTAAAACCACCGAAAATGCTGATATAGTGGACACATTCCGGTGGCTCACTATCAGGGCGAAAAAGTGATAGGGTCACAGCTGGAGAAATTTTAGAATTCTTCACTTTGGCAGTGCGTTTAGTCAGCAACATAGCTGAAGGATTGTGAGTGAGGGAATTTAATATGAAAATCTTCTACACCGACACATTTACCTTCCCGCTGCCGGAAAAGCACAGCTTTCCCAAAGATAAATATTCTTTGCTGCGAATGCGGATATCAGAGCGATTGGGTGATCAACCGATCGATATGCAGGTTCCAGAACCGGCCTCTGATAAAGCCATCCTCCGTTCCCATAGCGAAGAGTATCTCCGCCGCTTGGTTCAGGGTGACTTGACGAGTAAAGAAATCCGACGTGTCGGTCTGCCCTGGTCATCACAGATCGTGATACGGACGCGTTATTCAGTTGGTGCTACCATCGCCGCCTGCCGTGCGGCTCGATCAGAAGGTTTTGCGGTCAATCTCGGAGGCGGAACCCACCATGCCTTCCATGAACATGGTCAAGGATTCTGCTGGTTGAACGACAGTGTAATTGCGGCCAGAGCCCTTCAGGACGATGGTCTTGCTGTGAATATCCTGATTGTTGACTGCGATGTTCATCAGGGAAATGGCACAGCCGCAATTGTTAAAAATGACCCTACCATTTTCACATTTTCCATCCATGGTAAGAATAATTTCCCTTATCACAAAGAAACCAGTGATCTGGATATTGAGCTAGAAGACGGGACGGAAGACGGAACCTATCTCGATGCGCTTGAGAAAGGCCTTACTGCGTCCATAGAGGCATTTAAGGCTGACTTGGTAATTTACCTTGCCGGAGCTGATCCATACAGGAAGGATCGATTCGGCCGGCTTGCATTGACAAAGACGGGGCTGGCCCAAAGGGATCGCCTTGTCTTAAAGCTTCTCAAAAAAGCCGGGCTTCCGACTGCTGTAACCATGGCTGGAGGCTATGCGCCCGATATTCAAGATATCGTCGATATTCATTTTCGAACTATTGAGACAGTACTGGAATTGAAAGACCAATAGATTTTCCGTTTGGGCCGAAACTACTACTATTTTTCCACATGCTTGAACCTGTACCTCTGTCTGTACTCTGCAGTGTATTAGTCCCGTCAGGCTATATAATTGATATGGTTCACCGCCTATTTTCTGAGGCATTTTCGGAATGGGATGGTATCGGTATATTGGCGATAGTTAATCACCGCTTTTCAAACAGGCCTATTTTTAGCGATGTGGTGGAGATGTCTGTATTTGTAACGTTGATGTGTTAGCCCCAACACGTCTTCTTTTTTTTATTGGGATAGGGGAACCGTCTTGCAGTTTTCAAAGGAGACATTAGCTGGAAGATGAAACGCTAATTCTGCGTTCATAATGCCTGCGACTTTCATGCCTTCGACTACTTTACAGTCATCTGATTTGACCACACCGCGTACGGTTTCCGTAGCAGATTCGCAGCCCAAAACTATCACAGCATCAAACTGTTTCGCACATTTCTGTAATTTCTTCCGCTTTCCTGACGTCCACATACACATAAACCATTGGTGATAAAGAATACTCTTAAAAACTTTCGTTTTCACACCATTTTCACTCAATCGAGATTGAAGAGTCTTCAGGTATATTTCGAAAGGAGCCGACTTTAGGAAACTCCTGAACAATTGCATGAAAGGTTTTCTTTCTCTCACAGCCACAGTCACTGCGGGACACATATTGCAGGGAACAATCAAAGCCGAACTCAATCCTTCAACTTCAGAAACGACATCCAGGTCATTGAAGTGTATCGGCATTTTTCTCACCTCTCATTTTATAATGGCTCTGACTTCTTCTAATGATCTTTGACCAAAATACTTAAACTATATTTCATCAAAGCCGAAGATTGATGTCTGCATTCTTTTAATGCCCGCAAGCGCTCCTTTGCTGAGGTTCATATAGACTCTAAGATCGTGCTCTTTTTTTTTATAGTCTCTTACATCCTCTTCTGACCAGAAGAGTAACGATTTCCGTCAGAATATGTCCACAATGCTTGGTTCTTTTGTATTTGCTAGCGTTACTATCGGCAAGCAGAGCATAGGATCGGACCCATGCGTCACATTTTTTATATTTAGCTCACTGTCAAGGGTGATTTCAATCTGTCTGCCGCTATTGGCGCATTCTGCCTGAATAGTAAAAGACAATTCTTTATTTTGTAATCTCCCATACACGAAGGGAGCCGCGAATGCGTCAGCGCCTCAGGCGGCAAAAAATTGCTCACCGGAAGAGGCAGTCATTTTAAACCCTGTGTTTTCAAGAGAAAGAGGATAAGCCCAATTTATCCCTTTGCCATCGCTTCGATAAATGAATGTTTTTAAGTTTTCAAGCTTATTAATAATTTCATGTACCTTATCATTTGGCATCCCTATTTCGCCTACAATCAACTCTGCAGTAATAGGGTCTTTGACAACCGCCATTTTCTTAACAATAAAATGATGAACCTTACGCTCCTCTTTCGATAACAAATCTGCATTTGCCTTGGCGCCCTTTTCACCTTTCCTTGCTCCTTTATCTGAAAGCAGCGGTGGTATTCGCATCATAAAGCCACGGAACCCCATGTACAATTTATGCTTCAGATCATTTCTCATGAATTAGCCCCCATACTATTTGTTCATCAAACATCAAATTAATAAACTTTAAAGGCATCAATATATTTGGTCAGATTTATAGTTGCTCCATAATAATATGTGTGAATATTGGTTGATAGTGCTGGATTTTATAGATTATGGTGAATCCCTTATTTTTCGACTTACTAAAAATCAAAATATTGAAGATAGATTGAGGTCATCATCGGATTTATCAGATTTAGGTATCATAGCTTTTCCGATCGGGCAAATTTACCAGATCAGTTGGAGAAATGCCCAGTTTCAAACCGCCTTATTTCATTGGGATTACCTGTACTAATCTTTATCCCCACTATCACTTTGGCAGACGGACCAAAAACCATCTATCACAAGAATTGAAACGAGAAGGCGGTGCAAGGTATTTTCAATACATTCCATAAATACTCGTATAAAAGCACAGTGGATCAATAACCGTAACATTTAAACCCTAAAGTGCCTTTCAGCAGAAAAGCATGTGCACTTTTATATACGAATGGACAAATAATTATTAAAGCCCACGGATAGTCTATAATATAACCACTTAATATTACAATTAAAAAAAATGATTGCTCAGTTTGGCATTATATTTGCCAAACACAAGCGTCATGATGACTTCATACTTTGCCCAGCATTGGCCATCCAAATTCCAAAGCAATAAATTCCTGATTTTTCTTTTCGCCATCACCATCATACTGCTCGCGTCCGTTTCCAGCGCCATCGGCGCCGAAGTGACGCTGGCCTGGGATGCCAACAACCCGACCCCGCAGGGCTATAAAGTTTTTCAACGCATCGGGGGAACAGCCTACGATTACGCCCATCCGACTTGGCCCACCGATGGCAGCGACCATTTGCAAACCACATGCACCATCACCAATCTGACAGCCGGAGTCACTTACTACTTTGTTGTCCGCGCCCACGTCGGTAGCGATCTAAGCGGGGACTCCAATGAAATCTCATTTACGGTGCCAGCCGAAGTCACCCTATCGTCCATCACCATCAGCGGCCCGACCCAGCTTAATGAGAACAGCAGTGCCCAATACGCATGCACGGCCCACTACAGCGACGGCACCACCGCAGGCCTGTCCAGCGGCGTCACCTGGAGCGAAAGCGGCGCGGCCACAAGCATCAACGCCAGCGGATTGCTGACCGCCGCCAATGTCACTGCCGACACTGCTGTCACCATTACGGCCAGCTACGGCGGCAGAAGCGACACCCAAAGCGTGACGGTAAAATACGTCGCTCCGACCCTATCGTCCATCACTATCAGCGGCCCGACCCAGCTTAATGAGAACAGCAGTGCCCAATACGCATGCACGGCCCATTACAGCGACGGCACCACCGCAGGCCTGTCCAGCGGCGTCACCTGGAGCGAAAGCGGCGCGGCCACAAGCATCAACGCCAGCGGATTGCTGACCGCCGCCAATGTCACTGCCGACACTGCTGTCACCATTACGGCCAGCTACGGCGGCAGAAGCGACACCCAAAGCGTGACGGTCAAATACGTCGCTCCGACCCTATCGTCCATCACTATCAGCGGCCCGACCCAGCTTAATGAGAACAGCAGTGCCCAATACGCATGCACGGCCCACTACAGCGACGGCACCACCGCAGCCTGTCCAGCGCTCACCTGGAGCGAAAGCGGCGCGGCCACAAGCATCAACGCCAGCGGATTGCTGACCGCCGCCATCGCATGCACGGCCCACTACAGCGACGGCACCACCGCAGGCCTGTCCAGCGGCGTCACCTGGAGCGAAAGCGGCGCGGCCACAAGCATCAACGCCAGCGGATTGCTGACCGCCGCCAATGTCACTGCCGACACTGCTGTCACCATTACGGCCAGCTACGGCGGCAGAAGCGACACCCAAAGCGTGACGGTAAAATACGTCGCGCCGACCCTATCGTCCATCACTATCAGCGGCCCGACCCAGCTTAATGAGAACAGCAGTGCCCAATACGCATGCACGGCCCATTACAGCGACGGCACCACCGCAGGCCTGTCCAGCGGCGTCACCTGGAGCGAAAGCGGCGCGGCCACAAGCATCAACGCCAGCGGATTGCTGACCGCCGCCGATGTCACTGCCGACACTGCTGTCACCATTACGGCCAGCTACGGCGGCAGAAGCGACACCCAAAGCGTGACGGTAAAAAACATTGCGCCGACCCTATCGTCCATCACTATCAGCGGCCCGACCCAGCTTAATGAGAACAGCAGTGCCCAATACGCATGCACGGCCCACTACAGCGACGGCACCACCGCAGGCCTGTCCAGCGGCGTCACCTGGAGCGAAAGCGGCGCGGCCACAAGCATCAACGCCAGCGGATTGCTGACCGCCGCCGATGTGACTGCCGACACCGCTAGTCACCATCACGGCCCGCTACGGCGTAATAATCGACACCCACAGCGTGACGGTAAAAAACATTGCGCCGACCCTATCGTCCATCACTATCAGCGGCCCGACCCAGCTTAATGAGAACAGCAGTGCCCAATACGCATGCACGGCCCACTACAGCGACGGCACCACCGCAGGCCTGTCCAGCGGCGTCACCTGGAGCGAAAGCGGCGCGGCCACAAGCATCAACGCCAGCGGATTGCTGACCGCCGCCGATGTGACTGCCGACACCGTAGTCACCATCACGGCCCGCTACGGCGGCAGAAGCGACTCCCAAAGCGTGACAGTCAAAAAAGTTTCGGCCTCACTAAACTCTCTGACCATCAGCGGACCCTCGCAAGTGAATGAAGAGAGCAGCGCCCAGTACACATGCACAGCCCATTATAGCGACAATACAACATCGATCGTAACCGACAACGTCAACTGGAGCGTGAATTCTAGCTTTGCGAATATAGACACCGCCGGTTATCTTGTTACCTACGCAATCCAAAATGAAGAGCAATTGACCATCACAGCATCCGTTGATGGCAAACATGCCAATTATGGTTTGACAATCAACAATTCAAACATGACCCATACTCTGACCATTGATATCCTTGGCTCCGGCGCTGTGCTGCTCGATCCCCCAGGCGGCATATACGATGATGGCACAGTCGTCACACTCACAGCAGAACCAGATCATGCGTGGGCATTTGATGGCTGGGCAGGATCAGTTTTCGATCCTGACACCAACATCACCTCGGTGGTCATGGATGCCGATATCAGCTTGTCGGTGACCTTCTTGGAAGATACGGACCTGGACAGTGTACCCGATCAAGAGGAGTGGGGAATAGATGGCCAAAATAATAACTTTGACGGTAATGGCGACGGCATTGCCGATTATTTACAGAGCAATGTCGCTTCCATTCACACAAAAGACTACCTGCACTTTTTGACCTTGAGTACTCCGGCACCCGGAATAATTACGTCATGCAAAATGAACGATACGGATTCCATTGCAAGCATACCTTCAGAGTTCAGCCTGCCCCTCGGGTTGATCTCTTTTAGAATCGAAAACCTCACCCCTGGTGCCAATACTACCCTGATCATTAATCTGCCGCCCGGGTCGGATTTCGACACGTTCTACAAATACGGGGCCACTTTCGATTACCCCGCAGCGCACTGGTATGAATTTATGTACGACCAAACGTCGGAAACCGGCGCAGTCTTGGAAGGTGATTCCATAACGCTTTTTCTAAAAGACGGGCAACTGGGAGATGACGACCTCTCGGCAAACGGCGTTATTTCCGACCCTGGCGGACCCGGCATCTTGCAGGTCGTTGAAAATACAATTCCCACACCACCCAACCATCAGACAGGCGGTGGCGATACGACAAGCTCAGGCTCTATCGGTTCTGGATGTTTCATAGATAGCATTTCAAATGCGTCTCTGTTAAGAACTTTCATCACTCATGGCCGATCTCTTTTCAGAAAAATGGATGAGCCAAGCCGGCATTGATTGCGCTGGCCGCAGAAGAGGCGCCAGTCTATTTAAAGAAACTGGTTCAAAACCATATTCCCGGCAGTACCTTTTCGCTGATGGATCTGATAGCAAATATTGCCATATACCAAATAGGTGATAGTCAGCCCCGATTGCAGATAACATCAATTCATTGACATGAAATCGATTTGGTGGTCGGTGCAGATTACAATACCTTGATCTGAAATTTCCCCAAAGTTGTGATTAATTGATCATCATCGGTTTGCTAAAATCTAAGATATCATAGCTTTTCCGATCGGGCAAATTTACCAGATCAGTTGGAGTAATCTTGACTTGAATTCGGCATTATTCCGGTGCAAACTCATCGACCTAATCTGTATTATTAATCTAAAATGGCCATACACAACATGCAGTATATGGCCATTTTCTTATTATTGTCCTGGTGGACGGTAGCTGACATTTATCTTAGTGGCTTCATCGATTTGTCCAGGAGTCAAGAGAACAACGGTTTTTACCTTGGCAGCGCCACTTGCATTGATTTTAAGGGCAATGGTGGCGGCGCTCACATTGTCGGGCACATCGACAATGCTATAGACATCATTTTCGCCGAAGGCAAAATAAAAAGCTTCCAATTTTCCATTCAATTCCTTTATCGCTGTACCAAGGTCCTCCTTTCGCCTTGAACCGCCATCTTTTAATAGACCTTTCAAACCTTCAGTGGTGTATGAAGCAAGATATAGATATTTTGCCATAAGTGACCTCCCTGATTGTTTCCAATTGTTGTTATTCAGGATAAGAAGGAAGCTCCTAATGAAGCATGGACGCTCCGTTAGGAGCAAAATATGCACAATTTGAGAGGGGTCTCCATTGATTCTTCACCTTATCTACAGGTTGAAAGCTTAAGGAAAACCTTTGTCTGTTTCAGCAGGAAAGAAAAATTAGAGCCTGAGCAACCAATAGGAGACTTCAGATAGGTGCAAATTTCACACAAATTTCAGGCTGGACTTGCGCTTCGAGCGCCACATGCGAGGGGATTAAAAGTATGATATGTGTGGCAGGCGGGGATGTCAAACAGTATTCTTTGTAAAAATAACAGCATAGTACCACATTGTAGTGTTTTCGAACAGATATGACTCCAATTCTTATAGCAGGGGTAATGTGGTGATACGTATTGAGATCATCATCGGTTTTATCAAAATAAAGATATCATAGCTTTTCCGAATCAGCAAATTTTGCTGGTCTGGTTGAAGAAATCTGGACCGCAACCAAACCAATTTAAGCAACGTATTCCCTGTAACTACCGATGTTGTCATTGATGTCAATTTCCTTTGATTCATACGGAAAAAGTGTGTTGGACGATTCAGATATAATGTTTCGCATGACCAACGAATAGGCTTTCCCGATTTTCCTGTCGCTATCAGATTGCCGGGGCAAATTGACCTGTTAGCCAGTGGGGTTGGGCATAAAAGGGTAGCCGCTATACCATTTTCATTACAAGCAGAAGCACTTCTTCGGGAATTAGGAATTCCACCTGTGATGGTGGCTTTACGCGGCTACGGGAGCAATTGGAGGTCAAAGAACTGATGATTGCTGAAACTGGACCTGGAGGACGACAACACCTTTTACAGCCAATGGCTACCGAGGCATGGGGTCTTCTTAAGAGGAGCGCATCGGAGGCTGACGTCTCCTTATTTGTGGTGTCCGCGTTTCGCAGTATTGAGCGGCAAACGGAAGTCGTTAAAAGGAGGTTTGCCGCCGGTGAGTCCATCTTCCAAATCCTTGCTGCCTCGGCACCGCCTTGCGTTAGTGAGCACCATACTGGCCGAGCGGTCGATTTAGGAACGTCAGGCTGTCGGCCCTTGGAGGTGGAGTTTAAAGATTCGGCAGCCTTTCGGTGGTTACAGCAGCATGCTGGGCGTTTTGGTATTGTGGTGTCATATCCTCGGTCATTTACATGTACGAGGTTATCCCCCATGTAAACCTCCTATTCTTCCCGTCTTGTTGGGCAATCCAATCCGTCATATTATATACTGTCAAATGTAAATGGACCCACCATTGTATAGGCGTATAGGCAAAACGCAACCCTTTCGAATAATAAAGTATATTATTGTAAACACACCATCGGTCGGTTCCGATATGCTGAACGGTCAGCAAAGGGTGTGTTAAAGAGGGGGCAATAGGGCTCCCAACGGGCAAAACAGAGATCCAAAAAACAACATTTCGAGGGAGGTTTTCATGAAACCGTTAAAGAAAAACATCGTTGTAGGCCTTGTTCTTACCATGTTCTTGGTCGTTGCCACTGCCGGGTTGGCGATCGCGGAAGAAAGCATCACCGGCACCGTCTCGGAAAAGGGTGAAATGATCATGCTCGACACCGCAGACGGCAGTTACATGCTTGAGGGCGGCGACATGACGCCTGAAATGGTCGGCAAGAAGGTCAAAGTGACCGGCACGGTTGAGGCAAAAGATGACATGAAAGTAATCAGCGTGATGTCAATGGAAGAAGTAACGGAATAGCGTGCTAAACCTTCAGCTTGGCCTGTGAGGCATGGGTTCGAAGGATTATCAGACACAAGATGAACCTGTGACCGGCTATCCTGCCAAGCTCTTGTGATTACGGTATGGACATTGCCCCTTTCCAGCCGGTGCCATCCAGCCCTCGTCCGGGTGGCACCGGCTGTTTTTCTTCTGGAATCACCGTCCTCCAAATCAGGTCAAATATGACCATCGGTTGAATATGACCCTTCTTAGATGGCGATAAGGGTGGCCCCCGGAATGTTAGTATAAACAATTACTCTAAATATCGGACTGTTAGGTGTCGTTACAGTGCGTGTATAATACCTGGCACAAAGATTGAGTATCCAGCTATTTAGAAGATATTGGCACGATGATTTCCGTTAGCGTTTCTTTTCAGCTTCCGATACGCGATAGCGCCTGCCGTGAAGACGATTTTCTCAAATCATTTTAGATCGGTGTTGAAACCTACAAGAGCATCGTTCAACTGGGCGGCTTTGTTAATTCTCAAAAAGCGATCGATAAAGCGGTCGAAATCACTCGCGACGTCAAGGGGGTCAAATCCGTCAAGAAAGATCTGGTCGTGAAATAAGCGGATAATAAAAGGTGGATAGAGGGTCTACTTTGCCCGATAAATACTTGAACCCAATAAAGATGACGAGGATATGAATAAATTTGTTATTTTGATAATTAGGGTCCTTTTCTTGGTGAGTTGCGGGCAATCTTCTTTAATGAGCAGGTCAGAATTTTTGCAGCACGATATGATGTGCAAAAACTGGGATCACATGAAATTCAGCTGGTGCGGCTCAGAGAACGCAACGAGCAAAGATCTGGAAAAAACCATCGATCAAAAATGGTGGGGAATAGAAGTGCCCTACGTTCCCGGTCAGTAGGTGCTAATCGATTCTTTAGGAAAACTTGCTTGTCCGAGGACGAAGAAGATCCCAACTTATAACCAGTAACCAACGGGCTGCTGGTTTTCCAAGCCGCCCAAACCTGACGCAGCGCTATCTGGCACAAGGAAAAAAGCCGAAATTACATCCGGTACTTCCAGTCCCACCATACCGGTCAACGCGCCGTCATACGATGCATCTTCAGCGACTAAACAAGACGCCTCAAATCGCGACACCGCCGACAAGGAAAAAAGCGCCGTTCAGTCCGACAGGCGTCCGTTAATAAGCGATCCATCGCCAAAACCGAGCATTGTCGAAGCATCCTTGAGGGTGTCAAAAGCCTCAATCTGTCGAGCAGTTGAAAATCGAATGCCTGTCGGTGTCGATCGATTTTTTCGCACATCAGCCGGGAAGATTTATGTATGGACCGAGATTATGGCAAAGCACGTTCCATCCAAGATCCACCATATCTATTTTTTCGGCGGAGAAAAAATCAGTGATGTTTCCTTGGATGTCCGGTCTGCCCATTGGCGGACCTGGAGTTCCAAGACGATTGCCAACCGCCGTTATCGGGGGGAATGGCGCGTAGACATCGCCACATCCGACGGAAACATACTGCGACAACTCTATTTTGAGGTTAACTAGCGTTCCTAAAAACCTTTGAACGTTATTTGGGTTAAGCCCGAAATCAATATAGGCTGGTGATCACTTGCGTATTCACAACCGTAGGGGTCGCCGATCACTTCCACAAGAAGCCGGAGGCCACCGTCGGCGATCAATTTTCTCCGGATGCAATCCATTGCGAAGGATTCATCGAGCGTTTCAAGCCATCCCCCAGCTTTTTTGCGATTGTTTATCGGGCACTCCAAAGGCCATGGATATTGCAGTATTCTCTTACCGCAACCTTATCGGCCTTGATCTGGAACGTCGCTTCCGGTTTTTCACCTGGCGCTAAAAATTGGCGATAGGCCTTGCCGTGGGCTATTATTTCAATCCACTCGATGTAATGCTTGTCTTCCATGGGGTGCGCTGTGCTGCCGACTTTAGCCTTGACCCCGCCGGACACCTTCTCGACGACCGGTACGTGTTTTTCCTTGGCAGCATCCACCGTGTTTTCAGTAATTTTATTCATGGGCTGACCGCAGCAGACGAGCTCTCCTTCACCGCCGTGCACCACTTCTACAATATTTCCACACGCTTCACACTTATAGATTTCAAATCTCTTCGCCATGATTTTCTCCTTTTGCCTAAAATGAAGTTTTATATACAACCTTACTGATCTCCGGGTATCCGTTCGATATTACACCTCAATTGAGACACTTGAATGCTCAAGCCCACACACTTCTTTTCGATCATGCACTCTTCGGCATCGCCGTCATCGAGAAATGTCTTCAAAGTGTGATTGCCTTTTTTTAAATGCACGACCCAGGTTTTTTTACCTCATCGTACTTCGCTTGACATCTCTTTGGCATTCGCCGATGTACGGATAAAGTTTTCGTATCTCTGCGCACAAAGCCTGTTTATTGATCATACTTCCTCCTTGGTTAAGGTACTCGACCCGCTTTCATTGAATTGTATCGAGCGTTTCTCCGAATTACTTTCGTGTTGAGGCAGGTTAGCCGTTTGAACTGTCCGCCCGGATATCATATGTGGGACGAGGCGGTACTTTGCGAACATTTTCAATGTCCTCCGGGTTTTCGGGTTGCACAACTACTTCACACATCGGAAATAGAGTGCGCAGACAGGATGCTATGCTGTTGCCTCTTTCGGAAGAATCCGTCCGGATCATGATCAAATCCACTTTATACCTCCTTTTCGTTTTCCATAGCCTTGCCAAGTCGGCTGCCGGGCAACGCCATGTTTCTTTTTATGGGAAGGCTTCAATGGTAAAACGAAAACACGGCCGGATTATTTGAATGCCGAGTATTCGTTATTGCAATGCCTGGCATATTGTCTCCGATTCATTTTTGCCATTTCCTTTACCTTCCCAACCAAGAATAAAGCCATGTATAGATCCAAATCGGTTGGGATTGTTCCATCGGCCATTTATCTCTTAGTCGGGCATTAATTTTTTTATCGAGAGGGGGAGGACTTCTTCCGAATATTGGTGAATATGCAACACGCTGAACACCCTTACCCATTAATAAGGGTATCATGATACCGACGTGTTGCACGAAAACCAGTTGCCAAAGGGCTTCTGGTTACAATTGAGGAGCCTGTTTACCCCAAGCGACAACTGTTTCTATTCAGATTGAAACGGTATTATACGGCTACGGCAGTGTTGGCGCTAAACGTGCCGATGGTTGATAATTTTCTATTAGCCCAGTGTGCCGATATGAAATCTCTCACCTCTGCGGCTAACCATCAGCGCACTTAATGTGTGCTAACTGGCGTATCTAAGCCATCGTGATTGCAGAATGCCCGAAATTGCATCCCTTAAAACCTCCAATTTTACTGGTTTAAAAAGGGCATGATCAATTCCGCTGCCAGGAAGTTTGGGCAAAATTTCGTTAGCCGCTTCGCCGGTGAGGGCAACGACTGGTATTTCGGGTTTAAGATCCTTGATTTGAAGAGCGAGTTCCCAACCGTCTATTTGGGGCATGTTGATATCAGTCAGCACCAATTGAAAACTACCATTGTTATTCATACAATCGATCGCTTCGGTCGCATCCTGAGCTGGGGTGGGCAGGTAATCCAGGGATGAAAGCAGCAAGCAGACCATTTCTCTTATCAATTCATTATCATCCACAACAAGGATATTGACTTTTGAATTCATCAACAGGTTTTCTTCCTCCCCTTACTGTCCGTAAGACAAAGCACGGCCTGTTAAGGTTTGAAATTATTCTGGATGGAATGCTTCTCTCACACAAATTAATGAACGTTATTTCTTAATCAGCTTTCTGTGGCCAATGATCCTGCGACCCTAAAAGAGGTTGAGTCAGAGTTGTTCCCTGTCGGATAAGGCGGTGTGTGCATATAGTGTTGAAGCTCTTGAATTGCCATGATTTTCTTACAGTCTTGCATACACAAATCTTTGGGCATGTCCCGTTTTAAACATGTCCTACATGGCGAAGAAATCACATTTACTCCTTCGGGTAGCGCAGCATGATCAACAGAAAGCAAAGTGGGAGCGGACGGCAAAGATGAATACAGGACGGTGGGGAGTTGACGGTGATGGTTATTGATGTCGTGCCATGACCGTTAGCTCCTCGATTAAATTCCAATACCGTAAATATAAAAATATTTGAAAGGCCACTATATGGCAAGAAGGGATAAGTGATGGGGCAGTATGGGGGAAATACCCTTATTGTAGAATGCTTTTGAGATAAGGCCTCAGGTTCATGCGCTGCTACCTACTACGAAATTGTTAGCTACGGGGATTACGTTCCTTAAAGCGAAAGGACAAATTACAGATACATTGAGATCGGACGAAACCGCTCCGCGGCAGCTCACCCTCCTGACCCACCGTAGTTGCTTTTCCATCGAGCCATCCACGTCCGCACTCTCCATTACCTGATCGTGTAAACTACCTTTTTGAGTTTGTTAACCCCAAACCAGGGAATGGATCATTCAAGCAAGGAGGATCGTACCCATGGCCCCAGTCATCAAACCTGAAGCCAGACGACTGGCGGTGGCCCATATTCTCAAAAAACATATTGGCCATTATCAGAAACAGTATCCGCTGTGGTGAGAACACCGTAAAATCGTCTATGACCTGTTGAACTGCCGGACTGAATATCTCGGCGGCCATATCGACGGGACGATGGATAAAATACTTATCGATCATCTTGCCAATTAAAAATTATGGGAATTTTCCCGATATGCTTTGGTAATCCCCACGGTACCACCTGAGTTCCCATTTGGCAGGATTTGGCCCGCTGTGATTATTTTTCCGAATCGCAGGAAAATGACGGGTCTGATATCTATAAGGATGTTGGAGGGATCAGTAACGCTGAGTGTCATGGGCGGCATTGTCCCTTGAACACATATGTTCTGCTTAACTATTCATAGTGTGTCCACATCCGGATAATTTTAACGGTTTTTACATCTTCAATGATTTGGTAAACTATTCTATGTTTAATATTTAACCGTCGAGAATATGCGCCTGCCAAATCTCCGATCAGTTTTTCATAGGAAGGGGGAACCTGGTATGGATTATCACGAAGGAGCTTAATTATTGCTTCAGCTTTTGATTTGAGACCTGAGGCAGACAGTTTTTTTGCATCTTTTCTGGCTTGTTTAGTGAAAACAATCTTCCAACTCACCATTCAATTTCCTCGGTACAATCCTCTAATGGAGTCGCTAATCCTTCTCGAATAGACTCGCGCATACCTGGAATGTTCAAAAGATAAATAGTTTCTTGAATTGAACGCCAGTCATCCTCGGATATAAGAACCGCATTGCCCCGCTTTCCTGTAATTACGATAGGTTCATGCGATAATGATGTTTGATCGATCAGGCGATATAATTTAGTTCTTGCCTCGGTTGCTGATAATGTCGGCATGGTTCACCTCAAGTATTTTTGCACATAATGTACGTTTTTACGTACGCTTTGTCAAGTTTTTTTGCAGAACATTAGTTACTCATCGTAATACGATGAGCAAGCAATCTTTTGGGTTGCTGTTTTTGGGCGTCTGTCTGAAAAACGCCGCTAATTTGTATATCGACTCCATCTTCCTACCATATCCCCTTGATTAATCAAGAAAATTAGGTTCGTCTCTTTGTTCCCTGACTATTTTTTGACAACGCCGATAGAATTTAAAACAGACGGGTTTCATGCGGATTTTGGTGCTTATCCGTATTTACGGTTAATTTTTCGAGTCGTCTTGGTGATGAATTAAATTCAGTGCCACCATAGACTTTCAACAGGCAACTCAGCTACAGCGTGTTTGCACTTTGGGAGGAAGGCCAAACTGGTGATGTGTTGAGATAACCTTACCAATAGGAAATTATGGGAATCTGCCTGATATGTTATGGTAATTCCCACGATACCACCTGAGCTAACATTTTGGCAAGGTTTGGCCCATTGTGATTATTTTTGTACATCGTTGAAAATTGCAGGAACTGATATCTGCATGGTCGTTGGATATCATCGATTAAAGCGCCACATACTCCTTTGCAGGTAAATCTACATATCCTAACCTTATGAATATTTAGGATAGGCACAAGATATTGTATATGGCCAGTTTGTTGGGGTAACGCAATATTCACCGAACTTGACCGAAGCGAGGAACGAGAGCAGGTAAAGTTCCGGTGCATTGACTCGTTAGAAATCTGTTAATCATCTGGTTGAAATTTAATCCGTTGTTTTCTTTCACCTTCGTTTCAGAAACTCCTCACCTCCATCAATCCAGAGTGCCCTAAAACCAAACTCTGGCTTCAATAAAACCAAACACTTCTGGAGAACAATTTATGATGATTGTTTTTAAAAATAACGAATTTTCGATATATAAAAAACTTTCACTTCTTTTGGTGTAGAAATCTTGATTTCATTTTCCACTCGTTTTCCTAACATTGCTTTACCTAAGGGCGAATCCATACTAAGTTTTCCGTCAACAACATTAAACTCATCGGGTCCAACAATACGATATTCAACCTCTTCCCCTTCTTCATTTTCGAGGGTAACGAAAGCACCAAAATAAACTTTATCCTGATCGTCAGGAATACTATTGACCACAGTTATCCCGTCGAGACGTTTCCTTAAAAATCGAATCCTGCTATCAATTTCGCGCAAGCGTTTTTTGCCATAAATGTATTCGGCATTTTCGCTACGATCACCTTGTGCGGCAGCTTCCGCAACTCTAGCGGTCACATGTGGTCGCTCAACTTTCCACAAGTACTGAAGCTCCTCAGTTAATTTTCGTGAACCTTCCGGGGTGATATACTTAGAACTTTTTTCTATAGGAGGACGCCATCTACCCATTTTTAACTCTCAGTATTTTAAGGACTATTTTATCCGGGGCCAGCTTTTTGAAGGAACAAACTGATCAATATTAAATGTTGAATAGTCTCACTACACAACAATTCCTTAACGTCGGAATGAGAGGTTTCAGGAACGGAGCGAGGAACGAGCGCAGTGTAGAAAATCCTTCTCCCTTAAATTGTTATGTTTTTTTCAGCTAATCCACCATCCATGTCCTCATTAGAAATCATTCGCTATCCAACCACTGCTTAATGGTCTCATATACTTCAGAGTGATTAAGCAAGTCCAGATGGTTCATATCACGGGCGATCCACTGATGAGTCTCCGGAAAAAAAAGATTCAAATCCGCATTTTTGTGGCGCCCTAATGCGCTGTTTAATGTTACCAATCCATCCCCGATAAGCTTATCACCAAGTATACTCGACTTTTCACTGGTGGTTGCGGCTATCGTGTAGCACTTCAGTCCGACCGGTAAAGGTACAGTCATTCGGCGATCTCTGGAATATTCGAAACGGTCGCGTTCCTTCCAATCTTCATCCAATATATTGCCATAACGCAGATCGGTAACTCCGGCACTTCGGATTTTTCCAAGGCGGGAAAAAGGTGCGCTGTATGGGCTTATTTCAAGAATAATATCAATCCAATTGCCGGCGCGCTCCAAAGGTGCCCCATGATGCGGCGTGCCGAGAAAAACAATCTTCAGAAGATGATTTAACCAAGAATGACCTGCTATCTTTCCATAATGGCAGGCGCTCCGGGAAACGAGTCCGCCCATGCTGTGTGCAATGATCACAAGTTCTATTGGCTGTGGTAATTGATTAATGAACACTTCAATTAGATCGGCCAATTCGCGGCCATTTTGGGAAATATGAAGACCCGTATTATAATGCAGATAAACCGGAAGATATCCCAGATCGCGGGCAAGCGCAGCGCCATGGTCATGCCCTCGCCTGTTCCATAGCAAATCATTCATGCAGGATCCGTGCACCATCAAAGCGATTTTACCATCGGACTGACGAACTGATTGGTTAAAGGCTTGATCGTCCATGGTTAGTGGCACCCCATTTCGGCGAAATTGCATTGGGATGGCAAGAGGGTTGTTCCTCGTTGCAAGGTGATCACCCAAGACTCCATTTAACGCAGCCAGAACCACTTCACGTTCTGGTGATGAACACTTTTCTCTGAGTAGTGATGAGAACTGTTTAAGCAATAAATCAATGCTACCCCCTACCAATCCTGATACTGTGCGAATGTTACGGTAAACCATTCCTGTAATGCCTGTCGTCCGATTTTGATTCGATTCGCCGAGTATTCCGCCTAAACTGGAAATTGTATGATGCATAGCTTCTACCAGGTTGGTAATGCCAGCAATAGCGTCAAGTGTTAAATTTCCAGCGCCACGAATGTCCGACTCGCCTTTAATATTTGCCATATCATTTCACATCTTAACTATTAAAGATTATAACCTTCTATATTGACTGGAAATCTGTTTTTCTGCATAGAAAGTCCAAGTCTCCCTCTATTTCCTAATTTTCAGAAGTTGCGATTAGCTTACCAGTCTTGGAAAGAAGGCTATTCCAAACACCGCTACATCTGGTGGTCAGACGAAATTTCGGGTGGGTGGTGATTGCAAACCAAGAAATGAACATATCTGATAAATCGGTCGCGCGGTAATGGATTGAGATCACCTTGCCATTGGGGATTCAGCGAATAATCCCAGTTATGCTTCATTGAATTTGAGCGTACCATGTGAACGCTTATTGGAGCAAGGTTTGACCAGATGTGATTATTTTTCAACATCGCAGAAAAATGTTGGGCCTGATATCTACAAGGTCGTTTGAGGTATCGCAGGTTTGATAACGCTCGATTTTATCTGCGAGTGGGGCAACGACGCTGCGAGTCAGGTGTAACTATTTTTTAAGCAAAGTTCGATAAGACAAAACGATTCTATCCAAAGCTTTCACAGTAATACTGATAATTATCAGCATTGGTTCTTGCCTGTGCCTCCTGTGTTGTAGCAAGCCCTCTGCACCGTATCTGCCCATAGGCGTGGTCTTGTGTGTGTGCCATCAAATGAGACAGCTCATGAATGATTGTTCCAACAGTGCTATCAATGCCACGTCGCCCGGCTCGAAAAAACTGGTCACAGAGGTAAACTTTGACTAATCCCGTGTTTAAACGAACGTAAGCATAGTCCCCCACTGCACAGGCAGCTCCCCCGTTTCGAAAGGTAATATTTCGAGTTACTGCAACATTATGAATCGCCCTGATATTGTTAAAAACTTGCTGTTTATTTGCTATTGTAAATTGTCCAAACCATCTTAAGAATCTTTCTTGTTCATTGTCATCGTACCTAATTCTAACGAGTGCCGTATGCGCTGCTGTGAGAAGTGTTGATATTTTTCTATAGGCCCCTCTTGTATGGTGCTCCTTTAAGCTATTCTGTGGATCCTCTTTAAAAAAGTTCTCTAGCATTAATGGCATCTCTTTCTCCTCCTTCTAACTTTTTGTTAGGTAAGCTCGATTGTCGCCTAACCAGTTATTGTGAAGATCACCAGTATCCAGAAGCATTTAATGATCACCCTTATTCTTCGCTTCCTGAATAACTTTTTTCTAAGTCAGTGCCCGGAACCATTTCCCTTATTTCCATATTTCCGCACCTCCTTTTCAAAATTGGATGCCGAAACCTGAGCTTTTTGCCATATTTGAAACCCAAGTTGGGTGATTGTCGAGCTTGCCGCAGAACCAAGGAAGCTGACATTCCGCTATTGTGGACTATGCGGGATGTCGGCTGACGCCGGTTATGCGGTGATCCGCCTGAGGCGGATAAAGATCGGCTATCCCAACGGGTTTGAACCCTCCCCGCGGCCAGCCTCGGGGAGGGTTCACCGTAAGGATGAAAATTGATATCCAGTTCGCCCGCGAATCCCGCCGCAAGCGACTGGAAATGCGCTCGCTATCGCGGTTCAGGGAAAATCAGTTTTCCCTGTGCACGCAATTCCCTTGGCAACAGGCTATTGTAGATAAATGTGTTCAGCGGTGTCGCCACGCTCTCTTCCTGACCTAAACGGACAACGGCACCGTTCCAAAAGTCCAGTTCAGATGGCTTCCCATCCACGATATCACGATGCAGTGACGTCGTACCACTTTGCGGCAGCGTGTCCACAAAAGCCATCGTCTGTTGAACGGTATCATCCCTTACCTCGATTCTCTTTGCCTGGGCCACCGACAATACTTCGGACATGGACAGTTCCAACATTCGGCGTGTTTCAGGCATGCTGCGTATTACGCCAATTGGCGCATCTGTTATTGCTCCAACCCCACCCCAGGAAACGACGAATAAAAACTTCTGCCATATCGCTGCTTCAATATCCGAAGGTACATCCGCGGAGATACCGGATTTCTCAAAAACCTGACGCAGTCGTTCTGTGCGCTTGCTGGGTCGTTTGTCCAGTTCTCCAATGGCTATGTATGGATCTGCCCCGGCATGGCGAATATGTCCGGCACCGACCTTAAAACTAATAATCTTGGCCAGACCGCCCACGACATTCCTATCACCAAATTCTTTGGCTATCTGACCTGCCGCCTCAACACCGTTTTGCAGGGGAACAATGATGGTTTCAGGTCCGACCAGGGGGTGCAATGCCTGCAATACCGTTTTTACCTGCATGGCCTTTACCCCAAGGATTACCACATCCACTATCCCTACCTGAACCGGATCGTCGGTTGTTTGAATCGGGTGCACCACAAAATCACCTAAAACGCTATCGACACGCAAACCGTTCTCTCGCATAGCTTCAAGATGTTTTCCCCGTGCAATAAATGTCACTTCCTCTCCGCTTCGGGCCAGGCGTGCACCGAAATAGCCTCCGGCGCCACCGGTTCCAAATATGGCAATGCGCATGACAACCTCCTTTTAGTAATCTGCGGGAAAACACCTTGTAAGAAAAAACCTGCTCTGACCAATTGGCCAATCGATAGCTGCCGGTCACCGGTTGCACCTCAGATGCCACACCGAAAAAACCTAATTTTAGGCATCGATTGATAAATCGAAAGACGCTTGACTAAGCCGCTGTCCTGGTCAAGAGCCAAAATATTTTCCCAATCTTTCGGATAGGCGGTATGCTGCGTGGATGGTGGCTCATACCACTATTTCTGTGCTTCTGCGAAGTATATGCGCAAAGGCGATAATGCTGCGCCGGGGGCACGGCATACCAGGATCGACATGAATAGTCGGATCCCATCGATTTTGAAGCCAGATCATGGCCGTATTTATTGGCTGCCAAGGCTCTATTGTGATTACAAGGCGGCGAGTTCCAGAAAATTTTCTCCAAGGATCTTTTTTTGAATTTCTTTATCCGGAAATAATCCTTCAATTCTTCTTTTAATAAGGGAGTAATCGAACAGGTCATCATATCCATGGACGCCATAGGGCCCATCGGTTCCGAACAGGACCCTTGTTGCGCCAAGGTTCTCAACGGCCATCCTTGTCGTATGCGCATTGAGATAGCTTGTCTGGGAAAGATCGACATAGACATTTTTATTGTTTTTGATTTTCTTCCATGTATCTGAATAGAGAGGAAAACCTGCAATTGGAAGACAGCCTTCTATCCCGTCATTTAGTAGGTGCAAAGGGAGTGATTGACCCAATGTCGCTGACCATAAAATATTGATTCTGGCCTTCCATCGACCCATCCGGGTTTCTGTAAATAATCGTACCATATGGAAGGCCACCAAAATATTTCTCAAATTGGATAAAAAAAACATCTCCTTCAGCCCAACTCTTTCCAATATCTTGATAAGCTCCTGTGATTTTAAAATCTCCACTTGTTGTCCATTCCCACCAAATTTGCTTGCCTGTTGACATCGAGATCCCAGTAATTTTATGACCGAGAAGAAGCGACCGGACCTCCTGTCCATTTAGCCGGTTTTCTTTTACTATCCTATAGTAGTCAGTAGGTTTTCCCGGTGCTCCGGCCTTGATCAGGGCCTCGGCGATAAGATCCAGCTTTTTGGGATCTTTAAAGGGAAAGAAAAGTAATATATCATTCAGGTTGCGAACTGGATGCTGCCTGCTGTTAACATAATTTTGGTATGAAGTGCGGGCTTCTTTACCCCTGCCCTGAATGCCATAAATGATCGATTCAGTCGCTGCGATCGAACCAGACAGTTCCGGATTCAGCCTTTTTGCTCTTTCCAGGTTTTGCAAGCTTTCCTCAAGATTTCCATCAGGCAAGTATGATTTTGCCAGGTGAATTAAGTAGGTCGTCGGATTGCTTGGATCAAGTTCTAAACCCATTTTTGCCGATTTGATGGCCTCACTGCTTTTCCCGATAAGCCATAGAATATGTGACATCCAAGCATAAAGCTCAGGATCATTAGGGTCCATCGCCACCGCCCGTTCGATTTCAGCAAGCGCTTCATCGTGCTGGTACCGAAAAAGATAAAATTGAGACATCAGCCCATGGGCTAGGGCTGTTGGTTTTTTCATGGCCTTTTTCACAAGAAAGTGTGGTTTCATCCTGACTGCATTTCTTGCTGCGCGGCTGGTCAGGCCCAATCCTTCACGAAGCTCGGGTGATGCGGTTTGAACTGCTTTCCAATATAAGACAGCCAGCGCTGCGTATGCTCTTGAAAACTCGGGATCACGTTCAACGGCTTTTTCCAAGTGAATTTTTGCGTCGGCGAATCCCCCCCTCGTCATCAGACGATAGCCTTGCCAGCCTTTGAGAAATGCATCATATGCCTCAATGTTGTCTGTCCCTTTATCAGCTAAGGCCTTCTGTTCGCTGGCAGTGAGTTTCAATGACAAGGCAAATATGATTTTGCTGGTGATCCTGTCCTGCAGGGCGAAAATATCGCTCATATCACCATCGTAGCGATCGGCCCAGAGGTGATGTCCAGTTGAAGCGTCGATCAATTGGGCGTTTATTCTCACCTGGTCTCCGGCTTTGCGGACGCTGCCTTCAAGTAGGTAGCGGACCCGGAGCGCCCGCCCGATTTGCTGTGCGTTTACCGACTTCCCCTTGTAAGTGAAGCTTGAGTTCCTGGCGATGACAATCAGACCGGAAATTTTAGAAAGATCAGTGATGATATCCTCGGAAATCCCATCGCTAAAATATTCCTGCAGTGGATCATCGCTCATGTTGTTGAAAGGTAGTACTGCAATGGAGGCCTTTTCCGAATTCGGTGGGGGCGTTTGTTCTTCCGAGGCGAGTCTTTTTTCGTGAGGCCATGGATAATACACCCACAGCAGCAAAGCACTGGCAACCAATATCATGGCGATGGCAACCACGATAGGTCCATTCATTTTAGCCGATCGAGCTGCGGGTTCCCCGATGACTTTGCCTTCAGATTCTGGTGCCAAAAGAACACGGTAGATTGTCACCGGTTCGGTAATGTTTTTAACAGTATGCTCCCCCAGATATTCAAACCCCTGAGGGACTTTCTTTCTGACCTGATCGAACACCCCTCGGGAGATACAGATGCCACCGGGGTCGGCCAGGCTCTCAATACGAGATGCAACGTTGACACCGTCGCCATATATACAATCATCCTTGTGAAGGATATCGCCCAAGTTGATGCCAATACGAAAAACCATACGACGATTTTCGGGTAGTTTGCCATTTTCAATTTCCAAGGTGTGCTGGATGTCAATGGCGCTGTTGACAGCATTTAGGGCACTTCCGAACTCAGCAAGAATATTGTCACCAGGGGTATCAACCACCCGCCCATGGTGCTTTTGGATCAATTTGGTGATGATTCTTCGATAGGAAGTTAAGGTTGCGACCGTGGACTCGTCATCCTCGCCCATCAGCTTGCTGTAGCCTTTGACATCGGCACTTAAGATAGCCGTCAATTTGCGCTGCACCTGATTGTCGACCATAGAACACCTCGTCACCAATGAGTTGTGCAGTCCATGGCGGAACACCGATCCGCATTGGTCGAACAGCGATCAACGGTCGTTAGGTTCAGTTTTTCTCGAAAATAGCGATTCGCGTGCAAAAGGAGGGGAACGGTGAACAATTGCTACTAATTATGCATAGAATGAATTTGCCGCGGGGGTCAAGGGGCAACTGCAGTGTAGTTGCTACGATGTTCAACAGACTGAATCAACGGGTGGTGCCTGAATCTCCCGGAAAACGGGTTCTCCTGGACCTGAACGGTTGGCCTTCTTCGATGCCAGATCCAAATGCAGTGGCGGCATCAATTGGTTGTGGTCAAAGCGGTTGCCGGCTTTCTGGTGCTTACATACCCTTTTGACCGCTATGACCCTGAATGATACGATAAGCCATCTCAACCATGTCTATAGGCAGGTGCGTGGATAGAATAAATCAATATGCATGATATCTGGAAATCCATCCCTAATTTATTGGCGGCCCTGTTGCTGATTTTCATCTGCGAAATTACCGCCTGTACCCATCCCGTTCGCCGATTGGTTTTTCAGCCGCATAACATTCAGTCGGTGCCCCTGTTTCCGACAGATGCGAGTCGTTTTGAACGGTTCTGGCTGAAAACGGAGCAGGGTGATGTCGAAGGGTGGCTCTTTGAGGGCGATGGGGTCGATGCATCCAACCGGGGACCTGGGGTGTTGATGGCCCACGGCAATCGTGAACTGATCGACCAATACTTGAATCGGGCGCACATGTATCAACGCATGGGGTTCACGGTACTGTTAGGCGAATATCGCGGATACGGACGAAGCGACGGGACGCCCAGCCGAAAACGCATCGCGTCTGACTACAGGCAATTCTATGATCATTTGATATCACTGCCGTTCGTAGACGCCAACCGAATTGTTTTCCACGGCCGTTCATTGGGCGGCAGCGTATTGAGCGAACTTTCCGGCCATCGACCACCTGCCAGCATAATCGTTGAATCAACATTTACGTCCATTAAGGCCATGGCCCATGGTGCACCGGATATACTCCTCTCGGACAATTACGACACCGTTTCAGCATTATTGGCTTACCCGGGCCCAATTTTAATCATCCATGGCAATAGGGATAACGTGGTCCCCGTCAAACACGCCCTCGAGATGAACAGACGAATTCCAAATGCCAAATTGATTCTTTACGATTGCGGGCACAGCGACTGCCCGCCGGTGTGGGAAACATACTGGAAAGACATCACTGATTTTCTGAATCGTGTGCTGTCAAATTGAACCGCGATAGCGGATCAGGGAAAAAGTTCACTTTATACTGGTCGCATCTTCTTTTTATTATAACTAATTACTTTTACACCCCCTATCTTGGAAAAATAGTTTTTAGCATTTGACAAAAACGACCAGCTTGGATATGAGATTCAATCAAAGGTGCCCGGAAGGGCTTGATAGGGAATCCCGTTGGAATCGGGAGCGGTCCCGCCGCTGTAATCGGGGACGAAATCTGCATTGCCACTGTTTCGAGATTAAACGAAACGGGAAGGCGCAGAAAGTAGAATGATCCGAAAGCCAGAAAACCTGCCTTGGTAAATGCCGTTAATCCCCCGATTGAATGGGTCCGGTAATACATCGACAGGGCCAAGAAAGCTGGGTGCAGCCCTTCATGCCAATATCCGCATGAAGGGCTTTTTTATGCCGGTTAATGCCGCACCCGCACTGATAAAGCGATGGAGGAATTCTGGGCAGGAGCCCTTCATCGTTTTATCTATTTTAACGTAACCAGAAGGAGAATTACGGTGAAAACAAAAAATTGGTGTGGATTATTGATGGTTTTAGTTTTCTGTGTGATTTCTACAAATGGCATTGCCTCAACCGGCCATGGCAGTACGGCACCTAAAAAAGTTGGTATTCTTTTGGTTGCATTTGGGTCGAGTGAGGCATCCGCCCAGGTCTCTTTTGAAAATATCGATAAACAAGTTAAAGCCGCTTATCCCGATATCCCTGTTCGCTGGGCATATACGTCGCACATCATTCGCGCAAAACTGGCCAAGCAAGGCAAAAACCTGGATTCTCCGGCGGTGGCGTTGGCCAAGATGCAGGATGAAAATTTTACCCATGTGGCCGTTCAATCCCTGCATACCATCGGTGGAGAAGAATATCACGATTTACGCCGCATCGTTGGGGCCTTCAAAACAATGGGTGGATTTCAGAAAATTATTTTAGGGTACCCGCTGATGTCCACCCAAACGGATATGGAGCGAATCGTAGAAGCAGTTTTGAAATCAATTCCCAACAGCCGGAAAAAAAATGACGCCGTCGTCTTGATGGGACACGGCACCCACCATCCATCCAATGCCTTTTATGCGGCTTTGATGTTCCAGCTCCAGCTCAAGGATTCAAACATCTTCGTCGGCACTGTGGAAGGCTATCCCGATGCCGAACTGATCAAGGGGCTGATGCTTCGGAAAAAAATAAAAAGGGCCTACCTGATGCCTTTCATGTCGGTTGCCGGCGATCATGCCAAGAACGATATGGCCGGTGAGGAATCAGACTCATGGAAATCGATCTTTTCCCAATCCGGTATTGACTGTGTCCCCGTTCTAAAAGGAACCGCCGAATATGATGACTTTGTAAACATTTGGGTCGATCACATCCACGGGCCACTCAGTCATTTTGAATAAAAGGACGAATCTTTTCAATGAGCCGATCGGGCTGCTCTTCTATCACCAAATGCCCGGCATCCGGAATGACCTGCAACAATGAGCCCGGGATCATATCGTGCAACGCCTCGCCGCGCTCCACGGGTATCCATGTGTCCTCTTGGCCCCAAAGGATCAAAACCGGCCTGGAAATCCGGGCGTACAAGGGTTGCACCTCATCCGTATAACCTGAATTTGCCTGCGCGATCTGCCGGTAAAAAGCCGCTTTTCCGTCTGACCCGGTCCATGGGAGGACAATTGAATCCAGGGTAGCGTCATCGATGGGTTTGAAGGCTGCTGTCTTGACATACGCTCGAACGATGGCTTCATGAATGTAGTCTGGAACGCCGGCAAAGGCGGATTCATGCGCACGGACATGCTGAAAAAAAGACGAGCCCCACGGAGCAACCGCCACCGGATCGATAAGAACAATCCTGTTGAAATCGCGTCCATTGATCAGGTGCGTTCGAAGAACCGTTGTGCCTCCGAAATCATGACCAATGACCGATGGGGTGTCAAGCTGCCAGTAATCCAGAAGACGATCCAACACCTGGTTCTGGATTCCCAGTGAAACATCGCCCGGTGATTTATCCGATTGGCCGTAACCGATCAGGTCATAGCAGTAGACGGTAAACTCTCGAGACAAGGCGTTGATGATATGCCGCAAATTGAAAGACGACCAGGGTGTGCCGTGAACCACAACCACCGGCGGGCCATGGCCACTCACCCCGTATCGCACGGCTCGCCCATAGAAATCGCAGGCTTCGGGTAGCTTCCATTCAGTCATCGGGTATAATCCTCCGCTGCCATCAGATATGAGGGGTGCTGCAACCCGGTGGGTTCATAGTACTCGTCATGCGTATAGCGAAAACCAAGCTTTATGAGAAGGAGACGTGAGGCGTCATTCTCCGGATGATGCCCGGCAAACAGCCCACCCACCTTGAGATCGGTAAACGCGTATGCGATGATTGCGCGAGCCGCTTCAGTTGCGAATCCTTTGCGCCACTGGTCTGAACGCAGATGAAAGCCGATTTCGAAAATATGATTCCGACTGTTGTAGGGCCGCAGACCGCACACCCCGACATGGTCGTTGGTTTTCAACAAAAAAACAGGCCAGTACTGTACTCCCCATTCCCGCTCAACGGAAATCTCCTGAAGAAACCGATCGGTTATCTGTTCCCTTGAGAGCCGGCCTCGAGCATCGATTCGTCTGGTGACTTCGATGTCGCCCCAAAGGCCGATCGCCAGATCGAGATCATTTTCAGCCCACTTGCGAAAGCCAAGCCGTTCGGTTTTTAAAAAAAATATGGGTTTGGATTCATCGGTCATCCCGCCGAGAGCAGCACCTCGTCGTTCTCAAAGGCCTGGCGGCGGACGTTGGAAAACATCTCCAGCAGCTTGGGCACGGTGAGCTTGGCTTTGTCCGCACCGGAGACGTCGATGATTATTTCACCGGCATCCATCATGAGCAGCCGGCTTCCGTAGGCGATGGCATGGTTCATGTTGTGAGTGATCATCATGGTGGTCAGGCGGTGCTCGGTGATGAACCGGGTGGTCAGGTCCATCACGATGGCAGCGTTGCTCGGATCCAGGGCCGCGGTGTGCTCGTCCAGCAGCGCAATATCCGGATTGGAGAGCACCATCATCAGCAGGGTCAATGCCTGTCGCTGGCCGCCGGACAGGGTGTTGATGTTCTCTTTCATCCGCGATTCCAGTCCCATCGTCAACTTCACCAGATGGCTTTTGAAATAAGCCCGCATTTTACGGTTGAGGCTGATGACCGGCCACTTGAAGCCCTTTTTGCAGGTGATCATCATATTGTCCTCCAGGGTCATGTTGGAGGCGGTGCCCGCAAGCGGATCCTGGAAAATCCGGCCCATGGTGATGGCCCGCTTGTAATCCGGGTGATCGGTGACATCCACCCCCTTGACCCAGACGCTGCCGGATGTGGGCAGCAGGTTGCCGGAAATCAGGTTGAAAAGGGTGGTCTTGCCTGCGCCGTTGCTGCCGATGATGGTGACGAATTCACCGGCACCCACGGTCAGGTTCAGATCCCGGATCACCGTTTTGGCGTTGGGGGTGCCCGCGTGGAAGGTGCAGTTGAGGTCCTGGAGGCGGATCATGCGGCGGTTCATGCCTTCCCGCGAATGCGGCGGTAGTTGGTCACGGCCAGGGAGGCGATGATCAGGATGCCCGCAATCAGCTTGAGGTCGTTGGGGGTCATGTTGATATAGTAGCCGTAAAAGCGGCCCAGGTACATGATGGCCTTGAACATAATCGCGCCCAGGATCACCCGCAGGGTAAGCATGCCGATGCGGTTGGACTTGATGATGAACTCGCCAAGCATCACCGAGGCCAGTCCGGACACCACGATTCCCTGCCCCAGGTTCACGTCGGCAAAGCCCTGGTACTGGGCGGCGAAGGCACCGGACAGGGCCACCAGCCCGTTGGAAAGGCCCACACCGATAAGCTTGAGGGTTGCCGGATTCACCCCCTGGACCCTGACCATCTGTTCGTTGTTGCCCAGGGCACCGAACACGAGCCCCATGTCCGTATGAAAGAACATGTCCAGGGCAAACTTGATGGCCAGGACGACCAGGGCGAAAAAAATCAGCGATGCCCAATCAGCCGGAATCAGGCCCTGGGTAGCCGCGGTGACGTGGGTGATGATCGTATCCACACGCAGAAGGGGCAGGTTGGCCCGGTTGCCCAGAATGCGGATGTTCACCGAATAGAGCATGGTCATGGTGAGAATGCCGGCCAGCAGGTGGGGAACTTTGAGCCGATTATGGATGGCCGCGGTGACGAAGCCGGCCAGGACACCTCCGGAAAAGGCCAGGAGCAGTCCCGCCAGCGGATGCATCTCAGCGGTCAGCGAGGTGGCCATAATCACCGCGCCCATGGGGAAGCTTCCGTCCACGGTCAGGTCCGGGAAGTCGAGAATACGGAAGGTGAAAAACACCCCCAGGGCCATGATGGCGTAAATCAGCCCTTCGACAAAAATTCCTTCAAGCATATTTGATAACTATTGTTTGATCAGCTTGCCGTCCTCGAAGATGGTATTGGCCTTGGCGATGATATCTTCCGGGAAGGTCAACCCCAGTTCGTCGGCCACATCCAGGTTGATGAACAGGTCCACGTCCGACGCATCGGTCATGTAAATGGTGGGGATGGTTTCGGGTTTTTCCCCCTTGAGGATGCGGATCACCAGGCGGCCGGTGGCCTTGCCCATCTTGTAGTAGTCGAACCCCCAGGCGGCCAGCACCGGGGTCGTTTCGGCACTGCTGGGATCGGCCGACATGACCGGAATGTTGTACTTTTTGGCCACGCTGGTCACGGCGGCCAGGGCCGACACCACGGTGTTGTCGTTGGAGATGTAGATGCCGTCCACCCTGCCGGCGATGGCCTGAACGGCCTGCTTTACCTCGGCGGAATTGGATACGGTGGTTTCAACAAACTTGATGCCCATCTCCTTGCACACCTGCCGGGCGATGGCGGCCAGGCTGACTGCATTGGCCTCGCTGCTGGCGTAGACGTGCCCAAGGGTTTTGATGGGTTTGATGCGATTGAGCAGTTCGATCTGCGCTCTCACCGGGGTCATGTCGGAAATTCCGGTCACATTTTTCTCGCCTTTCTCCGTTGACCCGATCAATCCTGCAGCCACCGGATCGGTGACCGCACTGTAAATCACCGGACGATCCTTGAGTGTATTAACCAGAGCCTGGGCCGTCGGCGTGGCGATACCGACAGCCAGTGTCACATTCTCTGACTTGAACTTCTGGGCGATGGATGAGGCGGTCGACATTTCACCGTTGGCATTCTGCGGGTCGAACCGTGCATCGGGATACTGGGCCTTCACCACTTCCTGGATTCCCTTTTCAACGGCATCAAGGGCTGGGTGGGCAACGATTTTGGATATACCGATGAGGATCGGGTCAGACGCAGCAGCCGGTGCAGCGGACGTCATTACGGAGATCGCGAACAAGACGGTCAAGGCACAGCAAAGCTTTTTCATGAACTTTTTCCTTTCCTTTCCACAGGATTTTTCCTATGTTCTGTCATACAGAAACGCTTACGACCGCCTCTTAAGTATATAGGAGGGCGGCCAAAATCAAGCTCTTTTTCCCCTGCGGTCGCGGCAAGGACGCATTGCGCAAATATTCCTTGCCGAGACGCTTGAATAAAACACGCATGAACCCGGCGGCATCCTGCCGCAGCAAAAGGGCCATCTTCATGAAAACTGTCACCCGGGAACTGATTGACCTCTTCGCCCAGACCGAGGACCGCAAAGAAATGGAAGTGCTGTTCCAGGAGATTTTCACGCCTAGCGAAATCGATACCCTCACCCTCCGCTGGCAGTTGCTCAAAGACCTCTACGAAGGCAAGACCCAGCGCAAAATAGCCGCCGAGCACAAAATCAGCCTATGTAAAATCACTCGGGGCTCCAGGCTGCTCAAAGCCAAAGGCAGCTACCTGAAAAAGGTGCTGGACGACCTGTACGGCAACAGGAAAAACAATTGATCGGCGCTTGAAAAAGGTGGATCAGCGTTCGTCCCACCAGGAGATAACGGGGGGCCTGCGCAGGGGCAACCGTTGGTAGATAACCCCACTGGGCATACAGCGGCACAAATGCCGTCCCGATTGCAGGTCTTCTCGTTTAGGGTCAACAACGTCATTTTTCGCCTCCGCAATAGCATCAGTGAAACGGCTTCCCGGAATCACTTGTCCAGGATGGCTTCAATGGCGTAGCGGCCCAATTGCGTGTGGTGCAGCACATTGCCGAACGGCGCCATCGCCCCAGGTGAGCCCTTGGTGAAAACGAGCACAGGCGTAGCGGTGTGTGTGCCTGTATTCCAGACCACCATTTGGTCAGCCGCCACTTCCCTTGCCAGCAGATTCTGACGGTTGTCATCGGTCTGATAAACGAAAAAGGCGCCGGTCGAACCCATTTTGGGCACCATCTTGGCTCCCAACGTACTGTGCCCCTCCATGTAAAACGGATTCTCTTCGATTGCCAGGATGGTGGCGGCCTGCGCTTCACTGATGGCGAATTCCGTATATTGATTGACAAGCTCCGCCAGCCGGGCCGGCGTCTGTTGATCCTTGGGCAGGTTGTCGAATAGGCCCCGAAAGAGTTCGTAATAGCTCATTTTCTGGCTGTATATTTTATCCAGAATCGCGGGATCACCAAAATTATAATTGGGTTTGAATTCGCCTGTTTGAAACAGGCTGCCTGGCAGTGGCCTACCTGCCGGAAGACCGTCGGCACTGTAGCTGATACCGAATCCGCCGGTGGTATGGTCTGCCGTTACGATGATCAGGGTGTCGTTTCGGTCGCAGGCCCAGTCCAGGACATAATCAACGGTCTCGTTGAGCCGCAACAGTTCATGGAGCATCGATCCGGTATCGTTATTGTGAGCGGCCCAGTCGATCTGGCCGGCCTCGATCATCAGGAAAAACCCCTTGTCGTTTTTGGACAAGACCTGCAAGGCCTTGGCGGACATCTCTTTCAGGGTGGGAATGGTACGATCGGGGCTATTCAGGCTGCGGGTCACCTTGATACCGCCCGGCAGTGCCGAGTAGGCAAAAAGGCCCAGCAGTTTGCCTTGGGCCGCATCCATCTGGGCTCGGTTAAAGGCCAGTGCATATCCCTTTTCCCGGGCCTCTTCCAGCAAATTCCGGCTATCTGTGCGTTTGGATTTGATTTTGACGCCCCCCTGGGTCAACTGCTCAAGTTCTTGGTAGACGGCGGATTCTTTATCATTTGTCTCTTGGGGGATCCAGTGGCGCAATCCTCCCGACAGCATGACATCCGGGCCTGCATTCAACATATCCACGGCGATATCGTTTTCCATGTCCCGGTGGGATTGATGGGCCGCAAAAGCGGCCGGTGTCGCATGGGTCAGACGCGTATCGGATACCAGCCCGGTTGACTTGCCTATTTTGATGGCTTTTTCGAGGATCGTTTCCACCGGGCTGCCATCCTTGTCCGCCCCGATCATCTCTGATCCGGCAAATTGCCCCGTTGCCATTTGTGTACCGGACGCAGCTGAATCAGCAACGAGAACGCCACCGGGGTAGGTCAGCGACATCCCCATCACGCCCCCCTCATCCATAATTCTGTCAAAGGCGGTTATTCTCTCTTTGATCACCGTATCAGGTGCCTGCCTGGCGTATGAAAGCAGCAACCCGACCTGTTCCGGTCCCATGCCGTCACCAATGATCAAAATGACGTTTTTGGATCTACCCGCATTAGGCGTCACCTTGCCTGCCTGAATGGTGGAGCAGCCGGTGGCTATCGTGACAACAATCAAAAAGAGACCTGAAAACCGATAAAATCTTTTTCTCATTTCATTCCCCTTTCCTTCTCGCTGCCCTTGTTTATGGGTCTTGAAAAATGCCATAAGCGTGAAAAAGACGATGCGATATTGGGCAACAAGTCGCCCTTCATGGGTGGTCGATGAGCAGGTTCCGTTGTATGTCAACACTGTATGACCAAAGATAATCGCTTTTCAAGACCCGTGTTAAAAATTAAGCGGCATTGTCAACTGATTCTATTCAGCATCGGAAGCGCAGATCGATTTAACCCTACGCCTACTATTCTGGCAAGGTGTGCAACCTATTAATAATATTTATCAAACCATGAGTGGTGCTGCGCATCACCGTAAGGACAAAAAAATCGATTTTCAGTACGCTCGCTAACGCGGTTCAGGAGGAGAACTCAGCACACTGAACGGGAAAATAGGGCGATGCCGGCATGCCTATCCCACTTATCAGAATACCAGATGACCGGAATCTATCGGGCTCCATTTCAATCCACCCTGGTTTCAGACGCTGGCACCCGTGGTTCGTCGGGGTTCATTTTTGTGTGATCGATAACACCAACATTCTGTCACATGGCGTCAAGGTCATGTTAAGCGTCGCTAACGATGATCAACACCGAATTCTGCTTTCTATCGTTTTATACTTCTGATAAAATGCGGGAAAAACTGATAATAGAACAAACCGGATGATCAGGAAAATAACAGGGATCAATGTTCGATCGAAGCAAGAAACGTAAGGATTTCATTGTCGGGGCCGCAATCGGCTCCGGGGCTATCGCCATGGCGGCTGTGGAGGGAGGGGTTGATTTTATCCTGGCCCTCAACGCCGGTCGGTTTCGCATTATGGGAGCAGCCTCTCCGTTGTCGATGCTGCCTGTAAGGGAATCCAACAGTTTTTCCATGTCCTTCGCCGTCGATGAGCTCCTCAACAGGTGTCCGGTTCCGGTATATTTCGGTGCCAGCGTGATGACCCCCTCTTGGCCCATTGACCGGATACTGGACACCATCGAGGAATACGGGTTTCCTGGCATCGTCAACTTTCCCACCTGCGCGCACTACCCACCTGCCATTCGCAATGCCCTGGAAGCCTCAGGGTACGGCTTTTCGCGGGAGATTGAACTTCTCAAGGCCGCCCGGAAGCGCGGCATCCGCACCATGGCACATTTAAAGACCAAGCAGCAGGCCCGGGCAGCGGCCAAGGCGGGAGTCGACATGGTGTGCTACAATTTCGGATGGAACGCCGGAGGGGAATTGGGATTTGAAAGCCGGTTGAACCTGCCGGAAGCAACTTGGCACGCTCGCGAAGTGTCTCGGGTGGTCAAACGACACCGCCCGGCAACGATGTTCCTGCTCGAGGGGGGACCTATCGAGGACCCCGCCCAGCTGGCGGCAATCTACCAGCAGGCCAATATAGACGGTTATGTGGGTGGTTCGACGATCGATCGGTTGCCGTTGGAAGTGTCGGTTAAAAACCGTACGTCTCATTTCAAATCCGCTGCCCTGGTGGCGCATAAAATGGCCGGTGAACACGAAACGCTGGTGCGTCGCGCCCAAGCCATCGGATTCGTGGGGACATCCCCGGCTATTTTGAAGGTCGTTAAGACGATCTATCGTTTTGCGCCCAGCACGGTGTCGGTTCTCATTTCCGGTGAACCGGGCACCGGCCGGCACACCGCTGTGGATGCGATTCAACATCTGCGCGGCGATGCCAAAACCGTGATGCTGGACGCCGCTACGATGACAACCGCATCGCTCGTCAGCGCCTTGTTCGGGAGCCCTTCGGTGGCCGCAGACCAGGGGTTGCTAAGCCATCCGGAAGTCGACATGGTGGTTCTCAATGGGTTGGAGGCCACCACCATTCGCCTGCAAAAGCGAATCGCCTTTTTGCTCGAACGCGGCTACTTCAAAGCCAGTCCCAAAAGAACGAAAGTTCGAGGAACAGCCAGGCTGCTCTTTATTTCGGGGAGAAACCTGAAAACATTGTTGGTCGAGAATCGGGTCTGCCCGGAGTTTGCAGCGCGCCTTAAAGGTCACGAAATCAAGCTTCCGCCCCTGCGTCACCGCCTGGAGGATATCGAAGATTTGTTTGAGACGACCATGGACACCCTGCTGAATCGCAATGATGACGCATTGCGCCCCAAGCTGTCTCCGGTGGCGCTGCGGCGGCTGATGCGCCATGATTGGCCCGGCAACCTGCCCGAATTGCGCTCCACCGCCGCCCGGTTTGTCGCCCGTCATACCGGCGACAGCCCTGACGATTCTCTTATCAGCCAAATACTCGTCAACTCACCATCTGTTAAAAACGCTCCCCTGCGCACTGAACGGGATTTGATCCTGGACGCCCTTTGGCGTCACGGTTTTCAACGCAGCAACACAGCCAAGTTCTTGGGTATTTCTCGGAAAACGCTTTACAACAGAATCCGTCGGCTGGGGATTGACGCCTGAAGTCTGGCAGGATCGTTTTCCCGGGCTCATTTCGATCCCTTGATTGCCTCACCCGTCGTCGAAGAGGATGCCCCGTGCGCCGGCTTTGGCCGCGCTCATCACCGAAACACTGGTTTTCCCAGCCACCAACACGACCGGGACGTCGGTTTGACGGGTCACCATGCAGCACAGCCCCAGCAGCAGGTCTTCGTTGATTTCAGCATCATGCCACATGTCGAAGCTGGGAACGACCCACAGTCGACGAGGCGACCAGGCCAGCGCAGCGGACAGGCCATCGATCCCCGCCACGGCTGGTGAAACAGACAACCCACGGTTCTGCAGTTGTTCGATGTTGCGCTGCTCCTGGGCCTGACCAGAGGCGACTTTGTCAAGGGTCGCGAGAAACTCAAAACCATAGGCAGCTACCGGGGGGATGTTCGTTACCTGGTCATAGCCCTTGGCAATCAGACGATCAGCGACCCGCTTGCAGTTGAGGAATGGATCGGCCGCAAACAACCCTATAACGGCCAGGCTCCCGGAGCCGTTCTCGGGCATGTCGTCGATCAGGTCCATCAAATCCATGCTATGCTCCCGGTTTGGCAGCAGTCCTGCCAGTTCATAGGGCAGGCATCCCACCGGCTCGATCGTGGGGACATAGAGCTGCCGTACGGTTTGCGCCGGCGGATGGCACCGTGGTAAAAATGCGGACCGTGTCCAAATCTCAAATTCGTTCATATTAAAAATATTTTACCCAAATTTACCCAAAACAACAAGACTCAATCATTGCATTGCTCCCACAATTCCGTTATATTGCATCTGATTGCAAATCACTCAAAATATTGAACACGATTCATTGCCTGCGATAGTTCCCTCCTGACCATCATGAACGGCCTCACCGTAAGGTCCTTGTCAGGGAGGCAGCCGCCGGATGCCTGTCTAACCAAAATTCCAACACGCTTGCCGTTTTCCGTGCAAGAATTGCAGAGAAGGATGTAGATGTCGATCCTCGTCATCATGTCATTGCTAAACGGTCTGACACTGGCAGCACTGCTGTTCATCACGGCCAGCGGGCTGACACTGTCCTTCAGCCTGATGCGTGTTGTCAACCTGACCCACGGGGCGCTTTATCTGATTGGTGGCTTCATCGGCTTGTCCGTAATCAACCTTACCGGAAGCTGGCTTTTGGCCTTGTTCGCGGGCGGCGGTGCCGTGGCCGTCATCGCCCTGCTGGAAGAAAAGTTTCTGCTGCGATGGGCCCGCGGTAATGACCTGATAGAGACACTGGTATCGCTGTCGGTGGCCATCATCATCGGCGATCTGGTATTGGTCATCTGGGGGGGGTACCCCAAAACCATTGAAATCCCCGCAATGCTGAGCGGCGTCTGGACCATACCGGTCGTCGGACTGATTTATCCTGTATTTCGAATTTTTACGCTGGGAATGGCCATTTTTATCATCATCGCCCTGTGGTTCTTTCTCAAAAAAACCAATTTGGGGATCACCATCCGGGCCGGTGTCGATAATTTCGAGATGGTCTCCGCCTTAGGAATCAACGTCCGCCGGCTGTTCACCTTCGTCTTTTGCCTTTCCGGATTTCTGGCCGGTGTTGCCGGTGTTGTGGGCGGCACGTTCATGATGCTGGTGGTGGGTGAGGACTGGCGCGTTCTGACCTTAACGTTGATAGTCATTATTATTGGCGGGATGGGAAGTTTGGTGGGCACTGTCGTTGGCGCCCTGATTACGGGTCTGATCTACAGCTTTGCGACCGCCTATATCCCTGAATTTTCGTTGTTCATCCTGTTCTTGCCCGTGGCGATCATCCTCTCCATCCGGCCCCACGGGCTTTTTGGCGCAAAGGCCTGATTCAGATGCAACATTCACCACTACCTAAAACCGTTATGCTGCTGGTATCCCTGGCAGTACTCGTCGCTTTGCCGTGGATTGCTTCGGACTATTTTGTCATGATGTGCATCCGTATCATGTATTTTGGGATGTTGACGCTGAGCCTTTGCTTTTTGGCAGGAGAACTGGGTGTTGTTTCGTTGATGCAGGCGTCTTTTTTCGGGATTTCGGGATACTTCATCGCTATTTTGCAGACCCGTTACCAGATCCCCTTTCCCATCCCCCCCCTGGTGGGTATTGGGGTGGCAGTTCTTTTTGCCGCATTGACCGGGCTTTTGGTCATTCGCGTCCGTGGCATCTACTTTTTGATGCTCACGCTGGTACTGGGCCAGCTCATCTGGGCCTTGGCGAGTCAATGGGCCTCTGTCACCAGGGGGGACTCGGGCATCACCGACATATTCGCGCCGGTGATATTCGGGGTTTCAACGGAAAAGTCAAAAGGAGCGTTCTATCTTTTTGAACTGTTCTTTTTCTGCGGGGTGATCAGTTTTCTGTGGGCATTGAAACGTTCCCCGTTCGGGCTGATGCTGCGCGGAGTTCGCGACAGTGAGAGCCGGATGGCGATGTTGGGCTACCCAGTTGCCTTTATACGTTACTTGGCGTTTATATTTGCCGCGTTTGTGGCCTCCATCGGGGGGGTGTTTTTTTCCTATTTCACCGGTCTGATCAATCCCCACTCCATGTCGCTAACCGCCAACGTCGAAACTCTGCTCGCAGGAATTCTGGGTGGTATTCAGACCCTGTTTGGAGCGGTCTTGGGGACCGCCATTCTAAAAACGCTGGACCTGGTTCTGAGCGGAATCACCCATCGTTATTTACTGGTTATGGGTATTTTGTTTTTGATTGTGATCATGTTCGCCCCCCAGGGGGCTGCAGGGGCGCTCAAGCGCCTGTGGGATAACCTTGCATCACGAATGTCGGGAGGAGGGAGGCCTGGAAAAGGGCGCTCCCAGTGAGTTGTTAAATCAAGACACCCAATAAAAGAGGAGAAGGAAGATGAAAAGAAAAAAATGGATCTTAGCGATCACGGCGGTTTTCTTTCTTATCGGCGCCACTGCCGGCGGCAGCGCAGCCATGGACGAGATCCGGATCGGCACCATCGGCCCGATAACCGGGTGGGCGACCATTTTTGGTCAGGGCGGCCTTAACGGTGTCAAACTGGCCCTTGACGAATACAACAACGAATTTAATGGGGTTCCCATCAAAGTGATCAGCGAGGACACCAAAGCTGATGTGGAAGTAATGCGCACCAAGCTGGATTCTCTCAAGACGCGCGACAAGGTGCATCTGATCATCGGCCCCTCCCTGGGTCATGAGGGGATGGCGGCGGTGGATTGGGGCGCGCGAAACCCAGATGTCCCTATGCTGGTCGGATATTCAGCGCCTGAAGACATCACCATGCGCAAGGCAACCAATAGTGTCGTCCGTCCCGGCTGGACCGGCGCCCAGGTAATTTTCAATTTTGGACAATATTGCGCCAAGGATCTGGGATACAAAAAAATCATCATCGTGGGGCAGGATTACTCCTATCCCTGGGACCAGGCGGCCGGATTCATCAGGGGATTTTTGGAAAACGGCGGCGAAAAGGTCGAACGTATCTGGCATCCCGTGGAAGCTGTCGACTTCAGCTCGATCATGGCCAAGTTGATGAGCATGTCCAAGGAGTATGATGCGGTCCTGAACAATTCCGGTGGTGCCCAGGTGATCGCTTTTTTCAAACAATGGAAGCAATTCGGGCTGGACAAGGTTTATCCCCAAATCCTGGGCCAGGCCAACGTGCCCATCGTTTCAATGCTCTCCGAACTCGGCGATTCCGCCTTGGGTGTTTATTCATCGCTGCACTATTATGACGGCAATCCCTCACCGGCCAACACGAAATTTCGGGAAAGCTTCATGAAAAAATACGGCCACTACCCTGACGTGATCGCCCTTCAGGGGTACGACGCCGTGCATGTCGCCTTCAAGGCCATGAAGGCCATTGACGGGAAGGTGGATGACCCCGAAAAATTCATCGCCGCCCTTCGCCAGGTGAAGATGGGTAACGATGAATCTCCACGTGGCCCGTTCTATTTCGATAAATACGCCAACCCGGTGCAGAATATCTACATCAAAAAGGTGGTCAAAAAGGACGGTCGGCTGATGAACGAAGCGGTAAAGACCTATACCAATGTTTCCCAGTTCGGCCCCTACGCCGATATGGCCGACAAGTACATGGCGGCGCCTGCCACCACCCGTGACTATCCGCCCGGAGACAAGGCCGATTATTTCATGGAGATCGAAAAATATTTCGGTAAAGACTATGTCGAGACGCTGAAGAAAAACAACGGCTGGGTAGACTAGTCACCCTCACTTCTGAAACGGCCAAATTGCCATTGGGTTCGATCACATGAATGCGCTCGTACTACAAAACGTATCCAAATCCTTCGGTGGTATCGATGCGATCAATAAGGTCAACCTCACGGTCACCGAGGGAGAGAGCCGAGCATTGATCGGGCCCAATGGCGCTGGCAAGTCGACTTTATTTAACCTGACAACCGGTGAAATTCCCCTGGACAGAGGAAGAATCCTTCTTTTCGGCAGGGACTTGACCCAAAAGCCCGTGCAAAAACGAATTGCTTCTCAACTGGGCAGGACCTACCAGGTGTCCAACCTTTTTTCGCAGTTAACCGTAGAAGAGAACCTGTTCTTGGCATCGTGGAAAACGCGTGGTAAGCGGACCTCTCCGATTGCCACACTGTTTCGTTCCTGGCGAAAATTTGAGAATCAGCGCCGGCATATATCCCAGGTTGCCCAAAGGGTTGGTTTGGAAGACAAATTCGACGTTCCGGTTGAAGAACTATCACACGGGGAACAACGCCAGTTGGAGTTGGGCATCACACTGGCCCATGAGCCCCGGATACTGCTGCTGGATGAACCCATGGCAGGGCTCTCTGCGGGCGAGCGGGGATTCATGACCAAGCTGATCATCAGCTTGAAGCCCGAGATTACAGTGGTCATCATCGAGCACGATATCGATGTGGCATTTAGCATTGGAGAGCAGGTTTCAGTACTTCACCATGGCGCCATTATAGCCGAGGGAACCCCTGAACAAATCCAGGCCAATGAACAGGTACAACAAATCTACACCCTGAGCCGGCGTTCATAAAGATGTCCAATATGCCAGAACCGTTGCTAAAAATAGAGAACCTGGATGCCTTCTACGGCAAAAGTCACATCCTGCAGGGCGTCGATCTGCAGGTAGGCCATGGAGAGCTGGTGGTCGTCGTCGGTCGCAACGGCATGGGCAAAACCACACTATTGAAATCGATTTTAGGGATGCCTCCTCTGTCCAGAAAAGGAACGATCCTTTTCGACGGCCAGGAAACGATAGATAAGCCCACTCATGAAATTGCCATAAAAGGGATTGGCTATGTGCCGCAGGGGCGGATGTTGTTTCCGTCACTGACCGTGGACGAGCACCTGCGTTTTGCCTGGCAACCGAGTGATGAGAATTCCGATTGGTCACCCGAGACGGTTTACGACCTGTTCCCGGAATTGAAAAAGAGGGCTCACATCTCCGGCACCCTGCTCAGCGGCGGCGAGCAACAGATGCTGGCCATCGGGCGAGCGTTGGTCACCAACCCTCGGCTGTTAATGATGGACGAGCCGTCCGAAGGCCTGTCCGTATTGGTCATCCAACGGGTGGAAGAGGTGTGCCGCCATTTGAGTTCCCGCGGGATGGCCATCTTGCTGGTCGAGCAGAACCTGGAGATGGCTCAGTCTTTGGCCCAACGTGCCTATGTTTTCGTGAACGGCCGCATTGCCCGAGAACTGCCGGCAGCCACCCTGTCGGCAGACCAACACCTGCTGCAACAATTGCTGGGAGTGTCCGTCGGCAGCAGCGATCTCACTGCAGCGCGGCCCAAGAAGCCAGAGGTGGATGAGAGTCATGCGTCAACACAGGCCGAGGAACTCCCCGAAGCCGTCGTCGGGGCCACTGCACCGACATTGTGGAGCAGCGCCGGTCCTCTGGAGGCCAAGGCGGTGCCGGAAAGCGCGACACGCACCTCCCCGGCGAGTCGAAGCCATTCGGCAGTATTACAGGTAACCGTGGCCGACACTCTCCACCGGGCTGCCTACATCGTCGGAACCTTCGACACCAAGGCCCGGGATCTTCTGTTCATCAAGTCTTGCCTCGACCGCCAGCGCCTGCGAACCATTACGGTAGATCTATCCACTTCGCGAAAACCCTCTCCGGCTGCCATCAGCCCCACTGAGGTGGCCCGGCACCATCGGGATGGCATCGGGGCGGTGTTTACCGGCGACCGCGGGTCGGCAGTGGCAGGCATGGCCCAGGCGTTTGTCCGGTTTATGGCCGGGCGACGCGACGTGGGCGGTATCATCTCAGCCGGGGGTACCGGCGGCACGGCCCTGGTGACCCCGGCAATGCGGAGCCTGCCTGTGGGTCTACCCAAAGTGATGGTTTCAACAGTCGCTTCCGGTAATGTCCGGCAATACGTTGGCCCGTCAGATATCTGCATGATGTATTCAGTCACCGACGTAGCGGGCATCAACCGCATCTCGGCCAATGTATTGTCCAACGCCGCCCATGCGCTGGCCGGCATGATCGGGTTTCGACATGAGGAAGACCGATCCCGCCTGCCGGCCATCGGCCTGACCATGTTCGGGGTCACCACCCCTTGCGTCCAGGCGGTAACCAAGGCGCTGCAAATGCGCTATGACTGCCTTGTCTTCCATGCCACCGGTACCGGGGGACAATCAATGGAAAAACTGGCCGAATCGGGAATGCTCGAAGGCGTCATCGACGTCACCACCACCGAGGTAGCCGATTATCTGGTGGGTGGCGTCATGAGCGCTGGTGAAGACCGCATGGGAGCCATTATCCGCAGTCAAATCCCCTATGTGGGCTCCTGCGGGGCGCTGGACATGGTCAATTTCGAGGCCCTTGACACGGTGCCGCAGAAATACAAGGACCGGAACCTCTACTCACACAACCCCCAGGTTACCCTGATGCGCACCACCGCGGAGGAAAACCAGGCATTCGGACGCTTCATCGCCGCCAAGCTCAACCAAATGGAGGGGCCCGTGCGTTTCTTGCTACCCCTGAAAGGGGTCTCGCTGATCGATACACCCGGCAAGCCGTTTCACGATCCGGAGGCCGACAGAACGCTTTTCGAGACCTTGGAAAGCGAGTTTCGGCCGGGACCCAATCGCCAGCTGATCAAACTCGACATGAATATCAACGATCCGGCCTTCGCAGACGCGCTGGTCGATCATTTTTTGAGCATTATACCTTCCGGTACTCCCGGACATTGATTTTCAGGAGATTAATATGGCCCGATTCACCAGACAACAGATTCTTGATCGACTCAACGCAAAAATTCGCAGGGGCCAACCCATCGTCGGCGGCGGTGCCGGCACGGGTCTATCAGCCAAATGCGAGGAGGCCGGCGGCATCGACCTGATTGTGATCTACAATTCAGGCCGCTACCGCATGGCCGGCCGGGGTTCGCTTTCAGGGCTCATGCCTTATGGAAACGCCAACGACATCGTAATGGAGATGGCGAGGGAAGTGCTTCCGGTCACCCGCAACACACCGGTGCTGGCCGGCGTCAATGGCACCGACCCTTTTTGCATCTTCGACCACTTTCTCGACCAGCTGAAGGCCATAGGGTTTGCAGGTGTGCAGAATTTCCCCACGGTGGGACTGATTGACGGCACCTTCCGGCAAAACCTGGAAGAAACCGGGATGGGCTTTGGGCTGGAGGTGGATATGATTCGCTTGGCCCACGAAAAAGACATGTTGACCACACCCTATGTTTTCAATGAAAACGATGCCATCGCCATGACCGACGCCGGTGCCGATATCATAGTCTGTCATTTAGGACTGACCACCGGCGGCAACATCGGCGCCGACACGGCCAAGACGCTGGATGATTGTGTCGATTCGATCAACGCCTGGAGTGAAGCCGCGCTGAAAAAGCGCCGGGATGTGATTGTCCTGTGCCACGGAGGCCCGATTTCCATGCCTGAGGATGCCGAGTACGTGTTGAAGCGTTGCCCACAGTGCAACGGTTTTTATGGGGCATCCTCGATGGAGCGGCTGCCCACCGAGAAAGCACTCACGGCCCAAACCAAGCAATTTCTCAACATCAAACGCAGTTGACCGGTTCCCCCGGCCTGCCCGCCGGCCCAAAAAGCCGCCGGTGCAGGGTCGCGGGGGTAATCGGGCGCTACGTAGGTTGTCAACAACAGGAGGAGTGCCATGACTATTTACGGGTGGGTTATCCTGGCGGTCGTTGTCGCGATCGTCCTCATCGCGGTGGGGATCTGGTTCATCCGGTCCTTTTATCGTCGATCGTCCAAGGAGATCGCCTTCGTTCGCACCGGACTCGGGGGGCAAAAGGTCGTCATCGACGGCGCCGCTTATGTTTTTCCTATTTTTCACGATATCACCGAAGTCTACCTCAATACCCTGCGACTGTCGGTGGCGCGTGACAAGGAAAAGGCGCTGATCTCCAAGGACCGCATGCGCGTTGACGTGGCAGTGGATTTTTACATTCGCGTCCGAAAAGATGCCGATAGTGTCACCGTCGCCGCGCAAACCCTCGGGCGCAAGACGGGCAAGCCAGACGAGCTGCGCGAGATGATGGAAGGCAAATTCGTCGATGCCCTGCGGGCCACGGCTGCCGTTATGACCTTGGAAAGTCTTCACGAACAACGCAGCCAGTTCGTCCAGGCCGTGGGAGAATCAGTCGCAGAATCCCTGACCAAAAACGGTTTCGAACTTGAATCGGCCAGCCTGATCGATCTCGACCAGACCGACATGGAGTACTTCAATCCCTCGAATGCCTTTGATGCCGAGGGTCTGACCCGCTTGACGGACGAGATAGAGCAGCGCAAGAAAACGCGCAACGACATCGAGCAGGATACACTGATCCAAATACGAAGCAAAAACCTGGAAACTGAAAAGCTGAGCCTTGATATTGAACGGGAGAGCGAATACGCCCGCCTGGCCCAGGAAAAGGAGCTCGAGTTCCGCCGGGCCGAGCAACAGGCTGATTTGATCCGGGAGCGCGCTGAGCGCAAGCGTGATGCCAGCGTGGCTGATATCATGGCCAGCGAGCAGATTGAGAAGTCCCGTATCGCTTCCGAACGCCAGCTGGAGCAGGACCGTATCGAGCAGAAGCGGGACATCGAGGCCATTGAAATCGAGCGGCGCAAATTCATCGAGTTGGCTGAGCACCACCGCAGCATTGCTGTGGCCGAATCCTCTGAGGCCGAGACAACGGCGCGAGCAAAAGCCGACAAGGTGCGTGCGGCGGCGATTTCCGCCGAAGAAGCCATTTTCACCGCCCGGGAGAAGGCCCAAACGGATCGTAAGAAGCAGGTGGAGCTGATTCTGACGGCCCTGGAGGTGGAAAAGGACCAACTACGGCAACAGACTCGCATCGCCACCGAAAAGGCGGTGGCCGCAGAGCGGGCACACATTGCACGCATCGAGGCAGATGCCTTTGCCGTGTCTGAAGAGACCCGTTCAAAAGCCTATCAAATCCGGAACCAGGTCGAATCCGAAGGGGTCCGGCTGATGGCCGAGGCCAACAACATCGCCAGCCCAGAAGCCCGGGTGTCGGCTCTGCGTTTACGCCTGGTGGAAAAACTCGACACGATTATCCGCGAGAGCGTCAAGCCCATGGAGAAGATCGAGGGAATCAAGGTGGTCCACCTCGACGGCCTGACGGCACCTATGGGCAGCGGAGCCCCGGACGGCGAAGGCGGGCTCACCGATCGGCTCGTCAGCAGCGCCTTGCGCTACCGTGCCCAGGCGCCTATTGTGGACCACCTGTTGAGTGAGATCGGCATCGATGCTGGCGACCCCAGCAAGATTGCAAATCTGATTGGAGAACTGCACAAGGATCGCCCCAAAGGGGCCAAGGAGAAGTAAACGATGGTCAAAGTCTATCGGTCCACGGTCCTGGACGCTCCGGCCGATCGCGTGTGGCGGGACATTCGAGATTTCAATGGGTTGGCCAACTGGCATCCGTCGATCGTGCTGAGCCGCATCGAAAAAAGCCACCCGGCCGACAAGGTCGGTTGCGTGAGAAACTTCCAGCTCAAGGACGGCGCCCGGATTCGGGAAAAACTGCTGTCGCTGTCAGATTACGAATACACCTGTACCTATGCCATCTTGGAAAGCCCCATGGACGTAACTGACTACGTGGCCACGCTGAGGCTGTTCCCCGTCACAGAGGGAAATCGCTGCTTCGTTGAGTGGCAGGCTGAATTCGATTGCCCATCGGGAAAGGTCGCTGAATTGGCTGAAGCCGTCGGCGACGGCGTGTTTCAAACCGGCTTAGACGCACTGAAAAAACTATACAGGCAACGATGAGGATCTGTGTCATTCGATCAGCAGTCATCGACGCTCCCATCGAGCGGGTGTGGGCGGTGTTGCGCGATTTCAACAGCCATCACCAGTGGCATCCGGCGGTGGCCTCCAGCCAAATGGAAAATGATCTCGATGGGGACGTGGTTGGCGGTGTGCGCCGATTCAGCCTCGTCGATGGCGCCGAAATGCGCGAGCAGTTGCTGCATCACAGTGACCGTGATTACACCATTACCTACAGCATTCTCGACTCATCCCTGCCACTTCTCGACTATGTCGCAACAGTTCGCCTCAAGCCGGTAACCGACGGCAACCAAACCTTCTGGCACTGGCGCTCTCAGTTTCGCGCACCGGCCGAACGCGCTTCGGAGCTTGAAGAGATAGTCGGCCAGCAGGTCTACGAAGCCGGGTTCACAGGGATGCGGATCTTTCTGGCCGAACCGGCCGCACCCTTACAGCAGCGCTCAGACAAAACGGAGGTGGTCGTGGTAACGGCCCCCGCCGGCGAGCACCTGACAGCAAAAGCGATGGTCGTGACGGCCACCGGCGGACCTGAGGTCATGGTCCTGACAGATGTGATGGTTCCTGCTCCAGCACCACAGGAAGTTCGAATCCGTCAGACGGCCATAGCGGTGAACACCCTCGATCTCAACCATCGCAGCGGCATCGCTATGGATTTTGACCTGCCGGGGACACCGGGTGTGGAAGGCGTGGGCGAGATCATCGATGTCGGACAACAGGTCAACGGCCTATTCCAAGGTGACCGTGTTGCCTACCTAAACCAAACCCTCGGAGCCTATGCCGACATCCGCTGCATCGACGCCGATACATGCATCCCCCTGCCGGATGGGATTTCCGACATCGACGCATCACTGTTGCTCAAAGGCGTCACGACTGCGTTGCTGCTTAACCGTGTGTTCAAAGCAGCCCCGGGCGCGTCGATCATGATCCAGGCGGTTTCCGATGGCGTGGGCCACTTGCTCAGCCAATGGGCCAAGTCAATGGGCCTTAGGGTAATTGGCACGGTTTCCACTCAAGAGAAAGCCAAGTTCGGCCGGGACCACGGCTGCGACCACCCCATCGTGGTCGCGGAAGACACACGGTTGGTTGATCAGATCATGCGTATCACCAATGGGCGCGGTGTCGACTACTGGGTCCACAGCGATGGCGCCCACGGGTTTGACGAAGCCATCGCCTGCATGTCTCGATGCGGGCAATGTGCCGTCATTGACAACCGCGACGGACAGTCCATCCCCCTCGACGTGAATGTGCTGAAGCAGCGGTCCCTGACCGTATCGGCCCCGGTATGTTTCGACTATGTTGATGATCGCGTCTACCTGCAACGCATCGTCCACCAGCTTTTCGCAAAAATTCAGAACCGAACCATCATCCCCGCCATCGAAAAATTTCCCCTGAGCCAGGCGGCAGAAGCCCATAGCCGAATGGAAGCACGTCAAACGATGGGGGCCGTCGTTCTGATCCCTTGAGTCCCTTGGCCAACCGACGGATTCAGACTTTTCCCTGTTCCTCATCCCGCAGCACCCGGCGCAGCACCTTGCCCACATTGGAAACCGGGATCGCATCGCGAAAAGCGATAGCCCTGGGCCGCTTGTAGCCGGCCATCTTCGTCTTGCAGAATTCGTGAATCTCCGCTTCGGTGCAGGTTTCACCGGGTTTGAGTTGAATGAAGGCCTTTACCGCCTCGCCGCTCTTGGCATCCGGCACCCCCACCACGGCCGCCAGCGCCACCTTGGGATGGGTGAAGAGAATATCTTCTACCTCCCGGGGGTATACATTGAAGCCGCCCACCAGGATCATATCTTTCTTGCGGTCGGTGATCAGTAGGTAGCCGTCATCGTCCACGTGACCAATGTCTCCGGTGAGAAAAAATCGACGGCCGTCAATCTCCTGAAACACCTCGGCGGTTTCATCCGGTTTGTTCCAGTAGCCCTGCATAACCTGGGGGCCGCAAATGGCCACCTCCCCGTCTTCTCCCTGAGGCATTTCGGTCTGGCCGGTATCGGCATCCAGTATTTTGACGTCGGTACCAGGCACGGGAAAGCCGACGGACCCGATCTTGCGCGTATCGGTAAAAGAGGGATTGGCTGTGGCCAGCGGGGCGGTTTCGCTCAGCCCATACCCCTCGAAGATGATCGCGCCAGTCTTCTCCTCGAACTGTCTGCACACTTCCGGAGGCAGCGGCGCCCCACCGGAAAAGCAGGCCATCAGGGAAGTCAGGTCAAACTGATCCAATAAGGAATGGTTGGCAAAAGCCACAAAAATCGTCGGTACCGCCGGCATCAGGGTCGGCCGGTGCTTCTGCACCAGCTTGAGTACGTCGGTAAACGGCGGGTCACCGGCACGCGGGTCCGGCACGCAGATCAGGCGGCTTCCCGACAGGCAGGCGGACAGCATGGCAATCGTCAAGCCGAAGCTGTGATACCAGGGCAACACGCCCAGATAGCAGTGATAACCGCCCCTGCGGATTCCCTCTGTCGGCCCGCCTTCGCCGTAGTCCAGCCGCGCCCAGACATCCAGCGCCTTGAGATCATAAACGAAATTGGCGTGCGTCAGGGCTGCGCCTTTGGGCACCCCGGTGGTTCCGCCGGTGTAGATAATCAGTGCCAGGTCGTAGGATGGATCGATCGCCATTGCCGGCGGGGCGGGTTGGGCGCTGCCGACCACGTCGTCGAACATCAAATGCCCGGTGGCGTGACGCTCGGCGTGGGGGATCTTGCCCAGCAGGCCGCCCAGGAAACCCTTCAGCCAGGGCAGGTAGGATTTGACGTTGCAGACCACCACCGTTTCCACATCGGTGCCCTGAATGGCCTTTTCGGTGGTTGGGTAGAACTGGGGATGGTCCATGCAGAACAGCACCTTGGCCCCGGCATCCTTGAGTTGGTAATTGAGTTCTGTAGGGGTGTACAGGGGGTTGCAGGTCACACAAACCGCACCGGCCTTGAGGATGCCGAAGAAGATGGCCGGGTAGTGCGGCAGGTTGGGCAGGAAAATGGCCACGCGGTCGCCCATTTTAATGCCCTTTGCATGCAGAAACGCGGCGATTCGATCGGCCGTGTCCTTGACCTGGGCGAAGGTGCGGGATGCATCGTTGAAAATGGTGTAGGTCTGGTTCGGATAGTCCCGTGCCGCATCGTCCAGCAACTGAAACAGGGGTTGGTCGTATCCGTCGATTTCGTGGGGAACACCGTCGGGCCAGTTTTTTGTGGGCCAGTGGGCTGCTGTCATCTCGTCATCTCCTGTGTGTGGTGGTAAGAGCGCGGTTGCTGGCGCTTGCCGACCGGCCAGTGGCAGTAGAACTGAGATATCGCACGCACTCACCGTCGCTTGTCGGAGCGAAGCAGAAATCCCGCTCATGGGGGCCACGGGGAGGGCTCACCTTGAGGTTAATGCCAACCTGCACCATTTAACACTGTCACCAGCGTCGTTGTTGATTGTGGAGGTGCGTAATTCTGAACCGGAGTGAAGGAAAAATGATCGAAACACCAAAAGCCTAACGCCTTTACTTAAGGCGGCCAAGACGTTTCAAAAGCCTGTTGATCAAGAGACGGTATTGGCGTTGCCTGTATCAAGTGGATAAGCAACGTTTCCAAAACAATCATGTTCCTTCAACCCCTGACGACAAATATTTTTATATTTGCCGTTTTTTTTATTTAATACTGAAAAAGGAAAATTATTTTTCACTTTTGCAACTGGCCAACACGGCTGTATAAGATCTATTATGGAAACAAATCAGAAGCGTTCGCTGTTTTATGATCCATGCGAACGCGATGGCACATAAGTTGCGGAATCAGCGTTAGCCGCAACTGATCAACAGTGACCGCAAGTAAACAAACTGTTATAAAGAGGAGACCAATCATGGGAATGACAACCGATGAACTCTATTTCAAACCCCGTCTTCAGGTCGTCAACGACGCGCAGATTGCACAGATTCATATGGCCACGCTGGATGTGCTCGAGCGCACGGGCATCAAGATCACCCACCCGAAAGCCCTGGAGTTCCTGGCCGGCGCCGGCGCCCAGGTCAACGGCGACCGGGTCAAGATCCCGGGGTGGTTGGTGGAAGATGCCATCCGCAAAGCCCCCTCCCGCATCGTCCTGGGAACGCGCACCGGCAGGCGAACCGTTTGCCTGGAGCGAGACAAGAGCTTTTTTGGCCCCAGCCTGGACTGTGTCGACTACATGGACCCGGCAACCCACGAACGCTCGCGTTTCATCAGCGACAACGTCAAAACCACCGCCGCCCTGTGTGACGCCCTGCCCAACTTCCAGTGGTGCATGACCATCGGCATGGCCGATGACGTGCCCGCCGACATCGCCGACCGGGTCATCGCCCGCAAGGTTTTCGAAAACTGCGAAAAGCCCCTGGTTTTCTGCTGCAAGGACACCAACAGCATCAAAGACACCTACGAAATGGCCTTGCTGCTGTGCGGCGGCAAGGAGAAATTCGACGCGGCCCCCACCATCGTACACTACTCGGAACCCATTTCGCCGCTGGTCTACTTCGACCCGGCCATAGACAAGGTCATGTACTGCGCCGAGAACCGGATACCGCTGATCAACTTTCCGGCGCCCCAGTGCTGCGGCAGTTCACCGTCCACCTTTGCCGGGGCGCTGGTTCAAGCCAGTGCTGAATCCCTCAGCGGCCTGGTGGTCCATCAATTGGTGGCTCCCGGGGCACCGTTTATCTACGGTGCCTTTACCACCATCATGGACATGCGCTCCACGATCTTCTCATACGGCGCCGTGGAGATGAGCCTGATGACTGCAGCCATGGCCCAGATGGCCCAAAACTACCGTCTGCCCTTCTTCGGCACCGCCGGCGCCACGGATGCCAAATTCTGCGACGCCCAGGCAGGTGCCGAAGCGGCGCTCCAGATCCTTTCCGCCGCTACGGCCGGATCGGGTCTCGTACATGACTGCAGCAGCTGGATGGACCATGGTTCCGTGGCCTCGCCGGAATTTATGGTACTCGTCCATGACATCGTCGATTCGGTCAACCATTACATGCAGGGCATCCCCGTAACCGAAGAAACCCTGGCTTTAGATGTGATCCATCGCGTGGGTCCGGGTGGTCACTATCTCCAGGATCCCCACACCCTCAAGCACTTCAAAAAAATTAAATACTCCGAGATTTTCGAACGTATGGTCTACGACCAATGGAAGAACGCCGGCGCCAAAACCTTCGAGCAGCGGCTCCAGGAAGTGACCTTGAAAAAGATGGCGCATCGGCCGGCACCGCTGCCGGCAGATACCATCAAGACCTTGGACGAAATGCAGGCAAGCTGGAAATAGGCGGATGGATAGAAGATAGAAAAAGGGGTTGAGCGGCTTTCCGCCGCGATCGGACCAGAAGTCAAAATCCGAGTTTCTATCCCTCAACTGGCACGGCATTCGATTGCCACAATCAATGGAGAAGACTGATGAAGATTACCAAGGTAACGGTAACACCGGTCAACATTCCTTTGGAAACACCGCTTTTGTGGACCGGGGGCTACTACCCCGGCACATCCAAAGCCATCGTGGAGGTGGAAACCGACGAGGGGTTGACCGGACTGGGCGAAGCACCGTCGGCCCACCTGGCAGCAGTCATTCAAGACCTGGCGCCCCGGATTATCGGCAAAGACCCATTAGATATTGCCGGGGTCGAAAATGTGTGCATCCCTCCCTGGCAGATCGTCCAGAATACCGATGACAGCTCCAGTGTCACGGCCTTCGGCGGCTTGGAAATCGCATTATGGGATCTTCGGGGGAAAATTTGGAATCAGCCGCTCTATAAATTGCTTGGGGGAGCGGTAAGAAAAGAGATCCCATTTACCGAATATTTCGCTTTCCGGGTTAAAAAAGACGGTATTGGCGGTGAAATGAGCCCCAAGGCCGTAGCCGACTATTGTGTGCGCATGAACGAGGAATACGGTGCCACTTTTTTTGAGGGCAAGCTGATCCAGGGAGATCCACGGCTGGAAATCGAAACGGTCAAGGCGATCCGGGAGGCCCTGGGACCGGATGCCATGATCCGCCTGGATTCCAACATGCAGTGGTCCCTGTCCACGGCTCGGCGGGTGCTCCGGGAGATCGAACCCTACGATGTGAGAAATTACGAAGATCCGGTGGCCACATTCGAAGAGATGGCCATGCTCCGCCGGCACTCATCGATCCCCTTTTCGACCCATGTCCCGGACGTCCGCCGGGCGGTGGCCCTGGGTGTTCCCGATTTCATCGTGGTCAACTTTGCCGTATTGGGCGGCATCAACCGAGCCATTCGCTTTATCGGCGCCTGTGAAGCCATGGGCGTAGGCTTCTGGTGCTACAGCGGGGACGCCGGCATCTGTACGGCCGCCTACCTGCACATGAGTGCGGCCATGCCCTGGATACACGAGCCGAGCCAGAGCCTGTTCCGCTGGCAGATCGCCGATGTGATCACCGGTGGACCCTTTCGCCAGACCAACAATGTCATTCCCGTTCCCGAAGGCCCCGGATTAGGTGTGGAACTGGATCGGGATGCATTGAACCGATGGCACAGACACTACGTCGAACACGGTCCCATGGATCATTTTTTCGCCCCGGAGAAACCCGGCCATTATCGGAGGCTGCCCTTGAACTGAGGCCTCATGGAAGATAGGGTTCCGCCTGCTTTGTCGATCAAACGCTGAACTTGCGGGGAATTTAATGCCAACCGTCGAACCCGGCACCATCCAGGCGACCATAACCGGAACCATCGCCGTCCTGCTGGCTGCCGCCTGCTGGGCCTTGTCGGGCATATTCGTCAAGCTGATCATGGTTGACGACCAGGTGTCGTCCCTGACGCTGGCATTCTGGCGAGATGCGGCCGCATTCGTCGTTTTTCTCATATTGGCCGCAGGTACCGAGCGCAAAAGCCTGGCCATCCGTCGCTCGGATTGGCCCGTGATTGCAGGCATGGGTGTCAGTCTGGGCGTTTTTCACGTGGCCCTCAATCTGGGGTTTCGGCTAAACGGTGCGGCCATTACGACCATTCAACAGGCGGCCATGCCGGCGATGGTGCTGGTTGTGGCCCGTATGGTCTGGAAAGAGCCGCTCACCGGGTTGAAGATCTTCTCGCTGATCACCATCGCCATGGGCACGGTTCTGGTTTCCGGGCTCATCCAGGCCGGTGCACCCGAGGTCAGCGCTGCCAGCATTGCAGTGGGTTTTCTCGTACCGGCACTGTACGCCGGATGGAGCCTCTTCGGCAAGGCGTTGCGCAGCGGCTACAGTGCCGTGGTGACGCTTGCCTGGGCATTCGGCATCGCCGCCCTGATCCTGCTGCCTTGCCAGCTTTTCACAGGCAGCCTTCTGCCCCCGCCTGTTCCTGCCATCGCCTACCTGTGGTTCGGGGGATTGATCGGCATTTCCACCGTCTTCGCTTTTTTCGTTTTTACCTTTGCATTAGGCCGGCTGCAGGCAGGCATTGCATCCATTCTGGCGATGTCCGAAATTGCTTTCGCCGTCTTCTATGCCCACCTGTTTCTGGGCGAGACCCTGGCCCCGATCGAAATTGCCGGCGCACTGGTGGTGGTGGCCGGTGTAATCCTTTTGCTGGCCCCCGGGGTGGCAACGAAAGCGATCAGGCCTTACCCGCACCGATAATGCGCATGGTCTGCCCGCTATCGGTATCTTTCAGGCCATCCGGGAAACATTTTCAAATACCGCTGCCCTGCTTTTCGGCAGTGGGTGGACCTGGCTGGTGCTGGACCAGGGCAACCTGGAGATCGTGGCAACGCCCAACCAGGACAGTCCCATCAGTCAAGGAAAGACGCCAGTCATGGGCATCGACGTCTGGGAGCATGCCTATTACCTGAATTACCAGAACCGTCGGCCGGATTACATCGGTGCCTTCTTCAATGTCATCAACTGGGATCGGGTGAACGACATCTATACCGCGGCAAAGTAAGCCTCAAAAGCGACATTCTCTCGCGATAGCGGGTCCTTTTAAAAAAGCCAATGGTTGGCGGCTGGAACAGACTGCCCACTGGCATCCGAAATGAGTGAGGATTTAGGTGACCTGGACGGGCGGCGCAGGGCAAGGGGGTTTTTTTTTGCGGTGGTGCGGCAAGCGGTCACAAAAGGCTGATCAAGGAGCGGGCAAAAGTCGTCCTTTGACCTGGTCACGCCCCGCTTCCTTGGCCTCGTAGAGCAGTATGTCGGCCAGCTGGAGCAATGCTTCCGGCTTGACGCCTTCCTTCCAATCTCGTGGGGAAAATCCGGTTACGCCGAAACTGGCCGTAATGGCAATGGCACAGCCGTCGACCCGTGTATCACATTTCTGGATGGTTTCCCTGAGACGCTCGGCCACTGCCATGGCCCCAGCCAGATCTGTCGCCGGCAGGACGACAAGAAACTCCTCTCCGCCGTACCGCCCTGCCCACTCGCCCTGCTGTCGGATAACCGAGGTCAGACACCGCACAAATTTCTTTAGCACTGCATCCCCGGCCAGATGGCCGTGTGTATCGTTGACCTTTTTAAAATGATCGATGTCACACATCAGTAAGGAAAAATCGCGACCGTACCGTTTGGCCCGACGGATCTCCTGGGGCAACCGCTCGTTGATGTACCCCCGGTTGTAAATGCCGGTCAGCGGGTCGGTGATGGACAGAAGATGAATTTCATCGGCGGCAGCCTTCAGCGACTTTTCCAGTTCCAGGATTCGGATGCCGGTTTTGATGCGGGCCACCAACTCCGCATAATGGGTCGGCTTGGTGAGGTAGTCGTCTGCGCCGGCACTTAAACCCGAAATGATGTCGTCCTTGGAGCCTTTGGACGTAAGCATGATGATGAACACATATCGATCCGGATTCTCCTTCCGGATAGCCAGGCACAATTCCGGCCCTTCCATTTCCGGCATCTTCCAGTCCGTCAGCACGATGGGAAAAAACTGCTGGCGAGACAGTTCAAGCGCTTTGCGTCCGTTTTCAACCGTGGTCACCGAAAACCCCTCTTTGACCAGGATTCTCTCGAACAACCGCCGTGAGATGGGATCGTCTTCAGCCAGGAGAATGGGATAATAGTCGCGATTGCTTACCATCTGGTTAACCTATCCGAAAACTGGCCGTTCGCGCTCATTAAGCTGTCGATGGGTGGATGCTCACTCATGCGGGAAACATGAATATATTATACCGAATAGTGAATAACAACCATTGAAACGAGCTTCATCCCACCCCTTGGATAGTGGTTCGCATCCCATCTTTTTTGAGACAACGCCGAAATTATCCAAATAAAGACAGGCATGGGGGCGTGTTTTTCCGTCCGGGTCAGACCTCGACCAAACAAGCCCGACAAACCATCTGGTCACCCACCGGCGCCAGTTTGGAGATCATGGTGGGTTCACCGCAGCGGGCGCAGGGTGTGGAGGGCTCGATGCGGGCCTTGTCCGGCATGCCGGCGTCAACCGGAGTCATCCTGAACAAGTCGCCGACGCGGGTGTCCAGCACCTCGGCGGTCCGCTGCATGCCTAATTGTTTTAATTCGGCCCTTTCCGCCTCCGTGATGCTGCCGTCACGCGTTTTCCCGAGCAACTCGATCTGCCGTCCGTTGGCCCGGAAGGCGTCAGGCTTCATGGCCAGCCGCACCCCCTGGCCGGTGCGGCGGTTGAAAACGATCTTGTTTTTTAAGTCAACAGGCCCCGGTTAGCTGCCGGCGTTCCATCATGCCAGCCACTGCTTCAATGTGGGAACCGTGTTTTGAGGGCTGATTTTATAGCCGGTGGCGCTGATGTTGCCGGCTTCATCGATCAAAAACGCCGAACGCTCAATCCCCATATAGGTCTTGCCAGCCATTTTCTTTTCGCCCCACACGCCATAGGCCTCGGCAATGTGGTGGTCGCTGTCGCTGAGCAAGGCAAACTCCAGGCCGTGCTTGTCGTCGAATTTTTTCTGCTGAGCGACCGGGTCCGGGCTGATACCGATAACGGCCACGCCGGCAGCCGCCAGTTCGGGCAGTGCGTCCCGCACCGCCTGGGCCTGGATCGTTCAGCCGGACGTGTTGGCTTTGGGGTAGAAAAAGACAAATACCCTGCGCCCCTCGAAATCGGTCAGATTGACGGTGCTGCCGTGCTGATCCAATGCGCTGAACGCCGGTGCGGCATCTCCTGGTTGCAGTTGGTTCATTCTTTAAAGCCTCCTTTTTTGGCCGGTTCAAATCTAATATACAGACAGAAGAACAATCGGAAAGCCTGGATTTCAGGCTTAACCGTTGAGCCCAAAGGCCTTGAGCCGTTTTGGGTTAGTTCACCTTGGTCACTTGATTCATTTCCGCATTTCGAACGGCTGCCTGCGCAGTCTGGATCAGCCTGTCATTCAATCGCTCGAGTTGTTGGAACAGATCGTGTTCTACCTTTACGCCCGCAGGCGTGACCGGGCTTTTGTAGTAAAATGAGAGCCAGTCCTGCGGACCGTGCCAACCGGACCGCGCTGCCAGATCCATAAACAAAGCCACATCCAATACCAATGGGGCAGCCAGGATACTGTCACGGCACAGAAAATTGATCTTTACCTGCATGGGATACCCGAGCCAGCCGAAGATATCGATGTTGTCCCATCCTTCTTTGTTGTCGCCCCTCGGCGGGTAATAGTTGATTTTGACACTATGATGCAGATCCGAGTAGAGATCGGGGAACAATTCCGGCTGCAGAATATGCTCCAACGCGCCCAATTTACTAATCTCTTTGGCCTTCAGCGCCTGCGGGTCATCCAGCACCGCGCCGTCCCGATTGCCTAAAATGTTGGTTGAAAACCAACCGGAAACCCCTAACATGCGGGCTTTGAAAGCGGGTGCCAGAACCGTTTTGATCATGGTCTGGCCGGTTTTGAAATCCTTGCCGCTGAGGGGTACGCTGTTTTGCTGTGCCAGCGCCTGCAGGGCGGGGATCTCCTCTGTCAAATTGGGTGCGCCGTTTACGAAGGGCAGCCGTTCCTGGATCGCCGCATAGGCGTAGATCATGCTGGGGGAGATGCCCGGATCGTTGTCTTTCAAGCCTGCTTCAAAACTGGTGACGGTTTGGTGCACCGGTCCCGGCTGGGAATAGGATTCGGTGCTGCCGCACCAGATCATGACCATGCGTGTCAGGCCGTTGGCGGATTTGAATTCCTGAATATCCATACGCACTTGATCGGCCAGATCCATCTTGGTTCGTCCCGATTTGGTGTGGGGCCCGTCGAGTCGCTTGACATAACGTCTGTCAAATACTGCCGGCATGGGCCGAATGGCCTGAAGGTGGGGTTTTATTCCATCCAAGAGAGATCGCTCCAGCACCCCGGCATCAACGGCAGCGGCGTACATGTTGTCGCCGAAGATGTCCCACCCCCCGAAAACGAGGTCGTCCAAACGGGTCAGCGGAACCAGATCCCGAATGGGCCTGACACGCCCGGAAGGGGTGCGGTCCATTGATAGGGTGCCCATTTGCGACAGGGATCCTATGGGTTTGCCCAGGCCTTGGCGGATGGCCAACACACCGCCGACAAAAGTGGTGGCCACCGCCCCCATACCCGGTATCAGCACCCCCAGACGGCCTGCGGGCCGCTCAACGGGTATGGGTGCAGTCGTGGTGTTGTGTGTCGCTTCGGATCGCTTGTACACGTGATTATCACCTCTTTAGGATTTAAATGGGCCGGCATTCTCAGCAGCCGCCTCCGACCTCATAACTGGAATCAACAGACGGGGCTACAGCGGCAATGTCACCCGATGAAACCCTTCGGCCAGATCATAATCCGATCCTTGCGCCATTTCCCGACAGCGTTCCTTGAGCCATTCGACGGGGTCAGAATGCTTGAATTCTTTCATCTGACTGGCGTGGCAACGCAGGGCCTCTATTTTACGGTCGAAGGTGTTGGTGATATCCGATTGGTAGTCGATCTCTTCGGTACCCCAGAAGAGGACTTCGGCCACCTTGTGTGGTTCGAGGCCCTTTTCGAGAAGATCGGGGTAGGCCATGTGATCCCGTGCATAGGGAAAGACGGCGTCCATGGCCACCTGGCCGATGATGCGATGGTCCCGGTGCCAGAGATAGCGCCGATAAGGGTCCGACGTGACCAGTGTGCGGGGGCGAAAGATCCGCAGCAGGCGAACGACATCCTTGCGCAGGGCGGGCGTATCCTCCAGGCCCTGATCCGGGTATCCCAGGTAAACGATTTCGTGGACGCCGATCGACGTGGCTGCGCGTGCCTGTTCGTCCCGGCGAATGGCGCTCAGCACCTCAGGGGTCAGGGTGCGGTCGCTGGTGCCTTTGTCACCATTGGTGGCGATGGCATAAACGACGCGCAGGCCTTTGTCGACCCAGCGGATAACCGTCCCGGCAGCCCCGAATTCAGCGTCATCCGGGTGCGCCGAGAGCACCAGGACGTCGCAGGGTTGCGGCGTCGGCGCGTCCGGGATGGTATCATGAACGATCAATTTCATGGTTATCCTTTCATTGTCCGGCCGGGCCGTCCAGTGGCAGCGGCATCGTTGACTCGGCCTGACATTCAGTGCCGGGCATGGGGTGCGGTGTCAGCCTGCCCTGGCGGCGCGGTAGGCCGCCAGGGCCGCCGAAGCCGCGCGGGTCCAGCTGAACTCCTTGACCGTTTGGCGAATGATGTGGTCGGGCCAGTCCGATGACCTATCCCCGGCTGCGGTAATGCCTGCGGCCAGCGCAGCCGGGGACCCCTCGGTAGTGATGATGCCGGGTCGCTGCATGCGGGCCAATTCGGCCACCACTCCCACCGGGGTGGAAACCACCGGCCGCCCGCATGCCAGGGCCTCTATACCCGCCAGCCCGAAGCTTTCATAATGTGAGGCCTGCACAAAAATATCCGCCGCCGCAAAATACGCCGGCAGGTCGCGGTGGGTCACGCTGCCGCAAAAGGCTACCCGTTCCTGCAGGCCGGCTGCAACGGCAAGTTTGTGCAGGCGTCGCTGTTCAGGGTCTTCGTCTCCATTGCCTCCCACCACCATCAGGTGCGGCCGTTTATCGCTTTCGATGTGGGGCAGGGCCGCGATGATCCGGTCTTGCCCCTTCTGGGGTGTCAGCCGCCCGATGGAAAGCAGCTGGCCGACGTGGGGATCAATTTTCAACCGCCGTCGGGCTATGGTTTTGTCCATGGGCCGAAAGCAGTCTAAATCCACGCCACCGGGAACCATGGTAATCCTGGCTGCATCTGCTCCATAATAATGCATCAGATTGGCCTTTTCACCCTCACAGGGTGCCAACAGCCCCTGGCAGATGTTCACCAGTTCCCGTTCAACCGTCAGGCGTCGGTCAGGTTCGGCAGCCCCGACACCGGTGTCGGCTTTCACGGCCCCCAAGGTGTGGAAGGTAATTACATGGGGCCGCTGCCAGGACTCCCGGGCCATGCGGCCGACCTGGCCGGAAATCCAGTAGTGGCTGTGGATCAGATCATAGTCGCGTGCCTGTCGGCGGCGAAACGCCTCGATGGCCGTCATGGTGTCTCCGGCACAGGCATAGAGGCCGGCTGTGGACGATGGACGACCCTGGGCGATGTCGAGAGACACCAGGCGCACATTAGGCGCCAGGCCAACCACGTCCGGGTCGTCCTCATGGCGGCGAAGGGTGAAAATATCGACCCGGTGCCCCTTGCGGCCCATCTCACGTGCCAGTTCACTAACATAAACACTCATACCGCCGGTGTCCCGGGTGCCCAGTACCCCGATGGGGCTGGAATGGATGCTGAGCATGGCGATGGTCAATGGCTTCATCAACTTCTGAATGCCCATTTTAGCCGAGTTCCAGCGAGCAGTCGAAAACATTTACCGGCTTTCCGCCCAGTCGCTTTTTGTATGCTTCCGAGCCCTTGAGAAAATCATACGTCTGCCGGCCGCCGTCGATGCTGGCCTTTATCGTCAGCACCTTGCTCAACACGCCGATGCTCAGGGACCGGAATGCCGCATCGTAGCCGTTGTTGTAAAGATAGACCGTGGATCGGTCATCGATGCACAAGGTGGCCGCGATGGGCCGGCTGTCCAGGTCCAAAAAGTACAATTTCAAGAGATCGGCGGCGGCCAGGTTTTCCGCCAGGCGGAGAAAAAAGGCCATCATCGTGTCGGTCATGAAGTTCGCTTTATCGGTGCGGTTGGCCCTGAACAGGGTCAAAAAGGCCTGCATGGCCGCCGGCAGCTCCGCCCCCTGACCGATGCAGCGCAGGGCCACCCGGCCGGCTTGGTCAAGCCGTCTGAACTTGCGCCGGATTTCATGGCGCTCCTTGCCGCTCAGGCCCTGCAGATAGGCCTCCCAGCTATCGGGCAGGGTCATGGCGAACAATTGGGCCTGGTGGTCGCAGCGAACCCGGGCGCCCCGGGCTTCAGCCATGGGCATCAGGTGGGTCATCACCGCCGAATCCTGGCGAACCGGTGAAAGGACCAACCGTCGGACGCCGTCCCGTGCCAGGCCGTCGAGCAGGTGCCGGCAAAAGGCGCTGGCATGCAGCGGGGCTGTCACCACATCCAGATGATCGCACACATCCGCGTCTCCGATCAGGCGGGCCTCGCGTCCCTTTCGCATGAGCGGAGCAATGCCCGCCAGCTGACCCTGGTGGTAAACTGACCGGATATACGATGACCAATCCCGGTCAGCAAGTGGCCACCAGGCGCTCAGCCAGGGCGGCAAAACGAACGGGCAGCGCCATTCCAAGGCGTGCTCGCTGCTTTGCCAATATTCCGCCAGGCTCGCCAGGGTTTCGTTCTGCATGTTGCCACGGGTCGCTGCTGCGTTTCGCATGGGATCGTTTCCAGTTTCCATCCATCGACGCTGCCGAGGGTCGCCGGTTACACGGTTTCGCATCGGTCGCTTCGTGCTGCCCGGGACATGGCGTCCAGCACCCGCATGTTGGCAATGCTCTCTTCGGATGAATAGGCCAGTGCTGAACGACCCAGCACGGCATCGGCAAAATGCTCCACCATCAATTGATATTGGTCAGCCCCGGCGACCTGCTGCCGGGTGCCGGTTTCTTCATCACGGCTGCGCACTACGAATTCGGCGTCCTTTTCCCAGGGGATGAACGCATCGTGGGGCAGGTCGATGGCACCGCGATCGCCTGCCACGCTGTAGGTTTGCTGAAGGGCCGCGATGAAACTGGCTTCGACGACAGCCATGCGTCGGGGCCCGAAATAGAGGCTGCCGACCAGGTGCCAATCCACACCCGATGGATGGTAGGATGCCTGCGCCTGAACGCGTATTGGCTCGGCGTTCATCAGCCAACGGGCCACGCTGACACCGTAACAGCCCACGTCCAGCAGCGCGCCGCCACCCATCTCCGGCTGCAGGCGGGCGTTGCCGCCGCTTTGCAGAACATCCGCGGCCATGTGATAGCAAAAAGCCGCCCGCACAAGACGGGTTGCGCCGATCTCGCCCTGCTCGACCATCTGTTTAATGCGCCGGCTGCGGGGATGAAAACGGTACATGAACGCTTCCATGAGCAGCCGGTCGGCCTGGCGCGCGGCGGCAGCCATCGCTTCGGCTTCCTGGGCATTGCAGGCCAGCGGTTTTTCGCACAGCACATGCTTGCCGGCTGCCAGCGCTTTTTCGGTCCAGGGGCGATGTAGGTGATTGGGCAGCGGAATATAGACGGCCGTTACCGCGGGATCGTCGAGCAGCGCCTGATAACTCGCATACAGTTTGGGAATGCCGTGCCGGGTGACCACGTCGCGGGCCGTATCCGGCGACCGGCTGGCCAGTGCCCGCATGGTGCCATTGCGCGATTTCTGGATGGCGCCGATGACGCATTTACGGGCGATGGTGGCGTTGCCCAGGACACCCCATTGGACGTTAGCATCCATCGAGCGCCTCCAGGGTACCTCCCTGCTGCATGGAGCGGGCGGCGGCTTCTAAAATAGCCACGACCTTGACGGAATCGGCCAAAGGGGCGGTGATCGGTTCGCCCAGCAGGAGGTGGTCGGCCAGGTTGCGGTGAAAGCAATAGGGCTCGCGTTCGCACACGGCAGGCGTGATACGGATAATCTCGCCCTCGGCCCGACGGTGAAAAATAGCCAGTTCCGGCGTCATCTCGGTGGCCGGTATATCGTGGCGCCGGTAGTAGTGGTCCGCATCGATGGTGTGGGTCTGTACATCCTGCCAGTGGCCGGTGATCGCCCCCCTGGAGCCGAGCAGATACCATTTCGGCTTGCGGGCCGCGGCGATGTCGGAATGCATGAATTCCGCCTCGATGCCGCCCTCAAATCGAATCTGAATACGCTCCTGGTCGGCATTGGTCACATCTCGCCAGACCCGCTTGTGGCGCGTCCCGATCACCACCGTGACCGGCCGTTGAACCAGGCTGACGATCCAATCCAGATAATGGGCCCCCCAGTCATAGCTGGTGCCGCCGGACACGGGGGCGTGGGAATGCCAGTACCCGCAGGGGTGATGATAGCCGCCAACGAAAGTTTCCAGATAAAACAGCTCGCCGATGAGCCCCTGTTTCAGGCTGTCTTGAATCATGAGGTAGTCGGGGTCCCAGCGGCGGTTCTGGTGACAGCTCAAATGGACCTGGTTCTGCTGGGCCAGGGCCTGCAGGGCATCGGTTTCCCGGCGGTTCAGGGCCAGCGGTTTTTCGCAGACCACATGTTTGCCGGCCGCCATCATCTGGAGGCAGTTGTCGGCATGGATGTTGGGGGGTGTGGCCACAATGACCAGATCGACTCCGTCGGTTGCGGCCAGGTCATCGGCCGTGGGCAAGATGCGGATATGCGGAAAGTCCAAACGGGCCTGATCGCAGCGTGCCGGGTTCAGGTCGCACACCGCGCGCAGTTCCAACCCCGCGGTGTGGCCAATGCCCAGGCCGTGCATCCGGCCCACGGAGGGGGCGTAGCCTAAAATGCCCACCCTCAGCGGATCCGGTTGGATCGGGCGGCCGGCGAGATAGGCGATCAGGCGGTAGCAGATTTGCTGCACCACGGGTTGGTCAAAGGCCTGCAGGGTGGTGCAGGCTGCTCGTCCCCGGCCCACCGGACGCTGGGTAAGCACCGGGGTGTGCGTATAGTGCCAGTCGGCATAGAGCAGGGTTTCGGTGTCTTCATTGGTGGGCTTCAGCACCTGGTAACGCCCGGTCAGGTAGAGCGCATCCGGCAGCCGTGCGCCCAGGGGGTGATCCGCCTTTTGAAACAGAACGCGCAATTCGGCCTCCGGCCCGGGCGGCTCGACGGCCGCACCCAACAGGGCCGGAAGGGAGTTGGGCAATGCATCGACCACGGCCAGCCAACCACCGCCGGCATTGACAAAGTATTCCAATCCCCGGTCGGCAGTCCCGTTCGCGGTTCCAAGGGTGATTACGACGTCGTGGGCGCTCAGATCCGGGGGCAAAACCGGTACCACGTCCACACGGACGTGGGGAATGGTCTCAAGATAGGCAACCAACGGCGCCAGCCTGGAATGCGATGCCTGCATGGCGAACAGCAGGGACAGGGGAGGGTGCGGTATCATTCTTGGGACTCCTTGCTCAGATAGACCGGAAAAAACCCATCACAAGCACCAGATTTCAAATCAATGCCAAACTGAAACAAAAATCGGGTGCGTATCGACTAACCCGATTTCAGGTGCCAGCGATGGCCGTCCGGAGTGTCTTCCACCACGATATTCAGGGTGTCAAGCGCATCGCGCAGCATGTCGGCGGCCACCCATTGCTTCTCCTGGCGAAGCTTCTGGCGCAGGTTCAGCAACGCTTCCACCAAGGGGGCCAGGTGCTCTTCTCGAAGTTTGGGTGAGGCGGCCATCTGGTTTCCCAGAAGAACAATCATATCGCGCAGCGTGTCGCGGGCCTGGGCAACCACCGCTTCATTCTCCAATCCATGCTGGGCCTGCCAGACGATGCGGTCGAATTCCAACAGGGCGTTGGTCGCTGCGCGAGCATCCCCCCGAGCCAACCCTTCCTGAAAGCAGGCCTCCAGGCCATGGGCCTGATGCCAGAAGTCCGGGTCGCTATCATCCGTTGGCAGCACGAATTCGGGAGCCGGTGATTCTCTCGCCGAATCGGGTGTAATCGATCCCTCCCGCAATACGGAAAGATCAAAATGGTCGCCGCTCTGGACGGTCATGACGCCGTCGGATGTCCGCAAGGTAATGCCTCCGATGCCCTTGACCTCGGCCTGATCGGTGGCCAGGTCCAGGATGCAGGCAGTATGCTCGTCCAGGCCCAGCACGGGCAACGCTTGCGGCAGCATGGCCGCCAGGGCATCGAACCGCGTGGCGCCCATAAAGCAGAAGCGCGTATCGTGGGTGCCGCCTTCGGCGTTGTTCCAATGGGGAACCACCACCAGGTTCAGGCCGAAGCGTCCCAGCAGATCCAGGCCGTCGACCCAGTGCAGATCCTGGCCGACCTTGTAGATTTCGTAGACCGGCAGGGTGAAACGGCCCACCGTCAGAGCGGCGGCACTGGCGGCCACCAAGCAGCCGCCGGTGGTGACGCAGTGGGCCAGCAGGTCGGGCACCGGCGATTCCTGCCATTGCCGCACGGCATAGGTCGGGCTGCCCGGTCCGATCAGGACAAAGTCGGCCTGGCGCAGCTCGCGGTTTGCCTGAAGTTGGTTATAGTCGCTGGTGCGCGCATTAGACTTGAATGAGGCCACGGTCAACGGGTGGCGGACATGGGTCTGAAAATAGTCGGCCGCGCGGGCCGATATCTGATCCACGTTGAGCTGAAAACCAGCCGGGGTGTCCAGAAATACAGCCCGGGGCGTTCCCGGCAATTGTTGCAAAAGACCCTTGTGCACCTCCACCATGGTGGCAGTCAGTTCACCGGAACCCATCAGAACAATTTTTCCATGAGGATTTGCCATGGGGCCTTTCACGATTGAACAGAGCAGCGGGAGCGCTTCAGGGCGATCGCCTCGGCCGGGTCCGATTGGTCATCGGTTGGCAGGACAATGGCGCTGAGTCCTGATAGGTATTAGCGAAGTATAAAGGAATTCGGACAGCAAGTCAAAGACCGGCCCGTTCTCGACCTGTCCTGAGCAAATCCGCTCAAGGGGGTGTGACCGGTTTTCCCTCATTGGTATGGCAGTTGCTTCAACCCCAGCGTTGCAAAAGCCGGAGGGGTTCAGAGCCAAAGCGCCAAGGGTGAAGCCGTAGTAATTTACTGCGATCCCTTGGCAACGCAGGACCTGGGCGCCTCCGGCTTTCCCGATAAGGTAAAAAAGGAAAAAATATCGTTACCTCCTGGATTGCCCATTTGGCAATATCCAGCGCTTGAGGAAAAATAATAGTTTTTATATATCATTTCAAATAGTAACGATATTTTTTACATTTTTTTATGCAACAATGGGGTCAACCATCCAAACGGAATGTCTGGCCGGGACCGAATACCGTTACCCGGTCTTCCCGGTAAAGCGTCACCCGGCCTTTGCCGTAAACCTGCCAGTAGTTTTGAGTACCATGGGTAACGGCACCGGTTTCCTCATCGATTCCCATCAGGACCCTGTCCGGCAATACTTTTTGAATAACGGCCACCCATCGCCGGCCAACGCTTTCGTGATGCGGAAGGACGCAGGTGCGTGCAATCAGTCCAAGGCCGGGGTTGACAGTTTTGCCGACCGGATCGAAATAGTCGCTGCAGAGCACCATGGCGCCGGCACTGCTTCCGGCAATCACCGCACCGGAGCCATAGGCCTGCAGCACGGCCTGCCAGCTGCGGCTGTCCTGCAGACTGCGAGCCAGGTGAGCGGGAAACCCGCCCAGCAGATAGATCAGACGAGCCTGGAGCAGGCGGTCGGCAAGGGCGGGGTCATCGGCCGAGGTGCGGTCGACCAGGGGCAGGCTCTCGACCTGCAACGCGCCTAAATGTCGAAACCAGCGCACCGCGTTCTGCCCGGCTCGCTCTGCATTGTGATCCGGTGCGGCTGCGGCCGGGATGACGACCACTGCTGCGCTCGGGCCACCCGCTGCAGCCAAGGCTTCGCGGTCGGGGTCCGCCATCCTGCCGCCGAACTCCGCACCGCCTTCCAGCAATAGGGTTCCGGACATGATTTTCCCGATCTTCCGATGGGCCATGGCATCAGCTTCCATGGGCGATGCCGGCCTTGTTCGGTGGCGCATGAACTGGCTGGCTTTTATCCAAAAGGCTATCCAGATCCTTCTCGAGACGTCGGGCATCGCTGAAGACAATGCCGTGAATGCCAAGTGCTCGCGCGGTTCTCACGTGCCCTTCGGTGTCGTCGACAAAAGCGGCTTGGGCCGGCTGCACCCCCAGGCGATCGAGGGTGGCGTGGTACACCGCTGGATCGGGTTTGACCCGGCCTTCGTCACCGGAACAATAAACCACGTCGAAAAGATCCCGGATACCCCAGTCGCTCAGCCACTGATCCAGGCCCGGCGGATGATTGGAAAGCACCGCCAAGTGGTAAGTGCCGTGAAACCGCTGGATCAGGCGCAGGACATCCGGGTTGACGGATTCGTCACGGTAATAGCGGCGCTGAAAGGCGTCGATCTGCCGTTGCGTGGTCAGGCCCAGCGATGGGCCGATGACGCTCCAGAAGCCTCGCATGGTCAGCCGGCCGACCAGGGCGTCCTGCCAGGCCGGGCTGTCGAACATGATCCGGTTGATGCTGCCCCTGGCGATCCCCAGATCCCGTTCGTATGCGCGAAAGCAGGCCGTCGGACGCGGGGTCGAGATAACCAGCCCGAAATCGAATAGGATTGCTTTGATCATCGCGGCATGTCCCCTGTGTTCATGGATGGTCTGCCTGAGCGCCCGAAAGGCCCAGGTAGTGCCGCACCATCTCACGGGCCGTTGTCGTGGACGCCCGACGAATTGGCGGGTACAGGCGGCGGCAGTCCGCCATGGAGAGGCGGGCCGTCACGGCACCTACTTCCAGTTCATCACGGGTATGTGGATAAGGTTCGTCGGTGTCAATAATCTCGTCCTTGGCGATCAGCTTGCTGTAGACCAGTGCACGTGCCGCGAGAAGATCTGCCTCCTGAAATCGGCGCTGCGGGTGAAAGCGGTAATGCAGGGTCAGCAGGTCTCCGGGGCCATACAGGTGACCGCGATAGCCCATGGATCGCACGGCGTCGGCCATGAGAAAATGCACGCGAAGGGGGTATCCGGCCGGCAGCCGCCGCCTGAGCTCGTGCCACAGGGGAAAGTGGATCTGCCCGGCCTCGATATAGGTGTGGCCGTGCGCCGTGATGACGTCGACCATGGCCGCTGCCCGCATGCGGTCCCGCAAGGCAAAACGCTGGGCATCGCTGCGGGCGAACCGTTTGACTGCTTCGATGGTGGCCGCCAACGGTCCGCTGGTCGATACACGGTAAAAGTCGATCAATGCAGCGGTGGCCTCATGTTCGGCCAGGTAAACCCGGTGCAGGGCCGTGCCGGTCGGCAGGTCCGACGGGCCGTCCCCGTCGGCGAATCGTTCGTGAATGGCCAGCAGATGGTCGATAAATGGCTCGATCTGGTAAAGCCGGGTACCGACCCGGTGACGTTCGCGAAGAACCTCGGCCATTCGACGGCTGAATTCTGGGTACTCCAGGTCCTGGGTCTCGAGGTAGGCGTCGATGGGCACCTGCCCGGTCAGCATGGACAGGAATTGGGGGTCGGGCGGCTCCTCGAGGATAACCGCATCGTGGCGGGCCATCAGCCGCTGCGCCGCCGGAATCGTTTCCGGGCGGTGGTTGGCAAGCACGAGGGTGGCTCGAGAGGTCATGAACACTATCCGTTTCGACTGGGTCGGCGGCCGACGCTCGCCATTTCCCGGAAGATATTCGAGGTTACCGGGTACAGCCATGGCCGGCAGCTGAATGCGGGCCGGGTTGGTTTTATCGGTCATGCGTCTGATGCAACTTCAGGGGCTGCTTTTCCGTCAGATACCGCCAATACCGGCGTGGCAGCTTGCTCAGGTGCAGCCTGGGGTTGTTGCGCGCCTGCACGTTGACGGCCGCAAAATAGTTCCGCCACAAGGTTTGGCAAAGCTGTTCATGGTCGTTCCGACAGGACGCCGTCAGGGCAGCGACATCCATCTGCAGCGCCTGCGTGTGACGGCCGTCATAGGCAAGCCCGTAGTTTCTTCTCGTATCGTAAATAATCCAGCGCTGGTCGGCGAAACGCGATTCGAAATGTCGACGAACCAGCGGCAACACGTCGTAGCGGGGGGCCACCAGGGCCAGGTAGCCATCATCGCCGGTCTGTTCGAACCGAACCAAGCCTTTCATGCGATGCGCCTCCAGGCGGACCTGACGACTGAGTTTATCGATTTGGATGAAGGTCGACAGATGGGTCGTAGCGTCACGACCGCGGCGGGCGGCGATGGCATCTGCAACCAGCCGGTAAATCATGGTCTCAACCCCGGCGTGGCCCGACAGGAAAGCGTCGAGCAACTTGCGGCGGCGCTTGGCGCCCAGATGTTTTTTCAGCCCCTTCCACACCCGATCAGCGATGACTGGGTCGGTGTTGATGGTCACCGGTTGTTCAAACAGTCCCCTCTGGCCGCGGCGGGAGGGTTCGATGACATCCGGTGGAGCCGAGTCTGTGTAGGCTTTATAGATCGCGCTGAGCAACCCCTCGAAGCTGCCGTCGGTTTCAAATACCCGGCGACCTGCGCTGCTTGAGGAAAAATTGATATTTCCTGGCGGTGAGGCAACGGCTGCAGTATCCAGGGGTATTCCCGTAGTGGTCACCGACCATTGCCCCACCGGCATGCCGTCGCAGCGGATGTATGGCTGGGCCCTGGTAACGATTGCGCCCAGCTGCCGCAGATGCGCCAATCGAATGCGACCTTTTTGTCGCAGGTGGACGATGCGATTGGCCGACTTCAGCCCGATGCCCGGCACTCTGAGAATCATTTCACGGTCGGCGGTGTTGATGTCGACCGGAAACCGTTCCGGATGCCTCAGGGCGAAGGCCTGTTTGGGGTCGATCGTCAGATCGAGCCAGGGGGAGGCGCTGTCAATCACCTCGTCGATGGAAAAGCCGTACAGCCTCATCAGCCAATCGGCCTGGTAGAGTCGGTTCTCGCGCCGCAGCGGCGGTTCAACCAGATCCGGCAGTGGCTTGCGTGATCCGCCCACCGGCACGTAAGCCGAATAATAGACCCGCTTGAGGGTTTGCTGCCGGTAGAGCCCATCGGCCAGGTTCAGTATCTCATAGTCGGACTCCGGACTGGCGCCGACGATCAGCTGGGTGCTCTGTCCGGCGGGCGCAAAGGCCGGCACATGACGCAGGCGTTTGCGGTCCGCCCGTGTCTCGGCGATGGTTTCACGAATCACTCCCATGGGGGTCAGCACGGAGGCGTAGGTTTTATCCTGTGCCAGGCGCATCAAGCTGGCTTCGGAGGGCAGTTCGATATTGACGCTCAGCCGGTCGGCATGCTGCCCGGCCTGTTGAATCAATCGCCGGCTGGCGAATGGGACACATTTTAAATGGATGTATCCGTTGAACCCCTGGCCACGAAGCATCTGCACGGTTCGAACCAGCCGCTCCATGGTGTCGTCGGGGCTGCGTATGACCCCCGAACTCAAAAAGAGGCCCTCGATGTAATTGCGCCGATAGAAGTCGATGGTCAAAGAGACGATCTCGCGCGTCGTGAAAGCCGCCCGGGGGACATCGTTGCTGCAGCGGTTGACGCAATAGGCGCAGTCATAGACGCACACGTTGGTCAGAAGGATTTTCAGCAGCGACACGCAGCGGCCGTCTTCGGTGTAGGTATGACAGATGCCCGAGGGGGCGCTGTTGCCCAGCCGCCGGCCACTGTTCTTCCTACGGCTGCCGCTGGATGCGCAGGAGACATCGTATTTGGCCGCATCGGCCAGTATGGTCAGCTTGTCTTCAATGTCCATACAAAGTACCCCTTGCCGTCATCTGAAACCGATCACGACAATAGCTACCCATGTGAGCCAATTGATGCATGGCGACGGGGTGTACGCCCCTCTGGCGTTTCGGTACGAAACGGTAGTGGATGGTGACCGCCTCTTGAAAATAAGTGAATACTTCGTATACTAATGGTTCCCAATTATCGATGGCTGCTGTCAACTTAACCGGAAGGGAGGTCGATATGGTCAAACTGAAAACCCTCAAACCCGAAGCGGTTCCATCCGCGCTCGATATGGCCAAAAGCTACCGCATGCTAAATGAACCGGACGGGGCGGAAAGCATCTGCCTGGACATCCTGGCAATCGCCCCCGACCATCAGGAAGCCTTGATTGTCCGTTTGCTGGCATTGACCGACAAATTTTCCGACAGCGGGCTCAACCCCTGTTTTGAGCAGGCCCGGGACATCGTGGCCCGGCTGGACAGCGCCTACTGCAAATCCTATTACACCGGGATTATATTCGAGCGGCGGGCCAAATTTCATTTCAAACAAGGCGGCCCGGGTTCAGGCACCGTGGCCTATGATTGGTTCGCCAAAGCCATGAAAGCCTATGGAGAAGCGCTGGCCGGCTGCGACCCGCACAATCAGGATGCCGTCCTGCGCTGGAACGCCTGTGCCCGGTTCATCAACAGTCATCCCGAAGCCAAGGGGGATGATGCCGATCATCCAGAAATGCTGCTGGACTCTTTCGATACGCCCCACTGAGAGGTCACCTTTACTTGTCGGCCTTTTTCTCCTTGTGTTTCTCGATCAGGCGTTTGGTCTGGTTGATCCGCTTGGTGATCAGAATGGAGCGAGGACAGGACTGCGTGCATTTGAAATGGTTCTGGCACGGCCACACGCCATCGGGATGATCCAGCACGGCCAACCGTGCCTGGAATCCACGATCACGCGTGTCGGCGATAAAGCGGTAGGCCTGGGCGACGGCCGCCGGTCCGAGAAAATCGGCATTTTCGTCCAGAACCGGACAGGCCGAGTAGCACGAGGCGCACAGGATGCAGTTAGTGGTGTCGTCGTATTGCATGCGTTCGTCTTGTGACTGAATCCGTTCTTTTTCCGCCACCGGTTCGTCGTTGATCAGAAACGGCATGACCGAACGGTACTTCTTGAAAAACTCGGCCTGATTGACGATCAGATCGCGCTGAACCGGCAGGTACCGGAGCGGTTCCAGGGTGACGGTATCGCCGTCCTTTTGGGCCACCTCCTTGACCAGGGTCTTGCAGGCCAGACCATCCTTGCCATTGATTCGCATGGCGTCCGACCCGCAGACGCCGTGTGCGCAGCTCTTGCGAAACCCCAAACTGCCGTCCTGAAAGCGTTTGACCTGCATCAAGGCGTCCAGCAGCCGCTGGTTGGAACCCACTTCCACTGTGTATTCCTGGAAGTAGGGGGCGTCGTCGACGTCGGGATTGTAACGCTGGATGTTGAGGATGATGTTCATTATCGGCTCCTTGGAATCAAGATGTGACTGCTTGGGCGTGCATCAATAGGTACGCGGTTTGGGTTCCCAGATGGATGTGTCCACCGCTTTATGGTCAAGCCTGACCGCATCCCCTTCCAGATAGGCCAGGGAGTGTTTGAGCCAGTTGTCGTCGTCTCTTTCCGAGAAGTCCTCCCGGCTGTGAGCCCCGCGGCTCTCCTTGCGATCGAGGGCCGCCGCTGCCGTCAGCACCGACAGGTCCAGCAGGTTGCCCAATTCGATGATTTCCAGCAGGTCGGTATTGAACGGCTTGGCGGTGTCCTGGACGCGCACGGACCGGTAGCGCTGCCGCAGGGCCTGAATATGATCCACGGCCGCCTGCATCTCCTTCTCGTTGCGATAAATCCCAACCTTTTCCATCATGGTGGTCTGCATCTCATCCGTGATGTGCCCGCCGTGGGGTCCGGATGAACCGTCGGTCAGGCGATCGATAAAGGCACGTGCCTCGTCGGTGGCGGCGGCATCCGGTTGGGGCATATCGGCCTGCTTCACGTAATCGCCGATGTGCTGTCCCGCCCGCCGGCCGAATACCACCAGGTCTAAAAGGCTGTTGGTCCCCAGTCGGTTGGCCCCGTGCACGGAAACGCATGCACATTCCCCGGCCGCGTAAAGGCCTTCGACGATGGTTCCGGCACCGTCCATGATCACCCGCCCGTGCACATCCGTGGGGATGCCGCCCATGGCATAGTGTGCCGTGGGCAGCACCGGGATGGGCGTTTCGGCCGGATCGATACCCAGGTAGGTGTTGCAGAAGCCGGTGATGTCGGGCAGTTTGCTGGACAGGACCGCTTTGCCCAGGTGCGTGGCGTCCAGATGGACGTAGTCGTCGATCTTGCGATCACCGCGGATCCCCTGGCCGGCGCGGATCTCGGTCAATATGGAACGGGCGACGATGTCGCGGGGGGCCAGATCCAGCAGCGTCGGCGAGTAGCGCTGCATAAAACGCTCCCCGTCACGGTTTCGCAGGATGCCGCCTTCGCCGCGCACCGCTTCGGAAATCAGGATGCCCAGGCCCATGATGCCGGTGGGGTGAAACTGGAAGAACTCCATGTCCTCTAAAGGAATCCCGCGCCGGGCGCATACCGCCGGGCCGTCACCGGTGTTGGCGTAGGCGTTCGAGGTGATCTTGAAAATGCGTCCGAACCCGCCGGTGGCGAACAGCACGGCCTTGGCGGCAAAAACATGCAGCTCGCCGGTGGCCAGTTCCACTGCCACGACGCCCTGGGTGGTGGTCCCGTCCAGGAGCAGATCAACGACCTGAAACTCGTCGAAGAAAGCAACTTCGTTTTTGATGCACTGCTGATAGAGGGTCTGCAAGATCATGTGACCCGTACGATCGGCCGCATAGCAGGCCCGACGCACGGGGCCTTCGCCAAAATTGCGCGTATGCCCGCCGAAGCGGCGCTGGTCGATGCGTCCCTCAGGCGTACGATTAAATGGCAGGCCGCGGTTTTCCAGATCGTAGACTGCCTGAATGGCTTCTTCGGTGAGTATGGTAGCCGCCTGCTGATCAACGAGGTAGTCGCCGCCCTTGACCGTGTCGAAGGCGTGCCATTCGGGTTTGTCCTCCTCCACATTGCCCAGCGCGGCGCTGATGCCACCCTGGGCCGCACCGGTATGGCTGCGGATCGGGTAAAGCTTGGAGAGAACCGCCGTTTTGGATTGCTGGCTGGCTTCCAGTGCGGCATAAAGCCCGGCACCGCCGGAGCCGACGATCACCGTGTCGAATTGATGGATCACGGGCACCTCCCTGTGGTTGGAATCGTTTTAATATGCGGCATTAAACCAATTGCGCAGGATTCAGACAAGGACTTTTTTTTGGCCGGCGCCAAAAAGACAACGACGTTTGGCTCTATCTTCATCCGACATTATTTTCCGAGCGACTGAAAATGTGGTATTAAAGCGTCGTGTGATCATTCGGCTCACCAGAAAAACGGTTAATCATGTGCCCGCCAATCGGCTTTTCCAAACCACTCGAGGCGCCGGTCAACCGCGTATGGCGGTTGATCACGGACACGCATACCTGGCATCGTTGGGGGCCGTCTGTGCGGGCGGTCGATTGCACCGAACGCTTCATCCGTTCCGGTTCTTCGGGGCGCATACGCACACCGGTAGGCGTCTGGGTGCCCTTCGTCGTGGAATCCTTCGAACCGGAATCCTACTGGGACTGGCGCGTGGCGGGCGTGCCGGCCACCGGCCACCGGGTTGAATCCGTTATGCCGAATCGATGCCGGCTGACCTTCACCGTGCCGGTCTGGGCCTTTGGATACGGCCTGGTTTGCCGGCTGGCGCTGATGCGCATTGACCGGTTGCTGATGCAGGCCGGAAAGCAGCATGGATTGTAGTCAGGGGTCTTGTCGCCTGCACCATTGAACGACCAGCGCGATTGATGACCTTCGCTCATCCTCTCCAAACCGCCAACGCCAAACACACCCACCCAACCAGAAATGCGGCGCCGCCAATCGGCGTAATCGCACCCAGCCATCTCAACCCACTCAAGCTGATAAGGTAAAGGCTGCCGGAAAAGAGAAGGATGCCGGCAACGAAAAACCATCCGCCGCTGGTGGCAAGCGCAGAAGGCCATTTTGCCTGCACCCAGGCGGCTGCGATCAGCGCAAAGGCATGATACATCTGGTAGCGCACCCCCACTTCAAACACCAAAAGCATCTCGGTGTTTATGCGGCTCTTCAGGCTGTGCGCACCGAACGCACCCGCGGCGACCCCCGCAAAGGCAAACAACGCGCCGATCGTAAAAAAAACACGTTCCATTTATCGCTCCCCTATTTTCAATTCTATTTTGAAAGCCTTGGCAAGATGTCCGGCCAGTTCTGTTTGAAACCGAGCATTGACAGGTAGACACAACTCTCGGGGTAAAATTTATGGAGCGTTTTTAGATTGTCGACAGGATCGAATGGCTTTGCATGTTCATCTTTTTCTTTACCGACGCTTTTGTAGAAAAGATCGATGTTTGTTGACATCCAGGCTTCCACGACAAGGCGAATGCCAAGTTTTTCGATTTGGGAAACATTTTCATTTTTTCCAACAATCGGTTGGGTGACCACGAATTTTGCACCGGCAGATAGCTTCTGCTTCAATCGGTTGGTCTCAAATGGCATGGGTTTGAAGGGATTGAAGGCCGCACCAGTAACGAACTGATCCGGGTAGGTGTCGTTGATATAGCGGATCAAATCGATAGAGGTGGCAACGCTAAATCGGCCATTGATGCTTTTTGGATCCAGTTTCGGCAGCAGTGGTCCGCCGTCTCCCCTGACAACGAGGATATATTTCAACCCTGTTGAACCTGCTTTTTTCAGTAGATCGTCCAATTCTCTTTTCGTGTGGAACGTGTTCAAATTCACAATCACTTTTTCAGGGTGAAAGGTTAGCTTTCGCGATGCGATGCTTTCCAGGGCCCCCACTCTTGGCTGTCCCATTGGATTGTCCGGTATGGACAAGCCGCAGCCCGACTCGATAATCCGGTTATAGCGCAAGGCAAATCGGTCCAGGTGTCCGGCGAGGTTCTTATTTTCCGATCGTTTCGGTGAAAGTAACTCGACAATGTAAGGGAAATCAAACATGACCCGTCCTCCAATGAATGCAATTGTCTGGTATAAGCGCCATTTTTTGAAAAGCTGCTCGGTCTGGCAACAGGTTTACCATTTTTTCGGCTTAACCGGCCTGCTTTTCATGCCGCGCGTGATGGTGAATCAGTCCTTTGTAGAGAGCGGTGTAATTTATACCGCCGTGCGCCTTGGTCTGTTGTTGCCGGTGGTCCGTGGTCTGCCAAATAACGCCGCGGCGACACCGCAGTGCCAGGATAGAAAACCAACAAAATAGAGAAATTCACTGGCCAGGCTTGCCCGTGGCTGCACGAGGGCCAAGCCGATGATACCGCCGCCGATAAAACCGACGAAAAGAGCAATCAGAAAAGAAGAAATACTGAAATTCAAGGGCACGAGATAGTGGCTTGCTGCAATAAGCAAGAGCACACCGATACTTCCTGATATTCCACACGAAACCATGGCCAACTGATGCACCAACGGTAAGACTTGAAATCCAACCGTAACCGCTGCATACCATGCGCCTACACTGAAAATCAGCAAGCCCACGCGTCGCAGAGCGCGGTGATTTACGTCTATGACGCGTGGTGCGAGAATGAACACACCGAAAAACAACCCGGGAAGAATAAAAAAGGCATCATCTGACAGGTTAAACCAAGTAGATAACAGATGCGGCAATGAAACCGAAAGGTAAGATAGCAAGCCTGAAATGAACGATAAAATGAACAATCGCATTGAAATCTTCACAATCGTCACCCCTTAAAGAATAAGACGCTGCTGCGCAGCGCGGCAGTTTCATGCAGAGCATTTCCCGAGGTTTGCCGGAGAAAGGCGGAGATCCCGTTCACCTGGGCCGCGGGAAGGGTTCACTCTCGTATTGGTGCCGTAGCCGCGAAACCGTATCCCTTTCCCAACGGGCGGTGTACATCAAAAAAGATGTCATACCGCCTGCGATGCGAAGGTTAACCCATACAGAGGCACCGAAAAAATCAAAGTAAGCGGTGTGGGTGACCTTGGTATATGATTTGAAAGGTTCCATTCGTATCGTGCCATAGTGAAACCGATGCCCGCATTCCCGGGGGTTTTCCAGTTGGAAAACCAGACGGTATTGATCAGGAAAGAGGGTCGTATGCCATCTGAAAGTTTCCTTTGGCGCGTTCGAGTAGCTGTTCTCGGTAATGGTGACATTACCCGTCTCAAGGATAAGCCGATGTTCATTTATATATTTGTTGCTGAGGAGAAAATTGCCATGAAAGTCGGTCTTGAACCGCCAAAAGACATCGACCGGGACCGGCACCAGATAAATCAGTTTGAACGCCTCTCCGCCTCTTCTTTCCGGTTGGATTCTGTATACCATCCGTTGTTTGTTGAGCAGCTCTTCATCATCGGGTTCAGCGTTGGCAGGATGAATTGGCATACCGACAAAGCCATTCAAAAAAACGAATGCTATTGCGCACACGAAGAGTCTCGATATGGTCTCGATACCCATTTGCCATTTATCCTAGTGAAAAGTTCAGCATAGCAATTTCGCAACTGAATCGGCTATGTTGCCGGACCAATGTAACGGACGGCGATACCGAAGCGCTGCTCCGTCGTCCCCTTAAGCATCTCACAGCGTTTGACTTCACCAAATACGTGCGTCTTTAGTACCTGGCACGCTTCTGAAGCCTCACGGTCCCCGGAACAGTATGCAGGTGCGAGATCAGGGTCGACCGGATCTTTGCATCCGTAATTGCGTATGACGATAATCGTTCCCGGTGACAGTGAACGGTGTGTCTCGAAATACATGCCGAAACGACTGTAATTCCGCGCGATCGCCTCATTCTGCGTTGAATGGTTCAAGAAATGATAGTTGACTGCCGTGTCTTTCATACAGCGGGAGTGCTGTCTTCTTTTCTGTTCAATCATCCTGTTTTTTACCTTCCAGCGTGTGCAGATAACCCACAGTCAGGATCATGTACGAAAAGGTGAGATCTTACAAGTCGATGTCTGCCAACTGCCGTTTTAGAAGCTGGGCACTTCGCCGGAGCCCCTCGATTTCTGCAGCGCTCAAATCGGGTTGAATGGTGGCTTCGACCCCGTTTCTGCCGAGGACGGCAGGGATGCTGATACAGATGTCATGTATGTCGTATTGACCCGTCAGGCGAACGCTGACCGGTAAAACAGCGCGCCGATCGTCCATGATAACTTCGACCATTCGCGCAAGAACTGAGCCGATGGCGCTGCTGGTATAACCTTTTCGGTCGATAATTTCATAAGCCGCATTGCGAACGCTCAAGAACAGCCGGTGCATGGTATCCGGATCGAAAACCCTTCCCAAAAGCGGTTGATTCATTATTGGCACCCCGCCAATGTCGGCAGTGCTCCAGATCGGCACTTCCGAATCACCGTGTTCGCCCAGTATGTAAGCATGCACCGACCTTGGATCCACGTCATAATACTCTCCAATCAGAGCGCGAAAGCGGCCGGTATCGAGCATCGTCCCTGTACCAATAACAAGTGAAGCATCACGACAGCTAAGGGATTGCGTGATATAGGTGAGGATATCGACAGGGTTGGATGCCACGATCAAAACCGATTTCGGGCTGTGGCGGTCCAACTGGCTGACGATATCTCGAAATACGGCGGCGTTTCGGTTAAGCAGATCGATACGGGATTCGCCCGGCTGTTGAGCAACACCGGCAGTGATGATGACTATCTGAGCCGCGGCAAGATCGGCATAGTCCCCAGCATGAACGACCGTCTTTTCGACAAAGGCCTGCCCGTGGGTAAGGTCCATGGCCTCACCTTCGGCCTTTTTTCGGTTTTTATCGATCAGAATAATTTCATTGGCCCTTGCCTGCAAGAAAGTGGCATACGCCACGGCCACGCCGACGTTTCCCGCGCCAATGATGCCAATTGTGCGCCTTTGAATCATGAATTTAACCTGTAAGGGCTTTGTAAAAATGGGTGGTCAAACCACAAGTGTGCCCTTGAGAGGCGAGATGTGGATGCTGCAGGAGATTCGGTGAGTCACATTGAAGATGCGACACGCCAACCAACGGCAGACGCGATTGTGAAAAAGACGGTGTAGATTACGAAAAGTTCAATCATTCTAAACATCCTCACGATTTCAAAAAGCGACGCATAATGGTCGTCAATTGTCACCGTTGTCAGAATCAATGCATTTTGATGCCAGTGATTAACGATGAAAAACATGCAATATGTTACCTTTAACTTAACAGGATAAGATGAATACGCAATGATGACTGATTTCGGTTAAAATGATGGCGAGATACTACCAGCTCGAAAGAATACATATGGCGGGCCATCGAGATTTAGACGCAAAGACAGCGCGCAGCCATTTCTCAACGACCTGAGGGGAATCACTGGTCGTTTGCCGGCTTTTGTACTATGGTGGTTCTCGTCACCACGCATGCCTGTCAAGGACACATCCAGAATCAGCCTAGTCCCGCGGCCAGCGATTGAAGCGTACATGGCCGCCAAATATTTGGGGAGGGACACCGATGAAGAGAGACGTAACCCTTCGATTGATCCTCGGCGATCAGCTCAACGCACAACACAGCTGGTTCGAGAAGGTTCGCAAAGACACCATTTACACGCTCATGGAAGTGCGCCAGGAGACGGACTACGTCAAGCATCACATTCAAAAAATAGCCGGGTTTTTCAGCGCCATGCGCCATTTCGGTGCGGCGCTCTCCCGTAGGGGACATCGTGTGGTTTACCTTCGCCTGGATGACCCACACAATGAACAATCCTTCGAACGCAATCTGATCCGGTTAGTAAAAGAGCAACACGTGGATCGCTTTGAATACCTGCAACCGGACGAATACCGCCTCGATATTGAGTTGGCAGACCTCGCATCACGCCTGACCGTTCCGTCGGCCGTCGTCGACACGGAGCATTTTTTGACGTCTCGCAGCGATGTTGCCCAGCACTTCGAAGGCAAGAAACGGTATCTGATGGAGTCGTTTTATCGCTACATGCGCAAACGCTATGACGTCCTCATGGATGATGGCAAGCCCGCGGGGGGCAAGTGGAATTACGACCACAGCAATCGCAACCGATACGATGGCGCTGTTCCGCTTCCAGTGGCAACCGTTTTCGACAACGATGTCTCCGAAATCGTCGCGATGATACATCGTTGCGAGGTGCCGACATTCGGTGAAATTGACCCCAAGAAATTGATCTGGCCGGTGACCCGCGACCAGGCCTTGCGTCAGCTGGCAACCTTCATCGACAAGCGGCTGCCCCACTTCGGCACTTACCAGGATGCCATGACGGCCGGCAGCTGGTCCCTGTTTCATTCACTGCTCTCTTTTGGGCTGAACACCAAAATGCTTCACCCCATGGAGGTGATTCAGGCGGCCATTGCCCGGGCACAGGCAACCTCCGGCGCGACAGTGAGCGTCGAACAGCTGGAGGGCTTTGTACGCCAGATCCTCGGCTGGCGCGAGTACATGCGTGGCATCTACTGGTCTCACATGCCCACCTATGCAACGATGAACCATTTTGGCCATACGACCGACCTGCCCGATTTTTACTGGACCGCCGACACACACATGAACTGTATGCGCCAAGCCATATCCCAATCACTCGCGCATGCCTATGCCCACCACATTCAGCGATTGATGATCACCGGCAATTTCGCCCTCTTGGCGGGTGTCCACCCGAATGAAGTCGACAGCTGGTATCTGGGCGTCTATATCGATGCCGTCCAGTGGGTGGAGATCGTTAACACCCGTGGAATGAGCCAGTTCGCGGATGGCGGCCTTGTGGCAACCAAACCCTACGTCTCATCAGCCAACTATATCCACAAGATGAGCGACTACTGCGATGACTGCCATTACCAATGGCGCAAAAATACGGGTGACCGATCCTGCCCCTTCAACAGCTTCTATTGGGCGTTTCTCCACCGCCACCGACAAAAGCTCGCTAACAACCCGCGCGTGGGGATGATGTTTCGGACCTGGGATCGGATGAAAGACGACAAGCAGCGGGAATTGTTGACCCAGGCCGAAACCTATCAGGCAGCGCTGAATGCCTTGTGAGGCCCAGTTTGATCAAAACTGACCATACGAATTGAACCCTCCCCACGGCCCCGATGGCGGGATCTCCGCCTTGCTTCGACAAGCGGCGGGGAATGCGCTCGCCATCGCGGTTCAATCGATCACCCTTGACAAATGGCATCTTAAGTTTAGTGTTTGTTTAACTTTTAATCAACAATGCTCCAAAAGTGAGCTGGGAGGTCAATATGAGATTTAAAGGATATGTAATAATACTGGCGATAACAGCCTTGACGGTGCCATTCATCGCATTTGCCGGACACCATTACGGTGGTCACGGGAATATGAATATGGTTTGGGATATGACCGCGTTGGATAAGGACGGCGATGCTGTGTTGACATTCGACGAGTTCATCTCGCCCAACGTAGAAAAATGGCGCTCCGGTTTTGACATGATTGACACCAACGGTGATGGGGAAGTCGGCGCCGATGAGTGGGATGCATTTACAGATGTACACGGCATGACACCGGTCCAGTAGAAAAAATGGCCGTCAGCCGGATGAATTGCTGACGGCCATTTCAAAATTATCTCCCCGCCCCGATCAAAATAACCACGATCAATTATCTGCAAGAAGCCTTGAGGCACCGACTGAGAAAGACGCGATTCACGCCTTGGCCAACGCATCGAGCGCTTCCCTGAATCCACCCAGATCGATACCCGATACCGCGTTGATTTGAACGAGGGTCTGACGAACCGATTCGGTTCCCGGCCCGCCGATAAATATCGGCAGGTCGCTGCCGACCAAACGACGGAGTTTTTTCAGTTCACCACTCAGGCGGTGATCGTTAAGCAGATGACAGAGGCTCAGGGCCAAGGCCCTGACACTGAATTTTTTGGCCGCATAGGCGATCTCTTCGGCCGGGAGGTTGGGGCCAAAATAATAGACGCGCCAACCCGATTCAGACGCCGCCAGCGCCGAAGCCAAGGCACCCAGTTCATGCCAGTGGCCCACCGGTGTGGCAACAACGATCCTGGGGGCTGCCTCGGATAGGTGGACGCTGCGCAGCATATCCCATAAAATGGTACGGACAACGACCGATGCCATGTGTTCGTTGATGGTCTTCAGTTTACCGAGGCGCCAGAGCTCACCGATTCTTCCAAACAGGGGCAACACCACCGTTTGCAGAAAAGATTGTCGGGGCATGTCGACAGCCGCGTCGTTAAGCACATGCTCCAACGCCGTCGGGTTCAGCCGAATGGTATGGAAAAGCGCTTGTTCGACGAATTGCGCAGCCATTGCCCCGTCGTCCAAACCACTGGATGCAGTGCCGGTATCGATGGCGTCGTCAGAATTGACCAAAGCGATGCCCCGTCCCAGCAAGCGGCTGAGTTCATCGCTGCTCCTTTTGGCGACTGCAGAGATGGGATGCCCTTCGTCCACCGCTTGCTTGAGCAATCTCAATCGCTTGACATCGTTGTCGGTGAAACATCGGCGATTGGTGTCGGATCGCTGTGGGCAAATTGCCTGATAACGCATTTCCCAACTCCGAATCAGGTAAGGTTTCAACCCTGTTTTCGACGCAACGTATTTAATGGTGTAGGTAGACTTTATGTTCATGGACAAATAATAAAAAAATCGATTGCCAATGTCAATATAATGTTTAATATTTGTTTCAATAATATTCAGGAGACATTGATCAAACCCTAACACTGAGGTATACCTATGAAAACAGACACAAATGAGGTTATAAACAGTAGCGAAGACGACATGATCGAAGTCAAGACCGACGCTCAGGACATCATACCCATTTTGCCGGTTCGCAGCATGGTGGCGTTTCCTCAGATGAGTGTGCCGTTCATGATCTCCTTCAGTTCAGCCTCTATGATCGACGATGCCATGAAAGCGGATCGGATAGTTGGGCTGCTGACGGTCAAGGACCCGGAAATCGAACATCCCGTACCGGGTCAACTTTATGAGGTTGGAACCATTGCCAAGATTCTGCATGCCAAAAAAAATGAAGAGGGTGTCATGGTCGCCTTGTTGAACGGAATCCGCAGGTTCAAGGTGTCCACCTGGCAAACCGGTGGCCCGCACCTCAAGGCGAGTGTGCTTCACGCCCCGGAGATCGTGGAAACGGGTATCGAGTTGGAGGTGCTGCAACGCCAGTTGCGGGACACGGTTTTTGAAGTGCTGGCAATGACCCCAAATTCTTCAAAAGAGGCCGCCGAGACGATATCGCGTATCAGCGATCCGCTTCAGCTGACCTACGTTACGACATTCAACATGAATCTGACCACGGAAGTGCGGCAGGAGTTGCTTGAGATCGACAGTGTGTCTCAAAAGATTCGTGTACTTCTTTCGCACTTGTCGCGCGAAAAGGAAATGCTCAGTATCGGAAAAAAGATAAAGTCCGAAGTTCAAGAAAAGATGAGCAAAACACAACGAGATTACTTTTTGAGGCAACAGCTCAAGGCCATAAAAAAGGAATTGGGCGAAACCGATGACCCGTCGTCGGAGTCGGATGATTACGACGAGCGGATCGAGGGTTCAGACATGCCCGATGAAGCGCGAAAGGAAGCGGTCCGCGAACTGGGACGCATGCAGCAAATGTCTCCCCAATCGGCAGAGTATCCAATTATAAAGACCTATCTTGACTGGCTGATCGATCTGCCTTGGGGACAATTAAGCGATGACAGCGGAAATATTTCCGACGCACGACGCATTCTGGATGAGGACCACTATGGCCTGGAGGAAATCAAAGAACGCCTGATCGAATATATTGCCGTGAGGCGTCTCGTAGAGGGTCGGGAAGGGGCGCAGAACGAGGCTGAAGAAAAGTCCGCCATGGGCGTCATTTTGTGTCTGGTCGGCCCTCCGGGCGTCGGTAAGACCAGTTTGGGACGCAGCGTGGCGCGTGCCCTGGGCCGCAAATTCACCCGTATGAGTCTGGGAGGCGTCAGGGATGAGGCCGAAATACGCGGCCATCGTCGCACCTATATCGGAGCGATGCCCGGACGAATTATCCAGTCAATCAAACGGGCGGGCACCCGCAATCCGGTGTTTATGCTCGACGAAATCGACAAGATCGGTCAGGGCTGGCGTGGCGACCCCAGCAGCGCGCTGCTGGAGGTCCTGGACCCGGCGCAAAACAGCACCTTTCGCGATCATTACCTGGATGTGGACTTCGATCTCAGCGAGGTCATCTTTATTGCTACGGCCAATGGGCTGGACACCATACCGGGCCCGCTGAGAGACCGCATGGAAATCATCCACATCGATGGGTACACGGCGCTCGAAAAGCATCAGATTGCCCGACGGCACCTTATTCCCCGTCAGCTCAAGTCACATCGGTTAGCGGATGACGAGGTTACCTTTGTGGAGGATGCCGTTTTGAAAATTATCCACGACTATACCCGCGAGGCCGGCGTGCGAAATCTCGAGCGGCATATCGCTGCTATCTGCCGCAAAGGCATCGTCGAGCTGAGCGAAAAAGGGTGGTCTCATGTGGTGGTAACGGAACAGATGGTTCGTGATTACCTCAAAAAAGAGCGTTTCGACGCCGAGCGATCGGAAACCTTTACTGTGCCGGGGATCGCTACCGGTCTGGCGGTAACATCGGTCGGGGGTGATATACTTTACATCGAGGCATCCCGCATGCCGGGCAAAGGCCGACTCTCCCTGACGGGTCAGTTGGGCAGTGTGATGAAAGAGAGTGCCGAAATTGCGCTCAGCTATGTGCGAACGAAAGCAGAACTGCTGGGAATCGATCCGTCTGCCTTCCAAAATTCGGATGTGCACCTACACGTTCCAGCCGGTGCGCTGCCCAAAGACGGTCCTTCGGCAGGCGTGGCCATGGTCATGACCCTGGCCAGCCTTTTCAGCGACAAACCCGTTCGTAGCGATGTCGGCATAACCGGTGAGATAACGCTTAGCGGCCGGGTGCTTCCGGTTGGCGGCATCAAGATGAAAGCGCTGGCCGCCCATCGCGCCGGACTGAAAACGGTGATTCTGCCGCGGCGGAATAACTCCGACGTTGAAGAGCTGCCTGATGAGGTCAGCAGCGAGATGACCTTTGTGACCGTGGACCACATTGACGAAGCCATCGCCGAGGCGTTCGCCGACCAGCCTGATGGCAACACGTCAAATGAAGGCGGTTCCCACACGGACATCGGTGCCGGCGATGAATGTGATACGGATCTGATGCCTCTGGCCTGTTAAGCGATTGACGGGCCCAACATTTTAGTGTGTTAATTCTGAAATTCGTCTTTTATAAGTCATTAAAAAAACGACGAATGACACGCAATTAAATAACAATAGCCAAAATTGAACCCTCCCCGCGGGAGGCCGCGGGGAGGGTTCACCATGAGGAAAAAAAATCGATTCTCAGTTCGCTCGCATTCGCGGTTCAAAATTCCAAACAACTGTCGGTTTTTATTCTTGTTTGAGCTTTGGATATTGCAATTTGGAATTTATTTAGAATTTGAAGATTGCAATTTGTTGTTTCCGGTTTATCCGGGTTAGGGGGTTGAAATGAAAAAACAACATCGATTTTCTATTTGGTACGTGATCATTGGCATGTGGGCGGTCTTATTCCTGCACAACATGATAGCGGGATCCCTGACCGTGAAGAACATCCCCTATAGCGAGTTCGTCAAAGCGGTTAAGGAGGGCAAGGTGTCTGAAATTGCCATTTCCGAGAATGAAATTCTCGGCCGGATGCTTGGCTCTGAAGACGGTGCTGCGTCCAACGCACCTTTCAGAACAGTCAGGGTGGATCCGGAGATTTCACAACTGATGGATGAGAACGATGTCAAGTACTCCGGGAGACGCGAGACCAATTTCTTGGGAACCCTCATGTCCTGGCTAATACCCATTGGCATCTTTTTTGGAATCTGGGTCTTGATGATGCGTCGTTTCCAGCAGCAGTCCGGGTTTATGACCATCGGAAAAAACAAAGCTAAAATATACGTTGATGATGAAGTCTCGGTTCGGTTCGATGACGCTGCCGGTGTTGACGAAGCCAAGCAGGAATTGGAGGAAGTCATCAATTTCCTGAAAGAGCCGCAGCGCTATACCCGTTTGGGCGCACAGATCCCCCGGGGCACACTGCTTGTCGGTCCGCCGGGTACCGGCAAAACGCTGCTGGCAAAGGCGGTAGCCGGAGAAAGCGGGGTGCCGTTTTTCAGCCTCAGTGGCTCGGAATTTGTCGAAATGTTCGTGGGCCTGGGTGCCGCCAGAGTCCGCGATCTTTTTAAACAGGCCAAAGAAAAAGCACCCTGCATCATCTTCATCGACGAGTTGGATGCGCTGGGAAAAGCCCGTGGCGTCGGCATGGCCGGGGGTCACGATGAGCGCGAACAGACACTGAACCAGCTTCTTGTGGAATTGGACGGTTTCGATGCCAACGTGGGCGTCATCTTGATGGCGGCAACCAATCGCCCTGAGATACTGGATCCGGCGCTGATGCGTCCTGGTCGATTCGATCGTCAGGTGCTTGTCGATCGTCCCGACAAAACCGGACGGGTGGATATCCTCAAGATCTACCTGGAAAAAGTCGAAACCGGGACGGATATCGATCCTGAAAAGATCGCAGCCATGACCGCTGGTATGGTCGGCGCGGATCTTGCCAACCTAATCAACGAAGCGGCACTGTTAGCGGTCAGACGCGACAAAGCGCGCATCGGCATGGCCGAGGTGGAAGAAGCGGTTGAGCGCGTGGTGGCCGGGTTGGAGAAGAAAAACCGATTGATCAATCCGGAAGAAAAAGAGATCGTCGCCTACCATGAACTGGGGCACGCGCTGGTGGCCATGGCACTGCCCGGGACCGACCCTGTCCAAAAAATTTCGATTATTCCCCGTGGCATTGCCGCGCTGGGTTACACCATGCAGGTGCCGACCGAAGACCGATTTCTAATGCGCAAAACCGAATTGAACAACCGCATTGCTACGCTGTTGGGCGGTAGAGCGGCCGAGGCGCTCATCTTTAATGATACCTCCACCGGTGCCCAAAACGATCTATCACGGGCCACCGATATTGCGCGCAGCATGGTCAAGGAGTATGGCATGAGCGAGCGAATGGGACAGGTTTTCTTTGCGAACAAGCAGCAACCGGCTTTTTTGGGTACGATGGGTGAAGCCGTCGGTCAATACAGCGATGAAACCGCCAAAACCATTGATGAGGAAGTCAGACGGATCATCGATGAACAGTACGAGGTGGCCTTACAGATTCTGGCGGCCAACCGGGAGCTGCTGGTTAAAACGGTCGGCCAGTTGCTCAAAGACGAAGTTATCGAAGGGGATGCCCTGATCGAATTGGCCGAGGCAGTAAGCCTCGGCAAGGGCATGGAAGACAGCACCAAATCTGGGTTTACGCAACAAGAAATGGCAGCCTGACATAGACAGGAAACCCATTTGATCGATATCAAGCTTTCAGGCTTGATCGACATGCTTGGTTTGTTGTCTCGCTTTGATTACTTGACCGCATGACCCCAATTGAGGTTTATTGATAGTTGTCCGCCCGCAGAGGAACTGTTCACAACCTGATGGTAGTAAAGTAACCCACCCTATGAGAGAAATTGATGGTCGATGGTTGTATTACATGTTCCTGGCCGGCACCCGGAAGGTTGTTGCCAACCAGGAGCGGCTGAACCGGATCAACGTCTTTCCCGTCAAAGACGGCGACACCGGGGCCAACATGGCATTCACCTTAGGTGCGGTCGTCGATTCGCTTAGGCCGGAGCGGCATTACAAACAGATGCTTGATCGGATTGCCGAGACGGCCCTGATGAACGCACGCGGCAATTCAGGCATCATCTTCGCCCAGTTCCTCTTCGGTGTGAGCAGTGAAACCGACGACCTGGACAGTGTTTCGATTGAGCCGTTTACGGCAAGCGTAAAAAATGCGGTGCGATACATCTACCAGGCAGTGGCGGACCCGGTGGAAGGCACCCTCTTGACCATCGTCAGCGCCTGGGCCGATTTCATCGACGCTAAGCAGCACCGAATCGACGATTTTGGCCAATTGTTTGTCGACTCGAAGGCAATCCTCGAAAAGGCGTTGGCCGAGACCAAACTGCAGCTGGACGTCCTGGCCGAGGCTGATGTGGTCGATGCCGGCGCCAACGCCTTCTTCTATTTTATTGACGGCATTATTGAATGTATCCGTAAAAATAGTATCCGCCATCTCGTCAAGTTGACCGCCGACGACCGCGTGCGGGAGGACACAAGCGACCAAATGCCGGTAGAAAGCGATGTTCCCAAGGAAGTGGTTTATCGCTATTGCACGGAGGCAATAATCCGCAATGTGTCCCTGGATCACAACCGGCTGTCCGAGATCCTTTCTGAACATGGCGATTCCGTCGTGGTTGCCGGTGCAGCCAAGGCCAGCCGTCTGCATGTCCACACCAGCCATCCGGACCGACTGTTTGACACGCTTCAGCATCATGGAACCCTGACCTTTCAAAAAGCCGACGATATGCTCAGGCAGAGCCAGGTCATCTATGACCGAAAATGGAAGATTGCCCTGGTCACCGATTCGGCGTGCGACCTCTCACCGGCCTTGATCGACGACTATCAGATCCATATGCTGCCCATAAACATCTACTTCGGTAACAATCACTATCTGGATAAGATTACCATGCACCCCGAACAGTTCTACCGGCGCATCGATGAAGGCGGCGACTACCCCAAAACCGCCCAGGTGAACGAAATTGCTTTCAAAAATCTGTATGCCCGTCTGGCAGCACATTACGATGCGGTTATCGCGGTTCATCTGACCGCCAAGTTCAGCGGGACCTATTTCAGCAGCTGCAAAGCCGCAGAAATAATCAGCCGTGCTTGCGGGAAACCCATCAGCGTCATTGATTCGAAAAACATCTCGGGTGGGTTGGGGTTGATTGTGTTGCGCATCGCCCAGGCAATTGAAAAGGGGGCCACCCATGACGCGATTATTGACCAGGCCGCTCGCTGGATTGACGATACGCGCATCCTGGTAAGTGTAAAAACGCTAAAATACATGGTCAGGGGGGGGCGCGTCTCACCGTTGAAAGGCCTGCTGGCCAACCTGCTCAACCTCAATCCGATTGTGTCGATGGATACGGACGGGAATTCAATGGTGTTTGGCAAAGCTTTCAGCCAGAAGGCCAACATGAAAAAGGTCATGGCGCACATCAACCTCACCAGTCGGGACCGGACAATCTGGAACTATATTGTTTTGCATGCCAACAACCCGTCGGCGGCCGATTGGTATACGCGGCAAATGACAACGCTCGCCGCCGAAACCCCGGTGGCCGAGGTCAACATCTCACCGGTCATCGGGTCCAGTGCCGGATTGGGGGCCGCCTCCGTGGCCTTCATGTTCGATTGATCCCTTGTTGCCGCACCTGTGGCATCACATATCGGCCAACTATTCGCATCGGCGGCCCATGGCCGATATTGGCATCCAATGTTCGCTTTGGTGACTCGGCCCTATCCAGTGGGCCTTTTTAGCGTTTTCCAAAAAGCGTCTTATTTTAGATCAACCCGGTCCTTTACGTTATGCTCAACAACCCAATCTAATCAATCAACCACATCTATTCAGGAGGAAAGCCAATGAAACCCGAAAATGATATTTTTGAGATTTTCGATAAAGATGAAAACTATCGGTATATTATGAAGCGTCTGCTGGAGGCTTCCATGGAAGAGTCCTATAACTCGATCATCATTTCCGAAGCAGGGCCGGGTTATCCGATCATATACGTCAACCCGGCGTTCTGCGAGCTGACCGGTTACGGACCGCATGAGGTGATGGGAAAATCCCCGTCTATTTTGCAAGGGCCGAAAACAGACATGGAGGTCATCGATCAATTGAACATGGATATTTCCCATGGAAAGGTATTTCATGGACGTGCCATCAATTATCGCAAGGATGGCTCAGAGTTTATCATGCAATGGAAAATTGCCCCCATTCACAATGAAAAAAATGAGGTAACGCATTTTCTGGCTATCCAGCGAATCGCATTTGAATAGGCTGGATGCAACGCAGATGATCCTGTGTCTCCCGACTATAGAGCACCTAAATGGTCGACCAAGCCAGGCGCCCCAGAAAATTGGCTGTGGTTGCATCCAGTTGTGTGGTTCCATTTTTCAAAAAAATTCTTAATAGGATGTTTAGTTGATTTCATATAAAATTTTTCAGGGAGGAACCGCCCATGATGTACAGCAAAACCGTGATGGATCATTTTCGCAATCCGCGCAACGTTGGTGAAATTGATGATGCCAACGGCGTCGGCGAAGTTGGCAATCCGCTGTGCGGCGACATGATGACCATCTATCTCAAAATCGAGGAGGACCGCATCGCGGACATCAAATTTCAGACCTTCGGGTGCGGGTCGGCCATCGCGGTTTCCAGTATGCTCACCGAGATCGCAAAGGGAAAGACCGTTGCCGAGGCCAAGACCATCACCAACAAGGACGTGGCCCAGGCCCTTGAAGGGCTGCCCAAGAACAAGCTGCACTGCTCCAACCTGGGTGCGGACGCCCTTCAGATGGCCATCAAGAACTACGAAGACGGTGTGGCCGGCATCACCCGTCCAGATGAAGCCCAAAAGGAAGCCCACCAGCATACCGAAGGTGGCAATTGTTACTGTCCGTACTGTGACGTGGAGATCCAGGAAGATATCACCTTCTGCGAGGCCTGCCAATCCAACCTGGAGGAAGAGCACTAACCAACGCGTTAAAAGCAAAAGGAGCCTTTATGGCAACCATCAATTTCGACCACATCTCGTCCAACCCTTTGCTATCGGAAGTCAAAACGGCCATGATCGATGCCATCAACGCCGATTACCACAACCCCTCCAGTCAGCACTCGGCCGGCGACCTGGCCGCTGCCCAGCTCGACAAGGCGCGCACGGCGGTGGCCGATCTAATCAGCTGCGCCAACCCCAAAGAGGTCGTCTTCACCTCCGGGGGCACCGAAGCGGTCAACCATGCTGTCAAAGGGGCGGCACTGGCCAATGCGAAGAAGGGCAACCACATCATCACTTCCAATGTTGAACATAATGCGGTCATCCGCAGCTTGAAGCGGCTGAATGGTCAAGGGTTCAAGATCACGTCCCTGGATGTCGACCGCCACGGCCGGGTCGATCCTCAGGCCGTAGCGGATGCCATCACCGACAAGACCATCTTGGTGTCCATCATGCACAGCAACAACGAAACCGGCACCATCCAACCCATCGAAGCCATTTCCGGGATCACCCGCGAGCACAATATCCTGCTGCACACAGATGCCGTGGATTCCGTGGGGGTGGTGCCCATGGATGTCCAGAAACTCGGCGTCAACTTGATGAGCTTCGGCGCCAATACGTTTTACGGTCCTACGGGTGTTGGAGGCCTCTATATCCGCCGGGGAACCATGATCTGGCCCATCTTGGACGGCGGCGTTCAGGAGCACAACAAGCGCGCCGGTACTGAAAACCTGATCGGAATAATTGGGATGGGGACGGCTGCTGAACTGGCTCGCCGGAAAATGGATGAGCGGGTGGCACACCTGGAACGTCTGAAAGCCAAACTGTTGTCCGGACTGTCTCAGACCATCGATGACATCATCGTCAACACACCGGCCGAGGCCAGCCTGCCCAACCTGGTGTCGGTGTCGGTACGCTACATCGAAGGCGAAAGCGTCATGCTCATGCTGGATGACGACGGCATCGCAGTGGCCACCCGCTCGGCCTGCGCCACCGGCTCTCTGCGCGCCTCCCACGTGCTGCTGTCCATCGGCCGGTCCCATGCCGACGCCCAGGGTACGCTGGTGATCACTTTTGGAATCGAGAACACCGAATCAGATATCGATTACTTCTTGGCGTCGCTTCAGAAGGTGGTCAAGACCCTGCGCGACATCTCTCCCCTTTACCAGAAGAAAAAGAATGAGCCCCCGACTGACAGGGTATAGGGTCTCAATCATTACCGGGAGGATCTCATGATGCCCCACAGCGAATGCCCGTTCTGCGCGAGCGACAACCTCCGGAATGAATCCGGTAAGATGAAGTGTCTCGATTGCCTCGCCGAATACGAAATCGACGAAAGGTCCGAATGTATCTTTGCCAATATCGATGACCTGCATCTGCCGCTCAGGGGCACCGTGTGCCCACATTGCGGCCTATTGCAGAGTGTGGACACCGACAAGTGCCGTCTGTGCGGAACGTCGATCAGTTGCGACCAGCGATGACCAAGATCTTCATCAAAACAGATTTCCAAGTCAGTTGCACTGATCTTAATTGTGTTTGACCTTTTCACTATAATAATTCTTTTTATTGATAAAATCTCCCTCTGTGCCGTCACTAGTGATTGCTATTGAATGTCAGGCTATGGAGCAGACGGCATCCCAACACCATTTTCCTTTGATTTAGAAGGTCGAGGTGACCATGTTTCCAACATTGACTAACAGAAACCGTTGAGCCTGCATGGGACAAAGGTGAGAATTATAAGCGCGCGGTTTAAAGACGCTATACCCCCTTCACATAATCGGGTCAGTTGCGTCGTGCGCCGAATTGAAAGCAGACTCGTGCCAAATCTTCAGGGCACAAAAACGTTAATCGCACCACGCTACTTCAAATGACCTCCAGGGAAGATGTTCATGTTCATCCACCGCATCAAACGCAGCCAAGTGCTCCCTGTATCGGTCGATAAGGAGGAAAAAATGAAAGCCTTTTCACGCATCACTTTGGCCATGATCATCCTGGCCGGTCTGTTTTTCACACCCGCCACATCATTTGGAATAGGGATTGGCGACAAAGCACCGGCGTTCAGTGGAGAATCCACCCATGGAGCCATTCATTCGGCTGATTTCGCCGGAAAACAAAACGTCATTCTGGCGCTGTACTTTGCCATCTTTACGCCCGTCTGAGCGGATGAAGTCAAAGCTTTCCAGCGGGATCTGGAAAAATTCAAGCAATTGGATGCCGAAGTTATCGGAGTGAGTGCAGATAGTTTGGAGGAAAACGTAAAATTCGCTGCTGAAAATGGTATCGACTTCCCCTTGGTTTCCGACACAGGGAAATCGATCAGGAAAAGCTACGGCCGGGGTCGGGTCACGTACCTCATCGACAAAGATGGTATCATCCGTCATGTCCAAAAAGGGGTGCCAAAAAAAAACGACTTCTTGAATAAATTAGAACAGTTGCAATGAGCGACGGTCATCCCTTTTTCTCATCTCAACCGGGTGGTCAAGATGTCTGTCTCTGGTGTTGAGGCAACCACCGCGGGGACGCCTTCGCGGATGGTCTCATACCGGGGTGCCAACCCAAGATCCTGCCACAGCAGGTCGGGATCGACGGCGAGATTGAAATTGTAGCTGCGCACGGCACCCGGTGTTTCCAAGCCCGGGTTGGGGCGAATGCGTCGAAACGGCGTCAGCAGGGCTGTGGCCAGCAGGGCCAGCCATTGGGGAAACATGAGCACGCGGGCATTCGGGTAGTGCTGCCTGGCGATGTTTAGAAATGTGGCCCATGTGGATGGCAGACGATCGCCGACGGGCAGGACGCCGGAATAGGATTGCTCTGCACAGGCGATAATGGCCGCGGCCGCATCGGCGACGTGAAGGTGCGTATAGATGTTTTTGCCAAGCCCCGGCAGAATCAGACGACCGGCCTGCAGTTGGCGAAAATAAAGATCTCGAACGCCGTATACATGCGGCAACCGCAGGGCCGTGAAGGCCACGCCCGCCGATGCGGCCATCGCCGACAACCGCTTTTCCGTGTCCACCTTGATGCGGCCATAATCGAGTACCGGACGGACCGGGGTATCGGCAGTGACGAGGGATGCCTGGCCGCTGTATACCAGCAGGCTTGAACTGTATACAAACCGGCGAACCCCGGCCTCGATACCGGCCTCCATCAAGGCGATCGACCCATCCAGGATGGATGGCTTCAAGGTGGCGTATGATTCGAAAGTGGCCCTTGCCCCGAGGTGAATGATGCCGTCGACACCCTTGACGGCTCGCCGCAGGCAGTCGGGATGTCTCAGGTCAGCCAGGGTTATATCCGCATCGAACCGACAGATCTCGCAGTCATCGCCCGGTTGACGGATCATCAGCCGGGGTCGATACCCATCGCGCGAAAGCTGACGGGAGACCTCATAACCGATAAAGCCGGAAGCCCCAGTGACCAGTAGTTTCAATTTATTGGGGTTGGTCGTCATTTCAATCCATTGGCCTTGAGGTTGCAATATTATGGCAACTGGATGAATTGTCAAATGAGGCTGTAAATTGTTACGCCTTATCTGTCGCTAAATTATGATTTTTTGAATTTAAAGGAGAATTGCTGATCTGGGTCAGGGGATGTCGGCGAGAATCCTGCCGGCCATGGCCGCGCCGCTTAAAAACGCACCCTCTATTCTTGAGCCACAGCACCAGTCACCGCAGATCCCGGTCATGGACCGGCGATCCCAAAGAGCGCCCACTGTCAACGGTTTTTGCGCCTGGGCATAGCGCCAACGATGCGCCGATGAAAAAACCGGATCGGGAAGGCTTAAACCGCCAGCCGCCGAAACGGATTGCATCAGGTGGGAAATAACCGATTCGGCCCGCATGGTCAAATTGGCCGACGACCAGGCGGCGGTCGCGTGTAGGACCCAACATTCGCCATCGTGGCGTTCCGGCTTGCTGGAATTGCGGGCGGCCCATGCAATTTCCGAATCATGAACAAAAGCGCCATCGAATGGCAGGTCTACGGGCTTGGCAAATCCCAGCATAACGGCCCAACAGGGTGCCATGTTCACCGCCGTCAGCCGATGGGCCAACGGCGTCCAGCCATCAAGCAAGTCTGCCCCTTGTTGCGGGGGAGCGGTAACGACAAGTGCATCGAAACCACCCGCGGCATGACCGTTATCATCGATCACAGCAATGCCCTGCGCGTCCTTTCTAACCTGCCGAATGCGTGTGTTCAGGCGAACGTCAAGATCTTGCGCCAGGTGACCTGCCAGGGCGCTCATTCCCGGAACGCCGACAAAACGACGATGGCGCCGGTTTTCCTTTTGAAACGCACCCTCCCGCAAAACACCGATACGGCCATCCCAGCGTCGAACCACCCCGGTTGCCCGCCAGCTGTCGACCCATCTTATAAATCGATCATCCCGGGCCGTGAAATACTGGGCGCCATGATCGAACGAACGGGATTCCGACCAGCGCGTGGCCATTCGGCCTCCGAGCCCGCGGGCCTTTTCATAGACCCGAACGCGATGCCCGTGATCCGTCAAGGTTCGGGCGACCACCAGGCCGGAAAGGCCCGCACCGACGACCGCAACCCGAAGCGGATATCCACCGGCCGGCCGGCTCACCCGGACCGTGTACCGTTTGATATTCAGCCGCTCGGCGTGTGAACGGGTCGAACGGGGCCTTATGGTTCCGATGACCGGCCTGGATGGCGTGAAGGGCCGATCGAAAAGCCCCAGGCACCACAATATGCCCGCATAGGAATTGGGGTCGCTGCCGTCCAGCGCGAACCGATGATTCAAATCGATCATCCTCTGCAGCGCCTCCTGCGGGGTCCGGGTCCACTGCAATAGCGCTTTTCCCCAGGTCATTCGAAGGTTATTGTGCAGTTCGCCGTGAATCAAGAGCGACTTCTGGGCGGCATCCCATAGCGGGTCGCCGGTCTGCGCCCTGGCCAGTGTTTCCCAGGTGTAAACCGCTTCGCGTGGATCCTGATGATGGTTTTCAAGGGCCTCCTGTGCCCAGGCCGGGAGAACGTCGAGGGTCTCGGGATTATCATGGTAGAAACAGAAATGATGCCCCAGTTCACGCCAGATGAGAATTTCATCCAGGTATTTTTTTGCCCCCCTGGTATTCGATAAAGCCGCCTGTCTGACGATACGAAAAGGTGACACATGTCCATGATGCAGGTAGGCAGACATCCGGCTGACGCCGGATGGAAACGGTATGGCCGCATCGTTGCGGGTTTCGGCGTAGTCGCTGAGACCGTGCCGTTCGAATTGTTCCCAGCGTTTGTATCCCGCCTCCGATCCGCCACGCGTGTGGGGTACGGGTCCGACCGTATGATCGATGCGGCACCTTGCGCAACAGCCGGCAATATCGGCCGAAGCCAGGTCGAGGGTATCAAAGCCGAGCTGGCCACGAAATGGTCTGACTGTTACCATTGAGGGTTTATACACGTGGGGCATCCGCTTTTGATAGGATTCCCAGGTGGCTTTCCGAAATTGGAAGGCGCGGGCATACGGTTTTTCAAGCAGTTGCATGGGCAGGATGCAGGCCGTATCCACTGCCCAGAATGGGGAAGAAGCGATTGCGGCAAGATATTTGGTCCAGCGATTGAACGGCGGAGCTGGAAACTCCTCGGTCAGTGTGAGCGCCGCCCGGCTCATCAATCCTCTCAACGGCGTGGGGTCTTCAGGCTCCTCGGCCAGATGAAAACAATAGCTGACGCCACGGCACTTGAGTTCCTTTTCAACATCCTTAGCCCCTTCAAGGATGAAGGTGTGGTGGCGATCGCTGTTGTAAGGATGGCGCCCGCTCAGACCCTGGTAGACCAGTGCGGGTAATTTCAATCGATCGGCAACCCACAAGGCGGTGTCCAGTGCAGGATTTTCATGGCCCCTGACGGCGTGGTGCATCCAATAAAGGACGAAGGCACCGTTTTCTGCGACAGGTTGACCGTTCAACACCCGCGTCCGCTCGGATAGATGCTGGGGCAGGTCGTTGAAAATGGTTCTCAGGTAATTTTCCAATATAGGCGGACTCCGTTTTGCCACCGACCTTCAAGCGTCGGGGCTTGAAGCCGATGAGGAAATATGCGGGACAGCTCTAAATATCTAACTATCCTGATCGATCGATCGAAGCTGATGTTGCGTGGCGATTTTTTCGCCTCTTCGAACCGCATATCCATCTCCCGAGACGGTCATCTCGAGTTTCCGGGCAAGGTCGGTCAGGGGAAGCCTCAACTCTATGGAACACCAATAGCAGAATAGTCCCCTGGCATCAGAACGCAATTTCTGGCGACCCTTTAGAAATATGTCATCCTTGTCAATTGAATAAATCCTGGCGACCGTGTCAGCCACCCGAGACATATCGTAGCCGAGGCGTTTCAGTTCATAACGTCGCTCAAACTGCTCATCAGCTTTAGAAAGAACGGACACGATGAAGTCCGAATCACCTAAAATACGTTCATCCCCTTCAGGCGCAGCTTCTTCACCTTCGACCACCCGCCGAGGCTGCGGATCAATCCGCCGCCAATCAGTTCAGGACGCCGGCCCATGTCAATACCCGCATTGAGATAGGTATCTTCCTGGCAGATTATCGATTTATACCGGTTCTGAAACAGCTGTCCGTGGCGTTTATGGCGGCGATTGAAGCCGACTTCTTGGCCGGTCAGCAGTCGCTGCATCAAACCGGCCAGCCCGCGAGGTCCTGAGCGAAACAGAAAATGAGCATGGTTGGTCATCAATACCCATGCTTAGCAGCTGGTTTGGGTTTCCAGGATCAAATTTAACAACCGATCCACGAAACCGTCCTGATCGGTTTCATCCCGGAAAATAGCCTTCCGTTTTATACCCCGGATAATCACATGGTGTAGGATTCCTGGGGCGTCTTAGCGGGCTGAGCGTGGCATACCTATGCCTAAGCCCTTAGCAACAAACGGTCACAGATACAAGTTATTTAGGGTCGTCCCTATCGTTCCCCGACCTCGACTGCATTTAATTGGATCGGATAGAAGGTTCTGGCGGTTAACTCAGGATGATTGGTATCTGTAATTGCGGTAGGTTAAATAAAGCTCTGGTTATGCGCAGCAACTTTATTTCTACGGAACAATCACCAAAAAGAAGGCTATCAATTATAACTTGCTGTACAGTTTCAGATTTTTCTCTCTAATTGTGGATGGTAATAACGATTATCTTATTGAATTTTAACCACAATAACGAATTGGCCGTATTCTTGATTATAGGCCCGTTATAATTTAAGTTTCCATATGGTGGGCCGATAAATAAGGTATCACCCAAGCTGAGCGTTTCCCATTTTGGTTTTATAAAAAATTATTACAAAAAGTATGGGTGATGTCACTTGGCGACTTCAAAATGGAAAACCCGTTGGGATTGCCGATCTTACCGCATCGACGGCGTCAGATATCTTCCCGCATAGGCGACTATAGCGGAAAGACATCTTCCTTGGTTCTGCGGCAAGCTCGACAATCGCTTGGGTATCACTAATTTGAAAAATGCCAGAGATGCTTGGAAAACATTATGATAGCGAACATTCGCTCATTTGCACTGAAAATAACTTCCTATTTTCAAACACTCCTAAAGTTCTTCCAGGCCGCGTTGCAATTGATGACACAGCGATATCGGTCTGCAAGTCTTCGATTCAAGATTGCTTTCTTTGTGGTTATTCTCATGACAAGTACCTCTTTTGCTCTCAGTATTATAACGGTCCAGATAATGAACAATTACATACTGAATGAGATTATCAAAAGAGGTGAATCAGTCGGTAAGAGTATTGCTGCTTCGGCAGGTTACAATCTTTTGTCGAAGGATCTCTTGGGCCTGGACAATCTTGTCTTTAAGGCGAAGTCGTCAAATAGCGACATGCTCTATGTAGCCATCGTCGATCCGGACATGAAGACCGTTGTCCATAGTGCAACAGAAATGATCGGGGTAACCAAACCAGTGTCACAGGGTCAGCTTTTCAGAGAAGCTGCTGACGGGACCACTGTAAAAGAATTGACAAATTCATCAGACAATATTTTCGAAATATTGTGCCCCATAGTCTTTATGAAGAAGTCATTGGGTAGTGTGATTATTGGCATGAACAAGTCCATCCTGCTGGAAGCACAGCGAAAAGTCGGCAGCATGATATTGATAGTCTTCGGAATCATTGTCGTTCTCGGAATTTTCGCGAGTTCGCTGCTAGCATCTTTCCTGATAAAGCCTATAAAGGAACTCTCAGCGGGTGTGGAAGAATTGAAGTATGGAACTGCAAAAAATCCGCTCAGAATTTACTCTCACGACGAACTTGGGAAACTGACACGTAACTTTAATGAAATGTCAGCATTGATAGCCGATCAGCAGGGAAAACTCACCAAGTATGCTCGTGATCTTGAAGATGCCTACGTTTCCATGGTTAAGGTGGTGGCCGCAGCCATAGACGCGAGAGACTCTTATACTCATGGTCATTCCGCCCGGGTTGCTCAGCTATCTCTGCTCCTTGGAAAACAGATCGGCCTTTCCAAATCGGATCTTAGAGATCTTGAGGTCGCATGTTTATTTCACGATGTAGGTAAGATAAAGACACCTGACTCTATTTTGCTCAAGCGAGGAAAACTCAATGAGGCTGAATATACGGAAATGATGCAACACGTGGAGTACGGAGGATCCATCCTTAGCTGGGCGCCATCATTATTCAAGTATATCCCTTCCACCCGTCATCACCATGAGTGGCACAACGGCAAAGGCTATCCTGATGGACTCGTTGGCGACAATATTCCATTGTTTGCAGCAATAATAAGCATAGCAGATTCATTTGATGCTATGACCTCAGATCGGCCCTACAGGAAGGCCCTCTTTAAAGAGGAAGCGTTGAGCAGGATTGATCGTATGTCAGGAACACAGTTCCGTCCGGAACTGGTTGCGATTTTTCTTGAACTGATGGAAAAGAACCACGTCCAGGATGCGCCACTCGCTGTTGTGAGGTTCGCCTGATGACTAATCTGCGCAGGTTAAAACTGATTGTATTTATTAGTATGCTCTTACCCATCGTCATGTCCTGTGCGGAAATGAGAAGCTTGATTTTACCAAAACGTTCTGTTCAGACGTCGGCTCCTGTCAAGGAATCATCACAGACATCCACACTAGTATCAGCTCAAGCTGTCAATCTGGCCAAAGGACAGATGGAGGCAGGTGAGTACCAGAAGGCGATTGACATATACAACGTCGAGCACCAAAAGCACCCGCATGATCTATTTCTGGCAAGAGAGTATGCTAAGAGCATTAATGATATAGCATCAGCCGCCGGCAAGGCGTTAGATGAGAAAGACTTTGCATCCGCTGGCAGGAACTACGATGTTCTGCTGAAAAACTACGCGCACTTCAAAGGGTTTGACAAGGAGCTCTCATTCAATAGCATCGAACTGAATGAAAAACTTTCCTATTGCAAGAAGGCTATTTTCAAACAGGGATTTCAGGAATACCGAAAAGGCAACCTTAGCGAAGCGATTGAACTGTGGCAGGATCTCCTTGTCATTGATCCTCAAAATACAGACATCAAAAAGGCGTTGAGGACAGCTACGTTGCAACAGAAAAACCTACAGGAAAAGGAATAGGGCTTTCATAAAAAACTTTTGGGGTAGGAAAGAAGCAGGAGCGGCTCATAAATGAGTTGGGGTGGATTTTAAAGTGAAAGCAAGAAAATCACACAGTAGCCGGGCTGAGGGGAATTGCGGGAAAAAACTTCATCCCGGATTTTATTTTAAAAATGGTACATTTCTACCATGAACCTTCAATTCAGACCAATCAAATTAGATTGCACTTTCGATATCAAAACATCCCTTCGAAACCTTGGATAACTGCAATTTCGTCCAAGTATCAAGTGTATGAATTTTCTGAGATACCATAATGCCGTATCACCAAACGATAGTTGTCTCGCTTACTCTTTCTATATCTTAACATTCTAAATTTATGATATATTCAGAAAGCGGAAAAGAGGTCAGTGGTGATATTAATCGAGAGCACACGAATTAGAGCTGATTTCATTTTTGTGATGACTCCAACAACATTTCAGATATCAGCCTTGTCAATTTTCACCGATTTTAGAAATTATCATACCGGACCAAACCTTGCTCCGGTCACTGTTCACATGGTACGCTGGTGTCTATCAAGCCATATCGTTAAAAATTATAAAAATTCCAATAACTAAGATCGTCTCAATGTATCTCTATTCCGATCCAATCGCCGCTTCTTCTGTATATCATCCAATATTTGATGATATACAGAAATATGCATACTGATTAGGCGCAATAAAAAAGTGACTTAATTGCTGTGGATTTAAATAGAAAAGTGTCAGGTCAAAATAAACTCAAAAAAATATTTGGCATCGGCCCTACTGGAGCGATTATCAGCCTTTTCTTATTTGCTATTTTCGTATGGGCAGATTCAATGATTAAACTTTCAATTGTCGTGGAATCTGCAAGTTTGATGAAAATTTTCGGCATGGTACTGGTTATCTTCGGTTTGGGACTCCATTTTTGGTCCTTTTCTACGTTACGTAGCTGGTGGGTGGATGACAAACTTTGCATAAGAGGTCCATTCAAGCATTTTCGTCACCCAATGTACGCTGCTTGGATTACGTTTATATGTCCTAGAGTAGCCTTGTATTTAAATTCCTGGTTTTATATGTTTTGGGTATTGTTGTTGCATTTGCTTTGGCACAAACTCGTAAAAAAAGAAGAAATAATAATGATCGATACTTTTGGAGACAAATATAAGGATTATGCAGGGCGAATGGGCCGGTTTTTGCCGAAAATGGTGAATTATAGCATTAATGATTAAAATCGCCTATCGAGACAAACTAACTCGGATGCAAATTCCGCTACGCTCCATTTGCACCGGTTCTTGGCAACGCCACCGGCGTTCTCCAATACATTTCAATCCTTTGCAATTTTTAGATTTCATTGGGTAACTTCGGGATTTAACAAGGGGCATGATCAAGGTACTCTCAATGAATCTTTAGTGAGACTCTGACCAGCCAACAATCATTACAAAAAGATGTCTATTTATCTGAGGAAAAACCGGACAACAAATAAAAGGAGATAGTAAAGATGTCGAAATTTGTATTTGTGTTGACTCGAGGCTTAGAAGACCCGACAAGGGTCACACGAACTTTTCAACTGGCAAAGGCCGCTCACGAAAATGGTCACGAGGTTAGCCTTTTCCTCACAGATGATGCGGTTGTGGTTGTAAAAGATGGAATGATCGACAACATCGTTGCACCCACCGGCGATGAGGCTGGACCTCATCTGTTCTATTTAGTGGAGAACAAGGTTCCCATATTCGTCTGAATTCCCTGTGCCCAGAGTCGCCAGGTTGGCGAAAAGGACGTCGTTGATTCCGTTACCTTTGCTGGTGCACCAAAGCTGTTTGAAATTTCGGAAGGAGCCAACATTCTGACATTTTAGAACATATTCATGGTATCCGTAATATTGGCTCAAGTTGGATGATCTCAATCTATCTGACATTTTTTATCCTAAACGCCAACCACAATATGTTGATGTCCACGTAGAGCATTTTCAATAGAGATAAAAATTTCTACTTATAGATAAAGCTTAACAATTCAATCGACTGATAGCTAATTTTTTAATATTTTTGGGTGTTTAAAACAAATTATGCTTTAAAAAATTTAATGTGGGGAATACTGTGAGGAATAATCGGGTAGGAGGAGGGCTCGCGCCCTCCGTCCTCCCACACCACCGTACGTACGGTTCCGTATACGGCGGTTCATGTATGCAAGGCCGGCGCTGTATGATCGACGTTGCCGAAGCCGACCGGCGCCTTCACAGGAATTTGGACCCGTCGCAAGCCGCCTTGAAGGCGTCGCCAGCCGCGCCGGTGAAGCCTGGCGCCGACGGCGACCTGGCCGCCTGGGTCAAGCGCTACAATGACGCGCTATGGGAACTTTACAGCCTGGCCGAAGCGCTGAAGACCGACAAGCGACGCGCCGTCCAGGACCATGTCAAGGCCATAGGCGCCGAACTATTCTCGAAGGCGCTGAATGCCAACGCCTGGCCGCGATAAAAGGCCAGAACGGCCTGGCGTGTTCGAATTGCCAGCTTTCCGACCATGGCCAGGACAACCCCGACTTGGTCTAATGGGTCGAACGCTTCAACGCAGCGCTGTGGGAAATCTATGACCTGGCCGAAGCGCTAACTGATGATAAGCGCCACTTCGTTCGAAACCATGTCAAGGCCATAGGCGGGCTTTTTCGCGCGGAATGACCCCAACCCCTCAGGAATCATTGTTGTCGATTATCCACGCCCGCATCACGGAAACAGGTTTTGACAAGACGGTTCTGTCAAGATATTCTCAATATGTACGAAACCGCTTCGCGGTAGCTCACCATCCTGACCATCTGTAGTTGTTTTCCCACCGTGCCTCGCACTCCCTCATTTCCCATCACCTGATCGTGTAAACTACCTTTTTGAGTTTGTTAAACCCTAAACCAAGGAGGTAGACCAATGACACCACTGCGTCAAAAAATGATCAGGGCGATGGATCTGAAAAACCTTTCACCTCACACCAAACGTGCATACCTCGCGGCTGTGACCGGGCTGACCAGACATTATCAAAAGTCACCAGAAAAAATCTCCGCAACAATGATCGAGGATTATCTCTTGTATTTGAAAAACGACAAGGGCATTGCGCCTTCCAGCTGCTGTGGTGCGTTAACCGGTTTGCGATTTTTCTATTCGAACATCCTCGACAAACAGATCTCCGTAGGCTTCAGCCTGACTAAAAAACCACGAAAGCTTCCCACTGTGCTCAGTCAAGAGCATGTTTGGAAGATTATCACTGCCCCCGGTAATTTAAAACACCGGTTGATACTGATGGCGACCTACGCGGCAGGGCTCAGGGTCAGCGAGGTGATACATTTAAAGCCTGAACACATCGACAGCCAGCGGATGCTGATCAAGGTTGTGGATGGAAAAGGGCGTAAAGATCGATACACCATGCTTTCTGAAAAGCTCCTGGCAGAACTTCGCCGTTACTATAAAACATGCCATCCTCAAAACTACCTGTTCCCATCGTCGATAAAGAGAAAGAAAGCTCAACCATTATCCTACGAAGCAGTAAGATCCGTTTACGAAAAAGCCCGAAAGAAAGTCGGTGTAAAAAACGGTGAAGGGCTTCACACACTAAGACACAGCTTTGCCACCCATCTGTTGGAGGCCGGGTACGATATCCGCAAAATCCAGGTTCTGATGGGCCATAGCCGACTGTCCACTACCATGATCTACCTGCATGTGAGCCGTGAGACGTTGTCGAAAGTCCCCAGCCCTTTGGATCTTATCGAGACTGACCATACAAACAAGGAGGACACGACCGATGCCTCCAATCATATTACCTGAAGTAGATCGGTTGACCGTCGCCCGCATTCTGAAAGAACACATTGCCGATTACCAAAACCAGTACCGGTTGTGGCATGAACACCGGAAAATCGTCTATGACCTGCTCAACTGCCGCACGCCATATCTGGGTGGCCGTGTTGACCGATGCAATCATTGTGGTGCCATGCGTATCACATATCATTCATGCCGTAACCGCCATTGCCCCACATGCCAGCACATGCCTCGTGAGCGGTGGCTGGCGCAAAGAAAACAGGAGATCCTGCCTGCCGACTACTTTCATGTTGTCTTTACCCTGCCGCATGAACTCAACGCCGTCGTTTTAAATAACAAGAAGGTGATGCTCGCGATTCTGTTTAAAGCCGCGTCCCAAACCCTGTTGGCCTTTGGTGAAAATAAACTCGGAGGCAAACTGGGTTTTATCACCACGCTGCACACCTGGGACCAAAAGCTCAATGCCCATTTTCATCTGCATTGCCTGGTGGCCGGTGGTGCGGTGTCTACAGACGGTTCACGCTGGATACCCTGCAAGGGCAATTACCTGTTCAATGAGCGGGCGTTATCGCTGGTGTTCCGTGGCAAGTTCATGGAACTGATGAAAAACGCCTGTCAACGTAAGGATCTCAAGTTTGCCGGTGATCAATTCAATCGATTGAAGGTCCGGCTGTATAAGAAACCATGGATTATCGACGTACGTGACCCGGTTAAAAAGCCGGAATGCGTTCTGGAATACCTGGCACGCTACACACACCGCGTCGCCATAGCCAACAGTCGTATCAAGGCACTTGAAGACGGCATGGTGACCTTCACCTTTAAAAATCGAAAGAAAGAAAAGACAGAAACGCTAACGGTTGCCGCTGTTGAGTTCATCCGACGATTTTTACTTCACAGCCTGCCCAAGCGCTTTGTTCGCATCCGGCATTACGGGTTTTTAGCCAACCGCAATCGCTCGGCGAACCTGGCAGCCATCCGGCAATTGATGGGCTTAATCAATCCGATCGACAAAGCTGTGGCGACTGTCGAATCAATGATGCAGGCCCTCACGGGCATGGACATTACGGCCTGTCCCTGCTGCAAAAAAGGGAAAATGCAGCTGTATAGAGAGATCCCCAAAGGTTCGGCGCGACCGCCAAACCCACTTGCTTATGCAGTTGCCTGATTGATTTTAAAAGTGAACATTTGAGAACCGCAGGTGCAGTGCGCCCTAATCCAGAGGCAATCTATAAAAGTGGTGAGAAAATAACCCCAACATGGTGTTTAATGGTCATCCAACAAACCAATACGCTTTTTATTTACTTCTCATATTGGCCGGAAAGAACGACTTCACAGCCAAACGGCCGAGATTGCTTTGATTACTATCCCCATTATAAAAAATCGTGCCAACACCCCCTGAATACGGCTTCGTACACATTTGTTTTATCAATCATTCCGCCCTTTGAAACACCATTGTAGTTTCTGGTTGCAGCCTTCGAAAAATGTCGATAGCCTATACCTGCACTGTTGCGAAACGATCGATAAAACACTTACAATACATCTGACATTGGACGAAAACCAAGATGTGGTATTGGTTCCTGTACCGGGGCTTGAATGACTTTGGACGAAGGTAATGTGGATATCTGTAATCGGGGCTGACCTGCAACATAATTAAAGATACCGCAAGCCTCGCCAAAGACAATGAAACCACAATATATGGTATTGCAAGAATATTATAGAAGGTCCTGAAGCTTTCAGTTGGTATTGTTAAAAGGTTCAGGACCTTTGATTGTTGTGCTTAGGATAATAATCCGTAACTCATTCGTTCTATTACTCTAATCCAATCACTCAGCTGAAAAGCGAGTTCCTATCTGTATGGCATTATTTTATACTTAGATATGATCTCCCTCCTTCTGATAGGAATACTACCCCCCGTTGGTTTTCTCCGCTTTTACGATTGGTGTTGGCTTTTCGAGATGGTGCTATTTAAGCTCCTACGAGAACCGCTAAATTCTAGCAAGAGGAAGGACATGATTACCTCTGTTGTTTTTCTACCTGAACCAGCAAGGATGAGTATCCCTATTCGCATTTGAGATTAAAGACAATCGTTAAGGTAACTCCTCTTCTCCTTCAAAATCGTTATAACTTTGCCCTGGAGCTATGCTATAATTTATGAAGGTTCCTCCTCCTTTAATTCCTTCAAATTTACCGGATCCTGTTGTATAGGTCCATGTCCCTTTCCATATGCCTTTTCCCGCTATCTTGCCTTCCCATGTATAATACTTTTTATCGTCATCCTTGTCGGTGTTTGTTCCATACCCATTGCCTGAGCCAACGCCGGTTTTGAGGTTGATATCGAGAATCCCGCATTCCCAAAAGACGAACGTCTTCCCATCTGTTCTGCTATTGACTCCTTTGTTCTCATAGACAGCAACAACATGTCCTTCCTCATCGCCAACCTCTATTTGCTCCCACTTGACGTTATGCTTTACATTACGTCCCACGATCTTCTCAGCTGCTACCGCATTGCCAATTGTGCACATACAAAAAGCCAGTATAATTAAATTTATCAATGCTATTATTTTTGACTTAGACATTGTTTCTCTCCTTTTTGAGTTAAAAGTTTTGAACTGATAGAGTTATTGGCTCCCCTTAACTCTACCAGGACTTGGGGACGACGCCGAGTTGGTGCATCAGGCCTAAGTAATCCCCTTGCTCCAATTCTTCAACGGCTTTTCCACCCTTCCAACGGACCATATTGCATCCTGTATATTTAACATGCTTGTTGGAAGGTGGAGCACCCGTGGTGGGCGAAATCCCGCTTTGTGTGCCCTCATAGGTCCATTGCGATGCACTCCAGTCTCGCTCGATGATTATTTTGTCAATTGTGAGGTGACAGTCAGGATAACTGCTGCGGCAATCAGCAATGAAATTTTTTGAGGCGTCAAGCCCTACTATATCGGGAAAGGGGGGTTTGTGTCGGACATAATTAGGAGCGACCAATTCATTCAATCCGTCCACTTTGCCCTGGTTAAAGGCTTCTTCCCAGGCTCCATTTATTTTGGTTTTCAGTTCTTCTGACATTGGATAGTCTATTTTCTTAAAATAAGAATTCTCCCTAACTTGTTGTTTAGTTAGGCTTTATGCAATTGATATGGACATGTTCAAGTGAAATGTTTGACTCCTGACAGAGATAGAATGCCAGGAGTCAATCATGCACAATTTGCGTGGCTTATCCATTGAATCTTCACCTAAATTTCAGGTTAAAGCTTAAGGTAAACCAGTGCCTGTTTCAGCAAAAAAGGAAGTTGGAAGCTGAGGAGCAACGTGAAGCTTTCAGATAAGTACCGTAAATCACATCTATCGTAGGTTGCACTTGTGCTTCAAGCACCATATGTGGAGGGACCGGATAAAATAGGCTACCTAACACAATGGAAGGTGTCAAATATTAACATGAAAAAACAATTGGTTAGGTGCCACATTGTGGTTATTTATTTTTCGGCATTGGCGGCACACCTAATGGGGGAGGCAATGTAGTGATTAATTGATTACCTTGCGTCGGCCAACCCTGTCAATTGTTGTGATAGACGCCCTTCGATAAACCTGCGTGATTTTCGTGAAAATCAAGATATGTACAGGTAATCAAAATGAAATGAAGGCCTTTAAAACTGGGCATATCAACAACCATGCAGATATCAGACCCGACATTTTCCTGCGGTTCAGAAGAATAATTGCAGCGGGCAAATCTTGCCAAAATAAAGGCGCACATGGTACCGTGGGGATCACCAGGACATATCAGGGAGAATTTTTTAATTTCCGCTTGTTAAGCTGATTTCAATGTATCTAAATTCCGATCCAATCGCCGCTTCTTCTTTATAACATACCAAATCTGATGATATACAGATCCACATACTTACCGGTTGGGCGGCAAGAAGATCATCGATCAAACGTTCACGGTACACAAGAGGAGAGATATATCATGAGTTACAAGCCTTTCGTTCTTACGCCAGGCGATCGTAAGCCCGCTCTTAACGTGATTGGTACCAAAGTCGCGGGTGTCGCATCGGGACCAGATATCGAAGACCAGCAAATCACGGTGCAATCGGGTGACGAGAAAACGGGGCCACCACCCCACAGTCACGATTGGGACGAGTCGTTCTACGTGACCAAAGGCCAGATCGAATTCACATGTGGCAGTCAGACCGCTATGTGCTCACCTGGCACACTCGTGCATGTTCCGGCTGGTACGGTTCATGCGTTCCACTAAGGCCCCGGCGGCGGTGAAATGTTGGAAATCACCGGGAAACGAAGCAATGCGGTTAAAATGTTCACTGCATTGGATCGCGAGGTCCCACTTGGTCCGCCGGAAGTTGCAAAGGTGATTCAGGTGCTCAGCGACCACGGGGTCAAGGTTCATTCTTGATTCAATGACAGCACTTGTCATTAGTCGTCGCCCAACCTGGCGCTCCGCATTGACAGCCGAAACAGCCCGGCTCCAAGCGCGCTTTAACGTTCGATTTCTAATTATGACTATAAAAATTGTTGCAAAGACACTTGAAGTTGACGATTTATGGGACGATTTACGTACAACTATCGATCTGTTCAAGCAAATTTGAATTAATGAAGTACTAATTCTCTTTGGGTTCGCTTGGGGCAACTTCATTTATGAAAAAGATTGGATGGAACAAAACATTTCAACAGACGATATAGAATCGTTGATTATAACGGCTGAGAAAGATGGGCATGGTGCAGAAAGTTAATATCATATCTGTCCTGATCATTCACAGACATCGTTTTCTACAACAACGGATATACACAATATGACCCTTCCCCCGCCGCCCAATGCCCATGCTCTGGCTGTGCTGCTCCTTACTGTCATTGCACTGGTCCTGTTCACCCGTGAAAAAATACCCCTTGAGTCCTCCAGTTTCCTGGTGCTCATTGGTCTGGCCGTTGGGTTCGAACTCTTTCCGTTCCGTGTGGACGGGGGCGTTTTACACGCCGTGGACTTTTTCAGAGGGTTCGGACACGAGGCGCTGGTTGCCGTCTGCGCCCTGATGATCGCCGGACAGGGTATTGTCCGAACGGGGGCGCTGGAACCCGTGGGAAGAGTGCTGGCGCGGCTCTGGAAGGTGAGCCCGAGCATTTCCCTGCTGCTGACCCTTGTGGTCGGGGCCGTTATTAGCGCGTTCATAAACAATGTTCCCGTTGTCGTATTGTTTCTCCCCATTTTGATCAACGTTTCCCTGCGCACGGGTATGAAGGCCTCTTCCGTGTTGATGCCCATGGGATTCGCCACTCTGCTGGGGGGCACATGCACCACCATCGGAACCTCCACGAATCTGCTGATAGTCTCCGTGGCAGCAGAGATGGGCCTGAAACGGATGGACATGTTCGATTTCATTGTGCCGGCGGCCATTGCCGGAAGCGTCGGTATCGTTTATCTCTGGCTCGTGGTGCCTCGGATCATGCCAGAGCGTGAACCAACCCTGGCAGACACGTCTCCCAGGGTTTTCTCCGCCCATCTCGCCATTCTTGAAGGAAGCCCGGTTGAAGGAAAGACGCTGGCCGAAGCCAGAAAAAAAGTCGATGGGGCCATGAAAATCACGAGCGTGGAGCGCGGGCTTGACAACTTCATGATACCCTTTCCCACCCTGGTCCTGAAAACCGGCGACCATCTGATTATCCGTGACACGCCCGATCGTCTGAAGGAGTTTGAAAAGATACTGGAGGGAACGCTCTATGCGGATGACGCCATGGTTGCACCCGTTGACGATGAGCACCCGTTAGAGGATGAAGATCAGCAGATCGCGGAGGTCGTTCTCATAGAAGGCTCCCGACTTGTGGGAAGAACGCTCAGCGGCATCCGATTCGCGGATCGGTACGGGATAATTACGCTGGCCATACACAGGGCAGGCAGGCACCCGGAAAAGTTATACGATGAAATCGGGGATATCCGCCTGAAGGGCGGGGATATCCTCCTGGTTCAGGGCCCCCGGGAACAGATTGCCGCTCTCAAAAAAGAAAAGGATTTTCTCGTACTCGATGCCACGGCAGATCTGCCTTTTGCCCGGAAGGCGCCGGTGGCCATGCTCATTATGTTGGGCATCGTTGTTTCGGCCGCCGCAGGGTTTCTGCCCATCGCCATCAGTGCGCCGCTCGGAGCCCTGATGATGATCTTCACCGGATGTCTGGGATGGCGTGATGCCACAAACGCACTGAATGCGCAGGTCATCCTTATCGTGGCCGCAAGTCTCGCCATAGGGGTTGCACTGGTCAAGACCGGCGGTGCGGATTACCTGGCACAACTTTTTGTGGCTCTGGCAGGGGACACTTCGCCGACCTTCGTAATCAGCGGGCTGATGCTTCTAATGGGCATCCTTACCAACATCGTTTCCAACAACGCAGCAGCTGTCATCGGCACCCCCATCGCCATTTCAATTGCCGCCCAGATGGGACAGCCGGCCGAACCGTTTGTCTTGGCCGTACTCTTCGGGGCCAATATGAGCTATGCCACTCCCATGGCATACAAGACCAATCTGCTCGTCATGAACGCTGGGAACTACACCTTCAATGATTTTCTTCGGGTTGGGGTACCACTGCTCCTGTTAATGTGGGTTACGCTTTCCTGGTTGCTTCCGACTATCTACGGTATAGGGACTTAAAGGGGGCGTTGTTGACCAATGTGATTTATTACAGGAACTCTGGTTTAATACCCCGCCGCTTGCGGCGCTATAAATCGATAAAAACCATTTAAGGTTTGATGCCACGCTGCTTGCGGCGGGGTTGCTCATTGGCTGTTCTACGAAAGGCCCAAAATGCCGTGCCCAAAACATCTATCGGGATAGGGAGTAGCCTCGTGGCTACCCCCTCCCACACCACCGGACATACGGGTCACGTATCCGGCGGTTCGGCTGGTCAGAGCAGGAACAGATAAATTTCATCAGTCCTACTGGGCTTTAAACAAGCATAACGCTACCGGCATTTCGGCAGCTGCCGCAATATGCTGGTAAGAACATGCTATTTAATAGCCACGACCATTTACCCATACCATTCGGCTGGGCACCGTTCAAGCCTTCGTCGGGGTGAGCCCTCCGGGTATCCTTCTCCCTGTTACGGGAGGCCCGGCTCGTTTCCACCGGCTACTATGCCCTCTGCTGAGTTGATGGACTTCGTCCACCCTTCGGGCTGCCTGCGGCAGTCGTCTCGCTGCGCTCGTCTCTGCCATGGGGTCGCCTCCCCTTGCGGTTCGGTCAGTCCGTTGGCGGACATCGCGGCAGATCTCCCGGGGTGAACACGCATCTTTGCGCACACGAGCGCCGAGTATACCTATTTGGCCTATAATGGATAGAGGACTTTACCTTGTGTTGCAGACTCGTCCCACCAAACCCGCCTGACTCGGTTCTTGTTCATCGCCCCGTGCGCTTGCGGTACCCTGCCGTAGCAAGGCAGCCTCCTTCCCAGGCACCGTCGCCGGATACCCGGTTGCCATACCGCTATACCGTTGCCGCTCGCTACGCTCACTCTCGCCTCTGGCTCGCGTTTCCGCTGTGCTCCAACTCGCTTCCATCGGGCTGGGTTTGGGACTTGATGAGCGGTAAAACAAAGGGTATGCTCATCACTTAAAGCAATCGGCCAGGGTTTTCTCCGGATTGTAAATTTTTACGTGTGCACCATCAATGACATGATTTTCGATTCCGGCGTTGTAAGCTTCATCAGACGCCAATAGGGTCAAGGGCCTGAGCCTCCTTTCGATGAAATATTTCAGAATTTAAGGTTCATGTGTGTCCATTAAGAAATCGGTAATCTCGGGGAGTCGTCGCTTACAGAGGGCTATCATCTGGCATACTCGTGCCTTTTTGATTCCGGCATCCGCTGATAGCTCATCATATGTGGTGTTCGGATTGTCGTTCAGATATTCGACAAACCGGAAACCGGTCCGAACAGGGTTTGACAGTTCCCGTTCCTGATGTAATGACCGTTGCCAATCTTTCTGCATGATGGCTTTATCGATGGGAAAACTGGAAGGTTTTAAGCTTTTTTGCAGAACCTTTTTCTCGTTATTGTATCTTTAAAAACAGTTGATTAACGCTGTAACTGATTTGGTTCGCTGAGTGGATGAGCCTGTTTTTCCGACATGTGCCAGGGCTTGTACCCGTGTTGATCGACCATTCACGAAATTTGAGCTGAATGCCATCTTGCTTTATGCCGCAAAGCTCCCAAACATCGCGTGTAGAACAATATTATTTTTCGCTGCAAGCCAGCATGCCTCCGGCAAGAAAAAGAATCACGGCGGTTACCTTATTCTGGATATGGGTCAAACACATTTGTCTCATCCACAAGAATACTTTGGCTCCAAAAAGCGCGTATGCAATGGCACTGCTGCCCTGAATAAAAAAGAAGCTGGTGGAAAGCGTGATGAAATGGTTTGTGTAGTAAACCGGATCAATAAACTGGGGAAACAAAACGGTGAACACAAGCACGGATTTAGGGTTGGACATGCCTGTGGCGAATCCCAAAGAAAACTGCCTTGATGAAGACACCTCAGAAACAGTGTCCTTGAAACCGCCGCCATTTGCTGGCTGACGCCAGTTTTTGATGGCAAGAATGAACAAGTACAACACACCCGCCCACTTGATGGTGTTGAAGACCAGCATGGACTTCTGGACTATCACACCCAACCCCAAGTATACCACAGCCATCTGAGTGAGGTAGGCGAAAGAGCCACCTGCAATGGCTGGAAGCGTGCGATAAAAACCGTTTCGCACACTCGACGACATGGAAAACATGGTCATGGGGCCTGGGGTGTAGGCAATGGCAGTCATTAAGAGAAAAAAAGCGAACCAAGTGCTGAAACTCATCATTTTATGCACCTCAGTGTGTTTTTGACCGCCCTGTAAAAAAATCCGACTTGAAAGTCAATGGCACACAGCGCCATGTCCCTTTATTAAGTCAAAAATATCCTGCATCCGAATGAGCCTTTTGGTTATGAATCGCCAATCCTTCAGTGACATCAAAGGATCCGTTCCAGGTTAATAATGGTTTTGGATGGGCTGAATTGGTTGGCGTTAAAGAAATGCATCAGTTTGGAATCATTTTTGTCGACCAATATGTTTACTTTTTGAACGTTGAGATCTCTCAAATGATCCATAAATTCATTTATCAACTGCCCACCGATACCCTTGTGCTGACAACTGGGATCAACGCCGATGGTATCCAGTGTTGCTCCTTCCTGGGAGATACCGTATTCTCCCATATAGAGTTCTCCCATTACAAACCCCACCACCGTTCCATCACCTTCCTCTGCCACAAGTGATGTGGGCAGGTACTCTTTGGATCTAAATAGCTTTTCAAACTTCAGTTCATAGTAATCCGGCCGGGAAATCTTGAATACTTTCTCGTCAATCCTGACCACTGCGTCAAAATCGCCAGTATTCATGAGTCTAAATTTAATGGTGCTCTCGTTCATGGGCCTCCTTTCACCTTAGAGTCATCTTTTGATATTGTTTATCAAAAGACCTTAGCTTTATACGTGAGACACAATTAAACTTGATTGGTAAATTATATTTTTGGACAATAATGTAATGATAATGAGCAAATAGCTACATTTTGAACATAGCTGAGATGTACCAAATTTTGCAACCCTTAATAAAAATTGACGGATTAGTCGCAGGCCAACCAGCATGGCCACATTATTGGGAAGTGATTATTCCTGTTAAAAATCCATTCCCCATTTAATATCCAAGTGCCGCCTCCATTACTAATTCATCAACCAAAACCACACATTTTTGCAGTGGACTTTGCGATTTGCATTCAAATCCTTTATACTCCGTAAAAATAATGACCGACCCGGCCACAGGCAGCGGGGTATCATCAAAGAATAGATTCGTTTATATCCTACTAAGCGACGGGGTATTTGGCTCCCGCCGTTGTAACCGGAGATTTATCGGAGGCGAAGTTAGCGCCTTCCTTTAATATTTAATGGGACAATAGATCAAAGAAACCCTATAGGTCTTATTTTGAGGTTAGCCCAATGGCTGATATTCGAAGTGAAAAGAAAAAAGTAAAAAACGAAAGAAGAAAAGATCCAAGGCTAGAATTTCATTGTACCGCAATGGTTCATGGGATTGATGGTATTTTGACCATTACAGACATCAGTTTAGGCGGAATTTTCATAGAAATCGGAGAAATAGATAAAGTTACAATAGGAAATATTGTGACCATTAATGTCAAGCTTCCGACTGAAACCCAAGCAGTTCGATTTAAAGCCAAAGTTGTCAACAAAACAAATCGAGGCATAGGATGTCAGTTCATATCTCTTGATGACCGGGAAAAAGAAGCGATATGCTTGTGCTTCGAATATTTTAAGGACACGCTTCCGGCTGGATGTAAATAATACTGCAGTCTGCCTTGTCAAATAGAACATAAAAAATATGAATAGAAAGCAGCTTGGTAACAGTCATCTATCAGTTACACCGATAGGCTTGGGTTTGGCCGCATTAGGACGGCCCGGTTATATCAATCTGGGGCATGGGGATGACTTGAATGACAATCACGATGTCACCGCGATGGAAGCACAGGCGCATAGCGTATTGGATTCGGCATGGGATGCTGGTGTTCGCTATTTTGATGCGGCCCGATCATACGGAAAAGCGGAAGCATTCCTTCATTCCTGGCTTGCGAAACGGGGCATTACAGAAAAGGCGTGTACCATTAGCTCCAAATGGGGTTACACCTACACTGCCGACTGGCAGGTCAACCTACCAAAAGGGCAGAAGCATGAAGTAAAAGAGCATTCTCTGCCGGTGTTACAGCGTCAGATTTTAGAAAGTAGAGCCTTGCTCGGGGATTACCTCGATTTGTACCAGATTCATTCAGCGACCCTGGACAGCGGTGTTTTGGCTAACGGGGCGGTGTTGGGGGAACTGGCGCGATTGCGCAGTGCCGGGCTGAGTATTGGTTTCACGGTAAGTGGTCTGCAGCAGGCGGACACGATCCGGCGTGCATTGGAAATTGAGTTTGATGGTGTTCTTCTTTTTTCGGCCGTGCAGGCAACCTGGAATCTGCTTGAGCAGTCGGTTGCGGACGCCTTACGGGAAGCTCACCAAGCTGGTATGGGCGTTATTGTCAAGGAAGGCTTGGCCAACGGCCGGTTGACCTCACGAAACGATGCTCCCGTATTTCAACGTAAGATGGCCTTACTGCAGGCACAGGCAGAAACCCAAAACGTCACAGTGGACAGCATGGCCCTGGCAGCGGTTATTAATCAGCCGTTTGTTGATGTGGTCCTGAGTGGTGCCGCATGCGTCGATCATCTGAAATCCAATCTGCAAGCATTGAAGATAAAATGGTACGATTCATTGGCAGAGATGGTGGATGCGTTGGTGGAACCCGCCGAAAGTTATTGGCACCTACGTAGCCAATTGGCCTGGAATTAAGAATAGCTATTGATGCCTGTACCCCCACAATATCGACTGACATCGAATAGAAAGGGCCAACCCGTTAAAGCAAAGCCCTTACGATTACTTTTAGGTATGGATAATTTCCACAGCCTATTTTCCATGGACCACCGAATAGTCGCTACGGTATTCACCAGGGGAATAGAGACCATAACACCTCCCAAATCGACACACTAACCAGCGCCGAACATTTTAAGGTATACCTTCAGATACCCTACACCTGCTGTGGCGGTGCATCGCTACTGATGCTCAATGACCAAGGCTTTTATGCCAGAACATCAATATTACCGATAAGTCTCCGGGTTCTTATACAGCACCTTGACGGTGCGGTTTTGTTGATCGACATTGATGCTGGGAAAGTGCAGGCTGGAAAACCAGATGCCGACAATTGCACCGTCGGGGTCCAAGATGTTGAATCCGTATGGATCGTACCGGTCCTTGCCGTAGATGTTTGCGCTCATCTTCCGGATCTGCTCCGGCTGTGGCTCGAAGGCGGTCCAAAAGGATGATGGAATCACATAACCGGGATCAAGGCCCATAATCGCGTAAGGCATGGTCTCCTTGCCCGCGTAAAAGTAATTTAGCTCCTGAGGGACTGAGCCGCTTCGAAAGGCATGGCTGACCTGAGCATCTCGGCTGAATCGGCCGTAATTCTCAAGACATCCACTGAGACCGACAATCAAGGCAGTAACAGCGAACAGCTTGAAGCAGAGTCCACGGCATTTCGAAAAATAAGAGGGAACATTCATGTCATTCTCCATGATAAGGGTTCGTACTGGTGACAATAAAATAGTCACCAACCGCCACGATACAAATCTGCATGGCCACTAATTCAAATCCCATATGTAGGTTTCACTTTTATAGGAGATCGAGCTCTGTGGATGCCCGGTATCCAGCCAAAAACTGCACGGCGGTTTAGATAAAAAATATCTTAAACCGCCGTCCGTTTTATTTACAAGATACTATCTATCTATATGATATCATATTAAATATTATTTTACCGGGCCACCGTTATGGTGAATCAGCTGGGTCAAGTACCGCGTCAATGACATGTATCACTCCAGATGAATATGAGCGTTTACCTGGGTTGATCTTGCTCAATTTCGAGATGAGGGACTTGACCATTCTGGCAGATTTTACCCCACCGTTGCAAAAGCTGGAGGGCTTCAGAGCCAAGGCGTCAAGGGTGAAGCTGTAATCGGCTACCGCGATACCTTGACAACACGGGATCTGAAGTCGTCCAGCTTTCCTGGAAGGTAAACATAATGAGAAAAAAAGCAGCGCCATTCTTGGAATTCACCGTTGGTGACATCCAGAAAATGGTAGAAACTTGGCTATTTTCATTATAATACCTTTTAGTTAGCTATTTTTTTCAATATTGTTTATGCAACGTTGGGGTTTATCTTCAACCGGATTATCAAACATTACGGCAAACCCACGGGTCTGAGACCTTATCACCGTACCCGTCACGCTGGGCTTTTTGTCAAAAGCCAACACCGGGAACCGAAGGCTGATCCGTTGTCCATCTTTAATTGTTCGTCGGGTGACAATATAGATACCGCCTGCGCTCACGTTCCTGACCAAATCCCGATATGTTCCTGACTTGAGCGTATATTTCGCACTGAACAGGGCGGTGTGGCGAGGATACCGGCGTCGGTTGGCAATCGTTTTCATTTTTTGTTCACCTTGTTCCGCAACTGACCAGAGCACTTGAAGGTCACGACACGCCTCGGTTTCAGCATCAGATCATCTCCGGTGGCAGGATTCCGACCTTTCCGTTCCTTTTTTTCCTTCACAATGAATTTGCCGAAACCGGAAACAAGGACATCATCACCAACTTCCAGGTTGGCCTTGATGAGTTCGAGAAGAAATTCAGCGGTCTCCAGGGATTTGTTTTTAGGAAAATCGAGTTGGGCCTGGATCTGTGCTATGATGTCCTTCTTCGTCAGTGCCATGGGTGGATCTCCGTATCAGCTATGGTGATGGTGGGTTGTGGGACACGTATACGTTTACAGAGATTCCTTTTCTTGTCAAGGGCTTGGTATCGCTTGACAATATTGACTGTTCGGGATTAATCTCACAGCGCCGTCCTGATCGATGCGCCCAATCGCCTTAAAACCAAAATTTGAATGCCGATGGCCTGGTGAGGGGTAAAGCGCACTGACGGGGTCCGGTGTGAGGATGGACCGTTGATAAAGAACCAACGTCTGAAAAGAAGCGCGACATGTCTGCTGGCAATTTGGATCAGCATCCTCCCGTCATTGGGATGGGCATGGCATGATGAAACCCACATCGCTATCGCCAAAGCCGCCGGTTATGAAAATCGGGAAAATACGCTGAATACCACATGGCCTTTTGTGCGCACTATGTCGGTGATCTTTCCCAGCCGCTGCATAACATCCGATACACGCCCTACAACCAGCAATATCACACTGCCACGGATGGCATTATCAATCATGAGGTGCTTTACAATCTGCCATTGATCGAAATTTATCCCATAAATATTCGTTCTGAAATGGATCTGGCCAAGGAAATTGCCCGGGTTGCCAACCTATCACTCAAGCTGGGGTACCGATTGGAAAAGGAAGGACGGATGCTCTCCAGACAGGAGGCTTATGAACAGATCAGCCTTAGTGCATCGCTTTTCCAGGCAATCTTGACATTTATCAATAAATCGGGAAGGTGATGGGTGTATGGTGGAGTCAAATGGAAACACGGGCTGAAATCAACCTACCCGTATATGTACGCGAGTTGAAACCCGGCAACGCCTTGGCTTAAAGCCAAAACTTTTTTTGAGATCGGTTCAAATAAACAGGAGAAAGATCATGCAAACTTGTCCATTTAACGATTTCCTGAAAGTTCTCGAGCCCTGGCTTGATCGTGATTACATCCGTAAAGTTTATCTGACTGACCAGGATCATTTGGTGTTTTTTTTCACCGATGGTGGTCAAAAAGCTTACCATATAGATGACTGCACCAAAGCCCAGCTTAAAACAATCCTCGCCGATATCCGGGAAAAAGGCATCCCCGTCGAAAAAGCTGAATGACCGGCTGAATCTGCCGGCTGTCAAACCCTGGCAACCCCGACAACCATGGATTTTGCAAATAAACATGCCGATGGTTGTCATTGCGGCCAAAGCCGGGCGCATCGCATCGCGTTTGCACGATCCAGAAAAAGACGGGATGCCGGATCAAGTCGGGCATGAGGCAGATGGCACATGGGGTTGCCGGAGAAACAACCTGCCGGTATATCCGCACTGAATCAACAGTCCCCCCACCAAATGGGTAGTTATCCTCTATCACCATACGGTTAACCGGCTCACACTTCCTCTATCGTAATGTGCCATACATTATCTCCAGAAAATTTTGGACCGTGCATGTTGGGACAATATAATGGCCACAATTAAAGTTAATCGTTGTTCCGGCGATAATTAAAATCAAGACACGCTGATGCCGGGAATCTGATTGTGAGTGTAAAAATTCCGACGGGCACCTGAAATTCAATCCGGGAATCGAAGTGATGGGGCAATCAGAATGAAACGTCTAAAAAAGGCCATATTGCTGCCGGTAAGAACCATGGCATATCGTTGGAATCGCTTACGGACCTATTATTGGGCTGACAAGAAATTGCATGAACTGAGAACGGTTTACGTGATGCCGAAATTTTATTATCGTTGGCTGTACCAGACCTGCATGTGGTTGGCTGAGAGTAGAAAATTCAGGCGCCTGGCTGACCGGGCGATCCATACGATTCCTTATCATGTGCGGTTTCGTGTGGCTTGACGGTTGGAAATCCTCATGGAGATCATCCCTTACGGGATAGGTCTTCGAGCATATGCCGATACAGTCGGTAATGCGCGAGCGGGACGTTACTGCGAGGCCTGTCATCGAGGCAGGGAAGGTAATGACCGCTTTCAAGAAGGTCCGGCACCGTCCCCTCCACAGCCTTTCTCACGGCCGCCTCATCCCGGGCCAAAGCAGTTGCGTCAATCCCGCCGATCAGGGCAATTTCAGTTCCGAATTGACGACGAAGCTCGGGATATCCCATGCCGGCACTGCGTATGTTGCTGATCCAGAGGCCGTTGATGCCTGCGTTGATGAGAGATGGCAGGAGCGAGGTCAAGTCACCGCCGGTGGTGCATAGAATGCGCAGCGGAACACGATGCTTGGTTAACCGGTCGATTACTTTCCTGTAGCCGGGTATGGCGAAGCGTTCAAACATCGCTGGGGAAACCACGGGTGCATGGTTGGAAGCAATGGGTTCATAAAAGGAGGCATAGTCTACCGACACTTTTGAAAGCACCCTCTCGAGGCAGTCACAGTAAAAATCTGTGGTTCGATTAACCAGGCCCTCCACCATCTGAGGCCTTTTCATCAGCGCAACACAGGCATCGCGCAGAGTGTCCCAATCTCCCACCCCCAACATCTGCAAGAGACCGCCTCCCGAGGCATCCACATAGAGTACGCGGCCTTGTTGATGATTGCGTCGGCTTCGTTTGACAAAGCTTCTCGCATACCGTGATCGCTGGTCCGGATGGTAATGTCGGTTGAAAGCGGACGGGTCATGGAGGAGACCCGGTGCTGTTTGGTAGAAGGGGTAACTGTGCAGCGTTAGTCCGACGGAGTGGTGCGTCTCCAGGCTGAAATAGGTCGAAAAGGACTGCTGCCGGGGAAATCCTTCCCGGTACCATCGCCTGAGCGTCTTTTCGTCGGGCTCAAGGTCGAAAAAAGGAAACCTGTCCGTGTCACCACCCAAAAGGGTCCTTAAAAATCGTTGCCTCTGAGTAATTCCACCCACTATGCCCCCCGGCCGTTGCTCAACAGATTACGGGAAAATCGGATCAATCTGACTCGTAATAAACATACTAAAGAAAGATCCTAACGGTCAAAGAATAGTTGGCGTGACTGAACTTAATCGTAATTTGCTCGTGTCAATTCATCACTCAAGGTTGGCGCAATCAGTGGCCCCCATGCGGCATCCGCCCATGTGCCTAAATGGGTATGCATATCCAGATACTTTTTCGGTATGGGGTGCGTACCAACGACGACCTCGATTGCATACCGTTTTTCAAGGAAGGCTTTGAATGTGTCGATATGGGGACAAGGGGGGTAGCCAACCACCAGGCCGGTAGCTAAATGGATAACCGTCGCGCCATTCTTCACCATCTCCTCGCCGGCATATTCGATGTTCCCCCCCGGACAGCCATCACAGGTTGTAAAACCGACCAACTCAACGTCTAAGCCCGCGTAGATGCTGAACGCACCTTCTTTGTTCCTCATCGCTCGCAAACACTTCCCGCCCGCGCAGCGCCGGTAGCGATCGCAGATAATTATTCCAATCTTTTTCATTGATTTATCCATATTCAATTGTCGCAGATAGGTTTTTAGAAATTGAACACTTTCGCTTCGGCCGCCATGTCTATCAAATGGGGTCCACCGTCAAGAATCATGTTCGAATAGAAGTTTTTCTCGTCAACCTGACGAGCCTTGGCACACGGAATTCAAACGCCTATTGTGACTTGGTTCTCGACCAGGTATGGCAGATAATCATTCGGGCAATCTCCGGTCGGCGTGGTAATGTCCATATCTCTTCCGGAATCAGCCCAGCGAACGCCATTGTCAATAAAAAACACATCCGTCTGGTGTCCTTTTGAATGCGCTATTTTAGCAAATTGAAAACACCGCGTTGCCGCCTCGTTGTCATCTCTGCTCAGGACGAATAAAAAATTAGCCATGCGCTACCTCCTTTTGATAATAAAAGTAATGCCATAACGTTCAACCATCAGATTGAAATCCAGGCATCCGGAAACAGGGGGCATCAAGGCGGTTGCACAAAAACGCCTCTGCGACCTGCTGGACATCGCCGGCAATGCCACAGATCAGCCGGATACCGGCAACTTGAAGCATCCTGTCAAACCCTTCGCTGATACCGCAGCAGATAACGGCATCGGGGTTCAGCTTTTTTACCATCTCCATCCGCTCGGATGGGGCGTACATATCAAAAGCCACCTCCCGCCTGTCGACTTCGGTGTGCCCCTCGTAATCGATGATCAACAGACGGGTGCAGGTATCCAGCACCGGTGAAACTCTATGACGGAATATGGGTATGGCGATTCTAATCATTTCCCATCACCCAAAGGAGCCTGCGGATATGGTTGAACCTTGCCCCGGCCCAGCCAGGCTACCACGGATAGTCAGTGGCAGCCGCAGGTTGAGGCCAGGGTGGATGTATATGCGGTCTCGGCCAGAGACCACCAGAGCGGATTGACCGGTGTATCTTTTGCCGCTTGAAGGGATGCCATTTTCTCGACGTGGTGGAGATGACCGCAGGGAAATGCTCGGTCCAAAAGGATCTCCATTCGGTCCGGTTCCTCTTCCGGCGCCAGGATATCTGTTTCATTTAGTTGGATCCCCATTTCGGGGCGGTTGGGGGCTGCAAAAAAAACCGATGCGGTCCATCGCTGAGTATCCGGCGAATCCAGGCACTCGAAGGTATGCTTACCGGTATGGACATAATGAAATCCCGGTGAACGCGTGATGCGCACCCGGATCGGTTTGGCCTTGCTGTAGAAAGCATACATGCATAACAGCCGATCAAAAACAGGGTAACCCAGTTGCCAGCCCGGCACCGATCGACCGATCTCACCTTTCCGGTAGCATCGGCTTTTTCCTATCAGATCGAAATGCTGCGTCGTTTCTTTGGGGTAGACGCAACGCAGAGTATCCAGGCTTTCCAGGGTAAAACACGCCATGGTGTCATCCTGATTCACGCGGTATTCCATGGCGGCGACATTGAACAGGGAATCGGGGATTCTCTCCATTTCTTCAAACCGGGGGGTATGGGTGTCATCGAAAAAACGGCTCCGGCACAACACCTGCTCCTCATAGGAGAAGGTGTCAAAAACGGTTGAGTTGTGAAATGGATAACACTTGATGGAAAAAAAACCCTGTTTGTTCGCCGGATTTTTTTCTTCGTTCATGGCGTCTTCCAGTTCAAGGCGGTAGGCACCCTGGGCATCCGAAAACCACATATACCAGGCCGGAACCTCTCCCCAGATTTGACTGACCGCCTCCATTCCCAGCAGGTCCTTCAGGTCGTCGACCCACGAAGTGGTCACCAGCATACTGTTGATTTTATCCTGAAAGAAACTCTCGCACTCAATTGCCGTATCCACCATGTTTTTCAAATAACTCCTTTACAATTTCATTTTTCTCTCGCCCGTCGGTATCGATGCCGTGCTGATGGGCGGTCTCAATCAGAATATCATCCGGGTAGGCCAGGGTCAGGGCGTAGCTGGATTCATAAGATTCAAAAAAATCATCGAATGCCAGGCTCTGCTGTGCTTCTCTCAAACCCTCCCCAAAGCTTTCAACGGCCTTCCCGACCTGCCGGAAAAAGTATCTTTTACAGAATGTTCTTTTGCTTTTATCCACCATCTTCGTACCACCCTGTTATTTCTTGAGAGGCCACCCTTCGAAAAAGTCCGTTTGAACCATGATGACGCTTAAAAAGAGAATGGTCCAAACCAGCGATGTATCACCGGGCTGGGCAACACCGGGCACCTTGGCCAGAAAAAAGGTCGCCAGGGGAGAGTAATAAAACCAGTAAAACAGCATGCCGCCGGCCACGGCAAGCATGGTTCGTATAATGGCGCCCACCCACAGGGTATTCATATTGGGAAAATTATTGAAATAATTTTTCAGGATGAATGCCGACAGGACAAAAAAGCCGCATATCTCCCCGGCATGAAGGAAACGAAAATCCGGGCCGTCGGTATACTGGCCGCCCACAAAGGGTTCATCCCAAAAGTAATTCATGATCTTCATCAGCACGTAGAGAACGATGACACCCAGTACAAATGTCACGATCAAGGTAACCAGCCCTTTGGCCCAGGTGGAGTCCCCCTCCTTTTCAAGATATTTCCAGGGATATCCGTCCCACAGCAGATCCGACGCCACAATCCAGAACAGGACACAAAGGACCAGACCAAGCCCAAAAAAGGCGCTGCCCGTGCCGGCAAGGTCCGCCCACCAAGATTCCACGCCAGCCTTGTCCTGGGCCGGGTAGAAAAGATAGCAGACGTGGGGATGAAACAGGAGTATGTAGATGATACCGCTGAAAAAGGTGACGGCAAACAACCTGGACCAGGCCGTCACACCCCGATCGTCGTTTTGCCAGGGCCACCGGCCGAAACCGGTGCTCCAGAAAAGGGCTGTGAGTAAAAAGGCAGTGAAGTAATAAACGATGGCGGTGGATGCATTTTCACGGGCATTGAATATTTCAGCACCCTGGCCGCCTGAAGCAATGATCGATTGCGGACTGAAATAAGCGATGCCGAACTTGCCGATAAATCCCCAGAAAAAAATGAAAACCAGAAAAAGCATCAGCAAGACGGCAACGAGTGTCATCACGACGCCCCGCTGGACCGGCCCGAATCGTTGCGTTGAACCTTCCGGAAACGGATAGCCGCCGGCAACGTTGTTCAACAGCACGATGGCGGCAAGAAATCCAACCACCAGCGAAAAACCATACATGGGAGTATACAGCTTCATCACCGTATTGGGATTCATGAAAACATACCACAGCAGCCAAACGATGCAAAAAACCACCACCAGATTGATCAATCCGAAAAAATAATTGAATTTTTGCCCTGTTTGCGCAGTCGTATTCATCTGCTCGACCCTCCATCAGGACAGCGAGGGGAATAGGCGATGTTGCGATCGACGAGTCCCCTCCTCTGTCCTGTCTATAGGTCGCAGCTAGAAAACTACATGGTCACCGTTGGTCAGAAAGGCGTTGCTCGCAGTGGCCACGGTTGATTGTCTTTTGTATGTCTTGAATTTATCGGTGCCTTTGACAACGGGAACACCGGCAGCGGCGGCTTTTTCAGCCCAGATCCATCCGGTGCAGTGGTTGCAGGCGAGCTTTTGAATCTTGAACGCCTTGACCCCCTTGATGATGTCATCAAACTTGGGATCCCATGTCTCAAAGAGCGTAATGTGCAGCCCGCCATAGCAACCGTAAGGTTTATACCCCTCAAAGTTTTTGCGGGCATAGGAAAACAGAGAGAGAACTCCCGGATGGCAGCAGCCGGTCACCGTGACGATGCCCTTGTCCTTGACATTGAAATAAAAGACGTTTTCTCCCCTTACCCGCAACAGAATGGGAACGTCGAAATTCCTTATGGCAACCCCCGGCATGGGATTGTAGATACCATCTTTCTCGCCGTCCGGATCGCAGAGGATCAGCTTGCCGGTATGGGGGACATCATTCTTGCAGACATGGACATCCTCGCCCTCCTTGTTTTTGGCCGTCAGATGCGCGCCCTTGAGCAGCGCCATGTCTTCCGGATAATAGGTCTTGGGCGCATACATGGTGATATCGGGTTTGTGCTTCAAGGTCGATTCGATCCCCCAGTAGTGGTCGAGATGCCAGTGGGAAATGACCATGAACTCGATCTCGCCGCTTTTCAACATGGCGGGAATGTTGTTCTTCTCGTAAATATAGTCCACCCAGTCGTTGTTCCACCCGGAGTCCAAAAGAATCTTTCTCTCTTTTCCCTCCAGAGTCGTCACGGTCAGCAGGGCCATATAGCCGCCGGCATTGTCCCAATCCCACGGGATATCATACTGGTTGGTCATGGCCCCGCCGTAATCCAGCATGTGTTTTTTCAAGTTGTCATTGTCGAACCAACTGGTCTCGCTGAGCACATCCACGCGCACACTTTTGACCTCGCCGAAATCAATCTTTTTGCGCGCCCTGGCCTCACGGGTCAGCACCCCCGTACCGGTCAATGAGGTCGCAACGCCCGTAGCCGCCAAGGATTTTAAAAAGGTTCTTCGTTTCATGGCTTTTCCTCCGCTATTATGGATAAGGGTTTTTACTAGCCTGCTTCTCTTTCCATACCCTTCCTCAGATCGTAGAGCAGATCGATGATCATATCGCTCTCCACGTCGGTCAGATTCCATCCCGTAACCATGCATGACTTGAACCACCAGGTGCCAGTCGTCACGGGTCCGGCCGGCCTTTTCCGGATCGGCAACTGAAATGTGACATCCCAGGCATTTGCTTTGATAGAGCGTATAGGCTTTCTCATGCATCATCTTCTTCCCGCTTTTAGTCTCCTGCATGGCCACGCCTTGACCGCCGAAGATGAGTGATCCGAAAACCAAGACCCCGGCAAGGAAAATCGTCCATACGACTCTTTTTCGAACCCACGCACTTTTCATTGTGATACCCCCTTTTCCGTTGGATGATCGAGATGGTTGATGGAAGAAAGAAGATCTGCCCGGAGTACCTAAGCAAAAAGCGTACTATATCGGCGGACGAAAAGAAGGTTATTTTCATCTATCCGGATTCAAACGATATTTTAAAATTTGGCTTGATTTTGGCTTCGCAGATATTCTATATAGAGGGAACATTTTTAATCTTTAAGCCATAGACTATGGGAACTAAATGAACCCAACCAAACCGCGACCCGGCCAACACGTTAAAGGATCCTTTTCGATACCGAAAAATGATCATCGGGCTTCTGGGGGGAAGGCATCATCCGACGAATGCCTTGACGATCAATATCAGATCATACTGGACAACATCACGGACGGTGTCTACGCGATCGATTTGAACTGGCGCGTCACCTACTTTAATCGCGCAGCGGAAAAAATTACCGGCATCCCCGTAAAAGAAGCCATCGGCCGATCCTGTTTCGAAGTCTTCCGCAGCAATGTTTGCGAAAGCAATTGTGTTCTCCGCGAAACCCTGGATACCGGTTCCCCGATCATCAACCGACCCATCTATATTGTTCGTGCCGACAAAAAACGGATCCCTATCAGCTCCACGACAACGCTGTTGAAAGATGGCAAAAAAAACGTCATCGGGGGTGTCGTGACCTTCAGGGATTTGAGTGACATCAGTGAACTGAGAAGGGCGTTGTTCAAGCAGCATTCATATGAAGATATCGTGAGCAAAAGCGCCGGCATGCACAAAATTTTTTCAATCCTGCCGCAAATCTCCCAAAGTCACAGCACGGTATTGATTCAGGGAGCCAGCGGCACGGGTAAAGAACTCGTCGCCCGCGCGATTCACAACAACAGCATGCACAAAAATGGGCCTTTCTTGGCCGTCAACTGCGGGGCGCTGCCGGACACGCTGGTGGAATCCGAGCTTTTCGGTTACAAAGCGGGGGCTTTCACCGATGCGAAAACCAACAAACCCGGAAGGTTCGAACAAGCCCGGGACGGCACCCTTCTGCTTGACGAGATTGGTGACATATCCCCGGTCATGCAGGTCCGTCTCCTCAGGGTTCTTGAAAATAAAACCTTTGAACCGTTAGGTTCCAACCAGCCGATAGGCACCAACGCCAGAATCATTGTCGCCACGCATCACCATCTCGAAGAACTGGTTGAAAAGGGAACATTCAGGGAGGATTTATACTACCGGATTAATGTGGTAAAACTCTCCCTGCCCCCATTGGCCGACCGCAAGGAGGACATCCCCCTGCTGGTGGATCATTTCATGGAGCACTTCAACCGCCTGACGGGGAAAAACATTGCGGGCATATCCCAGAGAGCCATCGCCACACTGATGCTGCACGAATGGCCCGGCAACATCCGCGAACTGGAAAATGCCATCGAACATGCGTTTGTTCTCTGCCGGGAAGATATCATCCGCGTTGCCTGCCTTCCGGACCACATCTTACCACCCACCGCACTGAACCCGATTGCACCGGGCTTGACGCTAAAGGAAATTGAGCGACGAGCCATCCAACAGGCGCTTGACAGAAACCGGGGGAAGAAGGTGGCCACGGCCAAAGAACTTGGAATAAACAAAAACACACTTCGCCGCAAAATACTTCGGTTGGGCATCTGAACTGTCAATCCAAGAGCAGCCGCGACGCTTTTTCACGTCAGCTGCCTGTTAGCCACAACGCGCCAGATAAATCCCATTGGCGGTCTCCACCCGCAGCAGGGGATTGTCAAATTGAACCGTGTGGCCTTCGGCGCTGGCAAAAACAGCAGAAAGCACTTCAACAAACGCATCTTCCGGCGGATCGTTGGACCAGAGAGCGAAGATGCCATGGGGCTTTAAGAACGATTTAAGCCGACGCATGCCCGCTTCTGAATACAGGTCCGCGTGACTGCGCTGGAGCCAGAATCCCGGGGTGTGGTCGATGTCCAACAAAACGGCGTCAAACCGGGTGCCCTTCTCCTCCGGGTCAAAACCATCACCGCGGACCAGGGCAAAAAAGTCGGCATGGTGGTATACACAGCGACCGTCATGGGTCAGCGTTTTTCCGTTGGGCACCATGCCCCGACGGTGCCAATCGATAACCGGTGCCAGGGCTTCGACGACGACCAGGCGCTTCACCTGGTTGAATTGTAAGGCAGCAGCAGCCGTGTATCCCAAACCCAGACCGCCGACCACGACATCCCACCCCGCCCCGCCCAACGCCCCCAGGCCGATGTCCGCAAGGGCCACTTCTGAGTCATGGAACAGGCTCGACATGAGATATTCATCGCCGAGTTTGACCTCGTATACCTCGCGGCCATCGAGGGACAATAGACACCGACGCCGAAGAACCAGTTCCCCCATGTGGGTTTTCTGGCAATCGAGTTCTTCAAAATTTGATTTCATGGGCAATGCTCAGGCCTTTGAAGGACAGGCAGCCGAGATACTAAGCGATTTCTTCCGCCATTCCATCTATAAAATTCTCCGCCTCACGCGAATCCAATCTCTCGTTCCGCAATCCGCGAAAATCCTTCATCTGTAAGTCGCTCACCGTCAGAGAAGCATGGTTGAGTTTTTTATTGATCTCGGATTCTATACCGTCTTCTTTAAATGTACTCTTGAACGCTTTACACGTTCTGAAATATATAGGAAGTATTGTTTTTCTCGCAGCACGCGCCATCTGCAGCTCAAACATACACATCCGGCTATTGAAGTAGGAAGGAGTCACAATCGCTACGAATCCATCGGACGCGATAATCAGGCGCTCGATCTCTTTTCTCCATTCAACGCCCCATTTCAGTGAAAACCTGTCGAAATAGATTTCACAGTCTCGCCCGACAACTTGTGACAGCACCGTTTCAAATGCCTGCCGCAGATTGGACACCTTCCTCGACGGAAATTTGTCGTCACGCCGCGCATAACTCCAGAAAATATTCATGGGTCAATTTCCATCCTGAAAGCCCTGACGATTGGTATTTTGCGGATTCGTTCAAATATTGATAGTGTAACAGCGACAAACGACGGGGAATGCGCTGGCTATCGCGGCTCAACAGCGTTTCCGGGCTGTGGCGATGAGCCCTGGACCGCACAGCGCTTTTAACCCCATCATTGCGAATCCTGGCGGCGGGGGCAAGCATAAATCATCGGCTGTCTTCATATAGGGGAAAAAATCAAGCATCAGACTGCCAGGAATGGTCGTCGGACGATCAAGGGAATCGGGCTCCGTCCCGTTCTCCATAATTGGTGTCAGCATCATATTTTCCCTCGAGGCGGGTATACCGGGCGATGATGTCCCGGGCCAATGCATTGGCCTCCACCTCAAGCTGATCACAGGACGATCGATCACCCATCTGTGAAAGCTGCCGCTCTATGTTTCGAGCTGCATCCATGCCCAACGCCACGTGTCCCGCTTCGTGCTCGACCAGGGCGATCATGTATCGTTCCCATTGGTCGGCCTGTTGCGGCGCAAAATTACGCGTATTCTCCAGGCGTGGAAAAGTCTGCCAAATGCGGATTGCGGTGGTGACGGTGGTGATCCGGCAGGTGCCGTCTCCATCGTATGCCCACCAGAACTGCCAGTCGACATCCCACTTCGTGTAGGCATCGAACGGTTTGCCATTATGTCGGACGGGGGTATTCCGGTCGAGGCTTTGCCTGATCTGCGCGGAGGTCTGCCCAACTGCGGGATAGTAGCGCTTCTGGATGATGATTTCCGGCTCCGCGATGGCATTCGGCAGAAATGCTAACCAAAGGACCAGGATGGCGGCTGCCCTACCCAAAGTGATGGATCGAAGCCTTTTGCCCACAATCATGATTTGATGGCCACGGCGCGCACCGGAGAGCCGTCGGCATCCCTGATTTTCAAGGGAACGCCGGCGAAAAGAAAGGACGGGGCCGGCACGGCTTCCAGGTTGGTCAGATTCTTCACGAGAACCATCCCGGCATCCGGCAGGATGTTGTGGACCGGCAGGTCCGCTGCATCCGCCGGATCGGCTGAGATGGTGTCCATACCCACACCCTTCAAATCCATATGGGCCTGCCGTCAATCTTTCCACCTGTTTTATTTCGAAAACTTTATGGACGTCGCCGCCACGACACCCCACACCCAGTTGTACACCAGGACGAAAGCCGGGGTCCACATGCCCAGGTTCAATCCGGCCAGTCCTTTGTTGGCCTGGTAGGGGAAAATGAAAAACAGCTGAACCGCAGTCGGTAGAAGACTCAACACGGTCCCCTTGAGCAGGAAACGGGATCTCAAAAAGGGCAGCACGAACAGCAGCCCCCAGATGCCACCCCAGACAATCCGCGGATAGAGCCAAACGGGTGTCAGGGACGGTGCGATGGATACGCCGGCCCACCGGGCGATGCCCAATTCGCCGAACTGCCAGACCGCGAGACTGTTGGCCAATGCGCCCAGGCAACCGGCCGAAAAACAGACCATCATTTTTTTCATTCGAACCTCCAACGGTTCCCGTTTCCGTTAACCAAACCAATGGTGCCATCCAAGGGGGAAAAGAACACCAAGGCTTCTGTTCAATTGAAGATAATAAGATTTAATAACCTCGTCAAACTAATCATTTAAACCCCGATGTCATGGCCCTGCAACGGACAGTGGCGTTGTCGGGTGGCCAACCGGGAATGTGTCGGGAACGGCAACGCGCCATTGACTATTGCATGAAAATCCGTCTCGGGTTAAGCTATTTTTGAAAACCGGTGAGCCTCCGCGAACCGGTTTGCTGTGGAACCGTAAGATCAGGAGCCTTTTCCCATGGCCCAGTGGAATATGCCCGTTGAACCCGATGAACTGCTTTATGCCCTTAAAGTGGGCAATGCGGCAGCGCTGAATCAAATGCCGCTGAAGCATACGCCGGGCCAGGGTCTGGAAATCGTAGACGAGGAGACCGGGCAGATACAAACCGTCCATTTTGCGGACAATTCAGTCAACCGGTTCGGCGTGGCCATCGCCCGGGAGTTCGACAACATGGGCTCTAAATTTTTCTCGCTGATGACCCGCATCGGCGCACTGATGCGCCTGCTCGAACACGATCGGGCAAAGCCCTACGTTGAACTGGAAGGGGAGTTTACCAAAATCCGCAACGCCATGATCGAGACCATGGCGTCGTTTCCCATCTCACCCGAGGGTTTTGTGGACGTGGATAAATTTTTCAATCATCTGGAAAACGCCAGGAAAAACAGGCCGCGTCAGGCAGACAATTAACGGCCGATCTCATCGGCCGTCATCCGAAAGCCTTTGCACCAGCGCCCCGGTAGGACAGTATTCGAGGCATGCCCGGCACGATAGGCAATCCGCCGCAGCATCCGGGTCTGCATCGAAGTAACCAACCACCGTATTGAAACCCCGGCCTGCAAAACTCAACCAGGTCTGCTGGTGCTGCTGCCGGCAGATCCGGACACAAATGCCGCACAACACGCACCGGTTGGGGTAGTAGTCCAACACCGGGTGGTGAGCGTCCACCTCCGGCTCCTTGAGTACCCGTTCGAAGGGTTTGCATCCCAACCCGATACCCAGAAACTTGGCAATCGTCTGCAGTTGGCAGGCGCGGTTGGCCGGGCAGGGTTTGCATGCCACCCGGTGAACCGAGAGCAGGAGTTTGAGCGCGGTTTTCTGAAGGCTACGGACCGCTTCGGTGCCCGTGTGAACCGTCATGCCGTTTTCCACGGTCACCGCGCAGGCGGTCACTGGCTCACGAAAACCGTCGATTTCGACGAAGCAGAGACGGCAGGCAGCCGGGGCATCGGCCGGAGCGTCTGTTTCCAGCCAGCACAGATGGGGAATATAAATTCCGGCCGACAGGCAGGTCGACAGCACGCTGCTGTCCGCCGGGGCCTGGATGGTCCGGTCGTCCACGGTCAGACTTACCATCGTTGAAGACTTTTTTTGCATCAGAACGCTATCTTTCAGCTTTCAGCTTTTTTCTTCTCTGCCGGCCGCTCGATAATGGGTGCCAGGTGGGTTGGCGAGATCTTCACCACCGCATCGTAGTCCGGTGGGCAGGCCACCATGCACTCGCCGCATTTGACACACAACTGCTGGTCAATGCCTTTCTTGCGGTTGCTGGTGGTAAACACCGCATCCACCGGGCAGCACCCCACGCAGGCATCGCAGCCTCGGGCACATTTATCCAAATCGATATAAAAGGCGGTCAGCGGCCGGCAGGTGCGTCCCGGGCAGCGGCCCTCCTTGACATGCGCCTCGTATTCGTCCTTGAAATAGGCCAAGGAAGTGAGCACCGGGTTGGGGGCGGTCTTGCCCAGCCCGCATAAAGAGCCTTGCTTCACTGCCCGACTGAGGGTCTCCAGCTGCGCCAGGTCTCCCTCGCGGCCCTCACCGCGAGTGAGCCGGCGCAGGATGTCCAACAGGTGGCGGGTGCCGATGCGGCAGAAGGTGCATTTGCCGCAGGACTCCTTCTGGGTAAAATCCAGAAAATAGCGCGAGACGTCGACCATGCAGCAGTCTTCGTCCATCACTACCATGCCGCCGGAACCCATCATGGCGCCGGCCCGGGTCAGGGCGTCGAAATCCACCGGCGTATCGAGAAAATCGGCGGACAGGCAACCGCCCGACGGCCCGCCGATCTGCACCGCCTTGAACTGTTTTTTATGGGGAATGCCGCCGCAGATGTCGAAGATCAGCTCGCGCAGGGTCACTCCCATGGGGATCTCCACCAGCCCGGGATGGGTCACGGTACCGACCACGGAGAAAACCGCCGTGCCCGGACTGTCCGGTGTACCGATGCCCCGGAACCAGTCGGCCCCTTTTTCCAGGATTGGCGGAACCGTGGCCAGGGTCTTGACATTGTTGATCACCGTGGGCCGTTCGTCCAGCCCCCGCTCCACCGGATAAGGCGGGCGGTGCCTGGGCATACCCCGGTAGCCCGCCACCGACCGGATCAGGGCGGTCTCTTCGCCGCAGACAAACGCACCGGACCCCTGGAACAGGTCGATATCGAAATCCAGTCCGCTGCCCAGGATATCCGTGCCCAGGAACCCCATTTGCCTGGCCTGCTCGACAGCGGTGGTCAGAATCCGCACCGCCAGGGGATATTCGGCCCTCACATAAAACAGGCCCCGGGCGGCGCCCACGGCCATGGCGGCGATGATCATGCCTTCGATGACCTGGTGGGGGTTGCTTTCCAGCAGGGTGCGGTCCATGTAGGCGCCGGGATCGCCCTCATCGGCGTTGCACACGATCAACTTGTCGCTGCCCGAAGCCGCCCGCGCCGCCCGCCATTTTCTGCCGGTAGGAAATCCCGCCCCGCCGCGTCCCCGCAGCCCGGCCGCCTCGATTTCGGCAATCACCGTTTCCGGCGTCCGGCAAAGGGCGGTGGCCAATGCACCGTAACCCCCGTCGGCGATATATTCATGGATCTGTTCCGGATCGATTCGTCCGCAGCGGTCCATGATCACCCGCTTCTCGCGGCTGAAGCGGGCGAACTCCATCACCGAAGGGATCATCTCGTTTTCCACGGTGGCCCCCATGACGTGCTCGAACCGCGGGTCGCCCTCTTCCAGAAACAGCTTGACCAACATCCTGGCCTTGCCCGGGGTTACCTCCGGGTAGAGAATGGGCGGGAAACCCGAATCCGGGTAGTCGATGATCACCACCGGTTCAGCGTAGCAGTGACCCACGCAGCCCACCGTGTGCACATGGGCGTCGATGCCCCGCTCAGCCAGGGCCGTTTCGAAGGCCGCCTGGGTTTCCAGGGCGCCGGAGGCAATGCCGCAGGTGGCCATGCCAATATGAATCTTGGGCAACGGACTCTGATCGAACTGCTCCCGCCGTGCCCGGGCTTCATCGGCAAGGGCCTGGTAGGCCGCTTGAATTCTCTCCATAATATCTACTGTCATTCTTGATATACCTTAAACAACCGCTTATCAGACGGTTTCGTATAAAAGGCCGAGATCAAGGCATGCAAATCCCGAGGAAGAAGGCGTACTGATCGTAATCCGCACTGACGAGGGCTGAAGCCTAACGCAGATATCGGCATTTTTACGAATCCGTCATGATTTGGCCGCCTCCCTTTGCGCCTTCTCCTTTTCGAGACGGACTCGCAGGACCAGCCCCTCCACCTTGCTGGGTGCCATGTGCCCGTGAAGGGTCTCTCCCACCAAGGCCACCGGCGCCAGGGCACAGCAACCCACACAGGCCGCCCGTTCGATGCTGAATTCGCGATCCTTGGTGGTTTCGCCTTCCCGGATCTCCAGTTTCCGCTCGAAATTCTCAAGGATGATCTCACCGCCGCGCACATGACAGGCCGTTCCCATGCATACCTTCACCGGGTTTTTCCCCGGCGGGTTGAACCGGAATTGGTTGTAGAAAGAAGCCACCCCGTAGACTTCGGATCGGGTGACGGTCAGATGGTTGGCCACCAGGGACAAGACTTCATCGGGAAGATAGCCCAAGGCCTTCTGGGCCATCTGAAGCAGCGGGATCAGCTGGCCCCTGCCGGTGGGAAAAGCAGCGATCTGCGGTTGTAAAGCTTTCAGGTGCAATTCGTCTTCAGCGCTAAGGGGAAGCTGCATGGTCACGTTTCAGCATCGGCGTTGTTGGTTTGGCTAAATTTTGTCCATGGCGCCATAGGCAGCCTGAATGCGCTCGCGCAGTAAAAAACAGAGGCGCTCGAGCATAAAAAAGCCGAAGGGGGTGTCCTCCTCCATGCACTTTCTCAGCTGGCGCCCCTTGAGGCGAATCACCGTTGAATCTTTCTGGCAGCTGGCCGAAGACATGAGCACGTGGGGCTCGCCCAACAGGGCGGACCAGCATCCCAGGGTCCGGCCCTTGCCCAGGGCATCGATCACCACAGACCCCTTGTGGCTACCGACATCCATGGCACGCTCCAAAAACACGTATCCTTCCACGATGATAAAAAGGTCTTCGCCGAAGTCTCCCTGCCGGAAAACATAAGCGCCGGCATTGTATTGATCTAAACTGCAGAAATCTGAAATGGTGACCAGGTGTGCCGGGGAGATGTTCTTCAGGAACCCGCACGATTGTAAAGTGGACTGGATCTCAGTGTTGGCCATGGTTTCCTCCGTTAAACGACTCATTTCCCAAACGGTCGGTATCGGCCACTGCCATCTGCGGGTAAGCCTTGATCACCCGATTGACCACACTCTGGCTCAGCCCCCAAACAGATCGGTCTGTCGGATGTACATGGCGGCCTCATCTGGGAAATCGGCCCCAGCGGTGTTTGGATGGCGTGGTGAAGGTCAGTAGAAATGGAATTCCTATCTGTTTTATAGTATGCGGAAAAACCGGGTGTCAATTCAAACCTGAAATACGAATTCGGGAATTAAGGGATTGGGGATTTAAGGATTGGCTGGCGCCATCATGTCCGGTCAGAAATGGTAGCTTGTGGTCCAGATCAAGGCCGCAGGATTTTTTAAACCGGAGGTGTAGCAGCGCTACACCGAGGATTTAAAAAATACGAGAACGCAGAGCCGGGCCACAAGATGCGATTTCTGGCTGGACATGAACCGTTTTGCCGTCCGAACGCATAGATATGGCACCATGCGTGCCGGTGCACAGGATCCGGCTGCCTGCTGCGCGGTATCGATCCGTTACCTCGGCATGGGGAAATCCGAATCGGTTGCCGGCACCGGCGCTGATCACCACCACCGCCGGCGCCACCGCGGCAATCAGGTCCCGAGAACTGGATGTCCTGGAGCCGTGGTGAGGGGCGAAGAGAACCGTGCTGGCCAGCCCAATGCCGGCCCGCTGCACCAATTGGCTTTCCGCCCGGGCTTCGATGTCCCCGGTGAGCAGAAAGGCAGTCTTTCCCATTGTGGCCTTGACGACCAGTGAACCGTTGTTGCGGTATTCCTGGTCAAGCTCATCCGGCTGGCTTAAAAAATCCGCCGGCGGGTGAAGGACCGACAGCGTCACCGGTCCAACAATTGTATTTGCGGTGCCGGCATCCACCTTTCGCACGACAATGTCTTTCTCGCTGCATACCGCCATCAGTTCCCCATACCCTTTCGTGGTGTTGACATCACCATTGCTCCACAGTTCCCGGACATTGAAATACCTGGCGATGTATATCAAACCATTGAGATGATCGGCGTTGGGGTGGGAGAGGACGAGGATGTCGACGGTGGCGATTTTCTTACGCCACAGCAACGGTGCAACGACCCGCTGCCCCATATCGAACAGGCGGTTGTCGGAAAAACCGCCGCCATCATAAAGCACAACGTCGCCCCCGGGCAGTTCCACGAGTGTGCAGCCTCCCTGCCCCACGTCAATGGCCGTGAGCTTGAGATCCCGGTGCCAGAAGCGTTGATAAGACCAATATAATCCATCGCCGGTGGCCATAACAATCGCTGCCGCCAGCACCCACGGGGCAATGGTCATCTTGCGAAGGTTCAGCAATGCCCAGCCGGCCAGATAATACACGATGACCTCCATCAGGGACGGGGTCACGGTTTTTACTGCGGCAAAGGAAAGCCCTGCGAAGAAGTCCACCCCCATCAGCGCCAGATGCAGGATCTTGATGCTCAGCCAGAATCCCAGGGCTGCGGCGGGTTCGAAAAAGAGTGAAACAAAAGCCGACACCAACCCTGCCGGCACCGCCACAAAGCCCACCACGGGAACAAGAAACAGATTGGTTGCGATGCCCACCACCGAGGTCTGGTTGAAATGAAGCAGGACCACGGGAGCCGTGCCGGCAATGGCCAGGACAGAAACCAGAACGAAGCCCGCCAGGCGCCGGCCGGCCCGTCTGGCCGGTGGATGAGCCGGTTCACCGGCGACCCCGATCTTTTCAAGGCCATATACAATGGCCAGCACGGCGGCAAAAGAGAGCTGGAAGGAGATGGAAAACAGGGCCGGCGGGAAAAAAGCCAGGATCACCATGGCCGCCATGGCAAGGGTATTCAGGACGTCTTGCGTCCGCCCCAGAATCAGGGCGGCCAGGAAGACCGCCACCATGATCTCGGCCCGCTGGGTGGAAGGGGACATGCCGGCCAGCAGACCGTAGGCCAGCACAGGCACCAATGTCGCAGCCGCCGCCCACTCCCGGACCCACCCGCGCCACAGCAAGGCCGGGAAAAAAGAGAAGATCCAACGAAAAACGCTAAAGGCCAGGGTGGCCACGATACCCACGTGAAGCCCGGAGATGGCCAGCAGGTGGCCTACGCCGGCCCGGTTGAACTGTTCGCGCAACCCATCGTCGATGCCCGACCGGTCCCCGAAAACAAGGGCCTTGAGCACGGCCTTTTCATCCGCGGCGTCTTGGCCGCCGGCGTCATCGATCATTCGGGCCAACCGATGGCGGGCCGCATGGATCAGTCGCGCTGCCGGTGACCGGGTGCCCTTTCCGATTCGCCGGATTTTATCCGCCTGTACCCAGGCGCTGCCGTGAATGCCTTCAAAGGCCATGTGCCGGCGGTAGTCAAATCCACCCGGGTTCCTGAAATTGCGAAAGGCTCGCATTCTGGCCGGAAAAGCCACCCGATCGCCCGGATCCAGGTTCAGCTCCCCCATGACCGTCAGCCGGATGCGGCCCCGGACTGATTGTGATACCGAATCACGGAAAAGGGTGTTTACGTCCAGGAGGAGACGGGTCCGGCCGAAACGAACGATAGGTGAATCAACGACGGTTCCGTGAATTCGCCAATATCCGGTGTCAAGATATTGAGCGACGTGATCGGGTCCTTGGGTGGGCGATAGCCACGGCACCATAGCCAGGTATCCTGCGGCCATTGTGGCCAGCAGCGGAGACCATCGCGCCGGCCGGTCCCGCCTCAGACAAATGGCCAGCCGCAGGGCGGCTACAATCAGGATAAACAACGCCGCAATGACAAAACCAGGCAGGCTCTGGGTTAGAATGATACCGGCCATCAGTGATAGGGTAATGGGTAAGGCCGGGCGGTAGTAGGCGGCTTCACTACTGTTTTTGATCGGTGACACGGGTTGGTTATATCCCGGAAAGGGTGACTTCGATGGTTCGATGCCGTGACCGGTTGTCGTGATTAATAGCCGCCACCTGCTGCCATGTGCCAAGCCGCAGCTGGCCTTTACGAATGGGTAAGGCGATAGATGGCCCCATGAGAGCCGCCTGGACATGGCTGTGACCGTTGCCGTCATGCCAGGCCAATTCGTGGGCGTAGGCCAAATCTTTTGGCGCCAGCCGGTTTATGGCGTCTTTGAGATCCTGGATGACACCCGGTTCATATTCTATGGTGGTCAACGATCCTGTCGATCCAACCATGCAGGCAGTGACCTGGCCGTTTTCAATGCCCGATCGGCCGATGATGCGGCTCAGCTCATCAGTTATGTCTCGGATATCAGGACCGACGTTCAGACTTACCTCGATGGTAGCGAAATGAAATATGCTTGAAGCCATGGTATCTCCTGGTGTCTGAGGTTGCATGACGGAAGCCCGATTTTTTTTTGAAATTTTACCGAGTATAGGCCAACGCATTTTTCGATTCAAGGTAAGATCGAAAGGAGCCGCACCAGAAAAGCTGCTCGAAATCCTTGACTTGATATCCGAGAACGATGGTATGTGTGTTGGTAAAGAGCCGGTTGATATCTATCTGAAAATTTATATCCAGAACCCAAACCACGACATGTCGATACCCACGGTAAAATAACGTCGATAATACAATAAATTGGACTTTACCCTGATTTATACTATATAGGTCTTTACCGATTTATCGCGACACGGTTCGAATACTATTTTATATTGATGAACATGGGTAGCCTAAGAATTGGGAGGCGTATTGAAAATGCGAAAAATTGAAACGACACTGTTCATGGCAGTCCTTGCCATCGCGGTAGTCGCCTGTTCCGGTTCGAGCAGCCGAATGATCCCGACCCATATGGAAGCATCGCACGTGGGCAAGCCGATCAGGGATGTGCTGATTATTGCCATTATTGACAATCAAGAGATCAGGGCAATCCTTGAAAAACATTTCAAGGACTGGCTTAGTGCGAAGGGCGTTGAAGCGATTATCAGTGCCGACGTGCTTGCTGTCGAAATGGGTGCCAAGCTGGAAAAAGAGGCCATCCTCGAGGTGGTCGACAAGTATGAAAACGACACCGTCTTGATAACCCATGTGGTGGGAATGGAGGAGTCCGAAGTATTTAGCCGTGACAGGCCGCGGTATTTCTATAACTACTATGGCTTTTACAATTATGGCTCAAGCTACGTTACTTGGCCCACCATATACGGTGAAAAGGTGCAATTCAGTCTTGAAACCGGGCTTTACGACGTGACGACGGAATCGTTGATCTGGGCGGGTGAATCGCAGATCAAAAATCCGAAGACCACAGGGCAGGCCATCGGCCAGGTCGTTGAGATGGTGATAAAGGAACTTGAGAAAAATGGTTTGCTGCCCAAGAAATCTTAGGACAAAAATCGGATGTAAGCGGACCGGTCATGACTGAAAACCGCTCCAAGCATTCTCCAATCCTTTAATTTCTCTAATTCCTCAATTCGGAATGGGTTCCTCAGTCTTCGATTCTCTGAATTCTGTCCGCGGTCCCCGATTTTCTGTCTTCTATCTCACTGCAATCCAATCTTCCAGTTCCACAGCCCCGGACGTTTTTTGATAGTCACCGTGGACGGCACCGGTTCATCCAGGTGGGCGAACATTTGGATGCCGGCCTTCAGGAGGACCATTCGCTTTTCAGTGATGTCCAACCGCCAGTTGGGGAAGGTCCAGTAGTCCGGACCGTGCTGGTCCACCCAGGCTTGCTCGCCCCGGGGGCTGTCGAAGGGCACGCGCAGCCGCATGTCGTCGGCCAGGGTTCGGGAAATACACAGGGGCCAGTTGCCTGAAAGGACGATTCCCAGGGGCAGCGGGCTCTGGCGGCACAGGGTGAGAATATCCGACTCTCCCAGTTCCGGGCTTACAAATGCCCCGGCAAAGCCCAGGGTCTTCAGCATCTCCAGGCACAGGGCATTGGCCGCATTGCAAAAGGGGCCCGCCCACAGGGTCAAGCCCTCGGGGCGATTGAACAGGGCCATTTGCCAAGGCATATTAAGCACGAACTGGCGCGCCCCGTTTTCAAGGCACTGTCTCAGCAGGCCGGCCACGCGTTCTTCATCGTCCGGCCAGACGACCGGCGGCAGCCAGATCCACAAATCGGTGGCAGCTGATTTGCCGAGGTTCGCCGCGGCCGTTTCCGACAGCCACATGCCCACAGGATTACGGTTTGACGCCCGGAGCGGCAGCCGGCTGACGCGTATCTCCGCGGGACGGCGAGAATTCACTTCCCCCCGGGGCAGTTTCGCCGTGAATCGACAGGAGATGACCGGCCCCGGCGGTGTGGCGGTGGCCTCCACATCGGCCATCATGGTTTCCAGGGCCTTTTCCCGGCGGTCGGTGAGAAATACCGGTGCACCGGGCGAGGGTGCTTTCTTTCCTCCCAGGTTCAGCGGGTAGCGCCCCTTTTTAGGAACGAAACGGGTCACCCGGCAGATGGTGTGACCGGTCTCGTCCTCGTAGCCCACCCGCAGCACATCTCCGGGTAGCAGGGCCTGTCGGACCACCACCCAGGGATTTTTGGGAGGCCCCTGCACCTTGCCCATGAACAGGCCCGAGGCGGTCTGCCGCCGGGTGTCGATTGGTTTTTGCGGCCGCTGGGGTAAAAACTGGTAGTGGGTGGCCTCCCGCCCCAGGCTCTGGGCCAGCAGGTCCAGTGCATCTCTTTTGATGCGGGTGTCGCCGCCCTGATCCCTCAGCATCCGGTAGGCAGTCACGGTGTAGTAGACATAGTGGGGGCCCTTTTTGCGGCCCTCGATCTTCCAGGCCAATACTTTTTTGACCTGTCCCAGGATCTTGACCAGCACATCCACGGAGAAATCCTGGCAGGAAAAGGTCCGCGCGCTCTTCCCCTCCTGGCGATAGTGGCGGCGGCAGGGCTGAACGCAGCGTCCCCGCAGACCGCTCTTTCCCCCCATGTAACTGCTCCAGTAGCAGCGGCCGGATACACCGTAGCAAAGTGCCCCGTGAATGAAGGCCTCCAGTCCCAGGGTTTTGGGACAGGCATCGGCCATGGCCCTGATCTCATCGATGGAAAGTTCTCGGGGAACCACCGCCCGATCGACGGCAAGCTTACGGGCAACAAACCCCAGGGCCTTGGGAAACGTGACGTTGGCCAGAGTGGACAAATGAATCTCGCCGTCAAATCCCGCCTGGCGGGCCAGGGCCAGGACACCCAGGTCCTGGACGATCAACGCATCAGGGTGCACATGGCGCTGCAGGTCATCAATCAGCTGGCCGGTCCGGTCCAGTTCATCAGGCTTGAGCAGGGCATTGATGGTGACGTATACCTTCACCCCCCGATCGTGAGCCATCCCGACCAGCTGAGCCAGCTCCCCGAGTGAAAAATTCTTGGCCTCCATGCGGGCCGACATGGACTTTAACCCGCAATAGATGGCGTCGGCGCCGGCAGCCAGTGCCGCCAGAAAAGCGGCGCGATTGCCGGCAGGGGCCAGAATGGCCGGTTGGTTATCAGGGTTCATGTTCATGCTCTATGGTAATCATTCGCTTCAAGGCCGCCACCGTCTCCATGGTCAGGCTGAGAATGGCGGGGATGAGAAAAATGGTGAATATGGTGGAGATCAGCAGACCACCGACGACCACGCCGCCCAGTCCCCGGTAGAACTCGGAGCCGGCGCCGGGAAAAAGCACCAGGGGCAGCATGCCGAACACCGTGGTGATACTGCTCATGTAAATGGGACGGATGCGCGAACGCACCGATTCGGTGATCGCCTGTCGCACGTCCATGGCCTGTTCCCGAATGTTGTTGAGGCTCTGGTGGACGATCAGGATAGCGTTGTTGACCACGATGCCCACCAGGATGACAAACCCCAGCATGGTTAGAATATCCAGCGGCTGGGGCGCTATGAACCGGTTCACCAGGAAAATCCCCAGGAACCCGCCGGCAGCGGCCAGGGGGACGCTGAACAGGATGATCAACGGGTAGAGAAAGTTCTCGAATAACGCGCTCATGAGCAGGTAGCAGATGGCCACGGCCAGAACCAGGTTCCAGACGAGGGCATCGCGGGTGCGCGTGAGCTGGTCCGCCGTACCCCCCAGATCGATGCGGTAGAGGCTGCCCAGCTGCGCCTGGGCCTTGACGGGTTCAATCACCTGCCGGGCGATGGTTTCCATGGCCGCCTCCAGGGAGATGTCGGCCGGGGGGTTCACCTGGATGGTAATGGCCCGCTGGGTATCGATGTGGTTTATCTGCGTGGGTCCTTCAGTCAGTTGGATGTCGGCTACCGACCCCATCAGCACCTTGCCGCCCAATGGCGAGGCCACGGGAAAGGCTTCCAGGTCCTGGATCCGCGCCAGCCGGTCTTCCCGGCTTTTGACCACCAGGTCGATCTCGTCACCGTAGAGCCGGTAGGCACCTGCCTTGGCCCCCCCCACCAGGGCATCAACGGTGGTGCCCAGGTCGGTCGTACTGATACCCAGCCGGGTAAGCCGGTCCCGGTTTGGCGTGATCCGCAGCTCCGGGTTTCCCAGGTCCAGACCCGGGATGGGGCGGATCTGTGCGCCGGGTATGGCGGCTGCCGTCATGCCGTAGATCTGCCGGCCCAGGGCAATCAGTCGCGGCAGGTCCGGGCCCTTGAGGTCGATGTCGATGGAACGGCCACTGCCCAGTCCCCGGGTAAACAGTCCGGCCTGGTAGACGATGGGAATCATACCGGGAACTTTACCTAACGTTCGGTAGACATAGGGGATCAGTTCGGCCGTGCGCTCGGCCTCCCGGGAGACCACGCCCATGAAGATCTGCTGGCGAAAGGCCACGTAAAAAAAATTCTTCACGGTGGGCAGATTCAATTTCTCGGCTGCTTCGCTGGGCCCGTCCCGGTTGACCAGGGGCAGGATGTCCGCTTCCACGGTTCGGGCGATGGCGGCAAATTCATCGGTGTTGTACCCGGGCGGCGGAATCAGAATGCCGAAAAGCAGTTCACGGTTGCCGGTGGGCAGATATTCGGTCTTGGGGATCAGGCTGACGATCAACACCACAGCCAGGGCCACCAGAACGACGGCAACCATGACGCGCGACCACACCCGGCCGCACATCCAGTCGACAAATCCGACCAGGGCCGAGACAAACCCGCCGGCCACCCGGGTGGCCGAGAACATCCGCTTGCGTTTTTCCGATGTTTTTTTCTCCACACGCCCCAGGATCAACGCGCAAAGGGTGGGAATGCCGGTAATCGAAATCAGCAGGCTTAGGGCGACGGCACTGGAAATGGCGATGGCGATGTCGCGAAACAACTGGCCAGCCTCCTCCTCCACGAACACGATGGGCAGAAAAACCGCGATGGTGGTCAGGGTGCTGGCCAGCACCGCCCCCCACACCTCGGTCGTGCCGTCATAGGCGGCCTGGACGCGGCCTTTGCCCATCTCCCGGTGGCGGAAGATATTCTCGAAGACCACGATGGAGTTGTCCACGACCATGCCCACGGCAAAACTCAGGCCGGCCAGGCTGACCACGTTGATGTTGCGGCCGGCCAGGGTCATGAAGAGGAAGGTGCCCACCACGCTGACGGGAATGGCGGCAGAGACCACCACCGTCCCGGCGATGTTGCGCAGAAACAGAAGCAGCACCGTGACCGCCAGGATCGAACCGACCATCAGGTTCTTCTTGACCAGGTTGATGGCGTCGTAAATGTAGGTGGTCTCGTCGTAAACCTGTTCGATGGACAGGTGACGGTCTTTGAGGATGCCGTTATTGAGTTCGCCCAGGGCGGTCTTCAATCGGTCCATGACCAGCAGCACGTTGGTACCCGGCTCGCGCACGGCGCTCATGACAATGGTGGTCACACCGTCATGGCGCACCACCACGGCCGGTGTTTCATGGCCCAGACGGACCGTGGCCACGTCCTTGACCGCAACGGGGATGCCCTCGACCCGCCGGATGATCACGTTGGCCACGTCTTCGGGGCTCTTATACTCACCCACAGTGCGAGCAATGTAACGGCGTTTGCCCTCGTCGAAGTCGCCGGCGCTGATGGTCTTGTTCTCCACCTTTAGTGCGCGGATCAGGTCCGGCACCGTGATCCTTCTGGAAGCCATGGCTTCCACATCCACCACCACCTGCATTTCACGCTTTTTGCCGCCGTGGATGTTGACCGAAGAGATGCCGGGAAGCCGTTCCAACCAGGGCTGGACCTCTTCGTCGAGGAAATCGTATTCCTCTTCCAGGTTGCCCTGGTAGCCGTTTTCGGCCATGAGCACCATCCAGGCGATGGCCTTTTCGAAGCGGCCGCCGGACTTGATGATGGGTCGGTCCACGTTGTCCGGGTAACTTTTGACCTGCTCCATCTTGTTGGAGACCCGCAGCAGGGCTTCGTCGATATCCGTGCCGATCTCGAATTCCAGGCTGATGTAGCTGAGACCGTCCTGGCTCTCGCTCTTGATCTCGGTGAGGCCGTTTAAGCTTTTCAACTCCTTTTCCTGGACTTCGGTGACCTCGCGCTCCACCTCTTCCGGACTGGCCCCGGTCCAGGTGGTCTGGATGGACACTTCCGGCAGATCCACGTTGGGCGTCAGCTGGATGGGAATCCGCAACAGTGCCAGGAAACCGAAGAGCAGCAACAGAATGGCGCCCACGGAAACCGTTACCGGTTTTTTAATGGAGAGATCGACTAGCTTCATGGTCGGATTTCCGATGTCAGAGGTCAGATGACCGAAGTCGGAAGTCTGAGATCAGTCCTCAGTCCTCTGTCCTCTGTCCTCAATCTTCAGTCTTCTGGCTTCTGTCCAGTGTCTTCAGAGACGGCCACCTCCTGGCCCGGCATGAGCCGCTCGTTGCCCCGAACCACCAGCAGGTCACCGGCTGCCAGGTCACCGGCAACGGCAGCCAGTCCGTCATGGTATCCTTGGATCGTCACCGATACCGGAAACGCCTTGCCATCGTTCACCCGATATACGATGGATCGATCTCCGGCGGTCACGATCGCATCCTTGGGGACCATCAGCGCGCTGAAACGCTCGGACAGGTCAAACGTGACCACTGCCTCCATGCCGGCTCTGATGGTAAATCCGGGGTTGTCCAGAAGCACCCGTACGGGAAAGGTCCGGGTCATGGCATCCCCTCTGGGTAAAATGGCATCGATTTTTCCTTCACGCCCATCCTCAGCCAGACTGGTCACCGTCACCTGTACCCGCCCATCCGGTTGCAATTCCACCGCATAGCGTTCGGGAACATCCACGACGACCCGGACCTGGGAGATGTCCACCAGGGTGACCACCGGCCCGCCAGGCTGGATCCATTGTCCGACCTGGGTGTGCTCGGCAGCCACAAACCCGTCAAATGGCGCAACGACCGTTTTCTGTTCGATGCGATAGGCCAGGGTCTCGATCTGGGATTCAGCCACCAGCAGCGCCTGGGACAGGGCGCGGTGGGAATAAAGGGCGTCATCGTAGGTCCGCTGGGAAATGCTGTTGTTCTGCCGCAGGCGCCCCACCCGCTCCAGCTCCTTCTGCGCATTTTCCAGGTTGGCCTTGATCCGCTCCCGCTCGGCCACACGTCCTTTGAGTTCCAAGGCCTGCTCGCGTGTTTTTAACCGCACCAGCAGGTCGCCCTTTTTAACTCGCCGACCCTCCTTGGCCGGGAACACTGCCACCACACCGCCCGCCTCGGCTGCCACTACGCTGGTCGCCACGGCTTCCACACTGCCCACCAAGGTCACCTGCCGGGATACACGCTGTTCCACCACCGGCAGCACAGTCACCGGTGATGGCGGCCTTTTGGTTGCCGCCCCTGGTTTATCCTGGGCGAGTCCCGCCACCGGCAGGGCAATAGCGGCGGCCAGCAGAAAAATAAACCGTCGCAGGGTTGTCGTTGGAATCATTAATCCGTCCTCTCCGTGGATTGGAGAAATTATTTAAGATCGAATGGATCGGGTAAACGGCGAGTGGCTCCGTCAACATGCGCATCAAGATTTATCCTCAATATAAAAGCCGGTCAAGAGCATAGAACGGAAAATTAGACTCAGGCACCCCTGAGCCCGGGAATTGCAACCGCAAAGGCGACAGAAATCGCAAGGGCTTCCAACCGGAGTGACCCTGGCCGCCATGCCGGTGAAATCTACCGTCGACAGCGTTCGCGCTTCAGCCTTGAACAGATGCCCTGTTCACCGGTTGGCTGCCACGGCCTCCCCTTGCTGATCCGGCAACCTGTCTTATATTAATCGCCATATTCGATAAACGCGAAAGCGCCTGCGGGCGCGGAAAAGGATGGGCACATGAAACTGGCAGTCAGCGGCAAAGGCGGTGTGGGAAAAACGACATTCTCTTCTCTTCTGGCGCGGACGTTGAGCGACCAGGGTAAAAAAGTGCTGGCCATCGATGCGGACCCGGACGCCAACCTGGCGGCGGCCCTGGGCATCGCCGATGCCGACAAGATCACCCCCATCGCCGAGATGAAAGAGCTGATTTTCGAGCGCACCGGCGCCCAGCCCGGCACCATCGGCGGATTCTTCAAACTGAACCCCAAGGTGGACGACATCCCCGACACCCTTTCCGTCAAGATGAACAACATCAAGCTTATGCGCCTGGGCAGCGTGAAAAAGGGAGGGTCCGGCTGCCTGTGCCCGGAATCCACCCTGCTCAGGGCACTGGTGATGCATGTGGTGCTGGGACGCGACGAAGTGGTGATCATGGACATGGAAGCGGGCATCGAACACCTGGGACGCGCCACGGCCCAGGCCGTGGACAAACTGATCGTGGTCGTGGAGCCGGGTCGCCGCAGCATCGACACCGCCGAGCACATCCGGCGCCTGGCCGCCGAGATCCAGCTGAACCATGTTGCCGTGGTGGGCAACAAAATTCGCAGCCCCAGGGATGAAAAATTTTTGCGCAAGCACCTGCCTGATTTTGAATTTCTGGGCTTTCTGCCCTACGACGACACGCTCATCGAGGCCGATCTCTCCGGCGCCTCTCCCTATGACACGGCAACCACGGCCAAACAGGTCGTGGCCGGCATCATCGACAAGCTATATGCGGATGAATAAGCCCGTAAAAGGCGCCACCCAGGGGCGCCGTCGATATCCGTCGCGACGAAAGCCACCGGGCAAGCGACCTGACCGCCGGGCGGACCGCCGCATGCTTATTCCCGGGTCCGACCCGCAGCTCAAGGACGTCTTTTCCGGCATCGGCGTTCCGAGGAACAAGCCCTTCAGGCCTGACCGATTCCAGACCGAGGCCGTAGCGGTCATGGCCGAGTACGACTGCCTGGTGACCGCCCCCACCGGCGCCGGCAAGACCTGGATCGCTGTCCAGGCCATCCGGCGCACATTTGAGCGGGGCGGAAGGGCGTGGTACGCCTCGCCGCTCAAGGCCCTCACCAACTCGAAACTCACTGAATTTTCCGAGATCTTCGGTCCTGAAAATGTGGGCATTCTCACCGGCGACCGTAAGGAAAGCCCCGATGCGCCCATCATCGTCGGCACCACCGAAATCCTGAGAAACCAGCTTTACGATGCCATGCACCAAGGCGTTTCGCTGAACACGGACCTGGTGGTGCTCGACGAGGCCCATTATATGGGAGACGAGGAACGCGGCGTGGTGTGGGAGGAGACCATGATCTACCTGCCCCCGCGCATCCCCCTGCTGATGCTGTCGGCAACGGTGGGCAATGCGGGCGCAATCGCCGACTGGCTGACGACCATTCGCGGCCGTCCCTGCCGGGTGGTGGCCGAAACCCAGCGGCCCGTGCCGCTCTATCCGATGGTGTTGCACCCATCGGGCACCCTGCTGCCCCTGACCGTCAAGGGCGGGCGGGGGGCCAATGCGCTTCACAAAAAAGTTAAAAACCTCGTCGGCGGGAAAAAGCAACAGGAGCTGCCCCGACGCCGCGGCCTTCCCCCATTTGGCGACATTCTTGGTGTACTCAAGGCCTATGACCTGCTGCCGGCCATCTTCTTTTTAAAATCCCGCAGCGACTGCGACGCCGCCCTTAACCTGTGCCATGGGTCTGTCCCCCTTTCCGACGAAAAAAAGGCTGAAATTGCTGACCGGATTCGAACGCTCACCGACAATTCGCCGCATCTGGCCCAGCATCGTCAGCGCATACATCTGGAGCAGGCCGGCGTCGGCGCCCACCACAGCGGTCATCTTCCCGGCTGGAAGCTGGTGGTCGAACACCTGATGAGCGAAGGTTTGCTGACCGCCGTCTTCGCCACCTCCACCGTCGCCGCCGGTGTCAATTTTCCGGCACGGACCATGGTGTTTTTCAACTCGGACCGGTTCAACGGCACCGAATTCATCCCCCTGGACGCCACCCAGCTTCACCAGATGACCGGTCGCGCCGGCCGCCGTGGCATGGACAAGATCGGCTTCGGACTGGCTGTTCCCGGCCGCTACATGGACCTGCGATTGGTGGCCCGCCTGCTCGCGTCCCGACCGGGAAAGGTGGTCAGCCGCATCCGCATCAACTTCTCCATGGTCCTCAACCTGCTGCTTTCCCACACCCCGGCCCAGATTGAAGAGCTGCTCAAGCGATCCTTCGCCACCTGGCTGCTGATTACCAAAGCCGAGGACAGCCGCCAGAAAAGCCGCATGGCCGATGTTCACGAAGTCCTCTGGGAAGATTTTCTACGACACCTGGATTTTCTCAAGGAGACCGGATTTGTAGACGGTGATGACCGCCTCACCGGTGACGGAATCTGGGCATCCCAGCTGCGGGTGGACCAGCCCCTGATCGTGGCCGAATGCCTGCGCCAGGGGCTGTTGCCGGACGGGGACGCGGCCCAGATGGCCGGAGTGTTCGCCTGCATGGTCAACGAAAGGGAAACCGATGACCGCATGGAGGGGCGCCTGGTACCCAACCGGCTCAAGCGCACAGTGGGCCGTATCCAGAAAAAACTGACCGGATTCGCCCGCCACATGAAATCCCGTGGCTTCGACGTGCGCCAGTTCTACCTGCGGCCCGCCGCCATGACTCATGCCTGGGCATCGGGATATCCGTGGGAAAACATCATCAAGGAATACGGCATGGCCGAAGGCAACCTGGCGATGCTGATGATGCGCACCGCCGACAACCTGCGCCACGCCGCCAACCTGGTGGATGTCTTTCCCGAAGCCGCTGCCACGGCCCGCCAAGCTATCGGCCTGATCATGAAAGAGCCGGTGGTGGAAGGAACGGATGAAGGTGAGGAGGATCGATAAAATTCAGGTACATCTGCCCGGGTTTATGTTATTGTTAACACATCGTCATGGCACCCATAAGATCCGGTCACGAAAGATCCAGGAGAATCGTTCATGGACGACTTCCATTCGTTACTCGAGTCCTGTGCCGCCGAGCACGGGCATCTCTGCCCGGGACAGGTGGTGGGTGTGCGGATGGCGATTTTAGGGTGTCGACTGATCGGAATGGATCAACCCAAACGGATCGATCAGATTAAAAAGCTCCTGGTTTATGTGGAGATGGACCGCTGCACGGCGGATGCCGTTGCCCATGTCACCGGTGTAAAACTGGGGCGACGGAGTCTCAAGTTTGTCGATTATGGCATTATGGCCGCAACCTTCATGAATCTGGATACCGGGGATTCCTACCGGGTATTGTCCACGGAGGAGTCAAGGGATCTCGCGCAGGTTTACGCACCCGAATTCGCCACCAGGTCCGAACGGCAGATTGCCGCTTATAAACGAATGCCGGACAGCACCCTGTTCCGCGTCCAGAAGGTCCGCGTAAAAATCGATGAATTTGACTTGCCCGGCCCGACACGGCGAAAAGTGGCCTGCAGCCGCTGCGGTCAAATGATCCGGGATGCCAGAGAAATTCTCCTGCAGGGCAATCCGGTCTGTAAGCCTTGCACCGACCGATCCTATTTTACGCATGTCCGGGACATCGCCTGGCACGATATGGGGTGGTCACCCTGCAGAAATCAAGACAACCCATCCAGCACCCAACCTGCACATGAACCAGTAGGATCGTCGGTGGACATCAAATAAGGAGACCAGGCTGTGTTGAAAAAAATCGGGGTAAACGATTCTTTGGGGACGAAGCTGGCCCACGATATTACGGAAATCCGGCCGGGTGAGTTCAAGGGTCCGGCGTTCAGGAAAGGCCATACGATCTGTGATGAAGATATTTGCCGATTGCAGAAACTGGGGAAGAATCATCTCTACCTGATCGATCTCGATGATGATGAAATCCACGAGAACCAGGCCGCTTCGATCCTGGCACAAAGCCTTTCCGGGAAAGGGGTCGTCTGGGAGGATACCCCTAAAGAGGGCAAGATCAGCCTCCATGCGCAACATGACGGATTGTGTACCGTGGACATTGCAGCCCTGACGGCTTTCAATATGGTCGACGAGGTGATGTGCGCCACGATTCACAACCACACCCTGGTGAAAAAAGGCGAGATGGTGGCGGCAACACGCGCGATTCCCCTTGTGATGAAGCGGGCTCCCATCGAGCGGGCCGCAGCCATTGCCGCCCAGAATGGAGGGGTTTTGAATGTACGTGCCCTCAAAAAAGCCCGGGCCGGTGTGGTGGTCACCGGGAGTGAAGTGTACGACGGGCTGATAGAAGACAAATTCGCACCGATTTTAAGGGAGAAAATCGAGATGCTCGGGTCTGACGTGGCCGGGGTGACATGGGTTCCCGATGACCCTGAAATAATTCGAACGGCGATCGAAGACCACCTGTCCGATGGTTGTGATTTGATCCTCCTGAGCGGCGGGATGAGTGTGGACCCGGATGATGTGACCCGCAAAGGCATCACCATGGCAGGAGGACAAGAGGTCCACTATGGTGCGGCGGCCCTGCCCGGCGCCATGTTTATGACCGCTTACATCCGTGAAATACCTTTGTTGGGGGTACCGGCATGTGGACTCCATCACCGCATCACCGTACTGGATCTGATTCTTCCCAGAATATTGACCGGTGAGCATATCGGGAAGAAAGAACTGGCGTTTCTCGGGCATGGCGGACTCTGCCGCGATTGCGAAGCGTGCGTCTATCCCCACTGCCCGTTTGGGAAAGGGAGCTGACCTGTCATCAGGAGGGCTCGAGGTGTTTGCGATGCGCCTGCACCAGTTTTATCTCACCAAAGGAGACATCAGCGCCCAGGGCGTGCTTGATTTGACCAAACGGTTTTCCCTGCAATCGTGACAGTTCCTGTTCGATCATTTGCCGCTTTTCGGGTGGCAAAAGCAGGTCAATGGCGACTTTTCCGCTTTCCACCCAATGGGCCATATGTCCCTCGATGGTGGCGATCACCAATCCCCGCTCCTCGGCGACTTGTGCAAGGGTCATCCCCTTCTCAAACAACTCGAGACTGATCTGCCGGGTGTCGATCCGGGGCGCTTTCGGCTTCCTGGGTGGCGGCGCATCCGGTGTTCCTGCAGGCAGGGTCACCGCCTTAATCTGGTATTTCAGGCGATAGGCACCAACCGTGGCGACCAGCTCCTGCCCGTACCTTTCCATCAGCCGTTTACCGATGCCCTTGACCCCTTTAAGGGCCCCGGGCGTGTCGGGCAGGTTGACGGCTATCTGGATCAGGGTCCGCTGGTGCAGGACCCGGTAAGGGGCAATGTTTTCCTCGTCCGCCTTGCGGCTGCGCCAGTCTTTCAATGCCTGAAACAACTCAGGATGAGCAATATCGGCTTCACCATAGGTGATCGATTCAATTTTCTCCTTTTTCTTCCGACTGTCGATTCCGGCGGCCGAAACGGCCCTCAAATAGCGTGAAGGCGAAAAACCGTCTTCGCAGCTTTGCACCGCGGCCAGTTTGACCGCGGTCTCTTCCTGCAAACGGTTGAGGACATGGTTCACCCTTTTTCGAAGCGCCTTGTTGTCCGTATCAATTTGCAGACAGGCAAGCTGACGACCAAGTCCCGCTGCAATTTTCTCCTGGAAGTATACCGATGCCTTGGCGACCCGCTCCAGCACGAGTGCATCGGACACCGGCAACGTGGAGGATGAGAAGAGACCCCGTAGCTGGCGGAGGAAATTATGGCCGACGGTGCAGACCTCGTCCTCGGTCTGTTTCTGCAGTTCGCGGATAGGGTCACCGCCGGAAACACGGATCAACCCGGCGTTTTCCAGCAGCAATGATACCATGCGGCGCAAACAGGCGCGCAACGGCTGAAAGTCAAAACACGCCAGCAGCAACTGCTGCTGGTAACGGATTTTAGCCGCTTTGAGTTGACCCGTGGAAGGGAGGTTCTGCTTCGTCTCCACGCTGAAAGCGAGTACAGCCGGATCGGTTTTGATTGCCGCCAGTGAAAGCGGGGTGGAGAGCACCATCCCTTCAAAGGTCCGACAACGGCTGAGTGCCACGTATACCTGTCCATAGGCAAAGGCGGCCTTGGCGTCGATGATGGCCCTGTCAAAGGTAAGCCCCTGGCTCTTGTGGATGGTGATGGCCCAGGCCAGCCTCAGCGGGTATTGTCTGAAGGCACCAATCCTGTTTTCAGTAATTTCGAGTGTTTTCCGGTCGAGCGTATAGTCGATGTTATCCCAGGTTGCCGGCTCAACCGCGATCGCTTCTGAATCGCCAGGGCACCGTATCCGGATATCCGTGTCCGTGAACCGCGTAATCGTACCGATTTTTCCATTGAAGTAGCGTTTTTCAGGTGAACTGTCATTGCGAACGAACATCACCTGCGCGCCCGTCTTCAGATCGAGGGTGGCGGCGGTCGGGTAAGTGTGTTCCGGAAAGTCTCCCTCAATTTCGGCCTCGAACGTGTGGACCTGTTGCGGCAGCGCCCCGAGTCTGGAACCATTGATGGTATCGGCGATCCGGTTATGGGTGCCGAGTGTGATATAACCGTCGCCGGCGGCGGGTGTAAAATCAGCGATATGGCGGGCATTGAGTTCCTTCAACGCGGCCTGGTCGAGCCGGTTGCCGCGGACACGGTTGAGCAGGTCGATAAAATGGCTGTCCGCCTGGCGATAAATATGCAGCAACTCAATGGTCACCATTTCGGTGTTGCCCAAGGCGGTGCTGCTGAAAAAATAGGGTGACGCATAGGCCTCGTGCAAGAGTCCCCACTCCTCTTCCTTTACCACCGGTGGCAGCTGGAACAAATCGCCGATCATCAGCAACTGCACACCGCCGAACGGCAAATTGCCGCGACGATAACGGCGCAGGACGCTATCCACGCCATCCAGCAAGTCGGCCCGCACCATACTTATCTCATCGATCACCAGCAGATCTAAGTTCCTGATGATGTCGACCTTTTCCTTGCTGAACCGATACTGGTGGCGCACCGTTTCACTGCCCGGCAGAAACGGCCCGAAGGGAAGCTGGAAAAACGAGTGAAGGGTAACGCCACCGGCGTTGATGGCGGCAACACCGGTAGGCGCCGTGACGACCAGCCGTTTGGGACTCTCTTTTTTTAATGTGTGGAGAAAGGTCGTCTTGCCCGTTCCGGCCCTGCCGGTCAGGAAAAGATTGCAGCCGGTGTCCCGGATAAATTCACCGGCAAGTTTCAGTTCACGATTAGCGGTTTTCATGGCGATGATCTCGCGGGTAGGTTAGACTTCATAACGCCCAGATCCACAGCAGGGTGATGACCCCGGACAACAAAAGCAGGCTTTCCACCAGAAACTCCAGGCGCATGCTGGGCAGCATCTGCCCGTTTTCATAGGCACTGACCAACATGAGCATGGCCGCCGGGCAAAGGGTCAGGAAAAAACCAAGTCCGGAAACCAGGCCGATGGCCGACCCGGCGGCAATCAGAATCATGCAGCCGACCAAGGTTCCTTTCAGCAGAACCGCGGTTTTTCGGTTCCCCAGCAGGATCGGCAGGGTTTCCTTGCCAATGATGCGATCGCCCTGAACATCCAGCAGGTCGAAAAAGGCGGTACGGGCAAACACCAGGCCGGTAGCCCAGACGAACACGCCCCCGATAGGGAAGGTCAGTGTCCCCTTGCCCGTGATCCCGGGCAGCAGGGCCACCACCACCCCCCAGGCCACGGCGATGAGAAATGTTTTTGAACCGGGAATATCCTTGATCCGCCGGAACTTGAACCCGAAGCTGTCCGGCAACAAATACAGGTTGTAGGAGAGGCCCAACAGACTCATGATCAGCAGGATCACGAAGGCGGCAGCCCCCATAGCCGATGCACACAGGATCCCCAGACCGCCGGCAGCGACGGCCAGGACAGACAACAGTCGCCGGCGCCGCTCATAAAACCGGGCCCGCTCCGGATCGTTGTATTCATCTTCAGCCGTGCCGGTGAGGTGATTGAGCAGATGCATGGAAAGCACGTAAAGCATGGCCACGGCCACCGGGGCAAGGGCAGTGGTCAGCCCCAACAGCCGTGTACAGGCAAAACAGAGGCATCCGGCACCCACGGCCACGTAAACATTGGTCAGCAAGAGGGTCTGAATCGTGCTGAAAAGGGTCCTGACGACGCTCGATTGGCGCTTGGCCGGCAGCTTTTCCAGTTCCCGGAATACCCGTTTAATGATCCAGTTGGGCGTTGACGCCCCGGCGGTAATCCCCACCCGGTCAACCCTGTCCAGGCAGCAGGATTCCAGCTCAGCTTCAGTTTCCATGAGGAAGGCCGGTTTCCCGGTCTCACCGGCAATCTCAGCCAGTCGCCGGGTATTACCGCTCTCCTTTCCCCCCACGACGATAACGGCGTCTACGCGATCAGCCAGCTGTTTGACCTCTGCCTGCCGCTTTTCCGTCGAATCACAGATGGTATCAAAGGTCTTGTAATGGGGGAAATTATCGGCGGCCCAGGCTTTCACCTGCTCGTAGAGCTTCATGTTCTGGGTGGTCTGGGCCACGATGATGGCCCGGTCGAAAGCCGGCAAGGCTTCGACGTCCGCCATGGTGCTGACCACGTTTCCCGACGATCCGGCATACCCCACCAGCCCCACCACTTCAGGGTGGTCCCGGTCGCCGATGATTATGGTGGCAAAGCCTTTCCTGGCATGAACCCGAATGATGGTCTGTACGCGAATGACTCGCGGGCAGGTAGCATCCACCACCTTAAATCCAGCGTCCTTGAGCCGCTGCTTGTCCTCGGGAGGTACACCGTGGGCCCGCACCAGAACGGTGCCGGTCCCCCGTTGCGGAATCGTTTTCAGGACAGTGATCCCTTTTTTCTCAAATAGGGAGAGGACCTGGGGATTGTGGATCAGGGGGCCGTAGGTGTAAATGGGCTCAGCGTATTTGCCCGGTGCATCCAGGGCCAGTTCCACTGCCCGTCTCACCCCCATGCAGAAGCCGGCGGTTTTGGCGATCTCGATCTTCATCTATAATCCGGCGCTACCTTCAGTTGCCATTTAACAATGGGCTCAAAGCAGCGGCTTCAGGTGATCGATGACAAGGGTTTCCACCATGTGGGGCAGCGGTTCGTCCGACATCCCGATCAAATCCACATTTTCCTGGGATATGGGCAGAATGAGCTTGATGCCCGCACATCCGGACACGGCTTCGGCCATTTTTTGGGTCACTTCACCCATCATGGCATGGGCCAGCATGATACCCAGGGTCCCGACCACCACATCCACCCGGGCAACCGTGCGAACAATTGCGTTTTCCCCCGATGCCCCTCGGTTGGCTCCGGCCTTGAGCATCTGGGCAGTGGCGATGGCGTTGGTCCCCAGAGCGATGATCTCCACGGACTCGCCGAAGTGTGCTTTTATTTTTTTGATGATGGTGCTGCCGATGCCACCGCCCTGACCATCGATGATACCGATCGTTTTTCGTGAAGACGGTTGACGTATACCCATTCCTCAATCCCTTGATTCGCAAAAACCAATGGCGCCTATACGGGAACCAAAGTTGATGGACACATGATAAAACCAAATATAGACGGCTTTGTAAACCGTTCAAGATCAAGGCGTGCAAGTGACGAGGAATGAGGCGTACGCATGGTACGCCGCAGTGACGAGGAATGCAGCACAACGAAGATATTGGACGTTTTACAAAGTCGTCATAGTTTTTTCACCCGTGCCCTTGCCCGGCGCTTGCGCTTGGGAAGTCGACGGCTGGGCCCCTTTTTGCGGGTAGTGGGCACCCAGCCCGAAGAAACGGTCTCCTCGCCGCCTTTTATTGCCAGGTATCGGGCCATGGCAATCTTTTCCTCGAAGGCAGCCGAATCCAATACGGTGGCTCCAGCCGACTCGGCAGCAGACATGACTTCCCGGTCGCTGCTGACCACTAAGGCTTTGGCCTTTTCCCGGCGGGCCATTCGCCGAATCACATCATCGGCGCTCTCTCCACCCTGTGAATAGCGGATGGCAATGCCCCTGACCCGATCCCGGGAACCGTAAAGGGAGGGCTCGGCAGTGCCATCGAAGACCACTGTAATTTTATGCGGTTTCAGTTTTTTGTAGGCCACCAGCATGTCCACCAATGCTTCACGTCCCAGTTGCAGGTCCTGCCGATCCATCCCGGACAGTTCCGGGGATTGGCGGATCAGGTTGTAGCCGTCGATGATGAGGTGAATAGCCATGGCCACTAACTTTTTCGGAGCAGCCCCAGCAACCGGTCCAGGTCGTCGTCACTGAAAAAATCGATTTCCACCCGCCCCTTCTTACCCTTGCGCTGAATGCGGACCCGGGTGCCATAATGGCGGGACAGATCTTCGGAGACATCCCTAAAATAGCGCTGTGCAGAGGTCAATTCCGGGGTGCGGGCCGGTTTCTTTTCCGCGTTGATCCGTTTGATCAACGCTTCAGTGTCGCGCACCGACAATCGTTTAGCCACCACCTCCCGCCAGGCGGACTGCTGTTTGGCCGGCGTGTCGGCCCCCAGAAGGGCCCGGGCGTGGCCCATGCTCAAGGCGCCCTCAATGATGCTCTCCTTGATCGGGTCGGGAAGCTGGCGCAGCCGCAGGAGGTTGGCCACGGCGCTGCGGCTCTTTCCCACCCGCTCGGCAGCCTTATCCTGGGTCAGATCGAACTCGGTGATCAGCCGATGGTAGGCCTCGGCCTCCTCCATGGGGTTCAGGTTCTCCCGCTGGATGTTCTCTACGATGGAAATCTCCAGCATCTCGGCATCCGAGACATCCTTAACCAAAACAGGCACCCGGTCCAGGCCGGCCAGGGTGGCCGCCCGCAGACGGCGCTCACCGGCTACCAGTTCGTAACCGGCATCGTCAGTGCGCACCAGCAGCGGTTGGATGATGCCCTGGCTGCGGATGGATTCAGCCAGTTCTTCCAGTTCATCCGCTGCAAAATGACGTCGCGGCTGGTAGTGGTTCGGCCGAATCATATCGATTTCACACAGAAAATAACCTTTTCGCGTCGATGACGATGATTCGGAAATCCCTTCCATCGTGCCCAGATCCGGGATCAGTGCATCGAGCCCCCTGCCCAAGGCCATTTTCCGTTTCTTCTTGGCGCCGGATCCGACGCTGCTTTGTTTGGTCTTATCTGGCATGCGGTGTCCTGAATTGTGAATGGCTGGCCGAAACCGATAACACCGGTCCCGGCGAATCAGCGTTACCGGAAAGCCTGTCAGGCGCGGCCGGCATGATTGGCGGCCATGATCTCCTTGGCGAGGGAAAAATAGCTGACAGCCCCGGCAGACATGGCATCGTAAAGCAATATGGGCTGCCCGAAACTGGGTGCCTCCCCCAGGCGGACATTACGGGGAATGGTCGTCTTGAACACCAAGTCCTTAAAGTGGTTTTCCGCATCCTCAGCCACCTGATGACTCAGATTGGTCCGGCGGTCGAACATGGTCAGCAAGATACCGGCGATTCTGAGTCCCGGGTTCAAGCCGCTCTTGATCCGTTGGAAGGTCTGAACCAGTTGGCTGAGCCCCTCCAGGGCATAAAACTCGCACTGAAGGGGAATAAGCAGGGCATCGGCGGCCGTCATGGCATTGACGGTAAGCAAGCTCAACGATGGGGGGCAGTCGATCAGGATATAATCGAAATCTTCAATCACCGACGCCAACAGGCGCCGTAAGGCATGTTCCCGATGGGGCCGGTCCATCATCTCCACATCGAAGCCGATCAGTTCCACCCGGGAGGGCATGACCTTGAGGGATTCGATCTGGCTGTCGACGATCACCGCATCTGCACCAGAATCGCCGATCATCCCGTGATAAAGGGTTTTTACCAGTTTGGATTTCTCCAGTCCCACCCCGGTGGTTGCATTGGCTTGGGGGTCGCAGTCCACCAGCAGTGTCCGTTTTTCAGAAACGGCCAGCGCCGCCGACAGGTTGACTGCCGTTGTGGTCTTTCCCACGCCGCCTTTCTGGTTAGCGATGCATATGATCTGTGCCATGGCGCCCAGCTTTAACACAAAACATGCTGTTTGAAAAGTATATTAGAATGTGCCATGCTAGGCTGAAAAGCGATTGAAACAGCCGTTGCCGTTAAAAATTTAAAGGTTATTAACATGCCGATAAAAAATAAAATATTGACCATTGTCACGATGGCCGCATTTCTCATTTCCACCATTGTCATCACGGTTCCCGAAGGCATCTGCCTCACCATTCAGGAAGAAAGGGAAATGTCCTCGGAGTTTATGGCGGTGGTCAGGGCCCAGTTCCCACTCATCGAGGATCCGGTTATCAATGACTATGTCAACCGGGTGGGCAAACGCATCCTGGCTGCCATACCGCCCCAGCCTTTTGATTATCAGTTTCACGTGCTCCATGAAGATGTATACAACGCCTTCGCTACCCCGGCAGGCCACATATTCTTCAACAGCGGCCTGTTCGCCGCCCTGGATTCCGAAGATGAGCTGGCCGGCATTATCGGCCATGAAATTGCCCACGTGGTCTGCCGCCACATCTCCGACCGGATCGAAAGCTCCAAGAAGATCGGCATGGCCACGCTGGCCGGCATGGTGGCCGGGGTGTTGCTGGGCGCCGGCGGTGCAGGGGCAGCGGCCAGCGCCGTGACCGTTGGATCGGTGGCCGCCGGCCAGACTGCCGCCTTGGCCTACAGTCGTGACAATGAGATGCAGGCGGATCAGCTGGGCCTTGAATATCTTGCCCTGGCCGGCTACAGCGGAGAGGGATTGCTGACATCATTGAAGAAAATCCGCAGCAAACAGTGGTACGGGTCCGAACAGATTCCCACCTACCTGACCACCCATCCGGCGTCCGAGGCCCGCATGAGCTACATCGACAACTGGCTGCACCAGAACCAATCGGCAGCGGTCAAAAAACCTGTGGAAGTCGGCGGATTTGATCTGGCACACACCCGGTTGATTGCCCTCTACACCGATGAAAAGCTGGCCCTGAAACGGTTCAAGACGGACCTCGAGGCATCGCCGGAAAGCCCTCTGGCCCAATATGGATATGCGCTGGCATTAACCCGGGTCGATCAGTGGCACAATGCGGCCGTGCATATGAAACGGGCCATCGAAGGCAATGCCATGACCACCTCGATGCTCCAGGATCTGGGAATAATCTATTTCCATGACGGCCAGTATGAAAAAGCCATGGAAGCCCTGTCCGCCAGCAGTTCCGAAAAAGATCCCGAGAGCAAGCTGTATCTGGGGCGCACCCAGATGGAACTGGGTCGAGTGGCGGAGGCCAAAGACACCTTCGAAAATCTGGTGCGCTACAATGAGGGCTTTACCCAGGCCTACTATTATTTAGGGGAAAGCAGCGGTCGACTGGGGGATATGTTCAGCGCTCACTACAACTTAGGCCGCTTTTACCGACAAAAAGGAGATCTGAAAAATGCCGGTTTTCATCTGAACCGGGCCTTGAAACTGGCTGTCGATGACTCTCAAAAACAAATGGTGGCGATTCAGCTTAAAGCCCTGGGTTCCCAAAAAGAGAAAAAATCAGGTGCCGGGTGACGCGCCATCCGTCATGGGGGACGAGATCACCACAATGTGTGATGAAAAAAGTTGACAGCAGGGCGGTTTCATAATAGTGATTAAGTCATCCTAACACGATTTCTTCCACGATAAGCCCTACTGAACCTGCAGTCTATCCGGGCATCGCTTGGGTAAAATGGTGAACCATCGGCCATATTTTGGCTGAGCCACCCTTTCGAAAGTCGCTATACCGATGTTCAGAAGTTTGATGACGGGAAGAATTAGTCCTAACCCACCAAGGATTGATACATGAAAAAATGGATTATCCCAGCCCTCTTGGTCGGTGTGGGGATCGTAATCGCATTCCCCTTGTTCAGCCTGAGCTACTACACCATGGTGAGGACTTCAACGCCGGAGTTTTGTGCCTCGTGCCATGAAATTAAACCGGCAGTGGTGGCCTGGCGGTCGTCCACCCACACCAACAACGCCGCCGGAGTCGTCGTGGACTGCATGGACTGCCACCTGCCGGCCCCCCAGAACACCTTCGATTTTTTCTTTGCCAAGAGCTACCACGGCCTCAAAGATGTCGCCGTCCACTTCTTCAAGGGCGAATACGATCAAGAAAAAGCCCGCGAGGCAGCCTATGCCGCCTTCGACAACGACCAATGCCAAAAATGCCATCGCAACCTGCTGCACATGCCCACTCAACGTGGTGCCATGCTGGCTCACCGATCGGTGGTTTATGCCCGCCAAGGATACGAAAAAAAATGTGTCGATTGTCATTATGACTTAGTCCATTCCGAAAGGGGCCTGGTGATGTTTCGACAAACCCGCCAAATCCCCTACCAGGCCAAGGGGTTGAAACAGCTATAATACCAAAATTAGCGATTGGGTTTTTTATTTCGTCGGATATTGATAACAGAAAGGAGCGGCATCTATGAGGCGTACATTGATGTACTTAACCATTGGAATGCTTGTGGTCGGCCTGATGGCTTTACCGGCTTTGGCCCAGCCCAACTTTGCCAAGGTCAAGGAGTACCGCATCGAGCGCAGTGTTCCCCCTGAAGCCCAGGCGTGTATCGAATGCCACCGGTCGACCACCCCCGGCGTCTTTGCTGACTGGGCCAAAAGCCGCCACGCCAACGCCAACATCACCTGTCTGGACTGCCACCTGGTCCAGCCTGGTGACCAGGACATCGCCCAGGACCACGAGAAGTACTACAACCGGTCCGACATGCCCTGGGGCGAAGCCAAGTACAAAATGCCCATCGCCTCCATCGTGACACCCAAAGACTGCTCACGCTGCCATCCGGACGAGGCCACCCAGTACAGCAAATCCAAGCATGCCAACACCATCGAGATCATGTGGAAGCTGGATCCATGGCTGAACAAGGGCATGAACTCGGACATCGAGCGCAAAACCGGCTGTTTCAACTGCCACGGGACGGTCATCGCCATCGATGAAAACGGTAAAATCGATCCGAACACCTGGCCCAACGCGGGGGTCGGCCGGCTCAACCTGGACGGCAGCAAGGGGTCGTGCACCTCCTGCCACACGCGCCATCGTTTTTCGGTTGGTGAAGCCCGCAAGCCCGAGGCCTGCGACCAGTGCCACCTGGGCCCGGATCATCCCCAGATCGAGATCTACGAAGAGTCCAAACACGGCACCATCTATCATGCCTACCAGGACGAATATAATTTCGATGCCGCCGGTGGCACCTGGACCGCCGGCGTTGATTACCGGGCTCCGACCTGTGCGGCCTGCCACATGAGCGGATCCGGCAAGGAACCCACCAGCCACGACGTCACCCAGCGACTCTCCTGGGAGACCCAGGCCCCACTCACGGTCCGTCCCCAGGATTTCAAACCGTTTCCCTCGGGCACCGATTGGAAAGTGGAGCGCCAGAAGATGAAAAACATCTGCAGCTCCTGCCATGGCGATTCCTGGATCAACGATTTTTATGACGGTTTCGACAAGGCCGTGACCGAGTATAACGACGTATACTTCAAACCGGCCAAGGCAAAACTCGACGAACTCTATGAGAAGGGCCTTTTGGACAAGACCAAGTTCTTCGACGAACGCCTCGAGGTGGAGTACTACGAGCTGTGGCACCACGAGGGACGCCGGGCGCGCATGGGCGCCATGATGATGGCCCCGGACTACGCCTGGTGGCACGGCTTCTATGAGTGCAAGTTGCGCTTTGCCAACTACATGGAGGAGGCCAACCACCTGATCGAAACCGGCCAGAAGGCATACATTGCCAAGGATTTCCCCAACGCCACCGGGGACACCACCAAGCCGGAGAAAATCTTCGGCAAGACCCAGTAAAAGCCGCTAAGCGGTTACACAAAAAAGCCGTCCTGCTGAGTGGGACGGCTTTTTTGGTTGTAGGTCTCCCAGGGGAGGCCTTTCATGGGTTCGAAGGTTCTGGGTTGAGCGTTAACCTCTGAACCGATGAACCTTTGAACGCTGAACCCTGTCAGTTGCGGTCAAACCGGGAGAACTGCATGGAAAACGTTCCCCGCCCCTGGGTGGCCGACCGCAGGCTGGTGGAGTAGCCGAACATTTTTGCAAGGGGCACCGTCGCCTTGATGGTCTGGGCCCCCAGTTTGGGTTCGATGGATTCGATTTTTCCGCCCCTGGCGTTCAGGTCCCCGATCACCTCCCCCATGAAGTCCTCGGGGACGATGACTTCCACGGCCATGATGGGATCCAGCAGGAATGCGTTGCCCCGGGATAGGGCCTCTCGGACGGCCATGGAGGCGGCCACGGTAAAAGCCAGTTCCGAGCCGTTGGTATCCCGGGCCCCGGCTCCGGTGAGCACCGCTTTCACGTCCACCACGGGATACCCCATGAGGATGCCGCTCTCTAACGACTCCATCACCCCTTTCTCAGCCGCTTTCACCAGTTCGGGGGCCAGTTCTTCCTCTGCCAGGCGCGATTCGAACCGTTTGCCTTCACCTCGGGACAAGGGTTCCAGTCGTAGGGCGATTTCGCCGTAATGGCGGTTTCCGGCGACCTCCTTGTCAAAAATCGCGGTGCCGGTGGCGGCGGATTCGATGGTTTCTCGATAGACAACCTGGGGCTTGCCCACGTTGACCCGGGTATTAAACTCACGCTGCATGCGGCTGGTGATGATTTCCAGGTGCAGTTCTCCCATGCCGGAAAGAATCGTCTGGCCGGTGTCTTCGTCTTCCCGGACCCGCAAGGTGGGGTCTTCGGCCATGAACTTTTCCAATACCTGCTGGAGCTTCTCCTGGTCGCTGTGGGTTTTGGGCTCCACGGCCACGGATATCACCGGTTCGTAAAAATCCATTTTTTCCAGCAGTACCGGATGTTCCTGCTGGCACAGGGTTTCCCCGGTTGAGGAATCCTTGAGCCCCACGACCCCGACAATGGCCCCCGGACCTACCGCGTCTACCCGCTCCCGCTTATTGGCATGCATCAAAAGTATGCGCGACAGCTTCTCTTTCTTATTTCGGCTGGGATTGAATACATCTGTGCCTGCGGTGATTTTGCCGCTGTAGACCCGGACATAGGACAACTTGCGGCCTTCCATCATGGAGACCTTGAAAATCAGCGCCGCCAGCGGTGCTTTTTCATCCGGCCGGCAGAGGATGGTTTCTCCGGTTTCCGGATGGACCCCCTTGATGGCCGGTACCTCCGCCGGGCTGGGGAGGAATTGAACAATGGCATCCAAAAGCGGCTGTATTCCTTTATTTTTCAAAGCACTTCCACACAGCACCGGCACCAGTTTCAATGCGACTGTGGCTTTTCTGACGGCGGCCAGAATAGTCTCCGTGTCGATAGGTGCTTCGGCCAGGTAAGCTTCCATGATCCCGTCGTCAACCTCGGCCAGGGATTCCAGCATCTGATCCCGGCATATTTCCGCATCTTCACGGAGTTCAGCATCGATATCCTCGGTACGGTAGCTGGCCCCAAGCGTGTCGTCGTCCCACCGAACCTGCTGCATGCGAATCAGATCGACAACACCGGAGAAACTGTCTTCGGTACCCATCGGAATCTGAAGAATCAGGGCATTGGCTTTGAGCCGGTCGCGCATCATTTGAACCGTACCGAAAAAATCAGCACCGATGCGGTCCAGTTTATTGATGAAGGCAATCTTGGGCACCTTATAACGGTCGGCCTGGCGCCAGACCGTCTCCGACTGGGGTTCCACACCACCTACGGCACAGAAGACACCCACGGCCCCATCCAGCACACGCAGGGAGCGCTCCACCTCAATGGTAAAATCCACATGACCCGGCGTGTCGATGACCTGGATATCCCGCCCATTCCACTGGCAGGTGGTGACCGCTGAAGTGATGGTGATGCCCCGTTCCTGCTCGTCGACCATCCAATCCATTACCGCTTCACCGTCATGGACCTCGCCGAGCTTGTGGGATCGCCCCGTGTAATAAAGGATCCGTTCGGTGACCGTCGTCTTGCCGGCATCGATGTGGGCGATGATACCAATATTCCGAATATTATTTAGTTTGTCAGTTTTCTTCATCGTGTCAGCAGCATATCAGCGGTTAAGGGAAATTCTAGTGGAAGGTGGCCAGCCAGCGTCTGTACCTCCGCTCCGTCAATCAGAATCTGTACCTGATCGACCTCTGAAACGTTAAGGGTCAGGGAATTGACAATTGAAAATAGTGTCAGCTGTTCCAGGCGGCAACTCCCAAGGTGGTTTTCCCGCAGCTGAGGGGAAAAATCAACCACCGCCGTCCCATCTTCAAGCAGAAAAAAGGATCTCAGTCGGGTTTCTTTGGGTATGGTGGCCAGATTTCCACGCGCAGAACCCTTGATCAACTCCAATACCAGCTGCCGGCTGAATGCCAACGGTTCGCCAGGGTTGACCATCACACGCGCTTCGGCAACAAGAAATGACCGCTTCACATCGGCGAAATAGAGATGAACGACCTGCTTATCCCCTTCATCGGCAGCGCAACCCGGCAGCATTCCAGCACCATGAACCACCAGTCCGGCAAATATCAACCAGTTGACCACTCGCAAAGCAGCTATGCCGCCGTGAAGCACATTCATGGATGGTTTCCTGCTGGGTCTCGTTATCCGTCATGGAAACGGGAGGTTGCCATAACCCGCGAAAGACCTCATGTATGCCAAGGACCCGGACATGTCAAGAACAACACGGCTGAATGGAAATTACCCCGGTGGATTCGATCGCCACCTGCGGATGGCGGGAGACACGAATAAAAAGCGGGCCCCCACTTAACAAAGCAGGCGCCCGCCGGATTATGGGAAGGACGGTAGTCTACGATTCCTTGATGGCATCAGTCAGTTCGGGCAGAAAATCGAGGATGTCGGCTTCGATGCCCACGTCGGCCACCTGAAAGATGGGGGCCTTGACGTTCTTGTTGATGGCCACGATGAACGGCGCGCCCTTGATACCGCCCATGTGCTGGAAGCTGCCGGAAATGCCGCAGGCCAGGTATACCTTGGGTTTGACCGTCTGACCGGAGGTGCCCACCTGGCGGGATTTCTCCAGCCACTTGGCATCCACGATGGGCCGCGAGCAGGAAACCACGGCGCCCATGGCATCGGCCAGTTCCTGGGCGACCTCGATATTCTCTTCGTCTTCGATACCACGGCCCACAGAAACCAGCACGTCGGACTTGGTGATGTCCACATCCCCGACTTCAGCTTCGACGACTTCCAGGAAGGTGCGTTTGACCGTCAGGTCGCCGGCATCGCCGGAGCGGTCTTCAACACTGCCGCCGGCCGATTGGCTTTCATCGGGGGCAAAGGCGCCCGGCCGCAGGTTGACCACCGCACCGCCGGACATATCAGCAGTCACATGGGTGCTGACCATGCCCGAGTATTCCTGGCGGATCACCTTCAATGCCGTGCCGTCAACGCCTTCGATACCCACCACGTCGGCCACGAAGGTCGAATCCAGCTTGATCGACAGGCCGGGGCCCAGGTCCATACCGAAGGTGTCATTGGAAATCAGCACGATGGCATCGGCGGGCAGGACGTTGACCAGCAGCTTGCGCACCACTTCGGCATTGGGGTAGGCCAGCGCGTCCAGGTTGAATTTGAGCACCCGGTTATAGGAGGCCGCCACCGCATCGGCCACCTTGTCAACCTCGGCGCCCGAACCGGTGACGATGGCGGTAACGGCGGCATCGGCATCGATCTTTTTTGCCGCAGCAACCAGTTCCAGGGCCGAATCGTCGGCCACACCAGCCGCGTGTGTAATGTATGCATAAATATCAGCCATTATTTCAACCCTCCTTTAGACTTCAAGAGTTCAATCAGCTTGGCAATGATCTCTTCGGTGCTGCCCTCGAGCATGTCGGCTCCCTCGCCCATTTCGGGCACGAAGTAGTCCAGCCGTTTGACCCGGGCGCCGGCGGCGCCCACACTGGCGGCGTCAACACCCAGATCGGCGGCGCCATGCTGGGGGATCTCCACCGAGGCCACCTTGCGGATGCCACGGATGCCCACGTAGCGCGGCTCGTTGATGCCGGTTTGGATCGACAGCACACAGGGCAGCTGGATTTCGTTCATCTCCTGGTTGCCGCCTTCGATTTCACGGCCAACCTTGAGCTTGTCGCCGTCCACCTCGATCTTGTTCACCAGTGAGGCATAGGGGTAATCCAGCATGGCCGCCAGCATGCCGCCCACCTCGGCGGCCCCGCCATCGGCCTGGGCACCGGTCAGGATCAGGTCGTACTTGCCCTTATCTACCGCCGCCTTGAGCAGGCTGGCGACGCCTTTGCCGTCCGACCCCTCGAAGGCGTCGTCGCAAAGCAATAACCCGTTGTCGGCCCCCATGGCCATCTCCCGACGCAGCACCTCTTCGGATTCGTCGTCTCCCACGGTGATCACCGTGACGCTGCCGCCCACCTTGTCGCGGATCAAAATGGCCTCTTCCACCGCGTAGTTGTCCCATTCGTTGACCGAGTAGACCAGGTCGTCGCGCTCGATATCGCTGCCGTCGCGGTTCACCTCGATCTCGTTCTCAGCGGTATCGGGTACCCTTTTGACGCATACTAAGATCTCCATGTTTTCCTCCTATTAAGAATACTGATTACACATTCCCTTAGTAAGACAAGCTGAAAATAACAAATTCCAATATCCACCTGATTTTAAAATTGGGCCAAATAAATCTCAAATTTCAATATTCAAACAAGGGGCAGACCAACCGGTTTGGAATTTGAGATTTGGGTCTTTGGGATTTGTTTGTGATTTGTGATTTGGTTATTGAAATTTTATCTTCATATAGAACTTAATATCAGAAACTGCCCTAAGCCATATGTTGTACGATCAATTCCGACAAATCAATGGCTTCCATTTTCCCTTCCAGGCCGGCCACCTTGATCGCGTCTTCCATGTTGACCAGGCAGAAGGGACAGGCCGTGACGATCACGTTGGCGCCGGCCGCAGCGGCCATCTCCACACGCAGCACGCCCATGCGCTGCTCTTCCTCGGGTTCGTAAAAGAGCATCAGGCCGCCGCCGCCGCAGCAAAAAGAGCGGTCGCGGCAGCGCTCCATCTCCACCCGCTTCAACCCGTCGATGGCATCCAGGGCCGCCCGCGGGTCCTCATAAACATCATTGTGGCGCCCCAGGTAACAGGGATCGTGATAGGTGTAAACCTTGCCGTCGCCGTTGCTGCCGGTCAGCCGGATGGCGCCGGATTTGACGTTGCGGGTGATGAACTGGCTGATGTGTTCGACCGGCGGCAGTCCCTGGTAATCGTTCTTCAAGGCATTGTAGGCATGCGGGTCGGCAGTGATGATGTGCTTGACCCCGCTGTCGAGAATAGCATCGGTGTTCATCTCCTTCATGGTCTGAAACAACATCTCTTCACCGAATCGCCGGATCTCGTTGCCGCTGTCTTTCTCCTGTTTGCCAAGGATACCGACATCCGCACCGGCCCGGGAAAGAATAGTCGCTGTGGCCCGGCCGATCTCCTGCATGCGGTCATCATAGCTGGTGATGCTGTCCACAAAATATAGGGCCTCGGCCGAATCTTTGGCCAGGTCCTTGACGGTGGCCCCCTCGGGCAGATCCTTGGTCCAGTCGGCGCGCTTCTTTTCCATCTTGCCCCAGGGGTTGCCACGCTTTTCGAGTGCACGCAGCGGTTTTTGCAGGCTCTGGGGCACCATGCCCTCATCCACCATGCCGCGGCGCAGGTCGACGATCTTATCGATGTACTCGATCCCGATGGGGCACTCCTGCTCGCAGGCCCCGCAGGTGGTACACGACCAGATCTCATCCTCTTCGTAAATGCTGCCGATAAGATCCTCGCTTTTTTTGAACGGGCTGCCGTATGGATAAATGGGGTAGTTGTTGAACATCAGGTCTCGGCCCTTGATGGAGATGAAGCGCGGGCTCAAGGGACGGCCCACGGCGTTGGCCGGGCAGTTGTCCGAGCAGCGGCCGCAGTCGGCGCACGAGTAAAAATCCAGGAGGTGCTTCCAGGTGAAGTCCTCCAGCCGCTTCACGCCGAAAGATTCCAGATCGTCCAGTTGTTCATCGGTGACGCCGTGCTGGACCGGTTTGATGTTGCCCCGATCGATGCGCATGAAAAACACGTTGAACAGCGAGGTGATCACGTGGAAGTGTTTGCCCAGGGGCAAAAAGCACAGGAAGAAGAAGAAGGTCAGGTCGTGGATGTAGTAGGCGGCAATGTGCAGGGTCTGCAGCGTCTCCACGGAGGTGGACAGCAGGCCCTGCTTGAACAGCCAGGCCAGGCTCATCGGCGCCAGGAACTCGGCGTGCAGCCCGGCCTGGGTGTTGGCGGCCACGGAGCTTGCCTCGAACAGGCTTTCGGAAATCATCAGCGTCGAGATCAGGCCTAAAACGAACAGCGCTTCGGCCGTGTGGTCCTTGCCGTATTTAGCCGGCACGGCGTAGCGTTCCGGCTTGACCACGGCCCGCCGAAAGGCGGCGATGGCGCAGGCGACCAGTACGGCGGTGGCGGCATAGTCTTTCAGGAAATTATAGATGTGCCCAACCACCCCTTCAAATCCGGGCATGACGAAGCTTGGGGAAATGCCCATGACGACCAGGGAGCACGAACGGATGCTCAAGATCAGAAATCCGGCAAAGATGACGATATGCACAACCCCGGCAAGCATGTAGCGCGGCTGGCGATACTGGCCCAGCCAGATCTTCACCACGTTATAGACGCGCTGGGGAATACGGTCCGCTCGGCTGTCCGGGGCCGCCTTGACCAGCGGCGCCAGGCGAATGGCCATGATATAGGCAAAGACGGCAACCCCCACCAGGGGGATCAGGATCGAAAAAACCACCGTGGGGATGAAAAGAAAAAAATAGTTGGCCGGAGCGATCAACGCGTTTTCCATATTTTACCCTTGTTCTCCCTTCGGTTTCGTATTAAAATACATAAAAATGAATGAGGATTCATTCAGTTTTTAACGACTGATTCCAATCCTGTCAAGAAAAAATTTTGGTGAATATGTCCATCCCCACCCACTGACAGCAGTGGCGTCGTTATTTCTGCGAAAACAATTTATCGGGTTTTGCACCACCGATTGTGCACACGCCAAAGATAAAATTAACCATTAATTTTATTGACAAAAGCAGCGTCTCAAAATAGGTGACAACTGATTAAGCAGCACAAACGCCACCCAACAGGCATGCGGGCCTCATTTATTACGAACGCCCATTAAAAACAAGGAAAAAGGAGGTTCAAGTGAGCACAGACAATCCCTATCTGAAAAAACCGTGGCTGAACCACTACGAGGCAGGCGTTCCCGAACAGGTTCAATATGAAAACATCTGCTTGCCGGGGTTCCTGAAGCGGTCGGCCGAGGCGTTCCCGGATAAAATGGCCCTGACATTTCAAGGTTATCAAATCAGCTTTAGCAAACTGAACGAAATGGCGGATCGATTTGCCGCTTGCCTGACCGACTTCGGGATAAAAAAGGGAGACAGTGTGGCGATCCTGCTGCCCAATGTAATCCCTTGTGTGGCCGCCTACTATGCCATCCTGCGCATCGGCGCTATATCCGTCATGAACAACCCGTTGTATTCCGACCGGGAGTTGGAACATCAGTTCAATGATTCCGGATCCAAAGTGCTGATCACCTTGGATCTGCTCGGTAACCGGATGATCGATCTTCGGCCAAAAACCAAGATCAAACAGATTATCTATACCAGCATCGGAGACTATCTCCCCTTTCCCAAAAATTTCCTGTTCCCTCTGGTGGGCAAGAAAAAAGGTCTGGCTGCCGACGTCAAACCGGCCGACAATCTTTACAAATGGAAAGACCTCATTGCACGCCATGCGCCCAACCCGCCGCAGGTAGCGCTGGATTTTGATGCGGTGGCCATGTACCAGTATACCGGAGGTACCACCGGTGTTTCCAAGGGTGTCATGCTCACCCATGGCAACCTGAGCAAACAGACCCAGCATGTATCAGCCTGGTTTCCCACTTTCGGCAGCGATGAAATCATGCTCGGCGCCCTGCCTTTTTTCCACGTCTTCGGCCTATCCACCGCCATGAACCTGGCCATTTTCAAGGGTTGGGGAAACATCCTGGTACCCAAACCCCAACCCCCTCAATTGTTGGAGGCCATCAGTAAATTCAAACCCACCTTTGCACCACTGGTGCCCACGATGTACATCGGCATGCTCGAACACCCTAATATTGCAAAAACAGATCTCACTTCCATCAAAGGCTGTTTTTCCGGCAGCGCCCCGCTGCCGGTGGAGGTAATCAGCGAGTTCGAGAAAAAAACCGGTGCGGTTATTGTCGAGGGTTTCGGAATGACCGAATCCTGCCCGGTAACCCACATCAATCCCTTCAAGGGCGATCGCAAAGTCGGCAGCGTGGGTATTCCCATTTCAGACACCCAAAGCCGTATCGTGGATCTTGGCGACGGGGTCACGGACGTTCCCGTGGGTGAAACCGGTGAACTCCTGGTCAAGGGTCCCCAGGTCATGAAGGGTTATTGGAACCGCCCCGACGCCACCGCGGAAACCCTCACCGACGGGTGGCTGCACACCGGCGATATCGCAAAAATGGACGAAGACGGCTATTTCTTCATCGTTGACCGCAAGAAAGATATGATCATCTCCGGCGGCTTCAACGTTTACCCCCGGGATATCGAAGAGGTGTTTTTCGAACATCCCAAGGTGATGGAGGCCACGGTCATCGGCATTCCTCATCCCAAACGCGGCGAGGCGGTCAAGGTGTTCGTCGTGTTGAAGGAAGGCCAGACAGCCACCGCCGAAGAGCTGATGAAATATTGCGAAGACAAGCTGGCCAAATACAAATGGCCCACGGAAATCGAATTCCGCGAGGAACTGCCCAAAACCAATGTGGGCAAGGTTCTCAAAAAAGATCTCAGAGCCATGGAGCAGCAAAAAAAACCATAGGCCCTGCCAGCGTTGGTTTGGGTGCTGAGGTCATCAAAAACAAAAACGGGGGCTGCATCCAGATGCAACCCCCGTTTTCATTTGGTTTTTGTAATTCGACTTATTTTCCGCCGAACGCGTCTTCGGAAATTTCTATGGACGCCTCGCAGGTGGTCATGATGGCGTCCATCTTGCCCATGGTAATGGGAAGCACGGCCTGCGTGAAATACTGCACGCTTTTCACCTGGCCGTCGTAAAAGGCCTGATCTTTTTTCTTGGCCCCTTTTTCCAGTTGGGTGGCCGCCACGACCCCTCGCCAAAGCAGCATCCAGGCCATCACCACGTCACCGGAGGCCTCCATGAATGGATGCGCAAAGGCAAAAGCGCTCATCACCTTGGGTGACATGGCGGCGGCGCCCAGGTGCATGGCCACTTCACCCAGGCGGTTCAAGGCCTTTTCCACTCTAATCGCGTAATCCTTCAGGCTGTCGATTGCCTTTGCCTGGGCGATAGTCTTCTGGATCTCGACCATCAGGTCCATTATCGGTTTGCCCCTGTTCATGCCCAGCTTTCGGCCCAGCAGGTCCATGGCCTGAATGCCGTTGGTGCCTTCATAGATCATGGTAATACGGCAATCCCGCAAAAGCTGTTCCTGGGGATACTCCCTGATATAACCATATCCGCCATAAACCTGCACGCCCGTGCTGCACACTTCAAAGGCCTTGTCGGTGACGTATCCCTTACAGATGGGAATAAGCAGATCCACCATGCCCTGCAGCCGGGTTTTTTCCGCCTCGTCATCGGCAACCGCGATCTGATCGGAAAGGTAGCCGGCATAGTATAGCAGACTGCGCATGCCCTCCACGGATGACTTCATGGAGATGAGCATGCGACGAACATCCGGGTGCTGAATGATCGCTACGGACGGTGCGTTGGGATCCATCATCTGCAGCAGGTTCTTGCCCTGAATCCGTTCCCTGGCGTAATTGACCGCATTCATGTATGACGGGCTGGCGCAGCAGAATCCCTGCATCCCCACCAGCAGACGCGCCTCGTTCATCATCAGGAACATGGCCCGCATGCCCTTGTTCTCTTCGCCCAGCAGTTCGCCGACGCACTGGCCTTTGCCGCCTAAGGTCAAGGAGCAGGTGGCGTTTCCGTTGATGCCCATCTTGTGCTCGATGCCCGTACAGACGACGTCGTTAAAATCGCCCAGACTGCCGTCGTCGTTGACCCGGTATTTGGGAACCAGAAAGAGAGAGATCCCTTTGGTGCCGGCGGGTGCCCCTTCGATCCGGGCCAGCACGGGATGAACAATGTTCTTCACCATGTCGTGCTCACCGGCAGAGATGAAAATCTTGTTGCCGGTAATGGCGTATGTGCCGTCTTCATTTTTCACGGCGGTGGTGGACAGGTTGCCGACATCCGAACCGGCTTCGGGCTCGGTGAGCAGCATGGTGCCGGTCCATTTTCCGGTATACATGTTCTTTAGAAAGCGTTTCTTCTGCCGTTCCGTGCCGAATGCCTCCACCAGCAGGGCGGCGCCGTGAGTAAGACCGGGATACATCATGAACGCATAGTTGGCACCATTGAAATAGTCACCCGCAGCCAGGGCCACGGTCCGGGGCATCCCCTGTCCGCCATATTCCGGATCCTCGGGCATGGCCACCCATTCACCTTCGACGAACAGGTCGTATGCGCGCTTGAAGCTTTCCGGAACGTATACCTGGCCGTTTTCCAGTCGGCATCCCTGCTCGTCGCCCTCCTTGAAGGTGGGTAGAATTTCTTTTATTGCCAGATTACGGGCTTCACTGATGATCAAATCTACGGTCTTCTTGTTGAATTCCGCGTACTTTTCATGTTCGCTCAAGGCGCCCACGTTCAACTGCTCATGAAGCACGAAATCAACATCTCTCCTGTCAGCGATTACCTGTGCCATGATCTATCCTCTCCTTGTTGACTGGTGGATCCGCCGTCGATTCGAGCATACGCGGCCAAATCCGGTTATTTTTTCAATCCGTCAATTCTGTGTCACCGGTACCGCCGATGCCTCGAATGAAAAGGTCCACCAACGGGTCTGCCATGGTTACCAGATCGTATTGGCCGCCTGAATGAATCCAGGAGTTGATCACCTCATCCACAGCACCGTTGATGAAGCGCTTTACCAATCCCATGTAGAGATCCTTCCGAATGCTTCCCTCATCTTGGCCCAGTTCAACCACCTCGGATATAATATCCCGGTACATCTTGGACATCTCTTTGATCTGTTCGTTCCCGAGTCGCCGGTTCTGGTGCGTTTCCGCCTGATAGACGATGGCCATGTTGCGGTCTTTCTGGAACTCCTGCAGATGGACGCGAATCAAACATCGCAGCTTCTCTTCGGCGGTTGCCGGTTGTCTGACCGCATCCCGAAACCGTTCGAAAATCTGACGGGTCTTGTACTGGTAGAATTGAACCAGAATATCGTCTTTGTTTTTAAAGTAGAGATAGATGGTACCGTCCGCCACCCCAGCCTCTTTGGCAATCTGGGCAACTGTCGACTGAAAGTACCCCTGTTCTGCAAATACAGTAATGGCCGCCTCCAGAATACGCTGGTATTTATCCATATTTTTCTTTTTCGTGTTGATAGCGAACCTCCTGACAACAATATTTTATGAATGAATATTCATTCATTTATCAAAGGCAAAATCACCCTGTCAAGCTTTAACATCAAAAAAGAAAAAAAACCTATGGCAGCATTCTCAATCCTATTACCACTGTTTTAAATCCGATACTTAAGGTCTTGACCCAAGATGCGCGATCGATACCATAATTGGCTGATCCGTCCCTGCAAGAAAATGAGCATCCATTCATTTGATATTGACTTTGCCGCCGACAGACCATAAATGGATTTGGGCTTCGGACGCAGAACGCATCCTTTATACATGGACATCCAGAACACGGGCAACGACTTTCCCGTCTTTTACCAGAAATGCAAAGACGACATTGTCGAAAAGTCCGTCGGCGCCATCGTGGTGGCATCGGAGTTGGTCGCTTGCCCGTTGAATGAAGCCTATGGGTTGAGCCTGTCCGAAACGGTAGTCACCCAGAGCCAGATGGAAGCGGCCCTTGCCAAAAACCCGGCCGCATTTTCAGGTAAAACGATAGCGTTCATGGTAGGACTGGCCCAGGACGGCAACCCCCTGGTTCTCGAACGGGTCCTGAAAAGCGTGCTGGCCATGGAAAACATGGCGGACACCAGCGCCTATGTGTTTGCCGGGGATCTGAAGGTGGCCGAAGACGGACTGGAACGACTCTATCTGGAATGTCGTGACAAGGGGGCCATGTATGTCAAGCTTACCGAGATGCCCGCATTGGCCCAGGAGGGCGGTGCCCTCTCCATCACCTACGACGATCCGATCCTCCAGCGCAAAGTGGAACTGTCCCCCGATGTCATTGTGGTCGAAGAGGCCATCGGTGCCGACCAGGTCAACACAGCCCTGGCCGAGATGCTCAACATCGATGTGGGATCCATGGGTTTTTTGCAGACCGATAACGTTCACCGTTTTCCGGTTTCCACCAACCGCGAAGGTATTTTCGTGGTGGGTGGCAGTCGCCGGGTGAAAAAACGCTACAGCGCCCTGATGGATGCGCAGAATGCAGCCATCCGGGTCCGCAGCCTCCTGGGCGACGGCACCATCACGGTTCCGGCCAACAAGGCGGTTCTGGACGTCGGCAAGTGCACCTTCTGCCTGACCTGCTACCGATGCTGCCCCCATGGAGCGATCGACTGGTCCGCCGACAACAAGCCGGTCATCTCCACGGTGGCCTGCCAGGGATGCGGCATCTGCGCCGCTGAATGCCCCATGGACGCCATCCAGATCGGTGACTTCAACGATGCCGAGATGATCGACCGGGTCACCCAGTCGGCAACGGCCAAGGCCGGTGATTCCCCCACCATCGTGGCCTTCTGCTGCCAGAACAGCGGGCTGGAAGCTGCCCGCATGGCCGAGGCATTCGGCATGCCCCTGCCCAAGGGACTGAAAACCGTTGCCGTTCCCTGCGCCGGCAAGGTGGACATTGACTACGTCATGCACGCCCTGGCCGAAGGTGCCGACGGCGTGGTGATCATGGCCTGCCACAACGGCAACTGCAAATCGGAAAAGGGCAGCCTATACGCCGGCTGGCGGGCCGCCAACGCCCAGGGCATGCTCGAAGCCATCGGAATCGAAAAAGACCGCATCTGCTTTGCCACCACGGCGTCGAATATGGGTGCTGATTTTTCCGGCATTCTCATGAAAATGGAGGAAACACTGATAGGGAAATAGATCCGAGGTCGAATAGAACATCTCTATTCAAAATCAAGCCAGGACATGTTGGACCCCATAAAAGGCAGTGACGATACCCGTCTCGAAGACATGAATGCATGCCATTCATATGTCCACGGCAATGGAAGGGTGGCTGTTAGCAATTTTTTCCTTGTATTTTATGCATGACTCGATAATAAATGGGTTCTTAAATTTTTAATCGTATTGGAATCGTCGGTGGTAAACTAACTACGGAGGAATTAACAGTATGGCTGATGAAGCGATCAAGCTCGGCGGAAAGAAGCGATCCGTTTTCATCGACAAGGTGAAGGAGATCCTCCCCGAAGGGGGAAACCTGAACCTGTGCCTGACCTGCGGCGCCTGTTCATCAGGGTGTCCGGCAACGGGTCTGGAGGGAATGGATCCCCGAAAGTTTTTGAGAATGGCGGCCCTTGGAATGGACGAGGAAGTCCTCAGCACCAAATGGGTCTGGATGTGCAGCATGTGCACCCGCTGCATGTATGTCTGTCCCATGAAAATCAACATCCCCCAGCTGGTATTCAACGCGCGGGCCGCCTGGCCCCGTGACCAGCGCCCCAAGGGTATCCTGGGATCTTGCGATATGGCCCTGCGCAACGACACCTGCAGTGCCATGGGTGCCACGGAAGAGGATTTTCAGTTCGTCGTCGAAGACGTCCTTGAAGAGTACCAGGAAGCCCAACCCGAATTTGCGGAAATGCTGGCTCCGGTCAACAAAAAAGGCGCCGAATTCTTCCTGAACCAGAACTCCCGGGAGCCGGTGACCGAGCCCGATGAGATGGTGCCTCTGTGGAAGATCCTGCACCTTGTGGGTGCGGACTGGACCTACGGCACCAAAGGCTGGGCCGCCGAGAATTATTGCATGTTCCTGGGCGACAACGAAAACTGGAAGCACATTGTCGAGGTAAAAAGAGACGCCGTGGAGGATCTGGGCTGCAAGGTCTGGCTCAACACGGAGTGAGGGCACGAACTCTTCGCAGTCCGGTTCGGACTGGATAAATTCAAGCTCGACTACAACTTCGAAATCAAAAGCATCATTCAATACTATGCCCAGTGGATCCGTGAGGGCAAGCTGAAGCCCAGCTCTGAATGGAACAAGGAGCGCCAGGTCAAGTTCACGGTTCAAGATCCCTGCCAGCTGGTGCGTAAAACATTCGGCGATCCGGTCGCCGAGGACCTGCGCTTCGTGGTGAAGGCGGTGGTCGGTGAAGAGAACTTCATCGACATGCACCCCAACCGATCCAACAACTTCTGCTGCGGCGGCGGCGGCGGTTTCCTTCAGTCCGGACTACCGGATGAGCGGCGGGCCTACGGCAAGCTCAAGGCCGACCAGATTCTGGCCACCAAAGCAGCTTACGCCATCACCCCCTGCCACAACTGCCACGCCCAGATCCACGATCTGAGCGATCAGTTGGATCACCCCTGGCAGACCGTGCACCTGTGGACCCTGCTCTGCCTCTCACTGGGCATCCTCGGACCCAACGAGCGCGAATACCTGGGTGACGACCTCAAGGATGTGGATGTGTTCCACCCCGAGTCGTCGAATATGTAATCCGCAACAGCATCATCAACCAAAAGGCCGGATTCCCGAAGGGAGCCGGCCTTTTTTATTATGTTTGGTCCAAGACGACAGGTAAAGACTATGGCGCAACGTGTTTTATTGAACGTTCAACATCGACCGTTGAACATCGAATAATGGAATCGCTGTACTCCACCAGTTTATAAAATGACAGAATACCTTATTCAACATTCGACGTTGGATGTTCGATGTTCATTTTCTCGATTATAGGGGTCGGGTTTATCCCCATCCGTTTATGGTTTATGCCCCCTTGGACAACCTCACCGCACATACCTTGAGTTCCGGGATACCGGAAATGGGATCCAGCGCCGCGTTGGTCAGTTTATTGGCTGCCGCCTGGGCAAAATGGAAGGGGATGAAAACGGTCCCGTCAACGGCTTTGCGGGAAATCCGCGCCCGGGCCTGAATCTCTCCCCGTCGGGATGCGATGGTCACGCGCTCGCCGTCTTCGATGCCCATCCCCTGGGCATCGCCGCGCGTAATCTCCACGAAGGACTCCGGCACCCGCTCGTTCAATCCCTCGGTCTTCATGGTCATGGTACCGGTATGGTAGTGATAGAGCACCCGGCCGGTGGTCAGGTACATGGGATAGTCGTCATCGGCCACTTCCGCCGGGGCAATCCACTCGATGGCGTGAAACATTCCCTTGCCCCGGGTAAACTGGGTCCCGTGCAGGATCGGCGTGCCGGGATGCTCCGGGGTGGGACAGGGCCAGTGGAGCCCCTCGTCTTCGATGCGTGGGTAGCTGATCCCGGCATAGGAAGGGGTGACGCTGGCCAGTTCGTTAAAAATCGTCTCGCTGTCCTTGTAGGACATGGGGTAACCCATGCGCGTGGCTATCTCGCTGGTAATCTTCCAGTCATCCTTGGCCCCCCCCGGTGGATCGACCGCCTTTCTCACCCGCTGCACCCGCCGCTCCGTATTTGAGAATGTGCCGTCCTTTTCGGCAAAGCACTTGGAGGGAAGCACCACGTCGGCCATCCGGGCGGTCTCGGTGAGGAAGATATCCTGAACCACCAGAAAATCGAGGTTGCTCAAGCTCTTTTCGGCATGGTTCAGGTCAGGGTCGGAAACAAGCGGGTTCTCTCCGATAATATACAGGGCCTTGATCTCTCCACTGTGGGCTTTCGGCACCATTTTCGTGACCGTGAGTCCCGGTTTGGTCGGCAGACCGGTGACGTTCCAGGCCCGTTCCATCTTTTTGATGGCATCCAGGTTGTCCACCGCCTGGTAGCCGGTGAGCACGTTCGGCAGCCCGCCCATATCGCAGGCCCCCTGGACGTTGTTCTGCCCGCGCAGGGGATTGACCCCGCCGCCCCGGATTCCCAGGTTGCCGCATAGCATGGCCAGGTTGGCCAGCGACTTGACGTTGTCGGTCCCCGTGGTGTGCTGGGTGATTCCCATGCAGTAAAGGATGCTACCCGCAGGTGCATGGGCGTAAAGACGGGCCGCCTCGATTAATTTCTCGGCAGCGATGCCGGTGATGGATTCCACATGCTCAGGGGTATACTTCTCCACCACCGCCTTCATTTCGTCGAACTTCTCCGTGCGATCCTCTACGAAGGTCTTGTCGTGCAGATCTTCTTTGATGATCACGTGCATCATGCCGTTGATCCAGGCCACGTCGGTCCCCAGGTTGGGTCTCAGCCAATGTTCGGAAAATTCCGTGATCTTGATTTGGCGCGGGTCCACCACGATGAGCTTGGCCCCCCGTCGGGTAACCGCCCGTTTGACAAAGGCGGAGAGCACGGGATGGTTTTCCGTGGTGTTGGAACCCGTGATGAGGATGACATCGGCCTCCTCGATATCGGCAATGGTATTTGTCATGGCACCACTACCGAATGCTGCGGCCAGACCGGCCACGGTGGAGCTATGTCAGAGCCGGGCGCAATGATCGATATTGTTCGTCTTGAGCACCGCCCGGGTAAACTTGTGGGCGATGTAGTTCTCCTCGTTGGTAACGCGGGCAGAAGTGAGCACGCCGATGCTGTCCCCGCCATGGGTGTCGCGGATGCTCTTGAGCTTGCCGGCCACCAGATCGATGGCCTCCTCCCAGGTGGCTTTGCGAAGGGTGCCGTTTTCTTTGATCAGGGGATCGGTGAGCCGCTGATCGCTGCCGATGAAATCGAAACCGAATCGCCCCTTGACGCACAGACTTCCTAAATTGGGGACTTCGTCCTCGACACCGCTGACCTTGACCACCCGGTTGTCACGAACGTGAAGGTACATCTGACAGCCCACACCGCAGTAGCTGCAGGTGGTGCGCACCTGTTGCGTCTCCCAGGGGCGGACATGGTAGCGCACATCCTTTTCCACCAGGGCCCCCACCGGGCAGACCTGCACGCATTCGCCACAAAAGACGCAGTCGGAATCTTTCAGCGGCCGGTCGCCTGCGGCGATGATTTTTGTGGCCGCACCACGGTAACCGAAGCTGATGGCATTGTTCACCTGCACCTCGTTGCAAGCCTGGATGCAGCGGCCGCAAAGGATGCAGCGGGAAAAATCCCTCACGATGAACGGGTTGACCGTCTCCATGGGATACCGGGCCGGGGTTCCCTGAAAGCCCTCGCCGGTCACCTGGTAGCGGTAGGCCAGATCCTGAAGACGGCAGTCTCCCCATACTGGACACAACTCTTCGCTGCCGTCGTCTTTTTCGACACCCAGCTGAAACTGGGTCCAGTCGCTGTCGTCGCGTCCACGAACCGCACAATTGTGATTTCCCGAAGAGAGCATGAGTCGCAGGATCTCTTTGCGCGATGCCACCACATCCGGCGATTCGGTGCGAACGACCATGTTGGGTGCAGCTGGGGTGGAACAAGCCGGCAGCAGCGTCCGGGCCCCTTTTACCTCAACCACGCAGATCCGGCAGGCACCGGTGGGTGTGGTTCCCTTCAAGTGGCACAACGTCGGAATATCGATGTGGCCCCGTCGGGCCACGTCCAGGATCGTCTCCCCCGGTTCAATGGGAAGCTCGTTTCCGTTGATCACTATCAGGTTCGTCTGTTCCATATTCAGGTACTCCTTTGGGGAGGGTCCGTGGGTCAATTCACCAGCCTATTTTTCCTATAGAAAATCGACCCTTTTGTCAATCCGGGAATACCGATCCATGATAATGTCGAAAAGAGATACCTTCGCTCAGATACCCACAAGAGCCTTCATTGGTGATTGGGTTTTTACCGGGTGGCCTTTTTGACAACGATTACCGTCGTCGGCCCGTTCTCGAAAGAAAGCGCCGACCCGCCCCGTAAAGTCAACCCCATATATGCCAGGGCACCCAGGACACTGCCCGCAAAATCCGCAACCCCGTCCATCGCATCGGCTTGGCGAGCCACCACGAAAGACTGGTGGATTTCATCACTCACGCCGAAAAGGGTGGCAAAGCAGACGCTGATCGCCAGCAGCTGAGCCGGGGATAGTCGACCCGGCCATGTCACCCGACAGGCCCGGTAGAACAAGGCGGCCAGCATTCCATAGGCAGCCATGTGCAACACTTTGTCTTTCAGCGGGAAAAAAGGGCCGAAATCGGGCGACGGATAGCTGGACTGAACAACGATGGCCGCGCAGAGTGCGATGACCGGCAGCCAGTATATGAAGAATTTTCTCTGTGCATTTTTCATGGGGCAGCGGGGAGAGCCTTGGTAGCAGCCGTTGCAGCCGTCCCAGGTATCCGGGGAAAGCTGCAGCGACAGTTGTGCCGGCCTATTCGCCGAACATGTCCAGATTCAGGCGTCTGTCAGCCACGTGGGCCCTCACCTGCTCCACAAACTGGGCCATGGGGAGACCGTAGCGGACCGTGCCGTCCAGCGTACGAACGGATATGGTGCCGGCCGCCTGCTCTTTGGCGCCACAGGTGAGAATCAGCGGGGTCTTGGCCAGCTGGGCTTCGCGAACCTTTCGGTTGAGACTTTCCGTGCGATCATCCACCTCAACCCGCAATCCTGCGCCGGTCATTGTTTTGGCAATTTCCTCGGCAAATGGAATCAGATCATCGTTGATGGGCAACAAAACAGCCTGTACGGGTGCCAGCCAGAGGGGAAACTTGCCTTCGAAATGCTCGATGAGAATTCCCAGAAACCGCTCGATGGAGCCGAACACCGTCCGGTGCAGCATGATGGGGCGGTGCTTCTCATTGTCCGCACCCACATAGGTCAGGTCGAACCGCTCGGGCAGGCTCATGTCCAGCTGAATGGTGCCGCACTGCCAGGTCCGTCCCAGGGCGTCATTGATGTGCAGGTCGATCTTGGGTCCGTAGAAGGCGCCATCCCCCTCGTTGATGCGGTATTCCTTGCCGTAGGCATCCAGCGCCGAGCGAAGGCCGTTGGTGGCCTGTTCCCACTGCTGATCGGTACCGATGGATTTTTCCGGTCGTGTGGACAGCTCCAGATGAAAACCGAGACCGAATTGGTTGTAGATCCGCTCCTCCAGTCGCAGCAGGTCGATAATCTCAGCCTGGATCTGTTCCGGCATCATGAAAAGATGGGCATCGTCCTGGTGAAAGGCCCGGACCCGGAACAGGCCGTTTAGCACGCCGGACAACTCGTGGCGGTGCACCAAACCGATCTCCGCGGCCCTGATGGGCAGCTCCCGGTAGGAGTGGGGCCGGGTGCTGTAGAGCAGCATGCCGCCGGGACAGTTCATGGGCTTGATGGCATAGTCCTGCTGGTCCACCTCGGTGGTGTACATGTTCTCACGATAGTTCTCCCAGTGGCCGCTTTTCTCCCACAAGGCGCGCTGGAGAATGATGGGCGTCTTGGTTTCGACGTATCCGGCTTCCCTGTGGGCATCGCGCCAGAAATCCAGCAGGGCGTTCCACACATCCATGCCCTTGGGATGGAAGAAAGGCATGCCAGGCGCATCGTCATGGAAGCTGAACAGATCCATGGCTGCACCGATCTTGCGGTGGTTGCGTTTTTTAGCCTCTTCGAGAAAATTGAGATACGCCTTGAGCTGCTTCTTGTCGAAAAAGGCGGTGCCGTAGATCCGCTGAAGCTGGGCCTTGGATTGATCCGCCCGCCAGTAGGCACCGGAGACCCGCATCAATTTGACCGCCCGCACAAACCCGGTGTGCGGCACGTGCGGCCCCCGACACAGGTCGGTAAACTCGCCTTGCTTGTAAAAGGAGATGGTGCCGTCGGCCAGATCGGAAATCATTTCGGTCTTGTAGGGTTCCTCCTTGTAAAATTCCAGGGCATCGGCCTTCGATATTTCATGGCGTTCGACGGGAATCTTCGCCTTGATGATGCGGTTCATTTCCGCTTCGATCGTGGGGAAGGCTTCTTCGGAGAGCGGCTCCATATCGATGTCGTAATAAAAACCGTCCTCAACTACCGGCCCGATGGTCAGTTTGGCATGGGGATAAAGATTCAACACGGCCTGGGCCATGACGTGGGCGGCACTGTGGCGCATAATCTCCAGCGCTTCAGGATCACGGGTGGTGATCAGCCGGACAGCGGTATCCTGTTTAATGGTCCGGTTCAGGTCCACCAGGTTGCCTTCTAATTCCATGGCCACGCAATCCCGGGCCAAGCCCTCAGAGATGCTCTTGGCTACAACCAGTCCCGTGGGATATTCGTCAAAGGGTTTTCGACTTCCATCGGGAAGTGTGATATGAATCATTTTTTTTATTGCCTTCCGTATAAAGGTTGTGCATGGCGTCAACAACGGACATCCAACAATTCATTATTAAAAAAACAACTTATGAAAAGTAGGGAAAAACCCTCTCCGGGTCAAGAGAAAAATATGGCCGCCGTCGACGATCCGTCTTACCGCTTCATCCGAACGCCTGCCGAACTGGAACAGTTCGTCAGCCGGATCAGCCAGGAGAAAATCATTGCCGTGGATCTAGAAGCGGACTCCATGTTTCACTTCCAGGAAAAGGTCTGTCTGCTGCAGATGGCCGGCAACGGTGAAAATGTGGTCATCGATCCCCTTGAAGTCAACGATCTTTCAGCCTTGGCCCCTATATTCAAAGACAAGGACGTCTGTAAGGTGTTTCACGGTTCAGACTATGACGTTCGCTCCCTCTATCGTGATTTTTCGATCGAGATCAACAACCTGTTCGATACGCAGTTGGCCAGCATGTTCATGGGCCAACGGGAAACCAGCCTCGGAGCGGTAGTGTGCAACCGGTTCGGTATTGAGTTGGATAAACGCTACCAGAAAAAAGACTGGTCTCAACGTCCCCTGCCCGACGGTATGATCGAATACGCCGCTTCCGACGTCTACCACCTGATTCCCCTCGCCCGGATGCTCATGGATGAATTAAAGGAAAAGGGCCGACTGGACTGGGTCAAGGAGGAGTGCGATTACCTGTCCGAGGTCAGGCCCATGGAAAACGGCAGCGATCCGTTGTTCCTCCGGTTCCGCGGAGCCGGCCGCCTGCCGCGGCGCAACCTGGCGGCGCTTGAGGGGTTGCTGCAATATCGCCGTAAACTGGCCGAGCAAAAAGACCGGCCCTTGTTCAAGGTCATTTCCAACACCGCATTGCTGAAAATCGCCACCGAAATGACCCAGACCCCTCAAGCCATGGAAGCAGCCCGATGCTTGAGCGCCAAGCAGATCCGCATTTACGGCAAACCCCTATCCGCCATCGTAAAGAAAGCCAACGCCCTTGCCGAAAAGGACCTGCCCTCCTATCCACGGAAGCGGCGGCCATCGGTGTCCCCTAAAGTGCCCGAACGGATCAAGATCATCAAGGCCTGGCGCGATCGGCTGGCAGACGGATTGGGACTGGATCCCGCCCTCCTGTTCAATAAGGCGCTGATGACCGCCATTGCCGTTAAAAAGCCTGCTGACCGTCAAGGACTGCGAAACGTCGAGGGAATCCGCAACTGGCAGGTAAAGGCATTCGGGGAAGAGGTCCTGACCGTTCTATCCGCCCTGCCCTGACACCACACCACCGACACGCCTTGACTAACTTTGGGACTTCTCAAAGGAGCGGTTTCCAGCCGCGATAAATAAAATCGACCGAAGCCGACTTATCGCGGCTGGAAGCCGCTCCTAAAAGCGATCTCAGAGCAAATTCACTCGGACCCGAATGTTGAACGATTGATTCGATATGAGAGGGTTCATGGATGCTGCGGTAGCATCCGGCAAACCGGTGATGATCGACCGTCATAGCGGATCAGTGCCCCGTCGCTGGAACGTCCCATGGCACAGTTGACCACGATCGTACTTCCAGTGGTTGTCACACCGGCCTGCTCGTGAATGTGACCGCAGAGGACCAATGCCGGCGAACGGCAATCCACCAGCCGTCTGACAGCCCGGCTGCCTGCATGGAACCGGCCCAGGACACGGTCCCTTATGCCGTAGGGTGGCGGATGGGCCACCAACACACTTCGGGCCCGCAACATAGCGGATACCCGGGTCACGGTTTCAGTCTCTTTTAAGCCCAATCGGGAATGAAAGGGAAGCGGCAGGGTGCCGCCGATACCAACAATCTCCACATCGCCAAAACGTGCCGCAGCCAGATGAATGGATCGTAGCCGGGGAAATGATGGCAGCAGGCGTGCCAGATGACGAGGGTCACTGTTTCCCCGGATCAGCAGCACCGGCAAACCCAACCGATTCAACCCGTCAAGGATGACCTCCGGCTGCCGGCGTCTGGAAATGTCCCCGGCCAGCAACAACATGTCCGGTCGATGGACGGCAATCTGGCGGGTGAGACGTCGAATCCGTCGGTGATAGCCGTGGATATCGGCAGCAGCGTAAATCAGCATTAGTTATTTTACCTCATATTGATAATAAGCGATCCCATCGCCGGCCATACCGGACGAGTCAATCTATGATAATTGCCTTGACACGTAAACCGCTATGATGAAATCAGAGTTGAAGGGTTCGTATAAGTAGCTTACGAGTCCATCAGAAAGTAACGTCGACAAGTACTTCATTCGACACCCGGAAAGCAATCCCATGTCACTGAGACGTTTTTATGTGCCACCGGAAATGGTCAAGCATCCACAACCGGAAATTTCCGGATCGGATGCCGTCCACATCTGCCGGGTACTTCGCCTGTCTGCCGGTGATGCCGTAGAACTCTTCGACGGTATCGGAAACGGCTATCGCGCCCGGATCGTGTCGGCTTCCCCCAAACGGGTTCTGTTTCATATCCAAGAGACATTCCCGCTACTGTCTGAATCGTCCGTTCATATCACCCTGGCTCAGGGCATCCTCAAGGACCGTAAAATGGACGACCTGATCCGTCAGTTGACGGAACTGGGCATCGATTGCTGGGTGCCTTTTTATGCGGCGCGATCAGTACCTGTGCCGAGTAAAAAAGGCATGGGAACACGGTTGGACCGATGGGAGAAGATTGCAATTGAGGCGGTCAAGCAGTGCCGGCGTGGACGCGTTCCCTGTATTGCGCCTGCAGACAATTTTGATGCCATGCTGGAGACGTCTGCCGAGTCCGATCTTAAAATCATTTTCTGGGAAGAGGCGCCGCAGGCGTTCGATATTTACCAAACCGCCTCGCCGAAGCCAAAATCAATAACGGTTGTCGTGGGTCCGGAGGGTGGGTTCGACCCTGGTGAAGTCCAGCGGGCGCTTGAGCATGGATTTCTCACCACCGGCCTGGGCCCCCGTATTTTGAGGGCCCAGACTGCCACACTGGCCGCCTGTACCCTGGTGCAGTATCGATTCGGCGATATGGGCCCCAGAAATTGACGGTTTTCTGAAAAGCCCGAGATCAAGGCTTGCGGGCCGCGAAAGCGAGCTTAGGCGAACGAATGGCAAATCGATCAAGATCATTTCGGCGAACATTTATGTTCCATCCCGAGGAATGAGGCGTACTTATTGGTACGCCGCAGTGACGAGGGATGAAGCGTAACGCCGATATCGGGCTTTTCAGAAAACCGTCATGGGAGGAGGAAAGATGATCGACAAACCCTGGCAGATTCATAATCCCGAGGGAGCCTTTCGCGTCATCGTCACCAAAGCGCTCCCCGGCCGGCGATGGCTTGATATTCTGACCGCTGCCGATTGCCGCGTCGAAATCTGCCACAGCAAATTGGTTCTGGACACCGAAACCATCAAGGCGGCCATCGGCAGGCAATGCGACGGCGCCATCGGGCAGCTCACCGAACCGTGGGGAGAAACCCTTTTCGATACCCTCAAGGCCGCCGGGGGAGTCGCGTACAGCAATTATGCCGTGGGTTACAACAACGTGGATCTGGATGCAGCCACCCGGACAGGCATCCCGGTGGGCAACACCCCGGGGGTGCTCACCGAAACCACCGCGGAGATGGCCGTTGCCCTGGTTTTCGCAGCGGCCCGCCATGTCGGTGAGGCGGAACGCTTTCTGCGTGCAGGCCGCTACACCGGCTGGCTTCCCGATCTTTTTCTGGGAACCCTGCTGCAGGGCAAAACCCTGGGCATCATCGGCGCCGGCAGAATCGGCGAGGCCGTCGCCCGCATGATGGTCCAGGGCCACGGCATGCAGGTGATCTACCACGACCTCGCCGCCAACACCAGTCTGGAAGCATTTGTCGCCGACTTCAATCGCTTTCGGGTCGCGCAGCACCAACCACCAGTGGCCTGTCGCCGGGCGGAGTCCTTGGAGGCGCTACTGGAGGCAGCCGACTGCGTCAGCATCCACACGGTATTGGACAACACCACCCACCACCTCATCGATGCCCGACGCTTGGCCTTGATGAAATCCGATGCCATCCTGATCAATACCAGCCGAGGACCGGTGGTCGATGAGGCCGCCCTGGTGGACCACTGCCGTCACCATCCGGAGTTTCGCGCCGGCTTGGACGTGTTCGAGCACGAGCCTGTCATGGCTCCCGGCCTGGCTGAGTTGACCAATGTGGTCATCGTGCCCCATATCGCATCAGCCACACGATGGACCCGGGAAGGCATGGCCACCCTGGCTGCCTACAATGTAGCCGGCATCCTCAGCGGATATCCGCTCTGGCAGCAAACGGACATCCTGCCTTTTTTAGAGAAAGATCCGCCCCATGCCATTCCGAGCATCGTCAATGCCGAGGCGTTGGGATGGCCTGGGCAGCGGGATTGATTGTTAAGTTTAAGTATCTTTTTCAATAATCGACGCAAGCAACAAAGCATTGAAAAATTGTCTTTTACCCGGTAACCAGTCCATTATGGAAAAGATAGAGCAAACCACCTACGATGGTTATATCAAAGCCCTGACAGATATCAGCCGGGCCATCACGTCAGATCTGTTCCTGGAGGACTTGCTCAAGCTCATCGTCATGGTCACCGCCAAAGTCACTGGGGTCGAAATTTGCTCCCTGTGGCTCATTGACGAAAATGAAAAACCGCCCAAAATCAGGCTGAAGGCCACTCAATCCATCGACCCGGAATATGTCAAGGACCGAGCCCTGAACCTCGACGAAGGCGTGGTGGGCCATGTGGTCACCAACAAGCGCCCGATTGCCATTAACGACGTGCTTCGCAATCACCGCTTCAAAGAAAAAGAGATGGCCCGAAAACTGGGCCTCGTCTCCATGGTCAGTGTTCCGCTCAAACTCAAGGATGAGAGAATCATCGGCGTCCTCAACTGCTTTACCGCCGAGCCTCACGCCTTCTCAAACACCGAAATCAACATGTTTACGGCTGTGGCCAACCAGGCGGCACTGGCTATTCTCAATACCGAGCTGATGGTCAAAACCAAGGTGATCCAGGAAGAACTGGAAACACGTAAATTGGTTGAGCGGGCCAAGGAAATCCTCATGCATCGCCGCAGGATGAAAGGCGAAGACGCCTTTCGCTGGATTCAAAAGCGCAGCATGGATTTGAGAAAACCACTGCGTCATATCGCCGAAGCGATCATCCTGTCCGACGATCTCGACCTTGACCGCTGACCTTATCCAAAAGCAGCGCCCGTTCCCACCTTGTCCCGTATTTCACTCATACTTAATTTGTTTGAATAATTTCACTTGACTTTTACCATTCGTAAGACTAAAAAAATTAGCTGCATTTGGGCATCAATACATTCCCCGATAGCGCACAGCAAAACAGCCGCATCTCACAACGGCGTGAGTGTCGGCTGCTGATTCAAAAGACAACGGCGTCTGGCACCGGTTGGGCAACCCCCCGTCCGTGCAGACGCCGTTTTGTGTTTTGATGGTCACCTTTTCGGTTCACGTATCTTAACGATCAATTGCAGCAACAAAGGAGGCACCACCATGATGAGATTTTCCAAAAACAACGATGCTCTGGGGACCGTCAACCGCGGCAACCCCACCGAATCCAGCCTGTGCACGCTCTGCCGGGCCGACTGCACCGGCAAGTGCGAAACCTGGCTGTCCAGCCTGGTCGGACGCAAACTGCTCTATCCCCGCAGCTACGGCATCGTAACCGCAGGCGCCGACAACACCACCCACGTGGGCGTTTCCTATAATTCTTTGCGGATCCAGGGATATGCTTACGGCGCCCAGGGAATGGCCGGAGGCCTGACCAACAGCGCCGATGACTGCATCTTTCCCAACGTCACCCTGGAAACGGAATTCGGCAACAAGGTCAAAACCAAAGCGCGCATCCCGCTGATGACCGGGGCCTTAGGCTCCACCTTCGTTGCCCAGAAATACTGGGATTCATTCGCCATCGGCGGTGCCCTGGTCGGCATACCGGTGGTTATCGGAGAGAATGTGGTGGGCGTGGACCGTGATTCAGAAATCGCCACGGGACCCGAAAAAAAAGGCAAGATTAAAAAAGCGCCGGAACTGGAACGTAGAATCGAGAGCTACTTTCGATACTACAACGGTTATGGTGCCATCATTGTTCAGCTCAATGTAGAGGATACCAGAAACGGTGTGGCTGAGTTTGTCGCCGACAAATATGGCGACAAAGTCATCATCGAACTCAAATGGGGCCAGGGTGCCAAGGATATCGGCGGTGAAATCCAGGTCACCAGCATCGATTATGCCGCATTCCTCAAGGAGAGAGGATACGTGGTAGATCCGGATCCGACCATACCCGAAGTGCAGGAGGCCTTCGAAAACGGCTCCATCAAATCTTTTGCCCGGCACAGCCGCCTGGGAGGCACCAACCTGGGTTCCGTGCAGCAGGTCCGGGAAGATTTTATGAGCAGCGTGGAATACCTGAGAAGTTTGGGATTCACCCGCATTACCCTGAAAACGGGCTCCTACGGCATGGAAGAGCTGGCCATGGCCATCAAGTTCGCCACCGATGCTGGCCTGGACCTTCTCACCATCGACGGTTCCGGCGGCGGCACGGGTATGAGCCCCTGGAACATGATGCAAAGCTGGGGTGTTCCGTCTATCAACCTGCATTCCAAAGCCTACGAATACGCCAGCATCCTGGCGGCCAAGGGACTGAAGGTGGTCGACATGTCTTTTGCCGGCGGGTTCGCCCTCGAAGACAGCCTATTCAAGGGGCTGGCCTTGGGCGCCCCCTTTACGAAACTGATCTGCATGGGACGGGGCATCATGATTCCTGGCTTCGTGGGCTGCAACATCGAAGGGGCACTGTTCGAAGAAAAACGGGCGGACGTCAACGGCCACTGGAACGAACTGCCCCGATCGGTACTTCAGGTGGGTTCCTCCGCCAAGGAGATTTTTTCCTGCTATTTCGATGTAGAGAAAATCGTTGGTAAAGATGAGATGAAGAACGTTCCTTACGGTGCCATCGCATTTTACACACTGGCCGACAAGCTCTACTGCGGACTGCAGCAGCTCCTGGCCGGCGCCCGGAAATTCTCGGCCAGCCAGATCACCCGGGACGACATTTTCGCCGGCAATCGGGAAACGGCACGGGAAACCGGCATCCGCCACATGGCCGACGCCAACGACGAAAGCGCCCGAAAAATACTCAACTCCTGAGAATAATCAACTACTCGGTCGCACGCAAGCTCAACAAGATATAGCATCGGTTAACGCCCCTTGCCGTTTTCGGCAGGGGGTTTTTCTTGCTTGAGCAATAACAGGGCTTTTTTTGAACGGTTGATTAAGGGCCGCTGTGCATGGAACGTGGACGGTTTGACAGCGGTCATCCGGCACCCTAATTTATAACTGATATTGCCGTTGGCCTTTAATACGGTTCCGATCACCCGCCGGTAAGGAATGCGCTTTATCCTCGTCGCCTCGGCAGGCTGTTGGTCGGATTAGCCTGGCGACGCCAGGCACCTGTAGGTGTACTCAATGATCGCTTATGGATAAAGTCATAAAAGTATGTAATCAGTGATCATAAAAAGACCCTTCGAGAGGATTAATGACAGCAAAAACCGTCTTGTTGGCACCTTTCGTCTTTAAATCGGTAAAAACAGAAAAAGGATTCACACCTATGCGCTTGATTATCCGCTTGCTGATTATCATTACAATCGCTGTACCGGCTGCAGCCGGAGACTTTCTAATTGAGGGCACGAAGGGCACCACAATTGTGGCCGTGCAGGTCGCTATTTTCGATGAGCCCTGGGCCATGACGTTCCTGCCCGATAGCACGCTTTTGGTGACCGAGAAGGGAGGGGTGCTGTGGCATGTTACCAGCGACGGATCGAAAACAGAAGTGCAGGGCTTGTGGAAAGTTGCCTATGGCGGTCAAGGCGGCTTGGGCGATGTGGTGCTGCATCCTGATTTTGAACGCAATTCCTGGGTCTATTTGTCTTATGCCGAACGCGCGGATGATAACGCCACAATCGGTGCGGTGGTGGTCCGCGCAACGCTCGATCTAAAAAACAGCCCGCTCAAGCTCGCGTCAGTGGAAAAACTGTGGGTTCAGGAGCCAAAAGTTACTGGAAAAGGTCATTACAGCCATCGCATCGCGTTCGGCCCCGACGGTAAAATGTTCATCACATCCGGAGACCGCCAGAAATTTACACCGGCCCAAAATTTTGACGGCCATCTTGGCAAGGTGCTGCGCTTAAACGACGACGGAACGGTTCCCAATGACAATCCGTGGCAGGATCGTGGTGAGATTGCCAAGCAATTCTGGACTGTCGGTCACCGCAACATGCTGGGCATCGATTTTGATGCCGACGGACGTTTGTGGGTCCATGAGATGGGTCCGCGCCACGGCGATGAGTTGAATCTGATCATTGCTGGTAAAAATTATGGCTGGCCGATCGTGTCGAACGGCGACCACTACTCGGGAATACCGATCCCCGATCATGACACCCGTCCTGAATTCGAACCCCCGCGGACGTTTTGGGTGCCCTCCATTGCACCGTCCGGTCTTGTTATTTATGACGGTGACCTGTTTGCCGATTGGAAAGGCAGTGCAATTATCGGTGGACTTATATCAAAAGCCCTCATTCTTGTTGATTTGAAAGGGAACATTGCCGAAGAAGCCGAACGCTTTAAATGGGGTAAGCGTATACGCGAGGTCGAACAGGGACCCGAAGGGGCGTTGTACGTGCTCGAAGACAAATCCGGTGGTCGTCTTCTAAAATTGACACCCAGCCGTTAAGCACCGGATCGGTCCCCACTTAGAGGAAGCCCGTCGCAGGCTGCTGGAAGAAGGAATGGCTCCTGACCGAATTTCCATCAAGATCCAGGCTGCGGACCGGGACCGCGCTCGCCACATCGTCCGGGAAGCCATGCAGAACCATTTCGGCGGCGTCGCCCTGGGCCGCCGGGGGCTGATTACTTTTATCGATGAGTATTTCGTCGGTCGGGTCAGCGATAAGGTGCTCAAGTTGGCCGATCAGCTGGCGGTATGGATCATATAGGCGGTAAGGGAACCATGAATCCGGAAATCGTAAGAAAAAAACTGCTGGATTGGTACGCGACCCATCGACGCCGCCTGCCATGGCGGGCGACATCGGATCCATTTGCCATATGGGTTTCAGAAGTGATGCTTCAGCAGACCCAGGTGGCCACCGCCATACCCTACTACCTTCGATTTATGGATCGCTTCCCCACGCCCGCGCATCTGGCCGCTGCCGACATTCAAGCGGTGCTCAAGCTGTGGGAGGGCCTGGGATACTACTCCCGTGCACGCAACCTGCATCGGGCAGCCGGGGTGGTAACGTCCCGATTCAACGGCAAGGTTCCCGATGATCCGGAGGCATTCAGGTCCCTGCCCGGTGTGGGGGACTACATCGCCGCCGCCGTCCTGAGTATCGCCTTCGGCCGGGTGCTTCCGGTGGTCGACGGCAATGTCAAACGAGTGTTGTCACGCCTGTTGGAGATTGACACCCCCGTGAACCGCAGCGGTGCCCATAAGATTTTCAGGATGCCGGCCAAGGCGCTGGTCTGCCCTAAGCAGCCGGCAGACTTCAACCAGGCCATCATGGAACTGGGCGCGCTCGTCTGCCGCCCAAAAAATCCAGATTGCGGGACCTGCCCACTTTCCGACCTGTGCCGGGCCAACCGGCACCAAACGACAACCGACTACCCGAAGCGCAATGCATCCCGAAAAATACCCCACCGGCATCTGGCCATCGGGGTGATCCTGAAAAAAGGAAAAATGCTGGTGGTCCAGCGACCGATGGATGGATTTTTAGGCGGAATGTGGGAATTCCCAGCTGTCCCGGCAGACGACGGGGAGACAGACAAGGCGGCTATCGAATCACTGATGGCGGTCGAAACCGGCCTTAAGCTTGCGGTAGACCAACGGCTGACGAGAATCCGGCATGCCTATACCCATTTCACGCTCACCGGTGACGTCTATGTGTGCCGTCACCTGGCTGGGCGGGTGCGTCTGAAAAGCACCCATGGCCATCGGTGGGTCACCCTTCGATCACTGGCAGGCTTGCCCCTTCACAAAGCCAACCATAAATTCCTGGACGCCCTGAAATCGGCATTGGGGCCGTAAAAAAACAATCCGCCTTCATCTAACCCAAGACCCAAGTAAGCCACCACTCCTTCCGCTTTCAGCTATCAGCGTTGAGCTTTCTCAGCTTTCATCCAACCGGCTGATCCAGCACATCACGGATGGTCCGGGAGAGTTCCTGGACCGTGACCGGCTTCATCAAAAGTGCGCGGATGCCCAATGACGATACCAGCTCCGAGGAGATCCGCTTGCTGAAGCCGGTACAGATGATGATGGGGATCTCGGGTTGAAGTAGTAGAATCTGCGCTGCCAGCTGGTCGCCGGTCATACCGGGCATGGTCATGTCCGTAATGATCAGGTCGTAGCCATCCGGCCGGGCTTTGAACGTTTCCAGTGCCTGGGAGGCATGTGTGGTGCCGACGGCATGATATCCAAGATCGTTGAGCATTTCTACACCCACTTTTACCAATAGCTCCTCGTCGTCTACAAAAAGGATGCGTTCGGTTCCCCTGGGATAGGAGGCCGGCTGGCTGGACACCACCCCTGCCGGGTTTTCCAGCACCGGGAAAAGAACCCTGAAAACCGATCCTTCGCCCGGCACGCTATCGACGAGAATACGGCCGTCATGATCGTTGACGATGCCGTGCACCGTCGCCAGCCCCATTCCCGTTCCCTCACCCACCGACTTGGTGGTATAGTAAGGATCAAAAATCCGGTCCACCACCGGTTTATCCATACCGGAGCCCGTGTCTCCAACCGAAAGCTCAAGATAGCGACCGGTTGGCAGATCATCACCACTTGCTGCCGCGTTCTCATCCACCAGGCGGTTCGCTAACGTCACGGTCAACTTTCCGCCGCGGGCCTCCATGGCATGGGCCGCATTGGTACACAAGTTCATCAGCACCTGATGAATCTGGGTCTGATCGGCCATTACGGTCCCCAGGTTGGAAGGGATCTTCTGGACGATTTCGATCGTCGAGGGGATCGAGGCGCGCAGCAGCTTCACCACCTCCTTGAGCACGATGGCAATATCGCAGGGAACCTTCTGGGATTTGCCCTGTCGGGTGAAGGTGAGAATCTGTTCCACCAGACCCTTGGCCCGTTCACTGGCCTTAAAGATGTTGCCCACATATCCCTGCACCCGGGCGTTGTCCGCCGTGTGCATTTGGGTCAGTTGGGAATACCCCAGGATCGCCCCAAGGATATTGTTGAAGTCATGGGCAATGCCGCCGGCCAGGGTGCCGATGGCTTCCATCTTCTGGGCCTGCTGAAGCTTCAGCTCCAGGTGCTCCCGTTCAGCCTCGTATTCCTTTCGTTCACTGGTGTCGATAATGATCCCCACCATGGTTTCCGGTTGGCCCTCCTTGTCGTAGCGCACCACCTTGGCCTTGGTGTGAAACCACTTCCATTGACCCTGCCTGGATTGCAGTTTGAACTCATGATCGAACATCGCTGCCCGGCCGGCCACGTGCCGGTTGAATTTCAGTTCAATTTCCTCCCAGGTTTCCGGGGAGGTTTTCTCGCGGATAAATCCCAGGCCCTTGGCCAGATCCGACTCGCTATATCCCATCAGGGTATAGATGCGCTCGTCGACACGGAACGAACGCATTTTCAGATCCAACTGCCAGATCCCGGCACCACTTACATCCAGCGCCAACAGGAGCCTGTCTTCACTCTCCATCCGGGCGGATTCATTTTTCCGCTGCTCGGTGATGTCCCTGGCAATGCCCTGGGTGCCCACGAAAACTTTAACATCGGACTCGCCGGTAACGTAAAGTCCTTCGGCATCCACCAGAAAAACAGGATCGCGTTGCGTCGCCTGCGGATCACTCTGCTCCCGGTTGCCGTAATCCCCAAAGGCATGGATGGCCAACCGCTGCGTACTTCGAGCTGCCGACACGCCGCTCGTTGATCCGATGTCTGGCGATCTCCCGGTCATCTTCATGAATATATTCCAGAAAGGGCCGGCCCATCAGTTCTTCAGGGGTCACCCCATAACGCCGTATCGCATCGCTGACAAAAGTAAATCGCCCCATGGTATCCAGTCGATAAATCACATCGGGGGTCGATCGGATAATTGAATCCAACTCCTTTTGTGAGCTTAACAGTGCCGATTCCGCATCGCGGTGTTCGACGATTTCCTTCTCGAGTCGCTCGATTGACCTCTCTCAAAGACTTCTCTCGACGCCGAATCCGGTCAGCCATGGTGTTGAAGCGGGAGGCAATCGTCCGGATTTCCCGCTGGGGAGCCTGGAACTCGACAAAATCGTATTCACCCTGAGATATCTGCTCGGTGCGCTGGATCAACTGGTTCAGGGGAGAGATGAGAAAAACCTTCAACACGATCCGCAGGGTGACCAGCAGCACCAGGGTGACGGCAGCCAGGGTGATTAAGCTGAACCACATGAACTGACGTTGCATCTCCCGAAAGCCGTGTTTATTCAGGGTGATTTCGAGATAGCCGACCACCGTTTCACCATGCATGATAACGGTCTTTTCCGTTGCTGAGGGGGCAGGGTCATCACGGCGCTTTTCAAAAAGTAACGTTCCCCCATGGTCCGTCACCTTCAGTTTCTCCACCAGGGCATTTTCGAAAAATGAGCTGCATATTTTTTGAATACCCTCCTCGTCCATATTCCAGAGGGAAAGCTCCAACGAGTCCTGCAGGTAGTCGCTGAAAGATTTCAGGGTTTCGGCGCTCTGCAACTCCGCCTTGTTGGACAGGTAACTGTAAGTGAATGTGACGACCATGGCAAACACAGCAGCCACCACGAGTATGATGCTCACGATCAGGTCGCGGGACAGGGTCCGTCCCGGGCGGCGGCGACCAGGTTGAGGCGGGTGCTGTTCAGTATCCTTCTTGGACGTAGCTTCGGGCATGTCTGTGATGATTCCGTCTTCGGGCGCGCTGAATGGTAACAACTGTTTCATCGACACCTATCGGCAGGCAGGTGGCCGGGCAACAGTTTTTTTTAGTTGTACAGGAGATAAATAGAACCAACTCACGAGTAACCGTTCACAGGTTCAGGGGTTACGTTTCAAAAAGCCTTCGTTCTGAGTTACGACTTTCAGTGAACCCTCAATATTGCGCGACATTTTACTGCTAACGGCCCACACGTATGTTGGGTTGAGGAACGAAGCTCAACAATTCCGTTTTGTTCATGGCTACACCCTTCGGGGACTCCGAGAGAGAAGTCGCGACGTGCCGCCATGGTATTAACCGTTGAACCTTGAACCTCTGAACCCGCGAACGGTTACCCTCACACGCTCCGATAGTGGCGCATGGTCGGCTGGTCCGCCGATGCCAGCAGGTCAAGTGCGGCTCGCAGCACGCGCCGCTGGGCCCGGGCATCGCCCACCGGCCCCACTGGACGTCCCAACAGATATGGCGTTAACAAGACTCGGGGAAGGGCCATCTTTTTCAACGGCTGCTCAAAGGCGGCCACGGCCACCACCACGGTGGGGATTCCTGAGTCTTCCATCAGGCGCGCAACGTGTCCCACGGACACGTGGCACACCGGTCAGACCGGCACCAGCAGAGCAGCATCAACCTTTTGGGCCTTGAAGCGCTGCACCCAGTCGGGGCCCTGCCTTTTCAGCAGGCGGACCTGGGAACAGGCCCCCACAAAGGAGTAGACCGGATCGGAGAGCCCGGCAATAAAGCCGTCATCCGATAATTCAAGAAGCCGCTGCAGCGGCAGGTTCACGTTCGGGTCCCGCCTGGCGCCGCGCACATCGTAGCCACCGTGGCGCACAACCAGGCAGTCTGTCGGCGTATCCACCGGAATGGCGCTCAACGCGGGAGATTCCTTTAAGAAAGACATGATCTGCTGCTCTGCCTGCGTCTGGGTCATTTTCTCCACCCCCAGCGGGTTAGGGTCGTCGCCTTCGACAAAGTGGCCGCTGGAGGTCAGCAGCATGAGTCGGGTTTGGGACAGCGAGGCGTTCATGGGAGAAAAGGGACCCGTATCGTAAACGGCTCGGGCCTCCTGAGCGTAAGAAAGAATCTGACCCTGGCGGATATGCTCGTAAACCGGCGCCGCATCGCCGCTGTCGTATGCATCCACGAGCGTGGTCAACAACCCCTGGAAAAAACGGGTGGCCTGATCATCGGACAGATGTGACAGGAATTTAAAGCTCAAGTCCGACCGCTTGCCGTAGAAGAAGGATTTTTTGAACGATTCAAAGGTCTCTTTGTGATTGGGGGTACCGCTCGCCATGTCGCTCCTTGGGGATAAGAATGATACAACCCTTCTACTCAGTGTCCATCCAGAAATGGTAGATTTTGGTTCAGGCCAAGGCCGCAGCGAAATTGAAACCGCAGGCGTAGTGGCACTACGTCGAGGATTTCAATCGAGCGAGGACGCAGGCTTGGGCCGAAAGATGCCGTTTCTGGGTGGGCACTACTTAGCGCCACAACCACTACCTGCCGACGGGCCGATAGACGAAGACGCCGATCGGGTGTTGACGATTCGGGTGATGATCGGCGTGACCGGTCGGGCTGCAGACCAGATCCGGGAGACGGCGATCGACAACGCGAACCCCAGAACAAATCCCGCCAGACCGAAGGCGATACTGTGGCCACTGTCGGTTCCATCCACTCCGCCATCCATGAACGCTCCCGTGAAGGCGCCGGCCAGCATCCCGAATACGGGAACCAGATAGAGCACCGCCATGCGGGACAGGAGTGCACCGGATGCAACCGTCAGCGTCACCCGATCCCCCACGGTCGCCCCGATAGGATTGAATACCGGCGTCTTCTCGGTCCGGGCAGCCCGCCCGCCGTGGCAATGGGAAGCGGTGCTGCAGCTGCCGCACCCCTGGCCCTTTTCTGCCACCACCGTAGCGCGGCCGTCACTGCCCGTCTCTACCACAAAACCGATTGTCTGCGCCATCGCTGACCTCCGCGGCCCTAACCGTCAATCGACCTTAACACGTCAACCAGGGTGTCGGCTCCCACCACCCCGGTATAGCGCTGGACAGGCTGGCCCTGTTTATCCAATACCACAATGTATGGAATCGCGCGACCACCGAAGCGGTCGAAAATCGCCCGTCGCTGATCATCCACCTGAGTGAGGTCCACTTGAAGGGCAATGACGCCCATGGTTTCAATGGTCGCCCGCAGTTTATTGTCTTTGTATGTGGTGCGTTTCATGGCCTGGCAGTTGATGCACCAGTCGGCGGTAAACTCGATTAATACCGGTCGACCGGAGGCTTGCTCGAGGCGCAGGTCGGAATATGCCTGCCAGGCAATGCCCTCACCACCATGATCCAGGGATATGTTCCGGAAGCCGGCCACCACCACAATCGCCATGGCCAGAATCAGCACCGGCCTCAGCTTGATCCGTCTACCGCCGGTGAACAGGAATACCAACCAGGCGCCGATCGCTCCCACCAGCGCCATCCAGCCGGCCTGCCGCAGTAAGGGCGGCAGAAATCCCTGGATAAAAAAAAGACTCCCGGCCAGCAGCACGAAACCGAGGAATGTTTTGAAGTTTACAGCCAACCGGCTGGAAAAAGACAGCCGGCTCAGCAGGCCGGGCCACAGCAGCAACAGCAGGTAGGGAAAAGCAAGACCCATGCCGATGGCGCTGAAGATGAGCATGGCTTCCTGGGGCGATCGGGTGGATGCAAATGCGAGCACCGATCCCAGAAACGGTCCCGAACAGGGGGTGGAGAGAACCCCGGCCAGGGCGCCGGTGAAAAATGCGCCCAAATGGTGGCTCATGGGCACCCGGTAGACAAACTGAGGCAGCCCCCAGGACCACCCGGTGAAGGTAGCGATAGCCGCCGCAAGCAGGAAAAGGGATAGCAGGAACCGGAACCAGGGATGCTGAAACTGCTGGCCCCACATCAATCCGAAAGCGGCGGTAACAGCTCCCAGACAGATGAAAAAGGCCAGGCTGCCGGCCAGCAGGGCCGCGGCGGCCAGGGCCCGTGAACGGGTCGTGCCGGTCGTTTCACGCAGCAGCGCCTGAACCTTGAAAGGTATCACCGGCAGCACGCAGGGCATGAAGTTGAGAATCATGCCGGCGACAAAGGCGACGCCGCTCTGGGCAACAACCGTTTGCATCATCAGGTCCTCACTTTGGCGCCCAATTGGGGTCGGCTTCGAAAGACGATCATGATCAAGGCTCGCTATTTCCAGTGACTGCGGCGCAGTGACGAGAGATGAAGCGTAACGCAGATATCGGCTTTTTTACGAATCCGTCAATTGTTGCATCAGCGCATCTGCGGTACTCACCGGCAGCTGACAGGCACCGTTTTGGCACGCATAGGCGGTGGTTTTGCCACCGGCAGCGGTTTTGTCCCTGAACAGTGGGGATCGCAGCGACAATTGCCCGGCGCGTGATTCTGAAACGATCATCACCATGCTGCCGGGCAGATAGGAGGCTCGCAACCGGTCCGTGAACGAAGCCGCATCACCGTCCGCCGGGGTGACGACAATCACCTGGTGGGGCGGATGCAGAAAATCCTCCAGAGCCAGGAGCATCTCTCCGAAAGCCGACGGATTGGCTTCGATGATGGCGGAAAATGCGCCAAATCCCTTCTCCGCCCGTTTCAAATAAGATGGCTCCAGGGTCAGGGCGTTCAATCGCAGCAGATTCATCAGGGCCACGGCGTTTCCCGAGGGAAGGGCGCCGTCAAAGACCGGCTTCTCGCGGGCAATCAATGCCTCGTGATCGTCGGCGGTCATGAAAAAACCGCCGTTTTCAGGGTCATCAAACTGATCGGCCAGTGTCCGGTCCAGTTCAAGGGCACGATCCAGCCAGCGAAGGTCGGCAGTTGCTTCAAACAGATCCAACAGGGCGGCGATGAAAAAGGCGTGGTCATCGAGAAACCCGTTGCCTGCGGCAGCACCGTCTTTGAAACTTCGCTTGAGCCTGCCGGCGACGATCATCCGGGTCAGGATAAAGTCCGCCGCCCGACTGGCGCGGTCGAGATAAGCGGCGTTGTCCAGGGCAAACCCGGCACGGACGAATGCAGAGATCATCAACCCGTTCCAGGCGGCAAGGATCTTGTCGTCCCGCAGCGGTGCCGGACGCGTTTGACGGCGAGCATAAAGCGCCGCATTGACCCGGTCGATATCCGATGCCAGCTGCACCGCAGACAAACCCAGTTCCCCAGCCACCTGGTCAAGCTCCCGGGGCAGGAATAAAATATTCCTGCCCTCAAAGTTGCCGCGGGCGTCAGCCCCGTAGACCGCCGCGGCAATTCGGGCATCATCGGCCCCGAGGGTGTCGCTGAGTTCTTCGAGCGTCCAGGTGAAAAACCAACCCTCCTCCCGGTGTCCGGACGGCGTCAGGCTGTCCGCATCGGTGGCGGAAAAAAACGCCCCGTCCGGCGAGGTCATCTCGCGGGACACATAATCCAGGGTTTTTATGGCGACCTGTCTGAATCCGGGGTTCCCCGTGGCCTGCCATCCCTCGATGTAAGCCGGCACCAGAAGCGCGTTGTCGTAGAGCATTTTCTCAAAGTGGGGAACCAGCCAGGCTGCATCGGTGGAATAACGGTGAAAACCACCGCCAGCCTGATCGTTCATGCCGCCGGCGGCCATTTTTTCCAGGGTCAGCGCGGCCATGTTCAGAGTGTCAGCGTCACGATTGCGCCGATGGTTCCGCAGCAACAGCCGGATCGGCAGGGAACTGGGAAATTTGGGGGCCCCGGCGATCCCGCCGTGCACTGAATCGAAGCGGGCCTTGCTGGACGAGACGGCACGATCCATCACGTTGTCCAGGGGCAGGCGCGCACCGGCTGCCGGCGCCAGCATCTGCCGCACCGTCCGGGCGAGCTCGCCGGCGGACTGGGCAACCAGATCTCGTTTATCATCATAGCTCTGGCGGATTTTTTTGAGCATCGTGAGAAATCCCACCGGTGAGCCGCGGTCACCGTCCCGGGCCGGAAAATAGGTGCCCCCGTAAAAGGGTTCGCGATCCGGTGTCAGCCACACCGTCATGGGCCACCCGCCCCGGCCGGTTATGGCCTGGACGGCACTCATGTATATGGCGTCCACATCGGGCCGCTCCTCGCGATCGACTTTGACGGCAATGTAGTTGTCGTTGATGTACCGGGCAATTTCCTCGTCTTCGAAGGACTCCTCCTCCATGACATGGCACCAGTGGCAGGTGGAGTACCCCACGGAAAGCAGCACCGGCCGGTCCAGCCGCCGCGCGGTGTCAAATGCTTCGTCCCCCCATGGGTACCAGTCCACGGGGTTGTGGGCGTGCTGCAGCAGATAGGGGCTGCTCTCCAGGAACAACCGGTTGGTGTAAATGGCCCGACCCTGATCGTCGAGGTGTCGGGTTCGTGGGCGATAGTCATCGCCTCGCCGCCGCTCCATCATCCGAATTTCATCCTCCACGGTCATATTGCCACCTATTTGAATTACATGCCTGTCAATGCCTTGGCTATCGCACCAGAGGGTAATTTTCGCGTGACCAGCCGATCACGCCGGCGTCCATATGATAGGCGCGGCGAAAACCCAGCTTTTCGAAAATGGCGAGGCTCTTTCCACTGCGGTTGCCGCTGCGGCAGTATATCAAATAGGTTTTTTCCCGGTCCAGGGCCTTGAGCCGTTCCACGTAATCACTGGAATGATAATCGAGCAACAACGCCCCCTGGATGTGGCCGCCCTCGAACTCCTTGGGCGTGCGAACATCCAGCAACACGACATCGGGGTCGCCCTGATGCCGGTCGAGCAATGCCTTGAAATGACGGGGAGAAATGGTCTGTGCGACCGCCATTTCAGCCGAGGCCATACACACGGATGTGCCCCACAGCAAAAGCAGCAACGTCGCCATCCATATCGATGGTCGTCTTTTCATTGTCCAACCCTCTTATTGAAACAATCTATTGGCGCATGGCGCATTGCCAGCCAATTTCATTAACCGCGAATTACCACAATGTAGTAAAAATAAGAATCGATTCTGTTTTATCAATGAATGGGTCAATGAAGCCAGGGGCGGGCTGAAAATGGTGAACCGAAGCACTGACGGTCAATGGCTCTGCCGGATTGAACCGCGACAGCGAGCGCATTTCCCGTGGCTTGTCGGAACGAAGCAGAAATCCGGCTCACCGGGGCCGCGGGGAGGGTTCAATCCATCACCCACTGACGATAGTGGCCGAAATGGGGCATTTGGGAATTGGCGCCGGGGTCATTTTATTTTTTGCGCGGCCTTATATCCGGCAGGTGCGAATGTCGGTGACGATGATACCCTTGGCCCTGATTTTGGTGAGGCTGTCCATGATCTGGTTCACATCCTGTTTTTTGGACATGGATTTGACCGCCACCCACCCTTTTTTGCTCAATGGGGAAACCGTGGGAGACTCGATGCCCGGGGTAATGACGCAGGCCATCTCCAGCATGGATTCGGGGATGTCGTACTCCACCATCACGTACTCCCGGGCCACGACGATACCGCGGATCCGGTCCAGAAAGGTGTGCACCCGCTCCTGCTGCTCAATATCCCGGGTCCGGGCCGCCAGGATGGCTTCGCTGTGCAGCAGTGGGAGCCCAACCACCTTGAGCCCGGCCGCCTCGAGAGTTCGCCCGGTTTGGACCACGTCGGCAATGACGTCGGCCACACCCAGGCGTATGGAAATCTCCACGGCCCCGTCCAGCCGGATAATTTCAGCATCCACGCCCCGGCGGGTCAGGTCTTCGAGGACCAGTCGGGGATAAGAGGTCGCGATGCGCATTCCGGCAAACCGGTCAGGCGCCAGATCCGTTTCTGCGGGTACGGCGTAGTGAAAATCGGACCTGCCGAATCCCAACGACATCAGTTCCACCACATCCGCCCCGCTGTCCAGGGCCAGGTCCCGACCGGTCACCCCCATGTCCAGAATACCTTCGCTCACATAGATGGCGATATCCCGGGGGCGCAGAAAAACGAACTCGACCTGGTTGGTGTTGTCGAGCACGATGAGTTCACGGCTGTAGCGGCGACAGTGGTAACCGGCCTCCCGGACCAGTTGTACGGCGTCTTCGGAGAGCGACCCCTTGTTGGGCAGGGCGATTTTCAGCATGACAATAAAGTTCCTTTTAATGTCGTCGGTTTAACTTGTAGTGCCCATGCACAACAGGTAGATGTTGGTTCAGGCCAAGGCCGCAGCGATTTTGAAACCGGAGGCGTAGCAGCGCTACGTCGAGGATTTTAAAACCGTGAGAACGCCGGCCTGGGCCAAAAGATGCCTATTGTGAATGGGCACTATAGGTGGCGGTAGACGTCTTCAAGCTCCAGCTCACAAGCAATCATCATCACTTGAACGTGGTAGAGCAGTTGGGATATTTCTTCGGCGGTGCGCTCCCGGCCCTCGTGTTCAGCAGCCATCCACACTTCACAGGCCTCCTCGATCACTTTCTTGCCTATGGCGTGGACACCCTTCTCCAGTTGACGTACGGTTCCCGACCGGGGGTCCTTGCGTGTGGCCTTGTCGGTGAGTTCGGCAAACAGGGCTTCAAATGATTTCATCGAGTGGGGCATTCCTTCCGGACGCCGCGGTTCGCTCTGAACTGACGTGGATCACGGCGATGTCCATGTTTCGTTTACATTTCGGGCTTCATTAACAGAAAAACCGCCATCTCACAATGGTTTACGGACGGATCCAGTTCGCACCCGGGGTTGGTGTAAAAAGTAGCGGACCTTTAAAAAGGAAGGGCGGCTCTGCTGTTGTGGGGTATCGTAGCAGAGCCGCCGAGGGTAGAGGGATTGAATAATACTTATGGGGTGTTGAAATCAAGATAACCGGATCAACCCTCTCTGTCAAGGAAAAAATACCACATTGTGGTGATTATTTTGTCTGCTGCGAAATTCGGGCTTATTTGTCCGAATGCGGAGGGCCGACAGCGTCAACCGATGCCTCGATAAGCGCGATGGGATCCCCGCAGGCGATCTCACCTCCCTGAATCACCCGGGCGAAAACCCCCTCTCGGGGCATGATGCAGTCGCCGGCCTGGTAATAGATGGCACAGGGTTTGTGGCAGGTCTTGCCGATTTGAGAGACTTCTACGATGACCGTCGTTCCCAGCTTCACCTGCGTCCCCACAGCCAGGTGCTTCCAGTCGATGCCTTCGGTGGCCACATTTTCCGCAAAATCCCCGAAATTCACATCCAGTCCCTTTTCCCGGGCCCCCTGGATGCTTTCCGAGGCCAGGAAACTCACCTGGCGGTGCCAGGTGCCGGCGTGGGCATCCCCGTCCAGGCCATGGTTGAGAATCACTCTGGCCCGCTCCACGAGGGTTTTTCGGGTTCCTTTTTTCCGGCTGACGGCAATGGATACGATTTTCATGATGCCTCCTTTGAAATCAGAAACAGGCCATACGTGGCAAACAGGTCCGGTAAAAAACGGACCCGCTTTCCAGAACGATCCTGTCGGTCTGTATCGATACCCACCTCTTTTAGAATTCTAAATCCCACCTGCCGGGCGTATCGCCTGAAGTCGGACAGGGTGATCACCCGGATGTTGGGTGTATTGTGCCACTGGTAGGGCAGCTGCGGCGTCACCGGCGCGTGCCCCGTTGACGCCAGCATCATCCGTACCCGCCAGTGGCTGAAGTTGGGAAAGCTCACCACGCTTTGTCGGCCGATCCGCAGCATCTCCCGGATCAAGGGCGCCGGGTCATAAATCTGCTGCAGGGTCTGGGCCAGGATCACATAGTCGAAGGCATCGTCCGGATAGTCCCGGACCTCTTCGTTGATGTCTCCCTGGAGTACGGTCAACCCCCGCTCGATACAGCGGGCCACGCAGCTCTCATCGATGTCGATGCCGGTGCAAACCGCATTTTTGCGGGTTTTCAGATAGTGAAGCAGCGTGCCGTCACCGCATCCCAACCCAAGCACCCGGGCCCCTTGCGGAATCCATGAAGCCACCAGCCGAAGGTCGTAGCGAATACTGCTGCCTGCATTACACGTCGTTGTCACCGTCCAAAAACCCTTTCATGATGCCGGAAAGGCGGTCACTGGGGAGCAGGAAGGCATCGTGCCCCCACTGGGCCTCAATTTCGCAAAAACTCACCGCCAGCCCGTTTTTTTTCATGGCCTTGACCATGGCTCGGGACTGGTAGGTCGGGTAGAGCCAGTCTGAGGTGAAGGAAAGCACCAGAAACCTGGCCCGTGCGCCCGCAAAGGCCGCCACGGCGGACCCGTTACCGTAATGCCGCTCGAGGTCAAAATAGTCCGCCGCCTTGGTGATGTAGAGAAAGGCATTGGCGTCGAATCGATCCACAAATTTGCGGCCCTGATGGCGCAGGTAGCTCTCCACCTGGAAATCCGCATCGAAATTGAATGAAAAATCGGCCTTGTCCTGAAGCCGCCGGCCGAACTTGAGCCGCATGGATTCGTCGGAAAGATAGGTAAGGTGCCCGATCATCCGTGCCACGGCCAGACCCAGGTCCGGTTTCACTCCATCGTGGTAGTCTCCGCCGTTCCAGTTGGGGTCGGCCATGATGGCCTGTCTGGCCACTTCGTTGAAAGCAATGGCCAGGGCGCTGTGCCGGGTGGTGGTGGCCAGGAGCACGGCGGATTCAACCCTGTCCGGGTAGCGTACACTCCATTCCAGCGCCTGCATACCGCCTATGGATCCGCCGATCACCGCATTCAGCCGATGCACACCCAGGTGGTCCATGAGCTGTTTTTGAGCGTCCACCATATCTGCAATGGTGACCACCGGAAAATTCAATCCGTATGGCCTGCCGGTGGCCGGATCGATAGATGCGGGGCCGGTCGACCCCATGCAGCTGCCCAGGATGTTTGTGCAGATCACGAAATGGCGGTTGGTATCGATTCCCTTTCCCGGTCCCACCATGAAATCCCACCAACCCGGTTTGTCGTCGCTGTCAGTATAGGTGCCCGCAACATGGGCGTCGCCGGAAAGGGCATGCAAAATCAGAATTGCATTGGACCGGTCTTCGTTGAGACGGCCGCAGGTTTCATAGGCAATGGTTACCGGCCCGATGGCGGCACCACATTCCAGTCGCATGGTTGCCGGCGCGTGGGCGAAAGTGAATGTCCGCTTTTCCACCAGGCCCACCGATGCCCCCTGCTGATCGTGCTGGATGTACTCACTCATGGCGAACACATATAAAGTCAATGTTTGGACGGCTTTGTAAAAAGTTCAAGATCAAGGCTCGCAAGTTCGGAGGAGTGAGGCGTACTGATCGTACGCTGCAATGACGATGAACGCCGCACAACGCAGATATTGAATTTTTTACAAAGCCGTCACTCATGTTTTATTTTGGCCAGGGTGGCCTTGAACACATCACAGGTATGGCAGAGCTTCATCTTCTCTTTCCAGGAATCGTGGACAGTCCCGTCGCAAATGGTGCCGTTGATAAACCAGCACAGGTCTCCGGTGGAAAATTCCCAGGCCGGGCACTGCTCTCGCTGTTCCTGGGGACAGGAGCGGGTGTCCCAGCAGGGTTGGACGTCGCTATTGCCGAAAAATTTGCGGGTGATCAGAAAGTAGAGTTGGCGCTCTACGTGGACGGGGATGGTTCGCCAGCCCTGCTCATAACTGTGGATCGCCTTGATGGAGGTTCCCAGAAGTTGGGCCATCTGTTTCTGGGTTTTTTCCAGTTTCTTCCGCAATGCGCTGAACTCTTTGTCTTTCATGGATTTCCGTCTCTACTTTCCCATTCCTGAATAGCTGCAAGCCATGGTTACCTTCCAACGTGCCGGCCCATGCCACGGCCGGCAATACACCCAAAACCAGATGGAGATGGAAACTAACATGCCGTATTTACGGTAAAATACTTATAACCATTCACACCTGCCACATCGTGGTATAAATGTCAACGGTTTTTAACGAACCTGGAGAGGCGGGGTCAGCCCACATCCTGTTTGATATCGATCCCGAGCTTCTTCATCCGCTTCCAGACGGTCACCCGACTGACCCCCAGCATCTTGGCCGCTTTGGATTGATTGCCGCCGGCCTTCCGCAGCACGTGGACCAGGCTTTCCCGATCCTTGACGCACCCCGGGTCAAGTTCACAGGTTGCCTTTGGATCGAGCGAGCCGTGAACCATCTTGTGGGGTAGATGCTGCGTGCCGATGCCCCCGCTCTGGCAAAGGACGAAGGCGTACTCGATGGCATTTCGCAACTCGCGGACATTACCCGGCCAGGCATAATCCGTCAGGGTTTCGAGGGCTTCAGGAGTGAGCCCGATGATCTTCTTGCCGCTGCTGGTCGCATTTCGACGGATAAAGCTCTGGGCAATCAGCGGGATGTCCTCCCGGCGCTCGGATAATGGCGGACAGTAAAGCGGAAAGACGTTGATCCGGAAATACAAATCCTCCCGGAACAGCCCCTGTTCGATCAGGGTGTCGAGGTTCTTGTGGGTGGCGGTGATCACCCTAACATCCACGGGAATGGACCGATTATCCCCAACCCGTTCGATCTTGCGGTCCTCCAGCACGCGCAGCAGCTTGATCTGGATGGCAGGGGGAATGTCGCCGATCTCGTCCAGAAAGATGGTCCCTTGATGGGCGGCTTCGAAACGGCCCACGCGCGTGCGGTCCGCACCGGTATAAGCCCCCTTCACGTGGCCGAAGAGTTCGCTTTCCAGCAGGTTCTCGTTCAAGGCCGCACAATTGACCTTGACGTAGGACTTGTCGCTGCGGCTGCTGGCCCGGTGGATGGCCCGGGCCACCAGTTCCTTGCCGCTGCCGCTCTCACCCTGGATCATCACCGGCGTGTCGGACGGGGCCACATTTTCGATCATCTCGAAAAGATTCAGCATCACCGGGGATTTCCCCAGGATGCCGTGGTATCCCTCATCCAGGTGGAAGGTCTTGCGCAGATTGCTGATCTCCTGCTGCTGGCGGATCTTTTCGGTGATGTCGGTCAGCGTCTCGACGGCACCGATGATCTCGCCCTTTTCGTTGCGCAGCACCGATGCACTCTTGACAATATGAACCGAATGACGGTCCTTGTTGGTGATCAGGCACTTTTTTTCTTTGATGGCACCTCTTCGGAAAAGACCGCACCATTGCTCACCGGCACCCTGCCCGATGATTTTGCAGCCGGTACAATTTAGCACGCGGCAGGACTTGCCGATCAGCTCATCGGCCCTGTAGCCGGTCACCCGCTCCGCCGCCGGATTGGCCGCAATGATTCGACCCTCCGGATCCACCACCATCAGGCCGTCTTGCAGTGTGTCCACAATCGTTTTCCAGTATTTGGCAATATCCATCACACCTCCGTCTAAGTGTTAACCCTGTCAAGGCAACATGCTAACCTGTTAACTTAACACTTGTTAACTTAAACGGTTCGTTGTTGTTTGGCAAGAACCTTCCCTATTTTTTATTTTCTAATTTTATCTATTGGTTATAAATTTTTCGACACGATTTGTGCCTCTGGCACACCCGTTGCGTAAAGCGTTGTTAACAATTATTGGGTTGGCAACAGTTAACACGTTCAACAAGGGGGAGACATGAGAGAGCGAAGATGGACGCGCACACGGACATCGACATGTTCCTTTCCGGCTCCTGGAGCCATACCTGTCTCTGACCTTCCGCTGCTAACTGACAGCAAAAACCTGAACCCGTCCTGTGCAGGAGCCGCTTCTGACCTTGAATAGAAAAAAGAAGCGGAACCTGGGCGGGATTGTACGGATAAGCAAGTATGAAACAGGCAGCGATCATCATAAAAGACCCCCAACAGCAGTACGAAGGCCTGCGGACCAGCGTCGGTCTTCTGTTGGAAGGCATGATGGTCCAGATGTTCGTACTGCACCATGAAATCGAAAACATGGATGAAGCCTATCGCGACAACATGGCCTTTCTGGACGAAATCGGCGGGAAGCGTTTTTCCAACAACTCGGAGAACGCCGAAAAGTATGGCTTTACCCACGTGACCATCACCCAGGCGGCGGCAAAGGTCCACCAGGCTGATATCGTCATCCCGTTTTAGCCGTATACCTGAGCGGTGAGAAAAAAGGGTTGCCTTGAAAATTCTTCATATCTTAAGATCGGAGCCTGACGAAACGGTGGAGAAGTTCACGGTCGCTATGAATATGGACAACACCGCGTCGGTGGTCATGCTTTACGAAGAACCGGTGAACTGGCCGGCCCTGGTGGACAAGATCTTCGAAAACGACAAGGTGATCTGCTGGTGGTAATTTCCCAAGACAATGCAGCCATGCCCGGAGCGGATGTTCTGGCGATCCTGATCAGCAGCAACAAGCACCTGGACCACGTGGTCAACCTGACGACGGCGGCTTTTGCCAAGGGCAAAAAAGTGAGCCTCTTTTTCACCGGAAAAGGCGTGTTGTTGACCCTGAATCCAAAATTTAAAGCCTTGGTGGGAAAAGCCGTATTGAGCATTTGTGATGTCAGCTTCCGGGCAAACGGTTTGCACGGAAGAGAGCATGAGGTGCCGGGGGTAACGATGGACGCTTTTTCCACCCAGGCTAAAAACGCTGAGGTTCTGAATAAAGCGGACCGCCACCTGGTTTTTTAAGACAAATGATACAAATTTGAACCGTTAACGTTATATCGACAAGCAAGGAGGCAACATGTTTAAGAAAGGACTTTTCACGGTAACCGCTCTGATTTTTCTGTTTTCCTCGGTCGGTGTCACCTTTGCCCTTGAAATGGGCAACAAACGCAAAGGAAAATATACCTACCGCAAGGTATACAAGGCCTGCATGGAGCGCGGAGAGGTGGATTCCGAAAAACCGCCCATCAGCCCGGACGCCAAGACCCAGGCCCAGTGGACGAATACGTTCGAGAAAAAGGATTTTGAAGATTTCGGCTGCAAACCGGAGTGGGAGGCACTGTCGGAGCCTGATGTTGCCGACATTTACACCTATCTGCATGATCACGCCGCAGACTCACCCACGCCGGCCAAGTGTAAATAAAACGCATGCGGCTGTCACGCATTCCGGGCAACCCGGACTCTGTCCAGGTTGCCCGCAACCAAATTCAGAAGGAGAAAACAATGTCCCATCGATTGATTTCCGTCTCGTTCGCCATTCTTTTTCTCATTGGCACCCTGTCCGGATGCGCCACCCAGCAAACGGCGGCACCGGTCGCAACGGCAACCGAGCCCGCGTTTGAACCGTTTCACGACATCGTCGACATGGCCTTTGTGCAGCAGCACGTCTCCATCCCCATGGCTGACAACGTCATGCTCATCGATTCCCGACCTTACAAGCCCAAGTATATCCAGGGACACATCCCCATGGCCGTCAGCATTCCCGACAGCCAGTTCGACAAGATGACCGACCGTCTGCCTGCGGATAAAGACAGCCTGCTGATCTTCTACTGCGGGGGACTGAAGTGTAAACTGAGTCACAAGTCGGCCATGAAAGCCGAAAAATTAGGCTACACCAATGTCAAGGTATTCGCCGAAGGCTACCCCGCATGGATGTCGGATAAGGCGAATTACCCGGCGGTATCGGCCGAGTGGGTCAAAAGCAAGATCGACAAGGGATCCGATATGCTGCTGGTGGACTCCCGTCCCAAAAAAGCCAAATATGACAAAGGCCACATTCCCTCGGCAATCAGCATCCCGGACACCTATTTCGACAAGCAGAAGGACCAGTTGCCCGCAGACAAGAATAAACTGTTGGTTTTCTACTGTGGCGGACTGCACTGCAAACTGAGCCACAAGAGCGCCGCCAAAGCCATCGACATGGGCTATACCAACGTCAAGGTCTTTGCCGAAGGCTACCCGGCCTGGAAGGTTTTGGCCGGCAGTGCATCAACGGCATCTGCAGCGGCAACCGCCATCAAAGGCGGCGTGGAAGAGGGCAGCATCGATCATGCCGAATTTCGTCGAATCGTCACCGAGAGTCCCGAATCGGTTTATCTGGTTGACGTTCGTGATGCGGACGAATTCAAGAAGGGCAGCCTGAAGACCGCAGTCAACATTCCAGTGGATGGTCTTGAGGAAAAAATCAAGAGCCTGCCCGCAGACAAGCCCATCGTCTTCATCTGCGGTACGGGTGCACGCAGCGGAGAGGCCTTTTACATGGTACAGGATGTCCGGCCGGAATTGAAAAACGTGTTCTACGTGGACGGCGAGATGACCATCAAAAAAGATGGCTCCTTCGACCTGAAAAAACCCATTTAAGATCCCAAAAAGGGAGGAAACGATGACGTCAACCAGAGGGCGCTTGTTGGTCCTGCCGTTCAGCCTGCTCCTGTTCATGCTCGCGTGCCTTTTCCCACCCGCCGCGTTCAGCGCGACGGACGATGAGGAAGAGCGGGCACCGGGACGAACCATGGCGGATCAGGCCACCAAAGCAAAACAACTGTGGATCACCACTGACCATTCCCGGATCGAAGCGCTGCAAAAGGATTTCCGCTCCGGCCCGGAAGTCACCCAGGCCTGCCTATCCTGCCACACGGAAGCCGCCGACCAGTTCCACAAAACCATCCACTGGACCTGGAAGGCCTACACCACGGAAAACGGCCAGGTCCACGGCAAGGGCGGCGATTCGATCAACAATTTCTGCATCTCGGCCAACAACATGCAGGATAAAGGCTGCCTGAGCTGTCATCCCGGATGGGGCAACAAGACCGAAGCCGTCAACTGCCTCAACTGTCACGGTCAAAAAATCATCAACTGGGAGGAGTCTTTCGAGGACCTGGAAGCCTTCGACGGGTCCGATGATCCGGATGAGAAGGAGATCGCCGATGAGATCCGCGGCAACATCCAGGCCGCCGTCCAATCGGTGGTCCGGCCCGAACGCCAGAACTGCGGGTCCTGCCACTTCAAAGGCGGCGGCGGCGACGGCGTCAAGCACGGTGACCTGGACACCTCGCTAACCAAACCCAACAAGGCCCTGGATGTCCACATGGGATCGGACGGGCGCAACTTTGAATGCACCCGCTGCCACACCACCACCTTGCACAACATTGCCGGTCGCGTCTACACCAAACCGGCGGCGACCGACCGCAAGAGCCTGATCGAGGACGACCTGACCACCAAGATCACCTGCGAGTCCTGCCACAGCAGCACGCCGCACAAAGCCGAGTCCAAGGCCAACGACCACACGGACAAGGTCGCCTGCCAGAGCTGCCACATCCCTGAATTTGCCCGGGTGAACCCCACCAAGATGTCCTGGGACTGGTCCCAGTCCGGCAAGTTAAAAGACGGCAAGCCATACAAAACCAAGGACGAGTTCGGCAAGGACAGCTACCTGTCCATCAAGGGCCAGATGAAGTGGGAAAAAAACGTCAAACCAGAGTACTTCTGGTACAATGGCTCCATCAGCAGTACGACGGCCAGGGACCCCATCGATCCGGGACAGATCGTCCGGGTCAGCCATCCGGTTGGCAGTCGGGATGATCAGAACTCGCGCATCTTTCCTTTCAAGGTTCACCGGGGCAGGCAGCCCTATGACAAGGTTCATAAGACCCTGCTGGCACCCATGCTTTCCGGACCCGACGGATACTGGAAAACGCTTGACTGGAACCATGCCCTGACCGTAGGCAATGCCACGCTGGACATCCCCTTCTCCGGCGAGTTTGACTTTGTGGACACCACCTACGTCTTTCCTATCACCCACATGGTGGCCCCCAAGGAGAACGTGGTCGCCTGCAACGAATGCCACACCAGTGAAAACAGCCGTCTGGCCAACCTGGCCGGCTTCTACATGCCTGGGCGTGATAAATTCCAGATGCTGGATTCACTGGGTTGGATCCTGGTGCTGGGTCATGTGCTGGGCGTGGGTGTGCATGGCCTGACCCGGATATTCACCAACGGCCGAAAGGAGGGCAAGTAGCCATGTCTGTCAAAAAGATGATCACCATGTACCTGTACACCCGCTACGAACGCTTCTGGCACTGGCTGCAGATGGCCCTGATCTTCGTGTTGCTGGTCACCGGTTTCGAAGTGCACGGCACATTCCCCTTCCTGGGTTTCGACGAGGCCGTGGACGTACACAACTTCGTAGGCTTGGGCTGGCTGATCGCCTTCGCCTTTTTCGTGTTCTGGGTCTTTACCACCGGTGAGTGGAAGCAGTATATCCCCACCACCAAAAAGATGTTCCAGGTGGTTCTGTACTACAGCTACGGCATATTCAGGGGCGAAAGCCACCCGGTGCCCAAGCGCAAAGAGGCCAAGCACAACCCGCTGCAGCGCCTGGTCTACCTGTCCTTGGCCGCCTTCCTGCTGCCCTTGCAGATGGCCTCGGGGTTTCTCTACTGGGGGTACAACTCGTGGAAAGCCTGGGGACTGGACTGGCTGACGCTGGACACCCTGGCCTTCATCCATACGGCGGGTGCATTCGCCATCCTGTGTTTTATCATCGTCCACGTCTACATGACCACCACCGGGCACACCGTCACCGGCCACGTCAAGGCCATGATCACCGGCTGGGAGGATGTGGAAGAAGGTGAAGTGCAGGAGTGGGAGAAAGCCGGTACGAAACAGCCCGCCGCCTGAATGTTTAAGCGAGTTTCATTTCGAATCACAACTAAGCCCCGATCCTTTCGGTCCGGGGCTTTTTCATTATCCCCTGAATATTGGGGAAAACCGATTGGTTACTTCGAAATTATGGCAAGCGTTTCCCGATCGATCCAATTGCCGTCGCGCAGACGGGTCGCCTTCAGCACGCCCTGACCACTCTTAGAGTCCTTGCCGCGGTTACATCGCAGCATGTATTCAAATTTATAAAAGACCTCTGCCTGGTGACCCGGAACCAGATCGCCGATGCCGATAATCTCCAGTTTCATGTTTTCCACCAGGCATGAACCCGGATCCGCAGCAACTTTCTTCTCCAGATAGGCCTGAGCCGAGGATTCATCAAGGTCATCAGTTTCGGCGGCAGCCGTTACTGTCACCCACACAGCCGAACTAAGCACGATGGCGAACAGATAAATGAGAAGACGACCGCTTTTTCCGGTTTTCATTTCGACACCCCCCTTTTTGGATTGTGGACGGATGGATGAAGACATGCATATCTCAACGACGCTGGATCATGCATGTCGCCTGTTCATCGTTCCAGAAGATCGAGGACGAATTTGCCCCGCCAAGCCCCACGGCAATTTCGACCCGCCGGTTGCGTTGCCTGCCTTCGTCGGTCGAGTTGTCTGCCGCCGGCGACGAGCATCAGCATCAGGGCCAAAAAAGATTAGAAGGTGTCAGGTGTCAGGAAAACAAAATCCTGAATTGGAACAATGAACACTGACACCTGATACCGAATAAGACGGTTAGCCTCCCCAGTTGGTTAAATTCAGTTTGTTGATTCTTTCATTGAGAAGATCGATGTATCGCTTCTTCATGGAATCAGATAAGAAGCATTTTTGAATAAGATCGATCCATCTGGGAAATCCATTTGCAATGCGGCCCACCGTTTGCTCTACAGATTTTTGGGTTAACTCAAGACGCTCTTTTGCGAAATACTCGAAAAAGTCATTTTTGTTCAGTTTATTTTTCTTACCGTTTAGCGAAAGTGCCAGCTCTTCCCGGGAATTCAAAACTATCGTTGAATTTAGAAGATCATAGGCCGGGGATAGTTCGACCTTTAAATCGCGCCGGATAACAGAAAAATTCTTTAAGTGCATATCTTCATTTCCGACGAGATAATTGAAAAGGGTTAGATTGAACAATTTCAGTTTTTCAATTGCCGGAAATGTGCAGAACTGTTCGATAAGGGATACAATCTGCTCCATGGAGGCGTCATATTTGGTTTCTCGGTCTTTTCCGGAAAGTTGAGCGAAATCCTCGACCGCCAGTTTTTTGTTTCTGCCCTCTCGATCGAAGCGGCGAATGAAATAGGTCATGGTGTTATCTATGGAATACACCAGACCATGCAAGGGAACATCGATCCCGATACATTCAGCCAAGCGCATGGTCACATCTTCATTTTCCGGAACTTCCCTGTAACTTTGCGTTTGCGGTTTTAAAATATAGCGGCCGCCTTTGTCTACAACTTCAAAGGTCTCATTGGTTAAATTTAGGCGCACACTTAATTTGGGTTGAACACCCTGTATGGACATTTTAGCGGCCCTGGCGATTGCCTCTTTAACCTGATCCTCAGCAGAAAAGGGAAAGTCATTTAAAGATTTCAATCGTGGTGAGAGTTTTTTCAACCCCTTGAAGGAATACTTGCCACTGTCACCGTCCTCATAGGTAATCGGGCAGCGGCTCATTCTTTATTCTCCTGAACGGTAACCGCACCCACCAGTTCATTTCCCACTGCGATCAGCTGGCTCAAGTAATCATGTTTATCGATTTTACGTTGCCGCAAAAGGCCCTCGAGAAGAAGCCCTTCCGGCAACAGACCGTCGAAAAACGGAGGGAAACGGTCAAAAACGAATTCCTTTTCGTCCACCGGCATGGTTAACGCAACTGAAGGCCCACTATACTTTTCAAAATAGGTAAACCGGTATTTTTTCCCGGTCTCTATTTCCTCTAAATAACCGGCCGGTTTACCATGCATGCATACCTCAGCTTTTCTCATTCAGGGCCTCCATCAGCGGACTTGAATAAGTTATTCTTATATTCAGGGCTTTCAGTACCCTCTGCAAGGTTGAAAACCGAATGGTTTCTTTCCCTTTTTCGATATCGTAGATAACGGTCTTGCCCACACCGGCCAGGTCAGCCAACTGATTTCGCGTCAGACCACTCTTTTTACGATGAAACAGAACGATTTCGCTCATCTTATGATCCAAGGTTCACACCCCTATAATTGCCGCTGTGTCGGTAAAATATTTAATTTTATCCTTCTAATTGCCAGCTTGAACAAATTAAAGACCGATAATTGCCGCTATAACGGTAATTAGCGTACGATTATTTTTTTAGAAATATAATTTTTAGTATTAGACTTACATTTTTACTGTCATTCCGGCAAAATATCAAGTTAAGCTTATATTTCGAATTACTTTGATCAAAAATAAAACGGCCTTCCGTCGAATTTCTGAAACGCAATTGGCTTAGGGATGGAGATGAAATTAATTGACCATAATTGCGCCGGAATGGCTCAACGGTACGGTCAGGTAGTGGGTCTCCCCCCGCGGCTGCATTCTGCCGAACGGAACGCCCTTGTAAACACGGCTGGGGTCTTCATCGGCCCCGTAGACCGGGTCGTCGGGGGCGAACGGGATGTAGGGCTATGGATACGCCTTTAACTTATAAACTTGACGTAAAAGGGCGTCCCCTTCACGCCCCTGGTTTATTCCTTTAATTTGGACAGTTCGCTTTCCAGAACGCGGACTGTTTTTTCAAGCGCCAGCAGACGCTTGCGCATGTCGGGCAGTTTTGCGAAGATTTGCGACGACTTGAGAAATGTTTTATGGGGAATGGCCGGTGCGCCGGAAACCACCTGGCCCGGTGCAACATCTGAAACAGCGGCGCCTCGGGCACCAATAATCACATCATCACCAATTTTCAAATGTCCTATTGTTGCGGACTGGCCCGCCATGATAACCCGGTCACCCAGTCGGGTGCTGCCGGAAATACCCACCTGGGAAACCAGCAGGCTGTCTTCACCGACGATGACATTGTGGGCAATCTGAACCAGATTGTCCGTTTTGGTCCCCCGCTTGATCCAGGTTTGGTCGATGGCGGCCCGGTCAATGGTATTGCAGGCACCGATCTCAACATCATCATCAATCTGCACATGTCCCAGTTGCGGTATTTTAAAGTGGCGCTGACCGTCTTTAACAAACCCGAATCCGTCACTGCCGATAACAGCACCGGAATGGATAATTACGCGCTTTCCGATACGGCACGCCTCGCGAATCGTCACATGCGGGTAAACCAGGGTGTCCGCGCCAATCGTGACGCCCTCGCCAAGATAGCAAAATGGATAAATCGTGACGTTGTCATCGATTGCACAATTGTCACCGACATAAACAAACGGGTATATGGTAACATTGTCTCCCAGACGAACATCAGCACCGATGACTGAGCGTGTATCGACAGTGCCGGTTTCTTTTTTCGGGGGGGAGAACACGCTGACAAGTTTTGCATAGGCCAGGTAGGGGTTGTCTACCCACAGCAGTGTTTTTTCGGAAGCCTGCGTTCCCGGTGAACAGATAATCGCTGATGCTTTTGTTTTTTCGATAAATGGGGCATATTTAGGATTTGCCAGGAAGGTCAGGTCGCCCTGGCCGGCATCTTCAATCGTGGCTACCCCGGTAAGGATTGTATCGGCGTTCCCTATAATCTCTCCATTGACCATAGCGGCGATTTCTTCGAGGGTAATTTTCACAAGGTGCTCCTTTCAAGCGTTTATTTAATACTTGAACTGCAAGGGTCTCAGCGGTCTCAGCAATTTGGTCTCAGGTCTCAGTCTCAGGGTCGGGCCGCGCTAACCAATTGACATTGCACAATTAGTATCTTAAAAAGACGCTTCAAACAAGCTTAATTGATCGTTTTTACCCTTGAAAACATCCGTTTAAGGAAATCGCTGCCAAATGTCCCGTGCAAAAAGACACTACGTTCCCGGTCATGTCTGGCATATTACCCACCGATGCCATAAAAGAGCATTTCTTTTAAAATTCGCGAAAGATCGCCGCAGATGGATGGAATGGCTGTACCAGGCAAAAAAAAGGTACCGCAGTTTGAGTGTGTTGGATTATACGGTCACATCAAATCATATTCACCTGCTTGTATTTGACAAGGGCGAGCGTAATATCATCCCGGATTCGATTAAGCTGGTCGCCGGCAGAACCGGCCAGGAATATAACATCCGTAAAAAGACAAAGGGGGCATTCTGGCAGGACCGCTATCATGCCACCGCCGTGGAAAGTAACCGCCATCTGCGCCAATGCATTGCCTATATCGACATGAACATGGTCCGTGCCGGCGTGGTGGATCATCCTGGAAAGTGGGAATGTTGCGGCTATAATGAGATCCAAAATCCCCCGGCAAGGAAAGGAATTATCGATTTGAACCGGCTTATGGGATTGCTGGGATTTGAAACCTATGAGCAGTTGAAACGAGCCCATTTCAAGTGGGTAGACAGTACGATTCAGGCTGAGAATAAAGGCAGAGACGCCAAATGGACACAAAGCATTGCGGTTGGCGACGAGTCCTTCCTCGAGAAGATCAAAGAAGCACTTGGTTTCAGGGCGAGAGGAAGAAAGATCCGTCGCGCAGGCGATTCCTTTGAACTTCGGGAAACGCTGAAACCATATGGAACAACGAATGCTTTGGCGTCTGGAAACACCTTTTTATGGGATCAATAACAACCCTCCTTAATCGGCCTGTTTTGGCCCAAAAAATGGCCGATTAAGGCCTCGATACAGGCACTTTTTTGACTGTTTTCCAAAGTTTACAGTATATTACTGAGGCCCGACCCCATTTCCTTCCATTTCCCTTTGGATCCATTCGAAGGCGATAGATTAGAAACCAATGACGGAAACGTGAACCGAATGCGGTGGGGCTATCGTCATCAAGACGGGCAGCTCTACCGAGAACCTGATCCCAACAATCCTCAACCGACTCGAAATCCTGGTAGACGGGAGAGAGCACGGGGACGCGGCTCAGTTTTAGGAACTATAGTTGGGCGTCACTAAAGTAGGACGAGCTCAACTCCGACGGAGGAAGTTCGCTTTGCAGAGCAAAGGGAGCTGTCGGCTACCAACCGCGTGCAGTGCTATGGCAGAAGTTAGGCTACCTAATAGACAATGGCACCATATTAAGTACGAAAACCAAATCATGAATCCATTTAACGCAAAAAAACAGTGACTCCGTCCCATCAAGGAGGTTACACCATGAACCAGGAAAGCATATTCGAAGGCAAAATGGACATCGAGAAACTGCGAACCTATGAGATCGTGGAAAACGATTGCCCCGTCCGTAAAACGCTACGTCCCATGGGATGGACCCTTGTCAACGACCCAGCTGATCTTAGCGTTCTTGAACTTGCCGCTCTGGCAAGAAGCTTGGATGCAAGTGCGCGAACTATAATGCAGACGTACTGTAGCATAATAGCTCCGAATTGCCTCGTCATCAACCTTATTTCGGTTGAAAATCTCAAATTGTCAGTTACCGTTAACGCAAGCGGTCCCCCACATCGTATGTACCTTGAAGTGGATATTACGTTTGAGTGCACCGAACCGATTTAGTACTGGACTTAAGGCAAAATTAGACATGCATGACACTCGCGTTCGCACCGACTAACTGCATATGAAGTTGACCCAAAGTGTGCCTGTGCTTTCCTTACTGTTATGCCTCGCAACCACGCAGGAGATAGATTTACTGAAGCGCTCGGTCTGCTTTGGGCGGCTGAAACTACCGGTTGGCAAATTTTGATTTTTCCGATGAACCACAATATGAAACCCATCACCATAGCAGTAATATCCTTGTTATCGATGTTCGCCTGAACAGCGAAGGGCCACCGGGTGGATGTTGCCGGTGGCCCTTCGCTGTTACTAGTTCAGGCGAGCTTAGTAGGTCGTCCGAATGACACCGATCGCTCATATCCCCAAGTAGGCCTCTTTGATATGGGGATCGGCGAGCAGTTGGTCGGCGGCCCCCTCCATCACGACACGGCCATGCTCCAGCACATATCCGCGGTCGCTCAAGGAGAGGGAGTGGTTGACATCCTGCTCCACCAGAAGGACCGTGGTTCCCTGATCGGCAATCTTTCGAATGGTCTCGAAGATGCTGTTGATCAGAACCGGTGCCAGCCCAAGAGACGGTTCGTCCAGCATGAGAAACCTGGGCATGGCCATCAGTCCCCTGCCGATGGCCACCATCTGCTGTTCGCCGCCTGACAGGGTCATGGCCATCTGGTTCTCCCGTTCGGCCAGTCTCGGCAGCATGGCATACACCTGCTTCAACGTTTCTTCCTTGTGCTTGTCCGCCCGCTTGTTGTAGGCCCCCACAATCAGGTTGTCCTTGATTGTCATGAGCGAAAACAGACGCCGGCCCTCAGGCACGTGGACAATCCCGCAGCTGACAATCTCCTCCGGCGGGAGTGTCTGGATCGGGCGGTCGTTAAACAGGATTTCTCCGCTGGCCGGTTTGATCAGGCCCGAAATGGTCCGCAGCAGCGTCGATTTGCCGGCACCGTTGCCGCCAATGATGCTGACCACCTCGCCTTCTGCCACTTCCAGGGAAAGATCGAAAAGGACCTGGACATCGCCATAAAAGGCATCGATATTCCTGATCTCAAGAAACGCCATACTCCGCTCCTAAATAAGCTTTGATCACGTTTTCATCGGAAGCCACTTCCGTGGGTGTGCCCTCGGCGATTTTATTGCCGAAATGGATGACAACGATCCGATCGGAAAGTGCCATGACGGCCCGCATGATGTGTTCAATGACAAAAATCGTGACCCCTTGTTGCCGGATGTACTGGATGACGCCCACCACCTCGTCGACCTCGGCAGGCCGCAGCCCGGCCATGACCTCGTCCAGCAGAAGCAGCCTGGGTTCGGTAGCCAGGGCCCTTGCGATTTCCAGCCGTTTGCGGTCTGCAATGGTCAGGTTGCCGGCTTTCATCTCTTTTTTGTCGGTGAAATTCAGCGTATCCAGCACCGTCAGGGCCTTTTCCCGGGCCTCCTCAGTTTTATCCGTGGTGGCGAATGCGCCCACCATGACATTGTAGAGTACGCTTTTTGTGGCAAACGGTTTTACAATCTGGAATGTGCGGGCCAGCCCCTTCTTACACAGCGTCCACGGCTTCTGCCGGTTGATCACCTCTCCGCGGAATTTGACCTCGCCTTCGGATGGCGCATACACGCCGGCAATACAGTTGAATGCCGTGGATTTGCCTGCACCGTTGGGCCCGATCAATCCTAAAATTTCGCCTTGGTCAATATGCAGATTAAGGTGGTCGACAGCGGTCAGCCCGCCAAATCGCATGACGATGTCGTTGACTTCAAGAATTCTCATGTATCACCCTCTTTTTGAACATATCTGCCAGTTTGTTGACGAGGTGATCATAGATACGGGCCAGCGGCTCCTGAAGTCCTCTGGGTTGGTAGATCATCACCAGGATCAAGACGACCCCGTAAATGATCAAATGCAGGCCCGGCAGCGAATCACCGAAATAAATCCTCGAAAAATCGCTGACCGGCCGCAGCAGCAGGGCGCCGAGCACCGGGCCGGCAATGGACCCCCTGCCCCCGATCAGGGCAATGAAGGCAATCTCGAACGAGGTGTCCAGGGAGATGATGCTGCGGGGATGAATAAACAGCGAGAACTGAGCATAAAAGGTGCCTGCCAGGGCGGTAAGAAACGAACTCATGGCCATGGCGACCAGCTTGGCCCGCGATACATTCACACCCAGAGCCATGGCGGCCTCGGGCTCTTCCCCGCCGGCATTCAGGTAGTATCCCAGCTTGGACCTGGAGATAAACCAGGTCAACGTCAATACCGCGATGAGCATGAGCAGGATAATGTAGTAATAGGGCTCCTTGCCGGTAAACATGAAATTGGCCAGACCCATGTTGACGGGCGGGATCTGAAGGCCCCTGGGGCCGTTGACATTGAGCGGCCCGAGGTAATCGATATTCTCGACCATGACGCGGAACCCCTCTGCAAAAGCGATCGTTGCCAGGGCGAAGTAGGCACCACGCATCTTGAAGGTCGGCAAGCCGATCAGCACGCCCGCGACAACGGCAATTACCCCTCCGATCATCATGCCGATCCATGGGCTGACGCCGTATTGCAGGGACAGGATGGTCGATGTATAGGCGCCGATGCCGATGAACACCGCATGGCCCAAGGGCAGGACCCCGGCAAATCCGCCGACCATATTCCAGGAACTGGTAAGGTATGCGTAAAAGTATATCAGGACGATGATGTGGAGCCAGGTCGGGCTGTTGACGATCAGCGGCAGGCCGAATGCGAGCAGGGCGACCGATGCCAGCAGCACCTTGTTGATCGTATCCTTGATCACCGCCTTGGCCATCGAATCGGCCGATTCCTCCGGCACCGTGGCATTCGCCCTTCCTATTTCCGGCTTTTCAGATGCTATGAATTGCTTACCAGTCATATTTAACTCCGAACAAGCCCGAGGGTTTGATGAAAAGAACCAGCAGAAAAAGTCCGTACACGATTGCCTCGGTCCACGTGGCGGTCATGAACTGGGGTCCGATGGATTCGATGAGCCCGATGATCACGCCGCCGATGATCGCCCCGTGAATGCTTCCCAGACCGCCCAGGACAACGATGATGAAGCCCTTGATGTCGAAGAGAACGCCCACGGTGGGAAAGATGTTGTAAAAGGGGACCAGGGTGACGCCGGCGATCCCGGTCACGGCGGCGCCGATGCCAAACGCCAGGTTGTAAATCTTGAACTGGTTGATGCCGGAGAGGCTTGCCGCATCGCGATCCAGGCTGGTCGCCCGGATGGCGCGACCCGTACGGGTGCGCTGGAAAAAGTAGTAGACCCCGACAGCCGTGACAACGGCGGTCACGCATCCCCACAATTTGGGCACGGAGATGAAAATCTCCCCAATCTCGATCATTTTCCCTTTCAGGGGGTTTTCCGCAATCGACCGATACTGGGGACCGAACAGGAGCAGGGTCAGATTATCGAGGATGTACCAGACGCCGGTGGTGACGATGATCACCGTCAGCGGTTCGCGGACATCCTTTTCGGCCTTGAAAATGGGCTTGATCACAATATTCTGCAGGCAGTAGCCGAAGAGAAACATCAGCGGGAGGACGAAAATCAGCGAAAGGTAGGGGTGCAGCCCGGTCAGCGTTACCGTCCAGAAGGCAATGTACATCCCGACCATCAGGAGGGAACCGTGGGCAAAGTTGACCACCTTGAGCACCCCGAAAATGATGGTCAGGCCGAGTGCGGTCAATCCATATATGGACCCCATCATGATTCCGTTAATTGCATCTTCAATGAGATAGATCATCTGTCCCCCCAACCCGCATGAATGGCTTGCCTCGCAAAATCGTCGCTCTCATGGGGTTCGACTAATTCCCCTATCCATCTGTCGGCGTTTCCCATGGCCACCACGATTAATGCATATCATGGCGGCCATGGGGACCCCTATTGGAGATTCCCCGCGGACAGCCGCGGGGAATCTCCACCGTAAGGAACCTATCTATTTCCAGTTCGCTCGCATTTCCCGCCGCAAGCGGCGGGAAATGCGCTCCGCGGTTCATCAGGGCATGGGGAACAAGGGTTTGTATCCGGCCCTTCTTGCGCTCATGGGCCAGCATGAGATCCGTTCCAGGCCGTTTCCGATGTCATTGATCTGAACCATGACCAGGGAGGCATTTTGGTTCTGTCCGGTTTCGTCAAAGTTGACCGACTCGTAGCCGACAATCATACCGGGCCCGTCCTTGAGTTCGATGTCGGCAAGCGTCTGCCGGATCTTCGCCGGATCGAGGCTGCCGGCCTGTTCCAGGGCCTCCTTGATCAGATACATGGCAAGGTAGGCATCCACGGCTTCACCGGTCAGGTTCGTGCCGTATTTGGCTTTGTATCTTTCATTGGTCTCTTTGGCCCCGGCTTTGTTGACGTCGGTTTCCCACTCAACGATATCAAAAATGTACCGGGCATTGTTGCCGGCCGCCTGCATGAAGGAGGGATCCGCATGGCCGCCGCCGCTGGTGATGATCGCCTTCAGGTCGACCTTGTACTCGGCCAGGGTGTTGGTCAGGAGAATGGCATCGGCGGCATTGGAGACCATCATCAGGACGTCTGCCTTGGACCGGCGGATTTTCTGAACCACCGGGCTCAGGTCGGTGGCGGTAGACGGATACGGTTCATCCAGGACCACGTCATAGCCGCCTTCCTGGGCCAGTTTTTTCCACTGTTCGGCGAACCCCTTGCCCCAGTCGCCGTTTTCATAGACGAAGGCCAGTTTCTTGACCTTGGTATTGAATTCCTTTTCCATGTCCTTCAGAAACGAGAACTGATCCCTTGTCCACCATGAATCCTTGGCGGCGATCCTGAACACATTTTTAAATCCCTGCTCCGTAATCTTGTCGGAAACGGATACCGGCACGATAAAAGGGACCCCATAACGCTCGGCGACCGCCGTCGTCGGATAGGTGACGGCAGAGTTCCAGCATCCGGTCAGAACATTCACCTTTTCGGTATTGATCAGTCTTTCGGCCTCGGCAACACCCTTTTCGGGTTTTGACTCCGAATCGGCAAAAAGAAGTTCCAGCTTGGCGCCACCAAGGGACTTGATGCCGCCGGCGGCATTGATCTCTTCAACCGCCATCTCTCGGGCGTTTTTTCCCTGCTGCCCCACGGATGCAGACGGACCGGACAGGGGAATGATGTTGCCGATCTTGACAACGCCGTCAGCGGCCATGGCCGGTGCGACGGCAACGACTGCGGTCAGGAAAAAACAAATTCCAAGTGTGGTCAGCACACCCATCCATAGCGTACGTTTGTTGTTCATCTCCTTCGCCTCCTTGATTGGGTTGAGTTCCGCTGCTCTCAGCCTGCCCGGGGCAGGCCATACAGGTAGGTGATCCAGATTAAAAGCCGGATCGTTCACCATGACAGGTATGGCAACAGGCGTGCCACCCTGCCAACTATGTCTCAAGCATTTGAAGGCAAAGGGAATAGGCTTAATCGAATGGGGTCGAAAGGATGGGAAATGTTCGCTCCTGTCAACGTTGCCGGTCAACTTTGGTTGACCCGGTCAACCGAAGTTGACGAATTCGTATGAATTGCTATTTTTTAGGAGTTCATCACGGTTGAACGGGTTTTCTTTTTTTCTTCAGTCGTTTGCTCAACGCCTGCTTGGAAATTCCCAACAATTTTGCCGCTTCACTCTGATTGTGGTTGGCGGCTTCCAAAGCTTTTATTACCGCATGTTCGGTCAATTGCGTGAGGGTGGGAAACTGTCCGAAAATCGACTCGAGGGAAACCGGGGGTGGTAGCGATGACGCTTGACTGACAGGCGTCTGCCCTGCACGGATCCTGCCCATGATATCGTGCTCGGCCAACGCGTCTGAATGGCATTGGGCGACCGCATCGTAAATATAGCTCTTCAATTCACGAACATTGCCGGGAAATGGCAGGGTCGCCAAAATGTCCAGAAGACTTTTGCTGACGGTTGCAATGTTCTTTCCCATACTTTTCGCCGCCTGGTCTGCAAGATAGCCAACCAGCAGCGGGAGATCCTCCATCCTTTCTCTCAGCGGCGGGATCTGAATCAGGTGGGTAGAAAGCCGGTAATACAGGTCGATGCGAAACCCATCGGCCATTCCGGCAAGATGGTTGATTCCTTTGTTGGTCGCCGCGACAATCCGAGCGCGGCATTTTTGGGGGTGATCCTCGCCAAGCGGATAATAGACGCCTTCCTGAAGGAGCCGCAGCAGTTTAACCTGGGAGGTCTTATTCAGGTCGCCGATTTCATCCAGAAAGAGGGTTCCCTGATCGGCTCTTTCAATCAATCCGGTTCGGTCTTTTTCCGCACTGGTGTAGGCGCCCTTGCGATGGCCGAACAGGGTGTCCGAAAAAAGCGTATCGTCCAGGCCCGATACATCCACGGCGACAAATTTTCCGCTACCGCCGCAGGCATCATGAATGGCCCTGGCAAACAATTCTTTGCCGGAACCGGTCTCCCCTGTTATCAATACGGGTTGACCGCTTGCGGCGATCGACTCGATATAGTGAAACAGGCTGATCATCATATGGTTTTTGGTGATGATCCTGGAGAAATTTGCCGGGTGTTGCAACTCTTTGTGGAAAGAGAGCCCCTTCAGCGTCATGACTTCATTTCTCAAAGACGATATTTCGAGGGCATTTCTCAACGCCGATCCGAAGGTCTCGAGATTGATCGGTTTAACCAGGTAGTCATGGGCGCCGAGTTTGAGACATTCCACCGCCATTTCGATATCTGAATTGGCTGTACAGATGATCACCGGCGTCTGGGGATAGGTTTCGCGGAGTTCGGCCAGCACCGCCTTTCCGGGTTTGTGGGGCATGTTCAAATCAAGAAACACGATACTTGGATGGCAGTCTTCGAGCACGGCCAACAGGTTTCTGCTGTCGCTGACCGCGGTAATGTTTTTTATCCCCATGGACTCGAGCAAAAAGCTGTAGGCCTCCAGTTCTGACTGTTCGTCATCGACCAGAATGACATGGGTTCGTACACCGGAGAAATTAAGCATACCGTTTACCTTTCAGGTCCGACAGGGGCAACCGTATCGTAAACTGAGCACCGACGGACAAATTCTCAACCGCAATCTGACCGAGCATCTCCTTTTCGACGATCCGCTTGGCCATGTATAGCCCGATGCCCGTTCCGGTGGCCGTTCCTTTGGTGGTAAAATAGGGTGTAAAAATTTTGGGCAACAGCGACTCCGGGATGCCGCAGCCGGTATCCCGGATCTGCAGGACGAGGAAACTTTCCTCGGTTTGCACCTGCAGGTCGATCACCCCTGGAAGGTAATCTTGCCCGGTTTGTTGAGCCTTCTCCCTGATGGCATCCTTCGCATTGGAAATGATGTTCACCAGAACATGCACAAATTCATTCTTGTACCCGAAGACAAAGCGTTCCGGCAGTTCCGTGAGATCATTGATTTCCAGTGTGATGGCATTTTGCCTCAGTTGGGGGTTGATCAGTTTAACCGCACTTTCAATGGCATCTTGTACGTCAAAGGCCTGTTTTACCTTGGAGGGCCGGAAATATTGCCTGAAATCATTGATGGTCAGGGACATGAATTGAATCTGTGAGTCCGCCTCCTTGACCAGTTTGTCGATAAATGCCTTCGTGATGAGATTATTGTAAAAAGCGCTCGGCAGGCTGGCGATATACGTGGACAAGGCATTCAATGGCTGGCGCCATTGGTGGGCAATTGCGCTGAGCATTTCACCCATCGCCGCCATTTTCTGAACCTGGCGAAGCTCATGCTCCGCGTTGGCTCTTTTCGAAATATCCCAGACGCTGTAAAGGGTTACTGCCTCGCTGTCCAGTTCCAGCGTTTTAACCCCCACTTCGGCGGGAAACTCAGTCCCGTCCGAGCGCTTGAAGGCCCACTCGAAGACCACCTGCTCTCCGGACGCCAGGCGTTGAAGGACCTGATCGAATTTCGTCTGACTTTCCTGCCCATCCTGCTGGACATCCGAAGACAGGTCCAGCATGGTCTTGCCGATGATCTGCTCATGCTCGTATGCAAACATGGAAACCGCTTTTTGATTGCACTCGATAAAACGAAAGTGCTTGCTGAGTATGATGGCATTGGTCGCCACGTTGAACAGTGTTTGATAGCGCGTTTCGATCTCTTTTCTCCGGCTGATTTCACCGATCAGGTCTTTGTCCTTGCCGGATAAAATTTCTTTGTGTTGCCTGACGATCCTTTCAAACCGCCTTTTGGATATCACGAGAATCAGCGCACTGCCGCCAATGACCAGAAACAGGAGCGCAGTGAAAACCCCCAATATTTTGAACACCATACCCATGGCGAACAGCATGGCCGTGCTCTTGGCCAGCGTGTAGGCCTCTCTTTTCAGAACCGTTGTACACAAAAACCAGCCGGTATAAGTCAGTTTCTGAAAGGAGAGAATCTTGTCCTCTCCTTTATACTGATAGTAGTATGGACCTGAACCGGCGGTCTTGAAGACGGTCAGAATCTGCTGCAGGCTTTCATCCGATTCCTGGATTTTGGTGGTCATCAGCAGGGTCTCATCCGGATGCACAAGCACCGTGCCCTGGTTGTCGATGATGAAGGTGTATCCGGATTTCCCGATTTTGACGTTCATCACATTCTGCCTGAGCGTATCCAGAATGATATCCGAACTGAGAACCCCTGCGAATTCATTGGCCACCACCAACGGCCGGACAATGGCGATGACCATTTTATTGGTGGTCATATCCACGTAGGGCGTCGTGAAGGTCGTGCGATTGTCGGCCATCGCTTTTTTGTACCAGGGGCGAATCCTCGGATCATACCCGTCGGGAGGTACCCAGTCGGCACCGTCAATCATCGTGCCGTCCTTCAAACCGATGTACACATCGGAAAAATTACCGGCTTTCATGGCCATTTTTAACAATCTCAGGATTTGCGGATTTTCGGCAATGGGTATCTGTTGCACGGCTGCCGCCGTGGCGTCGACGATCCGCACGTGTTGGGAGAGCCATAGATCGACTGTTTTTGCGGCGCCCTCAGCAATCTGCTGCTGGTGGTTTTCAATCGTTTTTTCAGTAATCAACCGTGTGCTGTTGTATGTGACGCCGGCCAGGATCAGAATAATCACCAGTCCGATTGACACCCATAAATAGGTTTTCTTGTGATTCATGGTCTTTCCCATTCAAGCGCAGTGGCGGGTGACTGTCCCATCTCCAGGTACCGGACGGCTATCTCGCTCCAAAAACGGCTGCAGCCCGTGCGGTGCCATAGGGCTTTACTGCGGTGCAACCAAGTTTTAGCGGCCTGCCGCGACGGGCATTGCACCATTCTCTTTTACAATGAAATTATTCCCATAACAACAACCATGCCAATGAAGCCCAAATCATTTCTTCCCTCGAGGGTTCAATGCATGCGGCCGGTGGGCCGAACGAGCCAAGTAACCGGCAGACGGCCGTCTGGTTGCCACCGGTCTCCTGCCGCCCCGGCATGGGTATCCTGTTTTCCGGTCCATTACATGCCATCAAAATACCTTACGGTGCTGCGCAGCACTGCCGTTACAGGCAGAACATTCCCCGCGGCTTGCCGCGGGGAGGGTTCAATCCTGAAACCCTTGACCCCTCGAACCCTTATGAGTTATGCAAAGCCCAAAATACGCGTTCCGGAATGACCCTTCATAGCGACTTCCCATGCAAAAACCCCTCACCTACCGCCACATTCTGATCATTGCCGATATCGAAGGCAGCAGCGGCTGCGGCTGCTATCGGGCCTCATCGTTCCTGACAAAGCCCTGGGCAAGAGCCTGCGCAGCCATGTCCCGGGACGTGGATGCCGTGGTCAAGGGTCTTTTCGATGCAGGCGTTCAACGGGTGACGGTCAAGGACTTTCACCGCACCGGCTACAACCTGATGCCGGAGATGATCGACGGGCGCGCCCGGATCGTCTGCGGCTATCATCAGGGCCCCGTGCCGGGCCTGGGCGACCCCGGAGAGGCCGATGCGGCGATGATGATCGGCATGCACGCGGCAGCGGGCACCGGCGGGTTTCTGGCCCACACCCTGACCTCGCGGCTGGACTCCCTGACTGTAGCCGGCAGCCCCCTGGCAGAGGTGGAACTGTTTGCCGCTTCACTGGCGCCGCATGTCATCCCGGTGGTGTTCTTTTCCGGCTGCCCGGTGGCCTGCGCCCAGGCCCGTGAACGCATAGAGGGGATCCACACGTTTCCCATCGACAAATCCATCCCGCCGGAAACCCTGGATGCGGATCGATGGCGTAAAGGTCTGGCACAAACTGCCGCCAAATCGCTAACCAACGTTTCCGTGATGCCCTATCGCCCCGATGGCCCCTTAACGGCCGAAATCACCATCCGGGACGGGGCAGCGGCAGCCTCAAATATGGCCGATCCGTGGGGATTCAAACGCGCCGGTGCCACCGTGCGCATCGATGCGGATGATATTCACGCCCTGTACACCAGCCTGATCCGCCTGTGCTACCTGCCCCCGCTGGCCGAAAAGACCCTACCGTATAGCCTGCACCTATACAACCTGGTCGGTTGGCTGGGCCGGCTGTGGGTTCGCCGCCAGTTGAAGATCGAGTCCTGACATTGACACCTGGACCGCCTTCCTCTATACCTCCACCCGTGTATAATAACTAGGCCAGCTATCTATGTTGGACGGAATGGTTTGGACCAGCAGGCCTGTGCCGGTGCCGATCCGCAAATGGTAGGTTGCATTTCAGGCCAAGACCGAATTGAGGCGTTAAGGCATAGTTAACGTCAACTGATTAATACTTCAGGAAAATACAGATTCAGACGGCTTTGTAAAAAGTTCGAGATCAAGGCTTGCGAACACCGAGGAGCGAGGTGTATCGGGAATACTCCGCAGTGACGAGGGATGAAGCGTAACGCAGATATCGAGCTTTTTACGAAGCCGTCCAGTATAAAATATGATTAGTATCGACAATATATACAAGGGCTTTGGCGGCCGCGTGCTTTTCGACGGCGTCAGTTTCAAGATCAACTCGAAAGAACGGGTGGGTCTGGTGGCCCGCAACGGCCACGGCAAGTCGACGCTGTTTCGCATCATCGTCGGCGAGGAAGGCTGCGATGACGGCGCCGTCACCATGCCCAAAGGGTATCGCATCGGCTACGTTCAGCAGCACATCCAGTTTACCGAAACCACCGTGCTGGCCGAGGGCATGAAAGGATTGATCGCATCGGAAAAAGATCACCACTGGAAGGTCGAGAAAATCCTGGCCGGCCTGGGATTCTCCGACGGCGACATGGTCAGAAGCCCCCATGATTTTTCCGGCGGCTTCCAGGTGCGGCTCAACCTGGCCAAGGTGCTGGTCTCGGAACCGGACCTGCTGCTGCTGGACGAGCCCACCAACTACCTGGACATCACCTCCATCCGCTGGATCGAGAACTTTCTGCTCTCCTGGCCCCATGAGCTGATGCTGATCACCCACGACCGGGGTTTCATGGACAAGCTGGTGACCCACACCGTGGGTATTCACCGCAAAAAGGCCAGGAAGATCGAAGGCAATACGGAAAAGTACTACGACCGCATCGCCCAGGATGAGGAGATCTACGAAAAGACCCGGCTCAACGACGAGCGCCGCGAAAAGGAGATCCGCCTGTTCATCTCCCGGTTCCGGGCCAAAGCCCGGCTGGCCAACATGGTCCAATCCCGGGTCAAGACCCTGGCCAAGATGGAAAAAAAGGACAAGCTGGAGCAGGCCAAAAACCTGGAGTTCTCCTTTCGCAGCAAGCCTTTCAAGGCCAAGCAGGTGTGCACCGTTGAGAATCTCTCCTTTGCCTGGGGGGCGGAGCGGCCGCTGTTCGAAGATCTGGAATTTTCCATTCTGGCCGGGGAGCGGATCTGCGTCGTGGGCAAAAACGGCAAGGGCAAGACCACACTGCTCAAAATCCTGGCCGGCGGCCTGCCCCCGGCATCGGGCCAGGTCACCTATAACCCGCAGGTCGAGTCCGGGGTGTTCGAGCAGACCAACGTCCAGAGCCTGGTGGACAGCCGCACCGTGGAGGAGGAGCTCCTCTACGCCCAGCCGGACGTGGACCGCCAGAAGGCCCGCAACATCTGCGGAGCCATGATGTTCGAGGGCGACAGCGCCTTGAAAAAGATCAGCGTACTCTCCGGTGGTGAGAAAAGCCGGGTGATGCTGGGCAAACTGCTGGTCACCCCGGTTAACCTGCTGATGCTGGACGAACCCACCAACCACCTGGACATGGACGCCTGCGACGCCCTGTTGGCCGCCATCGACAATTTTGACGGCGCAGTGGTCATGGTCACCCACAACGAGATGTTTCTGCACGCCCTGGCCGACCGCCTGATTGTTTTCGATGACGTCGGTGCTCGATTGTTCGACGGTAGTTACCAGGAGTTCCTGGAAAAGGGCGGTTGGGGGGATACGGCGGCACTGACCCGGCGGATCGATGATTCGGACCTCGACCGATCACCCGAAATGCCCCGTCTCACCAAGAAAGAACACAGGCGCCTGCGATCGGAAATCATCACCGAAAAATCAAAAGTGCTCAAACCCATGGAAGATGTGATCGCGGCGGCAGAGAATACTATTGAAAAAAATGAGGCCCTGCTCGACCGGTTGAACCGGGAGATGGTCGAGGCGTCCGAGCAGGGCGATGGTGCCCGGATCGGCCCCCTTTCCCAGAAAATCCGCACCTGCCAGGAAATCATCGAAACCCGTTTCGCCGAAATGGAGCAGATGGATGAACAGCGGCAGCGGCTGGAGAAGAAATTTGAAAAACGCCTGGCGGAATTGGAAACTTGAAATCCATCCTTCTCATCTCTCCGCCGGTCTCCAAGCCCTGCGAGCCTCCGGCTGGCCTGGCCAAACTGGCCTGGGCCCTGCGTGAACAGGAGGTCGACTGCCGGGTATATGATGCCGGTATCGATGGCCTCCTGGCCCTGCTCCACCAGCCGATAGCGGCCGACGACACCTGGTCCCGGCGGGCATCGACCGGCCGGGCGGCCAACCTCGATGCCCTGCGGTCCCTGGATCTTTATCGCAACCGGGACCGTTACAAACGGGCCGTCATGGACACCAACCGGGTCCTCCGCATGGCGGGCCTTGAATCCGATGCCGCCCTCTCCCTGTCCAACTATGGATCTTCAGCCCTTTCACCGGTTCGCAGCGCGGATTTAATACGGGCGGCCGACGTATTCGAATCCAACCCGTTTTACTCTATCTTTTCTAAAAAGCTGTTGGATTTTTTTGACCAGCGGGAACCGGCGATCATCGGCATGTCGATCAATTTCATGAGCCAGGCCCTGTGTGCCTTTTCCATGATCGGTTTTATCCGCAAGCATTTGCCCCAGACCAGGATCATCTGCGGCGGTGGGCTGGTTACCTCCTGGATGAATATCCCGAACCTTGGCAACCCTTTTGGTGGACTGATTGACGAAATGGTCTGTGGGCCGGGGGAAAACCGGTTGATCGCGCTGTGCACGGGTAAAGATAAGATCCAACCCACGGTCACCGGATATGACTTCTCTTTCTTAAATATGGACCGCTATCTCTCTCCGGTGCGGGTGTTGCCCTACGCGACCTCAAGGGGGTGCTACTGGAAAAAATGCGCCTTCTGCCCTGAAACCGCCGAAAATGCGCCCTACTCGACCGGCACCCCACAGGCGGTGATGAAGGATCTGGGACAGGTGGCCGAACAAACCTCGGCCGGACTGGTCCATTTTCTGGACAATGCCCTCTCTCCCCGGCTGCTGAAACATCTGATCGACCACCCGCCCGGTGTTCCCTGGTATGGTTTCGCCCGGGTCACCCGGCACCTCACCGACCCTGACTTTGTAAAAGGGTTGAACACATCCGGCTGTGCCATGCTGAAGCTGGGGGTGGAGTCCGGGGATCAGGATGTACTGGATGCCCTTGGTAAAGGCATCCAAATCGATACCGTATCCCGTGCACTGGAAACCATTCACCAGGCGGGCATCGCCACCTACGTGTACCTGCTCTTCGGCACACCGGCGGAAGACGAACGCAGCGCCGCTAAAACGTTGGATTTTACCCTTGGCCATGCATCGTCCATCGATTTTCTCAACCTGGCCATCTTCAATCTTCCCGCTTACACCGACGAGGCAGGGAGCCTGGACACGGGAGACTTTTATGAAGGTGACCTCTCATTGTATCGCGAATTTATCCATCCCCGGGGCTGGAGCCGGGAACGGGTGAGGCGATTTTTGTCCAAGGCGTTTAAACGGCCTGACGCCATCCGGGCGATCCTGAACAGCGATCCGCCGTTTTTCACCTCCAACCACGCCCCGTTTTTCAATTTGGTGAACGGCTGACGCGATTATCCCGACTGTCCGTCATCGTTGAACCGCGATAGCGAGATCATAAAGCCTCTTTCTTATGGTTTGACAAATTGACTGATTTGATCCAAATTGGTTCAACCAATTTATATTGGTACGTTCATCAATCCTGAATTAGCATTGGTCGTCGATATGACTGATTTATTTTTCGTAAAATGGATCCTGGCACTCTCCCCGATCTTGACCGTTCTGATTTTAATGATTTTTAGAAACTGGAGCGGCTCGCGAGCCGGCGCCGCCGGCTGGTTTGTCGCACTGATCACGGCAACCTTTGCTTTTGGCGCCCACCCGGTACTCATCGCCCATTCCCAGGCCAAAGGCGCCTTGCTGTCCCTCAATGTCCTGTATATTATCTGGGCGGCGCTGCTTTTATACAATGTGGTCAATGAAACCGGGGCCATCAAGGCAATCGGCATCGGCATCCAACGATTCAGCGGAGACAAATCCATCCAGATCCTCATCTTCGGATGGATTTTTGCATCATTCCTTCAAGGTGTTGCCGGTTACGGTGTTCCGATAGCGGTGGTGGCGCCGCTTTTGGTGGGTCTTGGTTTTTCGCCCGTTGTGTCCGTTGCCGTCCCGGCCATCGGCCATTCATGGTCGGTCACCTTCGGTTCGATGGGAGCGTCCTTCCAGGCGCTCATGTCCGTATCCGGTCTGGGTGCCCCCGATCTTGCACCATGGTCGGCCACGCTCCTTGGGATCACCACCTTCCTTTGCGGAATCTGTGCCGTGCATGTGTATGGTGGCTGGAAAATGACCAAACACAGTGCCTTGGCGATTCTTGTCATTGGGACGGCAATGGCCGGCACACAATACGTACTTGCGGTTTCCGGGATGTGGACGCTGGGCGGTTTCGGGGCTAGCCTGGTGGGGCTGTGCAGCGGCCTTTTAGTTGCAAAACTGAAAGTCTACAACCAGGTGCCGCCTTCACAAACGCAATCGGAGATGGGACTGGGGTGGGCGTTGTCAGCCTATTTTATTCTGGTCGTGATTGTCTCTTCCGGCGTCATGATTCCCCCTGTCGAGGCCTTTCTCGGACAGGTCAACCTGACGTTGGTGTTTCCGGATATCGTATCGATGAAAGGATGGGTCACCCAGGCCGGCAAAGGCAAGGCCATCAACATATTCGGTCATGGCGGTGCCTTGCTTTTATATGCAACCATTATCGGTTTTTTGGTTTATCGTTCCAGGGGTTTTTATCAATCTCAAGCCTTGAAAACAATCGTTCAGAAAACAATTAAGAGCGGGGTGCCGACAAGCCTGGGCATCGTCAGTATGGTATGTTTTGCCATGATCATGGACCACTGCCAGATGATAACCATCCTTGCTGAAGGCATAAGCCGGGTTTTCGGCTCGATTTATCCCCTGGTTTCGCCATGGATCGGTCTGCTTGGCGCCTTTATGACCGGCAGCAATACCAACTCCAATGTTGTTTTTGGGGTTCTCCAGCAAGAGACCGCCCAGCTGGCCGGGCTAAGTGCGGGCTTGATACTCGCCGCCCAGACAACCGGCGGCGCACTTGGAAGCATGATCGCGCCGGCAAAAATCCTTGTGGGGTGTTCTACGGTCGGCCTCTCGGGGAAAGAGGGCCCGGTGCTCAAGGCAACCCTTCAATACGGGCTGATAATAACCGGAGTCGTTGGCATGATTACCATGCTGTTTTCCTTTATCAGCTAAACAGGAATGACATTTATGGACAGTTTGCTAAAAAAACACGGCAACGCCCTGAAAAACACGGCATTGATTTTAATGCTGGCAATACCTTTTTTGCTTTATGCAGCGGCTTTGCATGGCTCGATCCTCCAGGTAAAACTGCTTATGGCCATTTTTATCGTCAACATGCTGTTTGTCATGAAAAACGGCTGACCGCTCCGTTCGTGAAAGGGTATAGAGGTGTCCGATGCTTAAAAAACCGGGTAAAAACCTGACGAATACCCTCAAAGCGGTTACCAGAACCAAACTTCATGAGCAGATCGTCATCCAGATACAGGCACTGATCGATAAAGGACGGCTGAAACATGGCGATCAGCTCCCGCCTGAAAGAGAACTGGCAACGATCTTCAAGGTTTCCCGCCATTCTGTACGGGAAGCCATACGTACACTGGAACAGAAAAAAGTTCTGAAAAGCAGACCGGGAAGCGGGACCTATATTATATTGGAAAATGAATTATCTGTCGTTGAGTTCCTGGCGGGAGCGATAAACCAGGAAAAACACACCATTTCTGAAATTTTCCAATTCAGGGAACTGCTTGAACCCCAAATCGCCGGACTTGCCGCTAAAAACGCGACCAAAGCAGATCTCTTAATTTTACAGGACATTCTTCAACGGCAACAAATGCAAATAGATCATAACAATACGTTTAAAACACTCGATGAAGATTTCCATCTTGCGCTGGCCAAGGCTACCGGGAACTCAGTTCTGTTACAGGTAGTGGCGCTGTTGGGTCACGTGTTCAAGAAAAGCAGGCATGAGTATTCTCAAAGTCCGCGTCGAAATCAGCTTTCCGTAAAAGGTCACCAGGAAATAATAAAAGCAGTAAAGAATGGGGATCCGGCAGTCGCGCAGGAACTGATGGCTGAACATTTAAATGCAATTCGGAATCTAGTGATTTCATCCAACGATCACGAAACGGAGATTAGACCATCATGTCAATAGGCTCCAAAACATGTTCGAACAACACCCAAGCGGCCCACCACGTGGTCGTCGGCGCCCAGAGCAATGATCATTCTGCTGGTCTGGCCGGTGTTTCAACCAACCGTTTTTTCACGGATGCCGACACGTTCGTGAGGGTTCAACTCCTGGTCACCGAATACTACAAACTCGATGTTCTCAGCAATTTCTGGGACGTTTATAATATTGAGGCCGAAGCGTTGGGACAAACGGTTGTGTATCATCCGGGCGGAATACCCGATACGGATCGCACCCGGCCGCTGATCGGGACGCCCTCGGATCTGGATCGCCTTTCACCTCCGGACCCATACCGGTCCGGTCGAATGCCCTGGGTCCTGCAGATCAACAAGAATTACCTGGAAATGGCAGGCAAGCTCGAACGTGTCTATTTTACCGCTCCATTCAGCCTGGCCGTTAACATCCGGGGATATGAGAACCTCGTGGCCGATATGTTCGAGAGGCCCAAATTTGCCCACCGGCTTTTTAAATTCCTTTGCGATGATGTCCTTTCTCCATTCCTTGAAACCATGCGAAAAGAAGCCGATATCCCCGACCTGCTAATGGACGGGCGCGATGCATGGGCCTCTCCACCGATGCTCAACCTGGATATGATGGATGAATATGTGGTCGCTTATACGGAAAGGTTGAGACATAACCTGGGGGGCAATCTGATAACCAGAGGGAATTGGGGAGATGCCAAAAGCCGTGATCCGGAACGGTTCTTCTCACAAAAATGCCGATGCAGCCCCGGCTCCTTGAGTGTGCTGGATCCTGACCTGTTTGCGGTCGGGCCCGAGCGGGTGAAGACATATGCCCGACAACACGATCTATCGGTAGCCGCAGGGGTTGATGCGACACTGCTCAAGGATGGACCGGTTGAGGCGATTGTCCAGCGGATCAAGCTCTATATCGACAAAATGGCACGGGATGGGCGCTGCATGATCCATCTGAACCAAATTGCCGCCGAGACCTCACCGGAACATGTTCACGCTGCCGTGGCGGCATGTCACGCCTACGGCCGCTTACCTATCCCCGAGAATATAGACGATGTTCAATTCGAGATACCCACTAGAGAGCGCTTTTCAGAATTTGTGCGGAAAAGAATGGGAACGTCGGGCATATGACTGATTGCCGAGGCCGTCTGGAGAAAAACGGTTTGGGCCAAAACGGATGTTCTCGTGGTTGGCAGCAGTCCGGGAGGTCTTGCGACGGCGATCAAGAGAGTATGGATTTCAGAGCGGCCAACAGGCGGGTGACATTTTCCTGCCTGGCTGTGTGGCCCATGAGCCCGATACGCCATATTTTCCCGGCCAACGGCCCCAGTCCGGCTCCGATTTCAATTTTGTATTGCTTGAGCAGGGTGCTGCGCACAGCGGCCTCGTCGACACCTTCCGGGACGTTAACAGAGTTGAGCATGGGCAGCCGACTGTCAGGCGCCACCAGCATTGACAGGCCCATATCCTCGAGGCCCTGCACCAACGCGTTGTGGTAGATCATGTGCCGTTGATAGACGTTGTCAGGCCCCTCCTCCAGGATCAGCAAAAGCGCCTGGTAAAGCCCATAGTGCATATTGATGGGAGCGGTGTGGTGATAGGCCCGGGTGGCCCCTTTCCAGTACTTGATGATCATGGAAAGATCCAGATACCAGTTGGGCACCTTGGTCTTTCGGCTTTCCAAAGCAGCCACGGCTTTGTCGGAAAAGGAGAGCGGCGCCAGGCCGGGAGGACAGGAGAGGCATTTCTGCGTGCCGCTGTAGAGGGCATCGATGCCCCATGCATCCATGTTAATCGCCACGCCGCCGAGGCTGGTAACGGCATCCACCAGATAAATCGTTTCGGAACCCTTCAGCAATGCGCCAATTTCCGCCACGGGATTTTTCACACCCGTGGAGGTCTCCGCATGGACAACGGCAACGATCTTGTATTGTTTTTCAGAGATCTTCTTTTTCACCTGGTCGACCACCACCGGCGTGCCCCAATCAAATTCTAAAGTATCGACATTGGCTCTCAGACGTTGGGCCACGTCCTGCATGCGCATGCCGAATACGCCGTTAATGAGTACCAGCACGGGGTCATCTTCTTCGATCAGGTTGACGAAACAGGCTTCCATCCCGGAAGAACCGGTTCCGGACATGGGAATCGTCAGCGTGTTTTCGGTCTTGAGCAGGGTCCGAAGGTTGGCCTTGATGGCATCCATGATGCGGATGAAATAGGGATCGAGGTGCCCGATGCTCTTTTTTCCCAATGCCTCGTACACCTTGTCATGCACACAGGAGGGGCCGGGCCCCATTAAAAGGATGTCTTCAATGCCGTCCAGTAAATTTTCCATAGCCAATGGTTCCCTTTCATTTTCGTTTTAACGGTAAAGGATTGAACTCGCCCCGCGGCCCCGATGAGCGGGGCTCTGCTTCGCTCCGACAAGCCGCGGGCAATGCGCTCGCCATTGCGGTTCAGGAGGGTTTGCATCGATCAGATATCATTGTGGGTTAACCGTCACCATCAAACCGGGTGCGTTTAACCGATGCGATTGATGGTGGCTCCAGCAGCGCAATGATCTCCTTCGGATGGCTCACCAACGTTTGACAACCGTTTTCCGTCAGCTCTTTCGGGCCTCTGAATCCCCAGGCAACACCCACGGCATGCATGCCCGCAGCCGCAGCCGTCTTCATATCCACGGCACTGTCCCCCACAAAGAGAAATGTTTCCGGCGCCAGGCCGAGCTGCCGGGCGATGTCCAGCGCCGACGCCGGGTCAGGCTTGACCGGGAAACGGTCGTTCTGCCCCATGATCACCTTGAAATCAAACGCGCCAAAATAGGCGTCCACATAGCGCACGGTAAAATCATGAGGCTTGTTGGAGAGCACCGCCAGCGGCAGGTCCTTGGTTTTCAGATGATCCAACAGATCCGTGATGCCCTCGTATGGCCGGGTCTTGCGGTTCCAGTTCTCCCAATAGAGTTCCCGTGCCCGGCGGACACATGCATCGACAATCTCTTCCGAACGGCCTTCGATGGGCAGTGCCCGGGTGACCAGCATCTGGATGCCGTTGCCGATAAAGCGCCGGTAGTCATCCGTGGTGTGGCCAGGAAAGCCGTATTCCGCCAGCATCAGGTTAACTGAATCCCCGATGTCCGCCAGCGTGTCCAGCAGTGTGCCGTCCAGATCAAAGATGACGGCCCGAAAGCCGTTGGTATGATTATCGTTCATATTCAGCCCATTCTCCCTCAAACCGCCCTGTCCACGGTTTCAATAGTTGCGCCCATTTTTCCTCACCCTGGCCAAGGGTGCGGCAGGCAGGTAAACACACACGCGGGTTCCCCGGTCTATTTGTGACTCAACGGATATCCAACCGCCATCGTTCTTCACGATTCCATAAACCGCTGCTAAACCGAGCCCGCGGCCAGCTTCTTTTGTCGTGAAAAAAGGTTCGAATACCCGTTTTTTGGTTGCCTCATCCATTCCCTTTCCGCTGTCCTCAATGGTTAAGATGATGTAGGGTCCGGGGAACAATCCCGGGAAAGCGTTGGCATTTTCCTTGGTGATCAGTTCATTTCTGCAGGCGATTTTAATGCGGCCTTTCCCTTCGATTGCCTCTGCTGCATTGGACAGAACCGCCGACAATACCATGAGAAGCTGGGACGGGTCCCCCCTGATTTTCAGGATGACTTCGGGCAGGCTGGTCTCTAGATCAATTGACGGGCCAAGGGTGTGTTCGAGCAGGGGCAATGTGTTGCGTATAAAGTCAACCAGTGAAATATCTTTGCCCTCATAATTGCCTCCTCGGGCGTAGGCAAGCAACTGGGTCGTCAGCTGCGCCATTCGATCCGCGGATTTCCGGATCGAGGCAATATATTCCGACGTTTTCTCATCCGTGGGCACATCCATTTCAAGCATGTCAAGGGTTCCCACGATCACAAACAGCCCGTTGTTGAACTGGTGGGCGATCCCACCTGCCAGTTTGCCTATTGCCTCCATCTTTTGCGCCTGCTGCTGCTGCCATTCAAGCTTCTTCTGTTCAGTGATATTGCTGACGATGATTCTGGATTGCTTCAGCTTTCTGTCGTTCTGGCTGGCAAGCATGCATTCCAGGTTCGCGAAAAAATCGCTGCCGTCATTTCTCACCAGCCTTAATCTGAATGACTGCGGGTTTCCGGATTCAATAAAGTACTTGTAGCGAAGATAGTAAACATCCTGGTCCTTACGTTGGACAAAACGGCTGAACGGTCTTCCCACGAATGCAGATCGCTCCATCCCCATCAGTGTGGCGAACGTGAGATTGGCCTCTTCTATGATTCCTCCCTCATTGACTGTCAGGTAGCCGACCGGCGCAAAGTCATACAAATTGGAATATCGATCCCGGGCCTCTTCAAGTTCCTCGTGGATGCGGCGCAGCTCGTCGTTCTGCATTTTCAACTCGATCTGGTGCACACAAAGCTCGTGGATCGTCTTCGTCATCTCCTCGGCCGACATCCCTTGCGTCTTCCCAACGCCTGCAGGCTCTTTTTTCATCCGCCTTTCGGCACGCATTCTAAGTTTGTGGCGGTCTATTTTGTCTTGGTCATGTGTCATTATCGTTCCAACTATTTCTTGCCAGGGTTCCTGCCCGATGGCAACCACGCCAGATCCCGCTCCGTAGTCGCAATCTCAATCGGCTGGCCACTGTCGTCCTTCAACACGGCGACAGTCAGCCAGACATCCAATATCTTGCCGTCCTTGGTCAGCCGCTGGGTTTTCAGTGATTTTACGGGTTCACCCTTTTTGAGTTTGCCCATGAAGGCTTTTTCCGCTTTTAGTATCTGATCAGGAACCAGGTCGTCGATAGTCATCTTCTGTGCTTCACCTTCGGTCCAACCATACATCCGTTGGGCGCCATTGTTCCAGGCCAGGATGCGCCCCTGAAAATCCCGCACGGTAATGGCATCATTGGCGTCCTCCAAGACTGTGGCCAACCGCCGGATTTTGTCGGACTGCTTGACCCGGTGGATATCCATCACCGTCACCACAACGCCGGCAATGACATTTTCGCCGGTTCGATACGGCAGAATTTTCAGGGCATGCCAACGCCCGTCTTCAGATAAAATTTCCGTTTCCAGGGTGTTCAGGTCATTGAGAACGGTGGTTGCATAGTCAGCCAGATCGACCCCCGGAAAGCTGGTGGTAAGATCGCTCAAGGGCCTGCCGATATCGGTGGGTATCAGTTTGATGATCCGGGCCGCCGCCGGGGTGTAGCGCTTGATATGGAGGTGGGTGTCCATAAAGATGGAGGCAATCTCAGTGGCCCCCATCAGGTTGTTCATGTCGTCACTGGCATTTGAGAGCTCGTTCACTTTGTTTTGAAGCTCCGAGTTAACCGTTGCCAGCTCTTCGTTTGTCGATTGAAGTTCCTCCTTTGACGTCTCCAGCTCCTCATTGGTGCTCTGCATCTCCTCATTGACCGACTGCATCTCTTCGTTGTTGGATTTTAACTCCTCGTTTGAGGTTTCGAGTTCCTCGACGGTGGCCTGCAGATATTCGCGGGTCGATTGCAGCTCCTGTTCCAGTTGATGTAGCGATGGATCTAACTTTTTCCCAACGGATGCTTTCCCCGGAAGTTCATCCGGCGGACAGCTGATTGGCTTTTCCTCAAAGATGACCAGGAAGAGATTCGGTGGCAGTCCTTCAGCGGTCACGGGACGGATCGATATGTCAACCGTACCAACCGTGTTGCTGTAGTCGACTCGAACACCCTTGCAGTCCATGCGTTTTTTGTAACGGACTGCCTGGTGAAGCGCTGTGGTCAATTTATGTTTTAGATCCTGCCTGGCCATTTTTATAATGTTGAAGCTGGGCTTGCCCGTCGGCACCACGAGGAATTTTTCCGTCTGACCGACAAATTGCAGGATTTCATGTTTGTCATCGATCAAAACCCCCGTGGGCGACAATTCGCTGAGAATCGCTTTTTCGGTGACGGCCTGGATATCGGTTGTAACGGGCAGGCTCATGGGGCCATCGGGGTCGAGATGAACCCGACCGCCAAGCGTGCTTCTATTCGGATAATCGATGATTCCTTCCCTGAGACTCTCCTTGCGTGTAAAGATCTTCCATTTGGCGTTCAGGGGTTGAAATAAATCGGTGTATTCGCCGATGGTCTCAGACGTGCCTAAAAACAGAACTCCTTGCGGATTCAATGTATAGTGAAATAAGGGGATGATCTTTTTCTGAAGCGAATGGTCCAGGTAAATCATCAGATTGCGGCAACTCACCAAATCAAGTCGTGAAAAGGGCGGATCCTTGATGATGCTCTGCAAAGAAAAAACGACCATATCCCGGATCTGCTTGTTGATCCTGAAAACACCCTCTTCTTTCGTGAAGAATTGATCTATACGCGCCTTGGAAACATCCGTGGCGATGCTGTCCGGGAAGCGTCCCATGCGGGCGTTCTCGATGGCCGTTTCATCGATATCCGTAGCAAAAATCTGTACGTTGAGGTGTTTCCCCATTTTATTCATCACCTCTGCAACAACAATGGCCAGCGAATAGGCTTCCTCCCCGGTCGAGCATCCCACCACCCAGCAGCGAAGCGGTTCGTCTGATTGTTTAACTTGAAGCAATTGGGGAAGCACCTTTTCTTGGATCACCTGGTACGCTTCGGGATCTCTGAAAAGACTGGTGACCCCGATCACCAAATCTTTGAACAGGGCGTGGATTTCCAGGGAATTTTTCTGCATGTAAATAATATAGTCAGCCAGTTTATCGATCTGGTGGACCGCTAAACGGCGTTCGATCCGGCGCCGGATGGTGGTTTGCTTGTACTGTGAAAAATCGTGTCCGGTGGCGCTGCGGATCAGGGAGAAGACTTTCTGGAGCTGATGTTGAACGTTGCTCTGGGAGACGTTGATCTTGCCGGGCGACTTTAAAAAGGGATGCTTGACGTAGCTGATCAAGGCATCGGGCATTTTTTCCACGGCAAGGATAAAATCGACCAGGCCGGTTCCAATGGCGCTCCTGGGCATCCCGTCGTATTTGGCCGTGTCCGGGTCCTGGGCCATGACCATGCCGCCTTCTCCCTTGATGGCCTTGATACCCAGCGTCCCGTCCGAGGCTGTTCCTGAAACAATGATGGCGATCGCCTTTTCTTTCTGGTCCTCAGACAACGATCGGAAAAAGAAATCGATCGGCATGTTGATCGCGCTGCTTTTGACCGGCGCCATCAGATGAAGGGTGCGATTGAAAATGGCCACGTTTTTATTGGGCGGGTTGAGATAGACGCAATTTTGCGCGAGGGTCATTCCGTCTTCGATTTCACAAACGGTCATCCGGGTATATTTGGCCAGAAGCGAGGCCATGATGCTTTTGAAATTCGGACTGAGGTGCTGGATGATCACAAAGGCAGTGTTGGTTTCGGGGGACATCTTGGAAAAAAAGAGTTGAAGGGTTTCCAAACCACCGGCCGAGGCGCCGATGCCGACAATCGGGAAGCCGGCGTGTCGTTTTGAAGAAACCCTTTTGACAGGAGGGGTTTTATTCACGCGGGTTGACATCGCCAGTGCCTTTCGAACGGGTATCAACGAAAAAATAACTGGATTCGATACCTGATGGACTGCCGTCATAGAAAAACAGTAGGTTTTTTTTCTTATTGTAAATCAATGCATGCACCTGACAGGGAGCTTAATAACGCCATGAACGCAGGTAAGAAAGGGCAGGATTTGGCGAATCAGCGGAGTTTACGGGTGATCAATAATATTGTAGAGCATAGCACGAAAGCAGATCATTTATAAAGCGGTGTTTTCGGTATACGGAATCACTGAGTTTGCGTTTGAGCCGGTGCGTTGTGGCCCCTGGCTGCCTGCTGTTTGACAGCGCCGGTGCAGCGGTGACGATCATCCCCCCGACCGTCTGACCGTATATCCCATGCCTTCCAGCTCGGCCATCAATACATCCCGGTGATCCCCTTGAATTTCGATGGTGCCGGCCTTGACCGTGCCGCCGCTGCCGCATTTCTGTTTGAGGGTTTTGGCCACCTGCTTCAACGCTGCGTCATCCACGGGAATGCCGGTAATCACGGTCACACCCTTGCCTTTGCGGCCTTTGGTGGCCCTTCCGATCCTGACGATGCCGTCCCCTGCCGGCTGTGCCGGCGTTTTCCGGCAGCTGCAGCGGTCCAGCTGTTTATGGCATGACGGGCAGGTTCGGCCATGCTCGGTGGAGTATACCAGACGGGCGTTCCGGTTTTCGTATCGCGCCATATCCATCCTTTCCACGGGTCTTGCAGGAGGTTTAAAAGCTAACCTTGCCACGCAGCGTCTTCTGCTTTCCCCGCCGGGTTTTGCTGTCCATGCGCCGCCGCCGGGAACCACGGGTGGGGCGGGTGGATTTACGTTTCTTGACCGGTACCAAACTGCTGCGGATCAGTTGCACCAGACGCATCAGCGCCGCGTCCCGGTTTTTCTCAAGGGTGCGATATTGTTGGGCCTTGATCACGATAACACCGTGTTTGGTGATGCGCTGGTCCCGGCAACGCAACACCTGCGCCTTGATCGATTCAGGCAGAGACGACGCACCGATGTCAAAGCGCAGATGCACCGCCGACGACACCTTGTTCACATTCTGCCCGCCGGCTCCCTGGGCGCGAATGGCCGTCATTTCAATTTCATTGTCCGCTATGGACAACTGGTCGGATATCGATAGCATTTCACATCAACAGTTACGGGTTGAATAAAAAGAATATGAATCGTCATACCGGGCTTGATTCGGCTTCCAGAACATATTGAAGGCTCGGCTCCCCGCTTTGGCGGGGATGACAGCAAACAGACGATTGACGTGCCCATCAACCGCTGGTGTTTGATACGTATCAACCGATCTTGCTGCGGACCATATCAGAGAGCTTTCCCGGTTGGCAAGCTCGACAATGGACGAACGGGGCTGAAGAAAAATAACCCTTGCATATTAAGTTGTGTTTCTATAAGTAGTAACGCCGGATATCGAAACAACACCTGCAACCAAATAGTGGCGTCAACCACAACCGACAGGGAAGTGAAGGGAGAGAGATGAAACGATTGCTGATTGTTGGGATGATGATCGTGGCAATGCTGGCAGGTCCGGCCCAGGCTGTCGATCCGGTTAAAATTGGCATGATTACCACACTGTCCACCAAGGCCGGCTATCTCGGCGAGGAGATTCGTGACGGGTTCCAATTGGCCATCGACCAGGAAAACGGCCGGCTGGGAGGCGTGCCGGTGGAACTGCTCGTGGATGACGACGGCCGCAAACCGGAAAAAGCCAAACAGATCGCCGAGCGCTTCATCAAGCGTGATGGGGTGAAAATCATGACCGGCATCGTCTTTTCCAATGTGGCCATCGCCGTGGTGCCCAAGGTGGTGCAGCAGGATGTGATCTATGTGAGCGCCAACGCCGGGCCGTCTCTGCTGGCCGGAAAAGGCTGCCACAAGAATTACTTCAATGTGGCCTACCAGAATGACAACCTCGATGAAGTTGTGGGCAAATACGTCACCGAGGCCGGGTTTAAAAACGTCTACCTGCTGGCGCCCAACTACCCGGCCGGCAAGGACCACCTGGGCGGATTCAAACGTTATTACCAGGGGACCATCGCCGGCGAGGTCTACACTAAGCTGGGCCAGTCCGACTACGCCGCCGAAATCGCCTCCCTGCGCGCCGCCAAGCCGGATGCCGTGTTCTTTTTCCTCCCCGGGGGCATGGGCATCAATTTCCTCAAGCAATACGCCCAGGCGGGCCTGAGTCAGACCACCCCGGTATTCGGGCCGGCCTTCTCCTTCGACGAACGCCTGCTGCAGGCCGTCAAGGATGCGGCCATCGGGGTGAAAAACGGATCGCAATGGTCACACGACCTGGACAATCCGGCCAACCGGCAGTTTGTCGATGCCTTTAAGAAGGCCTATGGCCGCACGCCTACCCTTTACGCCAGCCAGGGCTATGACGCCGCCAGGCTGCTGGGGAGCGCGCTCAAGCAGGTGGACGGCGATGTGTCGAATCCTGACACCCTGCGCGACGCCATCCGCAAGGCGGATTTTGCGACCGTGCGCGGAAAATTCGCTTTTTCCGCCAATCAGCACCCGGTCCAGGATCTCTATATCCGTGAGGTGATCAAGGACGCCGACGGCAACTACACCAACAAGACCCTCAAGGCGGTCTTTACCGACCACAGCAATGTATACGTCGAGCAGTGCAAAATGGACTGATTGTTCATCCAGAAACGGCATCTTGCTGCCCAGGCCGGCGTTCTCACGATATTGAATTCCTCGACGTCGCGCTGCTACGCCTGCGGTTTCAATATCGCTGCGGCCTTGGCCTGAACGGCAAACTACCATTTCTGGATAAACAATCGAAAAGATAGGCTCCTGAAACGGCATCTGCCGGCCGCGCTTTAACTAGGGAAAGTGCAAAGCGACTTCATTTAAATGCTGGATTCTGTCTTCTGACTCCTGAATTCTTGGTCGAAAATCTGAAGTCACAGGATTTCCAGCGTTCCACTCAACCGGTACCATTAATGCTCCTTTTCATCGAACAACTCCTTAACGGCCTCCAACTGGGCATCACACTCTTTCTGATGTCCGCCGGTCTCACGTTGGTATTCGGCATCATGCAGGTGATCAATCTGGCTCACGGCTCCTTTTACATGATCGGTGCCTATGTTGGCGCGACGGTGACCGCCCGCACCGGATCGTTCATCCTGGGCATCCTGGCGGCGCTGCCAGCGGCCGCGCTGGCCGGCATGCTGGTGGAAGCGCTGGTGATGCGGCGGCTATACAGGAAAGACCACTTGGACCAGGTGCTGGCGACCTTTGGCCTGATCATGTTTTTCAATGAACTGACGCGAATCATATGGGGCCGCCAGCCTCTGTTCATGGATGTACCGCCATGGCTGGCCGGCAGCATCGAACTCATTCCCGGTGCCCCCTATCCGGTCTACCGCATTGCCGTGATCGTTGTGGGCATCATGGTCGGGGTATTGCTATACTTGTTGTTTACCCGCACCCGCTTAGGCATGCAAATTCGAGCCGGGGCCAGCAATCGGGAAATGGCCGGCGCCCTGGGGGTCAATATCCGGCTGCTCTACACCCTGGTATTCGGTCTTGGGACCCTGTTGGCGGGCCTGGCCGGCGTCATGGCCGGCCCCATCCTGGCCGTGGAGTCCGGCATGGGCGAGAGCATCCTGATTCTCACTTTCGTGGTGATCGTCATCGGCGGAATCGGCTCCATCCGTGGCGCCCTGGTGGGATCCCTGCTCGTGGGCCTGGTGGATACCCTTGGCCGGGCTTTTCTGCCCGCACTGCTGCGGCTGTTCCTTTCGGCGGCATATGCTGACGGCGTCGCCGCGTCCCTGGCATCCATGTCGATCTATATTCTCATGGCGGCGGTTCTGGTCTGCCGCCCGCGTGGGTTGCTTCCGGCCCATGCATAAGCTGCCGGTAAACCGCAAAACCGTATCTGTTGCCACAGGCGCTGCATTGCTAGTGGTGCTACCCGTCGTTGCCGGCATGACCGGTGAGCCCTACCTGGTGTCCCTTTTCAGCCGTATCCTGATTTATGCCCTGGCCGCCGTCAGCCTGGATCTGATGCTGGGTTTCGGAGGCCTGGTCAGCCTGGGGCATGCCGCCTTCTTCGGCATCGGCGCCTATACAGTCTGCATCCTGTCCGTGCATGGCTTCGAGGGTACACCGCTTATCGCCTGGCCTCTCGAAATTGGCGGCCACCAGAGCGGGCTGGTTCTCTGGCCGGCTGCCGTATTGTTGTCCGCTGCGGCCGCCTCCGTGATCGGCACCCTGAGCCTGCGCACCGCCGGTATGCATTTTATCATGATCACCCTGGCTTTTGCCCAGATGCTCTACTACTTCTTCGTCTCCCTGGAAGCCTATGGCGGCGACGACGGTATCAGTCTCTTTTCCCGCAACACCATTCCGGGCATGGATTTAAAAAACGATACGCAGTTTTATTTCCTTTGCCTGGCCGCGCTGGCCGCGTTCCTCTTTTTCTCTTACCGGCTGGTTCACTCCCGCTTCGGCATGGTGATCCGGGGCTGCAAAGAAAATGAACGGCGCATGAAATCCCTGGGTTTTCCGACCTTCCGTTACCGCCTGGTCTGCTTTGTCATCGCCGGCGCCGGTGCCGGTCTGGCCGGCGCATTGATCGCCAACCAGACCGAGTACGTCAGTCCCGGGCTGATGCACTGGACCCGCTCCGGTGAGATTCTGGTCATGGTTCTGCTGGGGGGCATGGGAACACTTTTCGGCCCCATCCTGGGCGCGGCGACCCTGCTGCTGCTGGAGGAAGTGCTATCGATCTATACGGAGCACTGGATGGTCTATTTAGGCCCCTTTCTGGTCTTGGTGGTGCTGTTCGCCAAACGAGGCATTTACGGGTTGATCGCAGGGGGTAACGGCAACCATGGCTGAACCGCTCCTCTCGGTCCATTCGATCAGCAAGCGCTTCGGCGCCGTACAGGCCAGCGACAACTTCTCACTGGAGGTCGCCGAAGGCGAACTGCACGCCCTGATCGGTCCCAACGGTGCCGGCAAGACCACGGCCCTCAATCAGCTTTGCGGTGAGACCCCGCCGGACAGCGGCCATATCTTTTTTGACGGCAGGCGGATCACCCGAATGCCGACTTACCGACGCGCACAGCTGGGCCTTGCGCGCTCTTACCAGATCACCTCGGTGTTCCAGAATCTCACCGTCAAAGAAAATCTCTCTCTGTCCATCCAGGCCCACCATGGCCACAGCTTCCGTTTCTGGAAACGGGCAGGCGATGATCCGGTGATCCGCGAGGCAGTACCCCCTGCCATGGCGCGCGTGGGTCTGGAGGCCCGCGCCGACACGCAGGCGGCCAATCTGTCCCACGGTGAGAAACGGCAATTGGAGGTGGGCATGGCCCTGGCCGGCCACTCCCGGATGCTGCTTTTAGATGAGCCCTATGCCGGCATGGGGCCCGGCGGGGCGGTGGAGTTGACCAAATTAATTCAGCGCTTGAAAAGAGATGTCACCATTTTGCTGGTCGAGCACGATATGGGTGCGGTTTTCTCCCTGGCCGATCGCATCACCGTGCTGGTCTATGGGCAGGCCATCGCCAGTGGGACACCGGATGAAATCCGCGTGAACCCGGCGGTCCGTGAAGCGTACCTGGGCGATGAGACAAACGGATGCTAAAAGTAAATACGATTGAGACCTTTTACGGAAAAAGCCAGGCCCTGTTCGGCGTCAGCCTGAATGTCATTGAGGGAGAAGTGGTCACCCTGCTGGGCAGGAACGGCATGGGTAAAAGCACCACGGTGCGCTCCATCATGGGCCTGACACCGATTCGTTCGGGCAGGATCGTCTTTGACGGCACCGCCATCGACCAGCTTCCCAGTTATGCCATCGCCCGGCTGGGCATCGGACTGGTGCCGGAAGGCCGCCAGATCTTTCCCAACCTGACTGTCCATGAGAATATGCTGGCCACTGCAGCCAACCGCCAGGGCACGAAGTCTCCCTATACACTTGACCGGGTGTTGTCCATTTTCCCCCGCCTGGCGGACCGGCTGAAGCATTACGGCAACCAGCTGTCCGGTGGCGAACAGCAGATGCTCGCCGTGGCGCGCGCCCTGATGACCAACCCCAAACTGCTTATCCTGGACGAAGCCACCGAAGGGCTGGCACCCCTGATCCGCAAGGAGATCTGGCGGGCACTGACCCTGCTGAAAGCCAACGGCCATGCCATCCTGGTAATCGACAAAAATTTAGACGCCCTGTTGAAACTCGCTGACCGGCACTGCATCATGGAAAACGGCCGGGTTGTGTGGCGGGGCAGCACACCTGAACTGGCCAGGGATGAAGCACTGAAAGATCGCCACCTTGGGGTATAGATCCTTTTAAAATAAGCGTTATGCGGTTCAATTATCGACAAGTAGGATTTTAAAAGCACGGGTTTTGACTGGGGGTGAGACGAGGTTTTATCTCAATGGATGCCAACTTGCCACAATTAAATGATCTACAAAGCTTACAAAGTGTAATCGCAACCGGAACGACCAGCTGCCCGAGCACAACATCTTGCCTTGTTACCAATCCAAGCCCATTTCCACGTGTTGGCAAGGTACATGTAATTTTAGGCAACTAGTTTTTCGTGGCATACACAAAACAAAGCTTTATTGGGCACCTTGAGTTTGGAGGCTGTGATAAATTCATTTTTGATTGCACCTTGACCAACGCAACAAATCCATTCTATTCATAGGTAATGGCGATTGCTAACATTTTTCCTCTTTTTCCCTGAACAACGCAGCCAATTGTGACTATTGCATCGGAAAACAGCGGCAATCAGCCCAACCGAATTTGAGTAGGGTTTCATCCCTGAACATAAAAATCCACATCAACTTTAATAATATGGTCCAGCCAGTGGACTTAACCATACTTAGCCAGGCGATCAAAAGAAAATACCGCCAACGTCTGGGAACCTATACATTGGTTCGTGTAGGGTGCAGGTTTATCATACCGCACTACATGTGAATGGTTTCAAATGAAAGGAGTCACCGATGGTCGATTTCCAGAACATTCTCTTTCCCGTGTCCCTGACCGACATTTCTCCGGTCGTGGCACCTTATGTGGCCACCGTGACCAGTCGGTTCGGCGCAAAGCTCCACCTGCTGCATATACTCCGACGCTTCGACTGGTTTGTCGACACCTATGTGTCCCAGCCGTCGGAGACTGATTTTAAGAGCATCGCCACTGATTTTGAAGATCAACTCCTCTCCCGCGCCCAGCAAACCCTGGAGGTTTTCAAGGACAAACATTTAAAGGGCCTCGACATCGTCAAGTCGACCGTGGTGGCGGGCACCCACTACAAGGAAATTTTAAGCTATGTCGAGTCCGAAAAGATCGATTTGATCGTCATGGGCAGCGGGAGCCCGCTGCAAAAGGCGGTCTTCGGATCGGTGGCCGATAAAGTGGCCAAGCTGTCACCCGTGCCGGTAATGCTCGTCAAAAGCAATTGAAAAACGTCGAAAGGAGAACGTTCATGGCAACGCCACGAGTAAAACGAGATCCCTACCTGTGGGAAGCATTGGTATCCATCCTGGCCTTGGTCACAATGATCAGCCTGGCCATCGTTCGCTACGAATCGGACGCCCACGTGCCGATTCTGATAGGCGTTCTGGTGGCGGCCCTGGTGGGTCTGCGCGCCGGATTCAGCTGGAAGGATATCGAAACCGGCATGCTCAACGGCATCACCAACTCGCTTCAGGCCATCGTCATATTAGGCATTATCGGCATTCTCATCGGTGTCTGGATTTTGAGCGGCGTGGTACCGACCCTGCTCTACTACGGCTTGAAAATCCTGCACCCCAAGATCTTTTTACCGGCAACCTTGATCATCTGTTCGATCACCTCACTGGCCACAGGCACCTCCTGGGGGACTGCGGGAACCATCGGCATCGCCCTGATCGGCATCGGATCGGGACTGGGCTTCCCACTGCCCATCGTTGCCGGGGCGGTGCTTTCGGGGGCTTATTTCGGAGACAAGATGTCGCCCCTGTCCGACACCACCAACCTGGCGCCGGCCATGGTGGGCACCGACCTGTATACCGCATATCAAGCACATGACCTACACCACCGGGGTCAGTATCACCATCACGCTGGTTATTGAGATTGCACTGGGCTTTTTTTATGGCGGCGGTGAGGCCAACCTGGAGGCCGTCAACCAGATCCTGGCCGGCATCGACGCCCAATTTGCCGTCAATCCCCTGCTGCTGTTACCGCCGGTGGTCGTCATGGTCCTGGCGTTTCGCAAAATCCCGGCGGTTCCGGGAATCACCATCGGCATCGTCGTTGCCGCCGTTTTGGGCATGATTTTCCAGAAGAACGGCTTCGGCGATCTCCTATCTGCGGCCTATGGCGGCTACACCAGCAATTCCGGCGTGGAAGCGGTCGACAACCTGCTCACCAAGGGCGGATTCGAATCGATGATGTACACCGTCTCCCTGGTCATCTGCGCCATGATGTTCGGCGGCATCATGGAAAAGACCAACCAGCTGCGCGTGGTGGTCACGGTCATCCTCAAAAAAGCCCAGTCCACCGGCTCTCTGATTACGGCCACGGTGTTGACCGCCATCGGATCCAACCTGATCCTGTGCGACCAATACATGTCCATTGTCATGACCGGCAAGATGTACGCCCAGGCCTATAAAGACCAGGGACTGCACCCCAAGAACCTGTCGCGTGCCATCGAAGACAGTGCCACCGTTACCGCCAACCTGGTGCCGTGGAACTCGGGCGGTGCCTATATGGCAGCCACACTGGGCGTGGCGACCTTAGCCTACCTGCCCTTCAACTTCTTCTGCTGGATATCGCCGATTGTTTCCATGCTTTTTGGGTGGTTCAATATCACCATCGACCCCATAGACGCGGATGACGCCGAGGCGGATACCGAGGAGGCCGGCGTAAAAAGCCCTGCCTGACAGCAACGCGGCCCCGCCGGCGAGTGGCCGGCAGGGCAGCCATTGAGGGAGGTATGCAAATGCTAAAACAATTCAATTATCGATTGATCATGATCCTGATGGTGGTGGGCCTGTGGGGCATACCGGCCTTGGCCGCTGACGTCGCGTTCTCCAAGGATTCCACCTTGGCGGACATCATCCAACGCGGCGAACTGCGCATCGGCCTGGAGGTCGGCTTCATGCCTTTTGAGATGATCGACACACGCAGCGGACTGCGCCAAAGGAGATCCGGCACGGCGGATTGCGGCAAAGGGGGGGCCGTCAGCTGAGCCTGATGGGTTTTGACATTGACGTGGGCATTGAAATGGCCAAGGCGTTGGGGGTCAAGCCGGTCTTCGTCGACACCTTGTGGCCCAGCATCATTCCGGCTTTGAATTTAGACCGTTTCGACATCATTTTCGGCGGGATGTCGGTCACAGAATCACGCAAGGAGAAAGTGGATTTTGCCGATCCTTTTATGACCGTAGGGACAGACAGTCCTGCTCAATGCCAAGCACACGGAAACCGTTCAATCTTACAAGGACCTGAATGATTCCAAGTTTATTGTGGTATCCAAACCCGGCACGACCGGTGAGGAAGCCGTGCAGCGTCTGATTCCCAAAGCCACCTATGAAACCGCGGATACGGAAATCGAGGGTGCCATGCGGGTACTCGAAGGCACGGCGGACGCCTTTGTCTATGACTTTCCTTTTAACGCCGTGTTTCGTGCCTTGAATCCATCGAATCAGCTGGTCTTTCTGGATGAACCCTTTACCGAAGAGCCCATTGCCTGGGCAATACGTAAAAACGACCCGGATTTCATGAAATTTTTAAATGATTTTTTGGCCCGGATCAAAGCCGATGGTCGCTTCGATCAGATTTATTTCAAGTGGTTTCTCAGCACGGATTGGCATCGATTTGTACGATAGCCTGAAAGGGGCGACTAGTGGTGCTGGAAGGTCGTGCTGACGCCTTTGCCACGCTTTGTAGGGCCGACAAAATGACTCTTTAGATATGAAAAATGGGAAACAATAGAAGAAAACGGAATAAATATGCATTTCTTGTTTTCGGTCTCTGTGTTCGTCTTTGGTTTGGCAAATGAGGTTAAATCCAAAGAAAAGATTTTGACAGTGGACGTTGAGATAACTGCGCCATGTGTCATGCATTACGATAGTACTTATACTGGATTTGACATTGAGCTTTGGGAAGAAATAGCTCAAGAATTGGAATTGGTCCTTACCTACAATGAGACCAATCTAAAGGGAATTTTTGCGGATTTAGTTGAAGGTAATGCAGATGTCGGTTTTTCATGCATTACCGTGACTGAAGAACGAGAAAAGATGGTCGACTTTTCTACCACTATTTGGATTTCGGCCTGCGCATCATGGTCTTAAAAAAATCAAAATTCAGTCTCTGGACCCAGTCTATCAAATCCCTTTACTCACCAATAGTAGTCAAATCTTTAACGTACATTGGGTTGTTTATCATTATATGCGGACATGTCTTTTGGTGGGTTGAACGAGGTCACAAATACATCAGCGCCAAATATTTACCAGGGATATTTCAAGCATTTTGGTATACTCTGGTAACCATGACTACTGTTGGCTATGGAGACATAGTACCTCGCAGATGGGTTGGCCGAATGATGGCCTGTCTTGTAATGATTATAGGAATCGGGATTTTTGGATGGACTATTGCACAACTGTCTTCGGCAATCACTCTGCAAACACTCCACTCCGATATCGCCGACCATTGGGATCTTAGAGATAGATTGATTGCGACGGTTGAAGGGACAACGAGTGTTACTGCGCTGGAAAAGTTAGGTGCCGTTGTCATTCCAGCGAAATCAATAGATCAAGCCTACGAGAAGCTTTTAAAAAATGAAGTTAATGCCGTAGTTTTTGACTTGGCTCAATCCTCTACTATGCCCGGAACAAAGGGGCTGGGAAAGTTTCAGTTGTCGGCCCGCTTTTTGACCTTCAATATTACGGTTTCCTGTTCCCGCAAGGAAGTGAACTACGCGAACCGGTAGATCGAGCCCTTTTGAAATTAAGAACAAACGGCATATACGACAAACTTCATAGTAAATGGTTCGGCTAAATATAAAAAACTACATCTAAATGGTGAAGTAAACAAAGAGGAGTCATAGCGATGTCTGGTAAATTCGGAGCTTGTTGAGACTATGCTTCCATAAAATGATGAGCACTTTTCGTTTTGGCAAGGCCACCGCGTTTATTAATGCATTGAATCGGTTAAATGCATTCAGAATTCGTAGGGCTCTGCCCGCTGTGATAGCAGTAACCCTAATGTATTCAATTGGTGCATGTGCCGATGGCAACACGCTTCAGATAGCAGTCATCGGTCCCTTGTCCGGAAAAGACCGCGCTGGCGGCCAGGCCATGTTAGATGGGGTGAATTTATGCGTTGCAAAAATCAATGAACGTGGCGGTATTGGCGAAAGAAAACTCGAGGTACTTGCTTACGACGATCAAAATAGCAAAGAGGTTGCTCGTAAAAAGGCGATAGAGATTGTAAAAGACAGCAACGCCTTAGCCGTGATTGGTCATTATTACAGTTCGACTTCTGTTGAAGGAGGAGTATACAAACAGTATGGCATTCCAGCAGTAACCCCAAGCGCAACAGCTTCGGAGGTAACGGAAGGAAGCGATTGGTACTTTCGCGTTGTTCCCGATACTAATCTACAGGGAAAATTCGCAGCAATTTACACCAACGGTGTATTTAAGCAGGAAAAGGTTTACATTGTCTATGAACGAGCCGCTTATGGCTCTGCGCTTCACCGTTCATTTACACGCACTGCCCACGATCTTGGGCTTCAAATACAAAACGTTTGGGCAGTTGATA
>CAVONY010000001.1:0-176041 GCA_963697405.1 uncultured delta proteobacterium | reverse complement strand
GTTTTCTCAATTGCTTGTTTCTGGCAATGGCCACGTTAATGGCGTCAATCAGTTTTTGGTCTTCAAAGGGCTTTTCGATAAAATCCACCGCCCCATCCTTCATGGCTTTGACACTCATCGGAATGTTACCGTGTCCGGTAATAAAGATGATCGGGATTTGAACGCCGGCCTTTGCCAGTTGCTCCTGAAGCTGGATCCCGCTAGTCCCGGGCATCCGAATATCAAGAACCAGGCATGCCGGTCCATCATGGGGTCTCACGTATTAAAAACGCTTGAGCTGAATCGAAGGTTTCCACGGTAAACCCGAGAGATCGAATTAGTCTTTTTACCGCAGTACGTACGGAGCTATCGTCATCCACCACATATATGATTGCGTTGGATGGACTCATTTATACCTCATAGTGAATTGGCAACGTAAAATAAAATGTGCGCCTCTGTCGGGATTGTTGACAGCCCACATCCGGCCCAAATGCGCATCGATAATGGTCCGATTGATTGAAAGTCCCATTCCCATGCCTTCCGGCTTTGTGGTAAAAAGGGCCCGATCATGCGACCTAAAGAATCCTCAGCCGAAGCCGACCCCGTTATCGTGAACGCCCACTTTGACCATTTTCTCATCTGCATTGCTCGTTGTGATCGTAATCTTACGGGGGCCGCTATCCATGTCTTTCATCGCATCTGAGGCATTCAGGATGAAATTGATAATCACCTGTTGCAGTTGGATCTTGTCTCCCAGAATTGGGGCAAGGCCTCGGTCCAGTATGGTTTCGATGGATACATTCCTTATCATCGCTTCAGTGTGTATCAGGGCAACAACCTCTCGAATAAGACCATTAATATCTACGGAACTCTTTTTACATTCGCCTTTTTTGAACAGCGAACGAAGTCGGTGAATGACCTTTCCGGCGCGCCTGTCGTCGGCGACGATATCATTGAGTATATCACCAATTTCATCAAGATTCATTCTGTCGCTAGCAATGGAATCGCAGGGCTGCCTGTGCGTTGCTCAAGATTGCGGTCAAGGGCTGATTGAGTTCATGTGCCAACGACGCGGAGAGTTCACCCATGGTTGCCACGCGCCCCAAATGAGCGATCTCTTCTCTGCGCTTCTGGGCCTCCTCCTTGGCTTGCCTGAGTTCTGTGATATCTTCTAGAATGCCGTCATAGTGACTCACTTTCCCGTGGTCGTCATTTACTACCACCGCTGTTACCGAACCACAAAATGACGTCCCGTCTCTCCGTTTAAAAATGATTTCTTCATTTTTGACAGCGCCATCCTTGAGCATCTTGCTACTGAATTTGTCTCTATCGTCCGGGTTTTGATAAAGTTCGTAAGCATATAATGAAAGCAACGTTTCCTTGTGATCAAATCCAAACATTTGCATATATGCTGAATTTACCTCGACATAATTACCTTTGGGTCCCGGGGTACTCCGGAACACCCCAACACTTAAATTGTCTGTTAAAGTTCTATACTTCTCCTCACTACCACGAAGCGCCTTTTCCGCACGTTTGCGTTCAATTATTTCTTTGCGGAGTTCATCGATGGACTTGGTTAGTTCAGCGGTCCGTTCATCAACGCGTTTCTCAAGATCATCATGAGCGCTTTTTAAAGCGTGCTCGGCTTTGATGCGTTGATCGATTTCACGATTGGCTTTTGTATATAGAATAAATACCGTCAAACCGATCAATATGCATAATGTACTGATCAGATACCCGCTGATTTTGATTAACGGTTGCTGCACACGCTTTAAAATTGAATTGATGTCGCTCAAGAAGATAAGATTCCACCCTGGATAATTCTCCAGTGCGATCTTATGGAAGAGATATTGATTTCCAAAACTATCAATCGCATGCGCATCATCTATCAAATTAAGACCTGTCCAACGCCACGGTCCCTGTCCAAATTGCCGATAGCTTTCGACACGTTTGGTCTCTTCGTGAGAAAGCTTTGAGAAGGTATGCAAAACCCATTCTTGGTGGTTGGTGATGAAAACAATGCCATGTGGGTCTGTTAGCATCACGATTCCTTCATATTCCTTCACGAATTCCTTTTCCATGGGTTCGATAGATGCTTTGATGACCGCAACCCCTATGGGCGTATCCTGCCCATCTTCATGAACCGGATGACTGTAGTAGATCCCTCTTTTGCCTGATGTCACACCGAGTGCCATGTAACCTATAAAGGCAGTTGGATCACCTTTTACGGCCTGCTGGAAATATGGACGAAAAGCATAGTTTTGTCCTATAAAACTATCAGGGGAATTTCGATTGCTTGATGCGATGGTGTTGCCATTTCTGTCAATCAAATAGCAGACATCTGCCTGGTAGGTTTTTTTAAAATGATCGAGGATGGAATTGGTACCAAATAATGCGTCTTGGTCCTTTTGGGTTAGGGCATTTTTTAGTTCCTTCAGCCCAGCCAAAGCGCTGACCGAATTTAAATTTTCCTGTAAAAAGAAGGACAAATGTCCCTTTATTGTCTCCGTGTGAAAAACAGCCTGCTTGTTGGCTTCCTCAATTGCAGACGTTTTTATGGATGAATAATATAGATATCCGCCCGTCAATGCTGAAAGAAAAGCCATTAAAGAGAGGGTAATGCACAATCATTCGAAGTTTCATATTTATGAATAGAATGAATCGGTTGTGGGGGTCAAGAGCCGATAAAATTTTGGCTGTGGTCCAAAGGTTTGTTTAATTGGATTTTATTGAAGCTTTGTTTTGTGTATGCCACGAAAACCCAGTTGCCTAAAATTACATGTACCTTGCCATCCTCCATAAGTATCAGAGAAGACGTTGAATTTGCATTTAACAAATTATATGTTGAGTCACGGTCCAGCGTCGGTCGGGTAGAATGTCCTGACCTATACTTAAATTGGCAATACGGAAAAGCGAGCCAGAACTATTTCTGATAACATACTGTAACAAAATTCGGAAAATGCTCAGAACTATTTATGGGTTGGATTCTCACAAACGTGCCACTGGTTCTTAAATTGTATTTAGGGTCGTGGAAATATTTTTCTCCCACGACCCTCAACATCAAATATTCTTCCTTGCCCAACCTAAAAACCCATGGCAGCGGATGTACTCCTCCTCGGATCTGCACCGCCGTAGAGGGTTCCGTCCTCTCCAATCATGATGCTCTGAATGGCGCCCATAGAGCTTTTCTCTGAAACAGTGTGCCCCATGCCTCTTAGCAGCCTGATGGTGTCTGGACTGATCCCCTCCTCGATTCGGATCTCATCGGGCAGCCATTGGTGATGAATGCGTGGGGCGTTTACCGCGGCCTGCACATTCAGGCGGTGGTCGATAACATTCATGATAACCTGCAAGGTGGTGGTGATGATCCGTGACCCTCCCGGAGATCCAGCCACCAGGAAGTTTTTTCCGTCTTTCTTTACGATTGTGGGCGACATGGACGAGAGCATTCGTTTGTGAGGCTCGATCTTGTTGGCTTCGCCGCCGATGAGACCATAGGCATTGGGCACCCCTGGTTTGGCAGAGAAATCGTCCATTTCGTTGTTCAAAAGGAATCCGGCATCCTCCACGACAATTCCCGAGCCGTAACTAAAGTTGATGGTGTATGTGTTGGCCACGGCATTACCGAATTTGTCTACAATGGAAAAATGGGTGGTTTCATTACTTTCAAAACCCACCGGATCACCAGGCAGAATATTTTGACTGTTGGAAGCAAAGTGGGGGTCAATTTGGGCGCGTAATTTCGCGGCATAGGCCTTTGAGGTAATCCCTTTCAGAGGCACGTTTACGAAATCGGAATCTCCCAGATACTTGGAGCGGTCGGCATAGGCCCGGGTCATTGCTTCGGCCAACAAATGGATGGTGGCCGCTGAATTGTGGCCCAGGTTGCCGATGGGATATGCTTCCAGAACATTAAGAATCTGGATGATGTGCGCCCCGCCGGAAGAGGGCGGCGACATTGAGAAAATGTCATACCCGCGATAGGTTCCCTGCACGGGCTCGCGGATCTGGGGCTGGTACTTTTTCAGATCCTCATGGGTAATGAGCCCCTTACCGCGTTGCATCTCAGCGACGATCAAATCGGCGGTTTCGCCTTCGTAAAATCCCTTGGTGCCCTTTTGGGCGATTCGCTCCAAAGTTTTGGCCAGATCGGGCTGGATATAGGTATCCCCGGGTTCATAAAAGCTACCGTCGGCTTTCAAGAACTTTTTCTTGCCCGCCTCGTGTTTGAACAGCATCTCTTCTTTGGATTTCACACCCTTGGCAAAGCGAGGGGTGACCTCAAACCCTTTTGAGGCCAGTTCGATGGCCGGAGCCAGGGCTTCGGCCAGGGAGATGGTGCCATATTTTTCCAAGGCCAGGGCCAATCCGGCCACGGTGCCCGGAACGCCGGAAGAAATATGGGAATAGCGGGAGAGTTGGGGATCGGCCTCGCCGTCGGGTCCCAGAAACATGTCCCGGGTGGCACCGGCCGGAGCTTTTTCACGATAATCGATGGCCACCACCTCGTTTTTCTCTTCCGAGGATACCAGCATGAATCCGCCGCCGCCTATGTTGCCGGAACGCGGCTGAGTCACAGCCAGCGCGAAGCCGGCAGTAACCGCGGCGTCAATGGCATTTCCGCCATTTTTCAATACCTCCAGAGCGACTTGGGTAGCAAGGGTATGGCTGGTGACTACCATGCCGTTTTTAGCTTCCACGGGGATACTGCGATCTCCGGCCAGAATGGCTTGGGCAGCAATATTTGCTGCGGTTCCGCAGATTATCAAAAGGGTGAGCAGGCCGAGTTTTACGATGTGCAGGTGAATAAAGTTGTTTTTATGCATGGTATCCTCCTGGGTGTAAGGGTAAGTAATAAAATCATCCATAGACTATTTCCGATTTACCTCAATTAATTGTAGCCAGCTAATATTCAGGCTCGGGCTTAATGAAACCAGTGCAGCTTCAATACGAAGGGGACAGGGGCAAAACAAAAACTTTAGATTTTAAAAAATTCACCTGATTTCGGTGAAAAATTAAGCGCTGCATGAGGAGGGGATTGAAGTTATAAATTAAGTAAATATTCTTGCGCGTTAACAACCTATCCATACAGATAAACAAAAACCCCAATGGCTGCCAGAAAAAATACTGGTTGAAACACACGGCCGAACACTTCGAGTCGTTTTGCCATGATGTCCTTACCACGGCGATTCGCGATAAGCTCCACGACAGAGATAATGATCCCCGAGAGGATGAGGGCGTAAGTGGCAAAATAAACATAGTCTATCGCAACGAGATACCCTATATCCGGTAACTGGCTGGAGGCTTTCATGCTCAACAAAATGGCTGTTAACAGGGCTGTCACGCCAAGGTTCATCCGTGCGACAAATGGCGGCCCATGGGGGGCTATGAAGAGCATCGTATACCCGAGTAAAATGATGATAAACAGAGGGATCAGATTATTGAGGACGTAGTTCTGCGCATTCCTTTCTATCTTGGTGACCACATTGAATCGTGAGTAGCTTATATCGGTATCCGCTGTAGCATGAAACATGCGCGGATTGCCGAGGGTTGAATCTGTGGTGCTGATATCCGAAAAAACCAGCACATCCTGTAGATGCCATTCTCCTGAAGGGTTGAGGATGGAATGTTCCTTATGACTATCCACCGGCGTTTTAACCCCATCACGTTGCATCCCGATATCGTCGGCAACAAACAAAAGGTCATTACTATTAAGTCTTTTATGACGAAAACGGATACTCAATGTCTGTGAGTCGAATGGATAATCGTGAAAAGTAAATGTCTCTTGAAAATCACCTTTGATTCGATATGCGCTGTATGAAATATCATCAATGCCAATTTTCATTATGGCATCGCTGAGATGTATGTCCTCTGCAGCATTGGGAAACTCTATTTTACTATAATCAAGGGGCTCCTTATGTCTGAACCACAAATAAAAATCCGCGCTGAAAGTTCCATTTCTTGGGTCGATATCACTGATCTCATTGATGTCTATTCCAGAATAAATCACGTTTGTCTTGTACATTAAGTGGTCATCTATGGCGAGAATTTTTCCCTCTTCCAATTTCTTATTTAAATCGACGATTGCTTCGGGGTTAACTATCGGCTTGAGCTGAATAGGCGCTGAGATCAGTCTGTCCTGCAAATATACACCGAAAGGAAAGGGCTTCACGGCATTGCCGTATTGATCAAAATAGATGCGACCGGTAACTCCTTTGTAGGCAGTTTCAATGTTGCTGAAAGTCGTCAACTGACTGCGGATACGATTGCGGCTTTGTGCCAGATCGCCCCCCGGCTTTGCCCCCTTGATGGCCTCTACGGCGATCGCTGCAGCATCATAACTCGTCGCAGCCAAATCATCGGGTTCTCTGCCGAATCGCCGTTTGAATGTATGGTGGAATTGCTGTGCATTAAAGTTACCGATGTCGCGTATAAAGAATGTGGTAGCGTAAATACCATCTGTGTAATAACCGGAACCTCTCTTTCTTAGGGTATTATCTTCAAATTTTCTGGGGAAAGATTCCGATCCGATGGCATCTCCACCGATTATCGTGAGGTCAATGCCTTCGTCCCGAATAAGACGAACGATCTTGGCGGCTTCATGATCTTGAAGCGCTAAAAACAAGGCTCCCGGGTTCGAGTCATCCTGCAAGTCAAGCGTGATATTCTTGAGTATGTTGTCCACATCATCGGTCTCTGTATCAACTGCCCAAACGTTTTGTATTTGAAGCCCAAGATCGTGGGCAGTGCGTGTAAATGAACGGTGAAGCGCAGAGCCATAAGCGGCTCGTTCATAGACAATGTAAACCTTTTCCTGCTTAAGTACCTCGTTGGTGTAAATTGCTGCGAATTTTCCCTGTAGATTAGTATCGGGAACAACGCGAAAGTACCAATCGCTTCCTTCCGTTACCTCCGAAGCTGTTGCGCTTGGGGTTACTGCTGGAATGCCATACTGTTTGTATATCTTCCCTCCTTCAACAGAAGTCGAACTGTAATAATGACCAATCACGGCTAAGGCGTTGCTGTCTTTTACAATCTCTATCGCCTTTTTACGAGCAACCTCTTTGCTATTTTGATCGTCGTAAGCAAGTACCTCGAGTTTTCTTCCGCCAATACCGCCACGTTCATTGATTTTTGCAACGCATAAATTCACCCCATCTAACATGGCCTGGCCGCCAGCGCGGTCTTTTCCGGACAAGGGACCGATGACTGCTATCTGAAGCGTGTTGCCATCGGCACATGCACCAATTGAATACATTAGGGTTACTGCTATCACAGCGGGCAGAGCCCTACGAATTCTGAATGCATTTAACCGATTCAATGCATTAATAAACGCGGTGGCCTTGCCAAAACGAAAAGTGCTCATCATTTTATGGAAGCATAGTCTCAGAAGTCCGAATTTACCAGACATCGCTATGACTCCTCTTTGTTTACTTCACCATTTAGATGTAGTTTTTTAATATGAGCCGAACCATTTACTATGAAGTTTGTCGTATATGCCGTTTGTTCTTAATTTCAAAAGGGCTCGATTAACCGGTTCGCGTAGTTCACTTCCTTGCGGGAACAGGAAACCGTAATATTGAAGGTCAAAAAGCGGGCCGACAACTGAAACTTTCCCAGCCCCTTTGTTCCGGGCATAGTAGAGGATTGTAGGCGAGTCAAAAACTACGGCATTAACTTCATTTTTTAAAAGCTTCTCGTAGGCTTGATCTATTGATTTCGCTGGAATGACAACGGCACCTAACTTTTCCAGCGCAGTAACACTCGTTGTCCCTTCAACCGTCGCAACCAATCTATCTCGAAGATCCCAATGGTCGGCGATATCGGAGTGGAGTGTTTGCAAAGTGATTGCCGAAGACAGTTGTGCAATAGTCCATCCAAAAATCCCGATTCCTATAATCATTACAAGACAGGCCATCATTCGGCCAACCCAACTGCGAGGCACTATGTCTCCATAGCCGACAGTAGTCATGGTTACCAGAGTATACCAATATGCTTGAAAAATCCCTGGTAAATATTTGGCGCTGATGTATTTGTGACCTCGTTCAACCCACCAAAAGACATGTCCGCATATAATGATAAACAACCCAATGTACGTTAAAGATTTGACTACTATTGGTGAGTAAAGGGATTTGACAGACTGGGCCAGACTGAATTTGGATTTTTTTAAGACCATGATGCGCAAGCCGGAATCCAAATAGTGGTGGGAAAAGTCGACCATCTTTTCCCGTTCTTCAGTCACGGTAATGCATGAGAAACCGACATCTGCATCACCTTCAACTAAATCCGCAAAAATTCCCTTTAGACTGGTATCATTGTAGGTGAAGGCCAATTCCAATTCTTGAGCTATTTCTTCCCAAAGCTCAATGTCAAATCCAGTATAAGTACCATCGTCATGCATGACACAGGGTGCAGTTATCTCAATGTCCACTGTCAAAATCTTATCTTTGGATTTAACCTCATTTGCCAAACCAAAGACCAGAACACAGAGACCAAAAACAAGAAATGCATATTTATTCCGTTTTCTTCTATTGTTTCCCATTTTTCATATCAAACGAGTCATTTTGTCGGCCCTACAAAGCGTGGCAAAGGCGTCAGCACGACCTTCCAGCACCACAGTCGCCCCTTTCAGCCTATCGCACAAATCGATGCCAATCCGTGCTGAGAAACCACTTAAAATAAATCTGATCGAAGCGACCATCAGCTTTGATCCGGGCCAAGAAATCATTTAAAAATTTCATGAAATCCGGGTCGTTTTTACGTATTGCCCATGCAATGGGCTCTTCGGTAAAAGGTTCATCCAGAAAGATCAGCTGATTGGATGGATTCAAGGCACGAAACACGGCGTTAAAAGGAAAGTCATAGACAAAGGCGTCCGCCGTGCCTTCGAGCACCCGCATGGCACCCTCGATTTCCGTATCCGCGGTTTCATATTTGGCGTTGGGGATCAGACGCTGCACGGCTTCCTCACCGGTCGTGCCGGGTTTGGATACCACAATAAACTTGGCATCATTCAGGTCTTTGTGGGATTGAACGGTTTCCTTGTGCTTGGCATTGAGCAGGACGGTCTGCCCTACGGTCATAAAAGGATTGGCAAAATCCACTTTCTCCTTGCGTGATTCTGTGACCGACATCCCGCCGAAAATGATGTCGAAACGGTCTAAATTCAAAGCCGGAATGATGCTGGGCCACAAGGTGTCGACGAAGACCGGCTTGACCCCCAACGCCTTGGCCATTTCAATGCCCACGTCAATGTCAAAACCCATCAGGCTCAGCTGACGGCCCCCCCTTTGCCGCAATCCGCCGTGCCGGATCTCCCTTTGGCGCAGTCCGCTGCGTGTGTCGATCATCTCAAAAGGCATGAAGCCGGCCTCCAGGCCGATGCGCAGTTCGCCGCGCTGGATAATGTTTGCCAAAGCGGAATCCTTGGAAAACTCGATGTCAGCGGCCACGGCCGGTATGCCCCACAGGCCCACCACCATCAGGATCATGATCAATCGATAATTGAATTGTTTTAGCATTTGCATACCTCCCTCAATGGCTGCCCTGCCGGCCACTCGCCGGCGGGGCCGCGTTGCTGTCAGGCAGGGCTTTTTACGCCGGCCTCCTCTGTATCCGCCTCGGCGTCATCCGCGTCTATGGGGTCGATGGTGATATTGAACCACCCAAAAAGCATGGAAACAATCGGCGATATCCAGCAGAAGAAGTTGAAGGGCAGGTAGGCTAAGGTCGCCACGCCCAGTGTGGCTGCCATATAGGCACCGCCCGAGTTCCAGGGCACCAGGTTGGCGGTAACGGTGGCACTGTCTTCGATGGCACGCGACAGGTTCTTGGGGTGCAGTCCCTGGTCTTTATAGGCCTGGGCGTACATCTTGCCGGTCATGACAATGGACATGTATTGGTCGCACAGGATCAGGTTGGATCCGATGGCGGTCAACACCGTGGCCGTAATCAGAGAGCCGGTGGACTGGGCTTTTTTGAGGATGACCGTGACCACCACGCGCAGCTGGTTGGTCTTTTCCATGATGCCGCCGAACATCATGGCGCAGATGACCAGGGAGACGGTGTACATCATGGATTCGAATCCGCCCTTGGTGAGCAGGTTGTCGACCGCTTCCACGCCGGAATTGCTGGTGTAGCCGCCATAGGCCGCAGATAGGAGATCGCCGAAGCCGTTCTTCTGGAAAATCATGCCCAAAACGGCGGCAACGACGATGCCGATGGTGATTCCCGGAACCGCCGGGATTTTGCGAAACGCCAGGACCATGACGACCACCGGCGGTAACAGCAGCAGGGGATTGACGGCAAATTGGGCGTCGATGCCGGCCAGGATCTGGTTGACGGCCTCCAGGTTGGCCTCACCGCCGCCATAAAAAAAGCCCAGTGCAATCTCAATAACCAGCGTGATGGTGATACTGACCCCGGTGGTGTAGGTCATGTGCTTGATATGCGTATACAGGTCGGTGCCCACCATGGCCGGCGCCAGGTTGGTGGTGTCGGACAGGGGCGACATCTTGTCACCGAAATAAGCCCCCGAAAGCACCGCCCCGGCAACGATGGGCAGTGGGAAGCCCAGTCCCGATCCGATGCCGATCAGGGCGATGCCGATGGTTCCCGCAGTCCCCCAGGAGGTGCCTGTGGCCAGTGAGGTGATCGAACAGATGATCAAGGTTGCCGGTAAAAAGATCTTGGGGTGCAGGATTTTCAAGCCGTAGTAGAGCAGGGTCGGTACCACGCCGCTCAAAATCCAGACACCGATGAGAATGCCGATAATGCCTAAGATGACGATGGCCTGAAGCGAGTTGGTGATGCCGTTGAGCATGCCGGTTTCGATATCCTTCCAGCTGAATCCGGCGCGCAGACCCACCAGGGCCGCCACCAGAACGCCTATCAGAATCGGCACGTGGGCGTCCGACTCGTAGCGAACGATGGCCAGGCTGATCATTGTGACCAAGGCCAGGATGGATACCAATGCTTCCCACAGGTAGGGATCTCGTTTTACTCGTGGCGTTGCCATGAACGTTCTCCTTTCGACGTTTTTCAATTGCTTTTGACGAGCATTACCGGCACGGGTGACAGCTTGGCCACTTTATCGGCCACCGATCCGAAGACCGCCTTTTGCAGCGGGCTCCCGCTGCCCATGACGATCAAATCGATCTTTTCGGACTCGACATAGCTTAAAATTTCCTTGTAGTGGGTGCCCGCCACCACGGTCGACTTGACGATGTCGAGGCCCTTTAAATGTTTGTCCTTGAAAACCTCCAGGGTTTGCTGGGCGCGGGAGAGGAGTTGATCTTCAAAATCAGTGGCGATGCTCTTAAAATCAGTCTCCGACGGCTGGGACACATAGGTGTCGACAAACCAGTCGAAGCGTCGGAGTATATGCAGCAGGTGGAGCTTTGCGCCGAACCGACTGGTCACGGTGGCCACATAAGGTGCCACGACCGGAGAAATGTCGGTCAGGGACACGGGAAAGAGAATGTTCTGGAAATCGACCATCGGTGACTCCTTTCATTTGAAACCATTCACATGTAGTGCGGTATGATAAACCTGCACCCTACACGAACCAATGTATAGGTTCCCAGACGTTGGCGGTATTTTCTTTTGATCGCCTGGCTAAGTATGGTTAAGTCCACTGGCTGGACCATATTATTAAAGTTGATGTGGATTTTTATGTTCAGGGATGAAACCCTACTCAAATTCGGTTGGGCTGATTGCCGCTGTTTTCCGATGCAATAGTCACAATTGGCTGCGTTGTTCAGGGAAAAAGAGGAAAAATGTTAGCAATCGCCATTACCTATGAATAGAATGGATTTGTTGCGTTGGTCAAGGTGCAATCAAAAATGAATTTATCACAGCCTCCAAACTCAAGGTGCCCAATAAAGCTTTGTTTTGTGTATGCCACGAAAAACTAGTTGCCTAAAATTACATGTACCTTGCCAGAAAGAGAAAATATCATTAAATAACGGGGTGTAACAGATACGATCTGGAAAGCAAAAAGATAAAGCAAGCAGAGTGTAACAAATTCATGGTCCACTCTGCGATGCTATATTTTGAGATCCAGATGAAACTAAGGAAGGTTTTTGCTTGCCTTGAATGTAACTAAGTTGCGCCCTTTTACCTTTATCTGTTCGCCAGTTTGAGGATTGCGACCCATCCGGGTTTTTCAATATACTTTTTTAAAGGTACCAAATCCCACCAAGGTAAACTTGCTGTTTCTTTTCTTGAGACCACTTTTAATCCCCTCAAATGTGGATTCGAAGGCGATCTTTTTGATTATCATTCTTTTTGAGCTTCTATCGCCGATTTCGTGCCGGGGTTTTTCCGAGCCTGGTCGAGTTTATCGGCGATCACGAGGCGATAGCCTCTTTTGGCCCCCGGTCGGGCGGCCTTTTGCAATGCCAGCTGTTGCAGTTCACGCAGCATATCGGGGATGATGTCCTTCATGTTCTCAATCCAAAAATCGGGCCGATCGGTGATAAAGTCGTCGCCGCTGTTCCAGCTGGACCAGTCATTGGCCGGACCCAGGCGGCGGATATCATCCACTGATTTGATCGGTTGAATGTCCGGGTAGGTTTCCTTGATGCTTTGTCCCAGGCCGATGCTGAGATGGCCCGCCGTATTGATCGACTGCACGCCCATGGTAGCGTCTTCAAGCCCGATGGCGCCTGGTCCAAAACCGCGAAGCATGGCGGCGGTGACAAAACAGGCGGGATGAGGCTTGGAGCCTTCATAAGTGTGACCGGTCGAACGCGCATCGAAAAGCTTAAGCGCGCCGACGGCTTCAGCCATATGGTCAGTGTTGCGGCTAGTGGTGGCCTCGACGTTGTCGCCACCGAGGCGGGCGACGGTTTGCATGACCTCGTAAGTGCCGGGGATGGCGTCTTGCGGACCGAACTCGCTGGCGATGATCTTGCGGTACTTGTCGTTTTTCTTTACCGCCAGGTCTTGCCAGGTTTCACGGTCGAAGGTGCGGCCGTCTTTAAGTTTGAAGCCGAGCGCCAAGGCGTCTTCGACCGGATTGGAGATATCCGCTTCAAGATCCTTGGTCTTGATCAGCAGCAAGGCCGCGACGGTTTCGGCGCGACCCATGCCGCGCACCTTGTCGTTTTCGGCATCGGACAGCCCATCGGCAAAACCAAAGTATTCTCGCACGATGTAGTCAAAGGCCTTTTTATGGTAATGATCGGCCGACGCGACGACGCCGTCGAAGTCGTACATGACGACCAATTTATCAGGGGCTTTCATGATGGTCAGTACCTCGTCGGGCGTGACGTTGGCCAGTCCTTTTGTTGCGTATAACTCACGTAGCTTGGGATTATTTTGCACCATCGGGTGTTCAGGATGAAGCGCGTTATTTATGACGTCCATGAAGGCGTCCATGGCCGGTGTCCCCATCAAATTTTCAACCCAGTCAATGGCGGCGGTGTTCTGCGGTTCCTTTTCTTTCAAGGTGGCGAAAAGCAGCTCGGGATTGGTGACCGTCGCGCCGTATTTCGCGAGAAGTTGGCTGGCAACGAGCTGCTGGACACGGGGATCCATGGGTGAGAAGAAATCCTGCGGGAAGTGATGGGCACCGTTCTTTTTCAGCTTGACTTCGACGCCGCCGAGCTTGAAGGGCACCGGTGGGTTGCCATCTTCCAGGCCAGACAGGATCTCCAAGGTGAATTGTTCGTGCTGCCTGGCGGTATAACGATACGCGACGCCACGGTAATGCCGCACGCCGAAACGAATCTCCTTGGTGTCGCCGGATAAATTCGGATCGAGGCTTAGCACTGGTCCTTCCACCAAGCCACCCTCTTTAAGGTTGTTTTCGATGGTGCCATTCATGACCGCCCGGTGGTCGCCAAAGACCGCGTCACCTACGGTGTTGGAGACATCAGAGGTCATGGCCATGGTGCCGAGCTGTTCGGCCAGCTTGGTCAGTCCTACCTGGCTGGCCAATTTACCATAGACGACCGCGCTCAAGGTGGAGCCATGGGTAGTGCGCGGTTCGTAATACTCCAGGTTGTCGCGAAGGCTCGGAGCCTCGTAACCGAGTCGAGCAAACACTTCGGTGACGCCTTGTTGACCCAGGACATACCACATCATCAGCACGTCGGCCTGTTTGTCGACCTTTATCTCATTGACACCGTTGACACCCCAGCGTTTCTTGAGCTCGAGGCCGATCTCGGGGTCATTGATCAGGCGGTCGAGACGCCGGGCCTTTTTAAAGCCGAATTCCCTGTTGAGCGCGGCGATGTCGACTTCGGTGAGGTCGAAGTAGCCGGCGTGCTCTTCAATTATGCCGTCTTCGTTGATGTTGACATACATCTTGTTCGAGATGTCCTCCCACTTGGTGACCGTGGCGTCGTCGATGCCCATATCCTTGCGCAAGGCGGCCAGCGCGGACGGATCGCTTTTTTCCATGACCTTCGTCATATCGAGCAGCTTGTGCATGTACCAGGCGATCATAACGTTGGTGTAGGCGTTGTCGTCGACGCCGTGTTTCTTGTTGGTGCCCATGTGGTCATGGAACTCATTGGGACCGACGATGTCGGTGAAGTGATAGCGTGCGTCTTGTCCGAGCTCGACCTTGTCACGAATGAGCAGACCGACGCTCAGCAAGGTCTCACCAACGGCGTAGCCTTGGCTGGTAGCGGTAAACCAGCCAGGGTCGGCAGTTGCTTCATACATGGCCAGGATGTTGTAAGCAATGGCCAGGTTGGAGTGGTACTGCTTGTAGCTGATGTCGGGTTTGACGATGGAACCGGATTTATGCCAGGCGGGCGTGCCTTCGCCGGACTTGCCGAGCAACCCCATGCCCTGGTGGGGGAAAAGGGCGGCCTTGCCGGAATTGCCCTCGGGATAGATCGGCAGTTTCTTGGCGTTTTTGCGCGCCGCGCCCAGACTGGCGACACGGAAAAGCGACAAGGTCTTGGCCACCTCCGGCATCTTTTGCCGATAGAAGGACATGGTGTAAAGCTCGTCCCAGAAGACCTTGCCGCGATAGTAGTAATGACCGAAACGGGCCAGTTGGCCCACAATGATGTTGTAAGTGACGTTCAGATCGGTATACCCGCTGCCCATCAGGAAGGTATTGAAGTCAAGGAGGGTCTGAGCCAAGACGGCGTCGGGGTCGTCGGGGGTTTCCTTGATGACGACATCCCGATGCTCCTCCCACCACCTATTCCAGGTCTGGTTATGCGTGCGGCGTTGGGCGTCAAACGACAGCTCGACGTCCACATCGTGCGCGTTATACATGAGGCGATTGAGATGATCCTTGGGGTTTTTGAAATGCTCCGAGGTGGCGATGGCGACGGTCTTTTCCACGCTGACGGTATGCTCTTTTTTCAAAGACAGCGAGCCTTTCTGGAAAATTGAGTAGAAACCGTTTTCGCTGGCCTTGTCGACGTGATGCTGGCTGCCAATGATCAGTTTGCCTTCGGCGTCGCGCACGGCGACGTGTTGGCTCATGGCGATGGTGATATCCGAGTAGGTGGTTTTCATGACCAGGGTCTGGTTTTGGTTATCGCTGCCGGTATTGCCGGCCTCGACAAATTCGAGTTGGCGTGGGGCTGACTCGGCAAGGTATTTGTCGATGCCGTCGTTTTGGCCCGATTCGAGCCCGGCCCGGTAATAGAGCTTGCCAGTGTAATGGGGCACGACCTTCGTTTGAACCGCTCCCAGATTCGGCTGGGTGCAGTTGGCCAGGACGGTGGTGAAAAAATCGGCGCAGGCATCGGTCTCGGTGTCGGTCACCCGAAACGTGGTGACGAACTCACCTTTATGGATATCGGTGGTGCGGTAGGCCTCGGAGGCGTCGACCTTTTCAAAACGAAAGCGCGGGTTGGCCGGGTCGATATACGTCTCGCCGTCGAAGCTTACGCCGGTATGCCAGAGGTTGCCCAAGTTGACCGATTCCTCGATGGCGACCGGGAAGGTCTTGCCGTCGGCGCTGATTTGCTTCTCCGTGTTGTTATAGACCCAGGCGAAGGTGGCGGGGTAGGCCGACCCTTCGCGGGAGCTTACGACTTGGTCGCTGTCTTGCACCGGCTCTTTGGCTACCGAGGCGCCGATCCAGCTGGGCAGACGGGTATGGAAATAGCCATTGCTCGGGCCAAAAGTGGCGCGCAAGTTTTCAAGCGCCGGGTCGAAATCGGCATACGAGAAAGGCGTCGGTGTGTTCGGATCAATGTGCGGCACCAGGTAACCGGTGTCCATGATTTTTACGGCCTGGGAGATATTGGTCTGTTTGGGGACGCGAATGTCCTGCGGGGCACCGCTCATGCTTTGACTCCTCTTGCTTCAATCCTGTTGTGCGCTGTTTGCAAAACCAATCGTTTTTATTCACATGTTTTAGAGGGGCTAATCGATTATCGGATATGCGTGTAAGCCGAAACCTCCCAGTTTTCGGAAATTTTATGTGTGACGTATGGCCACAGGGATCTTACCGCCAGGCACTCTCTTTCAAGAACCTTCAAACGATGTTCATTAACTTTTTCTTTTTTCCTCTCTTTTTGGGCAGCTAAGTCAAATTCTTTTTCGCTCATCACAATAACGCCGGCTGTTTTTCTGCTTTTGCTTTCTATCTGTCCAATTAAAGCTGCATAAAGGCCATCGAAAATCAGCACCTTTTTACCCTTCATTTCCAGCGTGATTTCCTCGACCGGCCGGGAGCCATCTTCGTTGATAATGATTACGGGAACCGTTACAGGCTTTTCGTTCTCAAAACAGAAGATCACCTCTTCAATCAGGACCCTGTTCATTTCCACCACGCCCACGTTTTTCTCGTAATCTTTAGCCCGCGTCTCCTCACGAATAGAAGGTGGTGTTGTGTAGGCATTGTCAAACGACCATGCAACCGTTGAAATCCCTTGTTTGTTCAGTGTTTCTCCCACTAGGTAGGCGACCTCGCTTTTTCCCGTCCCTGATTCTCCTCCTACAGCAAAGATGATTTTTTCGTTTGCCCTAAGCGCCTGGCGTATAATCGGCACAAGTTCATCGGCTGCATTTTCGTGCCCTTCAGTAATTCTCAGTTTATCCAGGGAGATCGGAGCGGTCACCCATCTAACCGATTCTTTTTGAGTCATGTTTTCATTTTGGTTTTTTGAATTGTCACCCATTATAGCTTCTCCTCATAGATATATAATTCGTCTTATCTTTTCCCATAGTATCCGATAGCCAATTTTTCAAAAGACTATCTAATCATTTTCTCTATTGATGACAAGAAACACTTCACGCAGATGGTAATCTGCTGGTTTTTATTGAACTGTAAATCAATATGTTGTGGCCAACCATCTTGCTCCAAAAACCTTTGATTACATACCAGTATCCCAGAACGTGGCAGGCTACATAAATTGAGAGTAGCTTTCGAATAGCATCCTTGTCAAATGTTGGGATAGATGCTCCTCGGCTCAGCGGGAAAAATTTCAATAGTCAGGCAGGTTCGATATGGCTATCCCGCAAAAACGGACCTCACCGTTCTTTGTGATTTCTTGCCAAGTAACTGGCACTGGCACATAAAAAGGCTGAGCACACCATGTGGTGGTCAGCTGGAAAGCCAGTTCGGTGCAGATTACCTCAGAAAAAATCATCTATCACAGAAATTCGCTGAACTAAGATATATTGAGATCATCATCGGTTTTATCAAATTTAAGATATCATAGCTTTTCTGATCGGGCAAATTTAGCAGATCAGGTTGGAGGAATCAAATGAATCTGTGTCCGTTTTTTCCCTGTGACAACAAATTGAAAGTCAACTAATTCCCGAAAACATCCAACCCCCAGAGGTTGTGGTGAGCCTCTTTTTCCCCAAGCGGTCTTTAATAGCTATCTCACGATCTTTCAAAGAGCATGTAGATTAAAGATATCTGGTTGTACATCCGGTTTCTTTGCTAACCAAGTGCGCCTAAATTTTAGCAATATCAGAGGGGAGTCCAATGCTTCCCATTTGTGGCCAAATCTTCGGATACGATAAGGAATTTTTAAATGAAAGTGGCGAATTTTTTCAAGATTTTTTGGAAAGGTTCACTACGGTCACATCTTTTGGGGAGAAACCCGCCACAAGGATCATGAAGACCTTCTTATTCGAGAGGCGATTTTAAATCTTATTCAAAAAGTCCATGGGACTGGGGTGTAAAGCCTTTTGTTGGGGCCTAATCGTTCGTTGCTCTATTCGGCTCCGTGGTCAAGTTCGCTTCTGAATTTGGACTCACCATTGGTCTACGCTTTACGACAGCCAGCGCCACCCCCCCAAGTATCATGGCGCTTGCGACGATCAGCCTTGCTGACACTTGCTCGGAAAGAAAAGCGACTCCGCCAAAGGCCGCCAAAACCGGCACCACGAGTTGTACTGCGGATGCCTGGGTAGTCGTCAGGCTTCGAAGCGTCTTGTACCAAAGGACATACCCCAGCCCGGATGTAACGACCCCGGATATCAGCGCGAGAAGGATGCCAGGCGTATCCAGGTGAACCGAAGAAAACGCAACCACGCTTGCAATGACCGCCATGGGTGCCGAGCGGATGAAATTCCCGGCTGTCATGCTAACAGGTGAGGAAACCCCCTTGCCGCGGATCGAGTAAACACCCCAGGCTATCCCTGAGACGCACATCAGTATTGCACCAAGGGGGTCGGGAGCCGAGATCCCCGGTAGCACGAGATAAATGAGACCGCAAATCGCTGCAACCGAACCAACCCACTGCATCGGTCCAATTTTCTCTCCCGATTTCAGCGCCGCTCCTATCATCGTCATCTGCACTGATCCGAAAAGGATGAGCGCGCCTATTCCTGTACTGAGCGAAACATACGCCAGGGAGAAAGCAGCAGCGTATGCGAACAGCGCGAAACCGGAACCCCATGACCCTTTTATCTTTTGCGGCATCTTAGATTCCGCGAACACCCGAGAAATCGTAATCAGTGCCAGTGCGCCGCTCACGAGGCGAATCGTCGTGAAAGACACCGGATCGATTAAATGCCCACCGAGTGCCATGCGGCAAAGAAGGGAATTGGCAGCAAATGCAATCAGTGTAACGGCAGTAAGGACTAAGACAATCATGGATTACCTGTGGTGGCAGGACGCATTAGCAGTGAACATCTCGATGTCACGTTTCGAGACTTCCCGCGTTAGCCGAGCTCTCTGACCGACTTTGGGAACACCTTCCGGCCATGTGTTATGCTGATCAGTCATGTGCGTAACCGCCGGATAAGGATCCGCAGGTCCGCTGCTGTGGGAGGGGCACCTCGCGAAGGGTGTCCCTGTCCCTACAGACGCATGATGCCCCTTCAGACCGGTTTGATGTTCTGGTTCATACGGAAGAGATTTGTCGGATCGTACTTCTTCTTAACTTGAACCAGGCGGTCCCAAACCTCCTGCGTATAGGCGTCCTTGACACGATTCTCACCTTCATCGCTCAGGAAGTTCACATAGACACCCTGGGCAAACGGTTCCGTTGCACGGTGGAAGTCCCGCGCCCAGGCAAGGCACTTCTCGTCGTCCGTGGCGTTACGCCATCGGGTGTGAATATTGAGTACGAACGGCGTCTTCCGGTGCGCAAAAGCCGTTGTGTTCTCCGGCACCCGACTCGGGGCGCCCTCCATGTGCGGGATGAAAACTTCGATTTCGTCGGTAGGCATGGTTTCGGCAAAATCGACGATCCGGTCGATGCAGTCGTCGGAGAGTTGCTTGACGTGGTGCGACTTCCAATAGTTGCGCGCACCGTGTTCAACCAGCCCGTCGAAACCTGACTGCCAGCCCACCCAGGGGTTCATGCCGATGGCCTCACCGTGTGACGTCGTTGCCTCGCGAATCGGTTTTACCAGTTGCGCCCCCCGGCCCTCATCGCCGAGCCAGATGAAGGGAACGACCACGACCATCTTTCCGTGTACGTCCTTCGGCAGAAACGGGAGTGGTGGCGCATGCCGCAACACCATCCAGACGGTCATATCGTCGGGCAGGCTTCGGACGTACTCTCGGTGAAACTGCATGTACGCCTTCGCGTCTTCGAATTTCTTGACGATCAGTCCAGAGTAGACCTCGGGGCCGATGCCCACGCATTTGAATTTGAAGGAGGTGACGATGCCGAAGTTGCCACCGCCACCCCGGATGCCCCAGAAGAGGTCGGGATTCTCGTCGGCGCTGGCGGTCAGCAGCTTCCCCTCCGCGGTGACCACCTCCGCCGAGATCAGGTTGTCGATGGCCAGCCCGTGCTTGCGGCTAATCCAACCGAACCCACCACCCAGCGTCAGACCTCCCACGCCGGTGTGGGAAACGATGCCCCCACCCGACACGGCCAGTCCATGGAGCTGGGCCTCGTAATCCATGTCGCCTAAAAGCGCACCGCCGTCAGCCCGCAGGGTCTTATTCTTGGGGCGCACGTTGACCCGCCGCATGAGCGACAGGTCGATCATGATACCGTCATCGCAAACTGCGTTTCCGGCCGAGTTGTGCCCACCACCTTTCACCGCCACGAGGAGATTGTTTTCGCGAGCGAAGTTCACTGCGTTGAGGACGTCGCTCGTGCCGACACATCGCGCGATGATTGCCGGCCTCCGGTCGAACATGCCGTTCCAGATCTTGCGCACATCGTCGTAGTCCGCGTCGCCGGGAAGAAGCACATCCCCCCGGAAGTGGGCTTTGAACTCATCGACCATTGCGCTTTCTAACTGTTTCATGGTTGGCTCCTTTGTTTGCGCCTATCAATGATAAGATAATTGCTATATAAACTCTGATACAAATCAGCTTTTAGTGCAGGCGATAGCAATCAACCTGAAATGACTTTGCCTGCTGGATTCGTGGATAAAATTTGGTTAATTGGCAGATGATAGGATGGCTGCAAAGCCATTTCGGCATCGAAGGAGGAACAGAAAGTTGAATAGTATCAGCCAAATTTTAGCTTAAAATCAGATTAATCATTATTCATCTTAAAGCAAATTGTTAAGTTTGTTTCGGGACCGAAAAGACCTTAGACGATAGCCGACTACCCTTGAAGGCCGTCGCCTATTTCTCCGAACGCAACTTGACAACGTGCTTAATGATTATTAACAATTGATCAATTCGAATTCATTCACTATCTGTGTTGGCGCCTGTATTGACACACAAGCATCGCTTTAACATACTTATTTGCGAAAAAAGCAACTTCCTACCTTTAATACTTACGTAAAAAGCAATTTCCTACCTATTAGCTGCTGTCTGCTGGGGAGGAGTATTTCATGAGCTCGCATAGACCGGATGGAAAGCACGACCTGATCATCGTTGGGGGCGGAATCGGCGGCATCATCAGCCTCAAATACGCGAAGGACGCCGGCCTCGACGCCATTCTGCTGGAGAAGGGCGATGCCGTCGGCGGGCTGTGGCGCGATCTTCCCGCCTGGCAGGATCTCCAGATCCGCAAGGAAGACTGGACACTGGGTGATCTGCCGATCGGGGGAGAAGACCAGGCCAGTGTCCTTGCCAACATTCGCGAGTGGGTGAAGCGTTTCGAGCTCGCACCCTCGATTCGCCTGGGTACGCGGGTGAACGCGGCCCGCCCTGCCGAAGGTGGATGGATGGTCAGTGCCGATGGGTACGCCGGCCGCTCCAGATTCCTCGTCGCCGCCACGGGCGGTCACAATCGGCCCGTTGTTCCGAAGATTGAGAGAGCCCTCCCGACGTTGACCGAGTATCACTCGTCGGCGCTGCGCGACCCTTCCGAACTCACCGGCAAGGACGTGGTTGTCGTGGGGGGGGGTGCCTCGGCATACGACCTTCTCGATCTGTGCCTCGAATGGGGGGCGCACAGCATCACCTGGGTCTATCGCTCGCTCAAGTGGATGCTCCCCACACTGCGCCGGAAGTACCACGCATCGAACCTGCGTGCACTCGCGAGGATGCAGATGCTCGGCACCTCGGTCTCGACGATGAACAAACGGACCCATCTGGACCTGCGCTCCCGCTACAAGAAGGCGGGTCTCAACGAACTGACACCCGACAAGCCGATCGACCTCGGGCACCAGATGCTCATCCCTGGCCGTCGGACCATGATCCAGAATCTGGAGCACATCGCGCGCCACTGCGGCGAGATCGAGCGCATCGAGGGGAACACCGTGGGGTTGTCCACGGGGCAATCCTGTCGTGCCGATGTGGTGCTGTGGGGCACTGGATACGAAACGGACATGAGCTACCTGGAGGCAGGCAACCTGTCGCGGCTCACCCGTCTCGAGGCCATCGGCCGGCGCTGTGGCTCGTACTTTCTCGCGCTGGACGCGCCGAACCTCTTCATTCTTGCTCCAAGAGTCCTGGAGACGATCACCTCGACGCCATGGGCATACGCCCACGCGGCGAGGTCGATCATGTCTCACATCCGCGACAAACCGGTTTTCGATTCGGTGCCGGTCAAGACCAACGCGAACTACTTCGACCTGGTTCGCTTTCTCGCAAAGCGCGACCGGGTCAACTACCCCTACGCGTGGTGGTATCTCAAGTATCTCAATCTGGCGTTCCGCCAACCGGGCGATCGGCCGATGCCCATTCCCTGAGGGACGTACCGGGAACGATGTCCTGCTCCTTCAACTCACTAATTGCGTGAAGCTATCGACTCGGCCCCACGAAAGATCCCACCCGCCCCTGGAGGCAACAGGGCAGTCATGAGCCAGTTTCAGCGGGAGACCGTCAGGACGAATCCTCCGTAGGAAGAAAGGACGCGGCCTGCGTGAACCGACTCACTTATAGCAAAAAGCGTTACACCAAGCGGATTCGTTTTTCCCAGCTCTCTACCTTTTTCAATTTCTTACGCAATAACATCGATCCGGATCTAAGAAACCCATGCGACAGGCCCATGATCCGGAAGCTGTACTCGGACTTCCACCTAATCATCCGGGTACATTGCGTTGATCGTTTCCTCGTATTGAGTGATTGCCACATTTTTTTTGAGTTTCATCGTTGGCGTCAGCAAGCCGTTTTCGATGGTGAACTCCGGTACGATGGTAATCTTCTTGATCGTTTCGAAACTGGCGAAATCCTTGTTCTTCTCGGCCACTTCCTTTTCGATCATCGCCCGCACCTTGTCGTTGGTCATCAACTCTTCCAGTGAGTTGAAAGTGATGCCCTGGGTCTGTGCCCATTCCGGCACATTGTCAGGATCGATGGTGACGAGCGCGCTGAGGAATTTCCGCTTGTCACCGATGATGCATATCTGGTTGATGTACTTGGACGTGGCGATGACCCCTTCTATGGCGGACGGTGCAATGTTTTTACCGCCGGCAGTGATGATGAGATCCTTTTTCCGACCGGTGATTTTCAAGAAATTTTCGCTGTCGATCTCACCCAGATCGCCGGTGTACTGCCACCCGTCGGGTGTTATCGTTTCAGCCGTCTCTTCCGGCATTTTGTAATATTCCTTCATGACGTTTCTGCCGCGATAACTCACTTCACCGTCGTCGGCAGTTTTCTGCTCGATGCCGGGACCTGGAGGGCCGACCCAGCCGAAACGATAGTTGTCGTAGCGGTTGAGATTGGTAAACGATGTGTTTTCCGTCATACCGATGCCCTCAAGAATCAGAATACCGGCGGCGTGGAAGAACTTGGCAATGGAGGGGTTCAACGGTGCTGCGCCGCTGATGCACCATTTGACCCTGCCGCCTAATGCTGCCTGTACCTTGCTGAAGACCAGCTTGGTGGCCAATGCATACTTGATTCCCAATACGAAGGGAATGGGCTGTTTGTTGAGTTTGCAGTCGCTGACCGCTTCTCCAACTTCACAGGCCCACCGGAATATTTTCAGTGCTACGCCGCCCTTTGCTTCCGCGCCGCTGATGACCTTGGAGTACACTTTTTCGTAGATGCGGGGCACGCTGGCAAACCAGTGCGGACTGGCCACGCCGATATCTTCGACGATGGTTTCCATGCTGCGCGTGAATGTCGTTGCACAACCGGCGAGCAGGGTGGCGTAGACACAGGTGCGGGCGAAGACGTGGGCCAGCGGCAGGAATAAAAATACTTCCTCCCCTTCGCTGATATTGGTGCTGCCTTTCACCGACTGGGCCGTAAAGGTGATGTTGTCGTGGGTCAGCACCGCGCCTTTGGGAACCCCTGTCGTACCGGAGGTGTAGACGATGCCCGCCGGGTCTGGCGGTGTCACGGCGTCCGCCCTTGAATCGAAATCGGCATCGGCGACATCCTTGCCCAACGCCAGGAAGTCGTCGAAGCTGATGACCCAATCGTCTGCCGGTACGTCTCCGGCAAAAAGAACCACCTTGCGGATGTCGGGAATATCGGCCCGGATTTCCATCAACTTGGCCAGTTGTGCATTGTCTTCGGCGAAAATCACCACCGCATCCGAGTGATCGACGATGTAACGGACATCCTTGGGCAGGTTGGACTGGTAGATGCCCACGGTCACCGATCCGATGCTGGTGATGCCCATATCGCAGAGCACCCACTGATAGCGCGAATAGCTGAGAATGTTGACCTTGTTGCCTTTTTCAACCCCCAGCGCCATGAGCGATTTGCCCACCTGCCGGACCTGACCGTAAAACTGGTTCCAGTTCACCGAATCGGTTTGCCCAGGCTCTGTAAACCACTTGTAGGCGCTGGTCTCACCATATCGGTCGACCGTTTGTTTAAGCATGGCATGAATGTTGGAATAATCGATAAATTTCATATGGTTTCCTCCCCCTTTGTGCGGCAGAGGCCTGCCGCGATCCTTATGCGCTGCACATAAAACTCCCCGAAACAACTCATACCACAGCGCGATGAACCTTGTCCATGCGGAGGCGGAATCTTTTGAGCTTAAGGTGAATTCGCGGAAATAACTCGATTCTGCAGGGCGGTGATACGAGATGCCCTACCATTAAGTACTCTTTCAGAGGGGAGAGATTTTGTTTCAAGGAAAAGTCAGAGCATTTTCGAAACCGCAGGCGTAGCAGACGCTAGATTGCGGCATTCCTGAAGACAGGGTGTGAATTTTCTGTTCGAGCTTGGCGCCTTGACTCTTGATCCCACCAGCTTTTGCAACGTTAGGGATACTTCACCGTTTAAAAAGAGGAATGGATGACGGACACAGGTCGTTCATCTCCACCAAATCCGTTTGAGAACAATACCCTTTGGACAGGTAGCCCCGGTCCAGGCCCTTCTGGGTGATGGTCTGGATGTGGGTGTGGTAAAACCAGTTGCCGTTTTCGTGGAAATCACCGATCTCGGCAAAAACCGAACCGGCCGCAAAATTCTGGCCGGCGACCGGCAGGCGCGATTTGCACAGGTGGCCATAAAGGCTGTAAAACGTTTCGAAATGGGGATTTGCGTGTTTCAACAGTACCCAACCACCGTAGTTGCCCTCCCCTTCCTCATAGCCGCTCTGTGCGACCGTGGCGTCCAGCGGTGCATGCAGGGGCGTACCCAGGCCGACGATCACATCCAGGCCCAGATGGATGAACCGCTGGTCGGCAACCATCTGCGGGCAGTCCCCGAGCAGGGTGTCGCGCCGCTCCAGGTAGGGAGAAAACCCCCATCGGTATGTCGACCCCATCTTCTCGTCCAGGAGCCGTTGAAACCCTTTCTGATCTCTTACATCCAAGCTGCGGAGAAGCGGGCTGTTGGGAGAAAGGTCCGCGACATAAGGGTTCCCCTGCAAACCGGTGAAGACCGGACGGTGGTCAATGTTCTCGTTGAAAAGCAAAAATGGATAGTACATCAGGCCTCCTGATTAGGACAAGGCAAAATCCGTGGTTTTCAGCAAGCCGGCAACCGGCACGACGGGTTTGCCGTCGACATCTTCCGACACATCAGCCGGCCAGGTAAAATCAGGCTGCATGGCGGTAAAATAGGATAAATCGTAAGGCAGCAGTTTGACCGAAAGGTCACCGTCCCGGCCAAGAATCGTAGATGACAAGCCGAAATCCACCTCTCCCAGGACGGTGCGGATGATATACCTGGGCACCTCACGACCGCTGCCTTCCCGCCGCACCCGGGTGGCAATGTCGACCACATCATACAGGACCACCGGGTTATCCCGGTTCCAACGGTTCTGGACAGGCAGACCGGCCACATAGAGGTGATGAAATTCGATGCCGGTTTTCCGGCAGCCGTAGGCCAGTTGATTGATGGTTTCCGACGTATCGTTTATCCGGCCCAGCAGCGGGGTGTTGCAGTAAACCGTGATACCTTTGTTGTTCAACTGCCGGGCCAGCAGTTTGTGCGCCGGCCTAAACTCGTCGGGGACCAGGAACTGGGTCTCGATTTCCAATCGTAGGGGAGACACCATGGTCAGTTTATTCAAGTGGGCAAGTTCATCAATCACCACCGGGGTGTAGCTTTCCGGTTTATAGTTGAACTTCAGACTGCGCAGCCGCACCGCATTGACGTGGGGGATCTCCTCCAGAGCGCGAACGATGCGGCGAATCCGGAACAAGCAGTCGACGGCATCCGTTGCTGAAACGATGACCACGTCTGTAATTCGGTCATCGCCACGAATGGTGTCAAAAACCTCATCACCGGCCTCAGTATCCATCTCCACCCGGGTCTCATGGACACGTGAAATCATCGAAGACCCGGTATCGACTATCGATGGCGCAATTCTCTCACCGCTGCGGACCATCGTCAGAATCGTCTCGATACTTTCCGGCTGGGTCGCCGCAACGCCAGCTGGTCTTTGGGGCCGTGCGCCCAGAAAGAGCGATTCATCGCCGATTTGGGCCATGTACTGGATATCGATGGTACCCTCATCGTTGATCCGGATATTATCCAGATCGTTGGCTATGGGTGCAAAGCGCTTGAAATACGCGGGCGTGTAGGGTGTTCGGATCCACATGAAGTTCTCGTTTTCCGCCACCGGTTCCACGGCCCAGCCGCTGGTGTGCCAGTCCATCTTGCCGATGGGGGTGGCCGTGCAGATCCTCGGTATCACGCGATCGGACAAGTGTGCCCGCAGGTAGTTGCCCACGGCCAGCCCTTTTGAAATCGGCGCCCAGTATACGTTGTTTCCATGGATGGGACTGCAGGGGATATAAATATAGTGAAGTTCCGCTCCGGCCCCGCGCAACAGACTGAACAGCCTTACCAGTTCAGGGCCTTCATCGTTGCAGCCCTTCAAAAACGGCGTCTGGACGTATACCGCGATCCCGCTTTTGACCAGATCGGAAATGATCATCAGGCTCTGGGGAGAGATTTCATCGGGATGAATGAAATGGGTGGCCACTTCCATGCGCTTACCGTGCTGCTGAAGCTCGAGGTTCTTACGCTTCAGGTAGCCCAGCAGGGCGGCATCGTCAGACAGAAACAGGTGGGGGTAATAGGCGATGGAACGCGTGGCCAGGCGCAGAGCCTGAACATGGTCGATCGCCATGAGGCCGTCGATGGCACGGGCCATGTTCGCCCGGTTCATAAAGGGGTCCCCGCCGGTGATCACGATTTCTTTGATGGATGGCGACGCTGCGACATGCGCAACCGCTTTTTCGACATCCGCCGGCGTGGGGTTGGTTTCGTTTCGTGAATCCTTGTGCTTGCGGAAACAGAACCGGCAGTAAACCGGGCAGCTCATGTTGAGCAGAAAAATGACCCGGTTCTGGTACATCTGCTCAAGTAAACCCTGATGAAACTGGCCGATCCAGGTATTGGTGTGTCCGGTGTTGTCCAACTCCTCGACGAAGGGCAAATACTGATAGGCTACGTTTCCGGACACCCGCATCTGACGGATTGTGTGCATGGACAACCTGACCGGGTAGGTATCGATAACCGACTGTATGTCCGTCCGATCGGCCTCCGGGATAAGGATATTGGCAACCTTTTCCAGCTGATCGGTTTTTTTTATGGATACAAATTTATTGCCGGGCAGGACGACTTCCAGAATGGCCATGAGCATCAAATGGGGCAACTCGATGCCGTTGACAATAATTTCGGCGGTGCCGTCCGCATTTTCCAGCAGCTTGAGCAGTTCTTCAAAGAATCCTGCGGGGTCCTTGTTGTAGCCGCAGGCGTCGAGAAGTCTGGCCATTTTGGTTTGGCCGTCACCCGATTGTATGGTGTCAAAAAACGGTTTACCGACGAGTGATGTAACGCAAAAATGATCCAGGAAATCGACAAGAGCGGCGACAAGGCTGGACTGAGATACTTGTTTTTCTTCACCCGAGTGCTCGTAAACGATCCGCAATAAAGGTTCAGCTTCCGGCATGCCCCTACCCTCCTTAAACGTTGAACCAAAATTAGTGATTGACATTCGTTTAGAAATTTGCAACTTTAACTATTATAGTAACTTCATTCCTATTATAGTGTGATACTAAAACATCTCAAAACCGTATGTCAAAAGGAAAATATTATTTTTCAAAGTCCTTGGAAAAGGGAATGAAAATCCTGTCTCTTTTCAATCGGGACAACCCGGCCATGACCCAGAGTCAAATCGCCAAGACGCTGGATTTGAACATGACCTCCACCTACCGCTACATCAATACATTGGTGGAATTGGGATATCTGGAGAAAGATTCGAAGACCAAGGAGATCCGACCCGCTATACTGTGCCTGCTGTTCTGCGCCAATTTAATGCGCGCCACGGATCATCTGAGGCTGATCAAGGAGGTCGTGGACCGGATCCACGGGGAAAAAAATATAAGCATCGATGTGGCCTTTGCGGTGGATGATACGTTGGTGCGCATCTATTACCGGGGAGCTGATGAGACGTTGACTTATAGCCTGCCTGATTTTTCGAAAAACAGCCTGCACAACACGGCATTGGGCAAGGCATACCTATCCAGCCTGCCCGACGACCTGATCGCCGAAAAAATAGCACCCATGGACCTCGCGCCAAAAACCACTAAGACGATCGTGGACAAGACGATTCTTTTTGAGGAACTGAAAAAAGCCAAAGCGCGTCAATATGCCATGTCGGAGGAAGAGTTTCTGCCCGGGTTGATCACCATCAGCGCCCCCCTGTTCGACCCACTCACGGGGAAAGGGGTTGGTGCGGTCTGCTTTGATTTTTCGGTGCTTCAGCATAGTGCAGACGACGTTAAGGCAAAATATGCAGACATGATCCGCGATACGGCAAGAACGCTTTCTGAACTCCTGCCGCCGGATAGAAGGCGCAGGGAATCGAAGTAGGCCTCAAGCCTGTTTAACCGATACGCGATGCGCCATCAGGAAGAGAAGTAACAATATTTTCTTTTCTAAATATTCTTTTACTTCTTTTATTTTTCGTTCGATGGGCATCTTGACATACATGTATAATTTAACTAAGGTTTTTTTTGAGTGCCTCCTCTTTTATCATACCAAATTATCATGGCGACATACACATGAAACCTGACAAGTGGAAACCGTGGGCGCTGCTGGCGCCGTCTTTGAGTGCCGTTTTTTTGCTTCTGGTGATACCGGTCTGTTTTATTGTAGTATACAGTTTCTGGTTACGTGCTCCCAGCGGAGCGGACATCCCTGCCTTTCAGTTCGGTAATTACGCCAAGTTTTTCGAAGATTTCTTCTATCCCAAAATTCTCATCCGGACGATTCGCATCTCCTTTGAAACCGTCATTCTCTGCGTGGTCATGGGCTATATTCCCGCCTATTACTTCTACCGCAGCGAAAGCCGCTACAAAAAGGTTTTTCTCCTGCTGATCATGCTGCCATTCTGGGTCAGTTTCATCATCCGCACCATGAGCTGGATCAACATCATGGGCGATTCAGGCTTGATCAATCACTTCCTGTTGAAAATCGGGCTGATCGATTCGCCCATTTCCATGCTTTACAATGAATTTACCGTGCTCATGGGACTGCTCATGTACCTGCTGCCCTTCATGGTCTTGAATATCTATGTCAGCTTGGAAGGCATCGATAAAAGTCTTCTCGAAGCTGCGCGCTGTATGGGCTGCACCGAATGGCAGGCCTTTCGCGAAGTGACGCTGCCCTTGAGCCTTCCCGGTGTCAGCGCAGGCTGCCTGCTGGTCTTCGTGCTCACCGCGGGCACCTATCTGCCCCCCATGATATTAGGCGGTCCGAGCAACGACATGATCGCCAATCTCATTTTCAAGCGGGTCATCGGCACGCTGGACTGGCCCTTCGGATCGGCCATCAGTGTAATTCTGCTCTCCCTGTTGTTCGTGATCGTGTGGACCTACAACCGATACCTGGGAATCAACCAGATCTTCAAAAACTTACAAGGGACTTAACCCATGAAACCATTCTCACCGGGATGGGCATTGATCAGGATTTACACCTTCCTCGTGTACCTTTTTTTGTTCGCACCCATTGTCGTGGTTATCGTGCTGGCCTTCAACCCCAAGCAGTTCGGCATCTTTCCCATGGAGGGAGTCAGTTGGCGGTGGTTTATCAAACTGGCGCAGAATGAATCGATCATCGACGCGTTTCAGAATTCGCTTGTCCTGGGTTCACTGACAGCGGTGATATCCACCGCCATCGGCATCCTTGCCGCCCTGGCCTTCATTCGTTTCGAATTTCCCGGCAAAAACACCCTCAACACCCTGCTGCTCTCGCCGATCATGATCCCGGAAGTGGTTCTGGGTGTAGCCCTGCTGCTTTTCTTGCGGTTTCTACAACAGCCCAAGAGTTTCGCCCTGCTGGTGATCGGACACGTGGTATTGACCCTTCCCTATGTCCTGTTGATCGTCCAGGCCCGGCTGGTGGGGATTAAGAAAGAGTACGAAGAGGCAGCCAAATCCCTTGGTGCCAACGCATTTCAGACCTTCAGGGAAGTCACCTTCCCGCTTTTGCTGCCGGCCATCCTGGCCGGCGCCCTGTTTGCCTTTACCATCTCTTTTGACGACATCACGGCAACGCTTTTCTGGGCTACGGCCCAGAACCAGACCGTTCCGGTCAAAATTTTCAGCATGCTGAGAAATTCGATAAGCCCGGAAATCAATGCCCTGGGCGCCGTCATGATCGTACTGACGGTCGCCACCCCCCTGCTGGCCGGCTATCTGTCCCGCAAGTTCTCAAAGATAAAGGATTAAGGATCCAAACTGACAACCAACAGCTGAAAGGAGTACCAATGGCCATCGTAACGAAAGAAAAACTGGATCGGGTATATGACGCGTATAAAAACGGCAAGCTCAGCCGGCGTCACTTTCTCAAATATTTAGGCCTTGCCGGCGCATCCATCGGACTGGTCGGCGCGCCCTTCGGAAGCGCCGTCAGAGAAGCCTGGGCGGCCAAGTCCATCCGCTTCGATGGCTGGGGTGGCTCGGTATCCGAGGCATTCAGGGAAAACGCATTCAAGCCGTTTACAAAAGCCACCGGGATCGAGGTCATCGATGGCGAGTTCGGTGACATGAATTCCTACCTGACACGCGTCAAGGCCTCATTTCCACCAGGCGGAGAGTTCAACATCGCCTATCTCAGTGCTGTCTTCGATTATGCCCGCTATGTGGAATTGGGTTTTTCATCGGTGCTGGATGAATCCAAAATTCCCAATCTAAAGAATGTCATGCCAGCTATGATCGAACCGCTGCGGACGATCACCAAGGGCTCCCTCTCTGCCGTCCCCTATGATATAGGGCAAACCGGCATCGCCTATAACACCAAACACATCAGCAAGGAGAAGGCCGAGAAGCTCGGCGCCTCACTGCTTTGGGACAAAAGCTTGAAAGGCAAACTGGGCAGCTGGGAGGGCGACTTCAGGACCAACATGTGGTATGCGGCCCTGCACACCGACCAGAGTCCCAACAACATGACCGACCTTAAGGCCATCTGGGCGGCACTGCGTGAGCAGCGCGATCTGATGAAAAAATATTGGGCCTCCGGTGCCGAGTTGATGAGCCTGCTGGCCAATGAGGAGATCTATGCCACGGTGGCCTGGTCCGGACGCGTGGCCACGCTTCAGCAGGAAGGCCATCCCATCGGCTACCTCGCGCCCAAGAACACCTATTCCTGGATGGAATATCAATTCGTCCTGAAAGGCACCGACCTGGAAGTCGCCCAGCAGTTACTCAATTACATGCTGGAACCGAACGTGGCCATCGCCGTGGCCGAGGGACAGAATTATCCGCCCAGCCTGGACCCGTCCAAAGTGGAATTAACCGAGAAGATCAAAAAGATGCCGGCCTTCGACCCCACCGGCAAACTGGAAGGATACCTGTTTGCCAATCCCGCATATTGGAATGCCAATCAGCTGGATTGGACGGAGAAGTGGGATAGGATCAAGGCTGGCAGCTAGTGTCAATCCATAAAAGGCATCTTGCGGCCCAAGCCGGCGTTCTCACCTTTCCGCAATCCTCAACGTAGCGCTGCTACGCCTGCGGTTTCGGAAAGTCTGCGGCCTTGGCCTGGACCACAATCTACCATTTATGAATCGACACAGGATGACTAAAATAAATCTCAAAGTGGGACTGTCACTACGGCGGCGGTCCCACTTTGCCGAGAAAAATTAAAGCGTGGGAGACGGAAAAACGTGGCAACCGGGAAGAAGCAGCCCATTGTTCAATTCAAAGGCATCTTAAAACGATTCGGCGACGTTGTCGCCGTCGAAAAAATGGATTTTGACATCGAAGAAGGCAGCCTGGTGACCCTGCTGGGCCCCTCCGGATGCGGGAAAACCACCCTGCTGCGCATGGTGGCCGGGCTGGAGGAACCCTCCGAGGGCGATATATTCATCAAAGGGGTTCGGATTAACGACACGCCGATCCACAAACGCAACCTGGGAATGATTTTTCAGAACTATGCCCTGTTTCCCCACAAAAATATTTTCGACAACGTGGCCTTCGGGTTGAAATACCGTGACGTATCAAACGCGGACATCAAGAAGAAAGTGACCCGGGCCCTGGAGATGGTTCGTCTGCCCGGTGTCGAGAACCGCATGCCCAGTCAGCTCTCCGGCGGGCAGCAGCAGCGCATCGCCATGGCACGGGCCATTGTGATCGAGCCGGACGTGCTGCTGATGGACGAGCCCCTTTCCGCCCTGGATGAGAACCTGAGAGAGGAGATGCGACGGGAGGTGGGCAATCTGCAGCAGGTACTTGGCGTCACGACCATCTTTGTCACCCATGACCAGCGTGAAGCGCTGAGCATGTCCGACAAAATCCTGGTCATGAAGGCTGGCCGCAAGCAGCAGGAAGGCGACCCCGAGACGGTCTACAATGAGCCGGCAAACCATTTTGTGGCCGATTTTCTGGGCCACTCCAATTTCATCAAAGGGGAAGTCGAGGGAGTCGACGACAATCAGGTAAATGTCAGGATTGAAACCGGCGATGTCCTCTTTGCGGAAAACAAGGGCGGGTTCTCGACAGGCGACGCGGTAGAGATGGTCGTCCGCGCCCAGCGCTTCGATGCCTTTCCCAAGGATGAATTCACACCGGTAGAAGGGATGAACCACTTCGAGGGCCGCATCAAAGACCGCAGTTACATGGGCGGAGAGGTCAGCTACTTCATTGAACTGGGGACCGGCCGTGAAATTCACATCATCAGCATGATGAGAACACGGCTCTACAACATCGGCGAGGCGGTCAGCGTGCAGGTATCGCCCCACCACTGCCACCTGATTCCACTCGAATGACCCGACAGATTATTTCTATCGTAATCCGTTCGACCAGAAACCTGAAAGCTTTCCCTACCGTTTTCAGGTTTTATTGTTTAGGGTTGATCGTCCACCAGATGATAATTAGGGTTTTCGAATTACCCTTAACAGGAATATGTGTATGCTCAAACTCGATCGAATCAAAGAGGGATTTTTCCATCGCTATCCGGATCGGATCGTCACCATCGACTCCCATACCCAAGGGGAACCCACTCGGTTGCTGGTCAGCGGGGTGGGCAGCCTGCCCGGCAACACGATGAAAGCCAAACGAGACCATTTCGAGTCCCACTACGACCACGTCCGCAAACTGCTGACCCGCGAACCCAGGGGGCACCGGGGCATCATGGCAGCCGTGGTGACCGAAACGGTCAGCCGAAAAGGCGCATTCGGGCTGTTCTACATGGACGCCCGGCGTTATCCCTACCTGTGCGGCCACGCCACCATCGGTGCCGTGGCCACCCTGATCGAATCCGGGGCGATCGTCGCCGAAAATGGTGACACGGTGATCACGGTCGACACCCCGTCGGGACCGCTCGATGCCCACACCCGGATTCGAAGTGGCCGGGTAGAATCCGTGGCCATTGAAATGGTACCCTCATTCGTTTTTGACACCGCCCGTGAGATCGAGGTTCCCGGATTCGGGAAGATCCCCGTCGATCTGGTCTGCGTGGGCGGGTTTTTCGCCATGGTATCGGCCCAATCCGTCGGCATCGATCTGGTCCCGGCCAACAGCAACCGATTGATTCCTCTGGGGATGGCCATCATCGAGGCGGCCAACCGGGCATTTACCGTTTTTCACCCCGGCCGACCGGAGGTGACAACGGTAGATGTGACCGAATTCTATGATGAAGACCCGCTTGCGGAAACCGGCAAGAGCGTCGTCGTATACGGCGAGTCCCATATGGACCGTTCACCGTGCGGCACCGGCACCACGGCCAAGATGACCCTGCTCCACCACCTGGGCAAACTCGGCCCCGGGCAGGTCTATAAAAATGCCAGCCCTCTGGGCACGGTGTTCGAAGGGCGGATCGTCAAAACCGTGCCCATCGGAGAATTTTCCGGCATCGTGGGCCAGGTTCGGGGAAACGCCCAGATTATCGGTTATCATCAGTTTGTCGTGGATGCCAATGACCCCTTTCCCGAAGGTTTTTTGCTGTGAAAATTCCAAACGCACACTCATAATCAACGATTCCAGATGCACCGGAACAAGCAAAGTCCGGGTGACGATTCGGAAATAACAAAATACAAAAAGCAAATCTCAAATAAATTCCAAATTGCAATATCCCAATCTCAAAAAGGGCAAAAACCAACGGTTGATTATCATTTTTTTCTCCCTTATTTAAGATTGGAATGTCTTTACTTCAAGACGAGCAGGTTTTTGAATGTTTAGCTTTTTGGTTTTTGTGATTTATTTGTCATTTGGCTTTTGGTTATTGTGATTTAATTCTTTATGTGTTTTCCGACATAAACAACACCTGTTTTAGGATTAGGATACGAAATGAATCCGACATTACCCTCTCCCGACACCATTCTCTTTAACGCCGTCATTGCCACACAGAACCCCGGACAGCCGATGGCCCAGGCAGTTGCCGTTGGGCAGGGTCAAGTTCTTGCTGCGGGTGCCAACGACGACATTTTGCATCTGGCCGGCACAGGCACCGAAAAAATCGACCTCGACGGCCGCCTGGTGTTGCCAGGGTTTATCGATACACATATCCACTTTTATGAATGGGCCCTCAACCGTCAGGGCGTGCGGCTGGATGATCTCACCTGCCTCGAGGATCTGCTGGAACGCGTTCGCCGAGCAGCCGTGGACCGACCAACGGATCAATGGATCATGGGTCAGGGATGGAACGAATCCGACTGGACAGAACCCCGCATGCCCACCCGCGACGCTCTGGACCAGGCGGCGCCGGACCACCCGGTGCTTCTGTGGCGCTGCGACCTGCACCTGGCCGCGGCCAACTCTGCCGCCCTGAAACGGGCCGGGATCGACGCCGGCACCCCGGATCCGCCGGAAGGCAGGATCGAACACAACCCGGCAGGAGAACCCACCGGTATTCTGCGGGAACTGGCCATCAATCTCGTTCGTCAGGCCGTTGCGCCGCCGGATGCAGATCAGGTGATGCAAGCCTTTGGAGATGCCACAAGCGCCCTTCACCGCCGGGGTGTCACCGGCATTCATGATGTGCGATTGATGGCGGACAAGGATGGTGCCAGCGCGTTTCAGACGTTCCAGGCGTTGGACCGGGACGGTCGCCTGGCGCTTCGATCGTGGGTCACCCTGCCGGGAGACCGTCTGGACGACATCATCGGACTGGGTCTGCGCACCGGGTTCGGCAACGACCGGCTGCGGGTGGGTCATGTTAAATTTTTTTCCGACGGCGGCATGGGCGCGCGCACCGCCTGGATGATCGACCCGTATCTGGATGCACAACGCGGCATGCCGCTGATGGAGATGGAGGTCCTGGCCAGTGATGTCCGCCGGGCGGACGATGCCGGCCTGTCAGTCATGGTGCATGCGGTGGGCGATCGGGCCAACCGTGAACTGGTCGATATTTTCGAAGCCCTCGAATCCCGTCGGACCCGGTCCGGCGGACCACGGCCCGCCATCCCCCATCGAATCGAACATGTGCAGATGATCCGGCCCGAAGATGCCGATCGGCTGGGCGCGCTTCACCTGGCGTTGTGCGTGACACCGGCCAACATGGTATTGGACATTAATCTCATTGACTCGGCAGTGGGGGAAAAAGGCCAGTGGACCTATGCCTTTCGCCGGCTGATGGACAGCGGTATACCGGTCATGTTCAGTTCTGACTGCCCGGTATGCGACCCCGACCCACTGGTGGGCATTCACGCGGCGGTGACTCGCCAGCGGGCCGACGGCACGCCGGAGAATGGCTGGCACCCGCAGAACCGTGTGACGGTTGCCGAAGCGATTCAAGCATACACCGTCACCCCGGCGAGCGTCCATCAAGCCCTTGATCTGGGCGTGATCGCACCTGGTAAGAAAGCGGATCTGGCAGTGCTCAGTGAGAATATATTGAAAATTCCACCATCCCAAATGCCGGATGTGCGTGTCGATATGACGATTTTCGATGGACGGATCGTATACAGGAAGTTTTAAGTGATTAAGTTAACGTATACTGTCTATTTTATAGGATCACAATTTCTGAAGGAATAATGGACGTCGATTGCACACACATTTTTTAAATCGATTCCCATCCTTCACGTAACACTTAAAACGTAACACTTAACACTATTAAATTTCCGGAGAGACCATGCCCAAAACCGCAGATCGCCTGACTTTTTTCACCGAGTCGGTCATTCGCGAAATGACCCGGGTCGCCAACCAGTACGGCGCCATCAACCTCTCCCAGGGATTTCCCGATGCCGATCCGCCGCCTGAAGTCCTGGCAGCCGGCAAAAAGGCCATGGCCGAAGGCCCGCACCAATATGCCGTTACCTGGGGTGCTCCGCGTTTCCGGCAGGCACTGGTGAAAAAGCAGCGGCACTGGATGGGGCTCGATCTGGATCCCGACGTCCACGTGGTGGTGACCTGCGGCAGCACCGAGGCCATGATGAGTGCCTTGATGACCGCCTGCAACCCCGGTGAGAAGGTCATCATCTTCTCTCCCTATTATGAGAACTACGGCGCGGACACCATCCTCAGTGGCGCCCAGCCCATTTACGTGCCCCTGCGCCCTCCGGATTTCAACTTCGATGTGGATGAACTCCGGGCTGCCTTCATGCAAAACCCAAAAGCCATAGTCCTGTGCAATCCATCGAACCCTTCCGGCAAGGTGTTCTCCCTGGAGGAACTTGAAACCATCGCCGACCTTGCCAAGGAGTTCGACGCCTTTGTCATCACCGACGAGGTCTATGAGCATATCGTTTACCGTCCCCACCGTCACCACTATATGGCCTCCCTGCCGGAGATGTTCGACCGGACCATATCCTGCAGTTCCCTGTCCAAGACTTACAACATGACCGGGTGGCGGCTGGGGTATGTGATCGGGCCGGAATCGGTGGTCGCCGGAGCCCGCAAGGTGCATGATTTTCTCACCGTGGGCGCCGCAGCCCCGTTGCAGGAAGCCGCCGTCACCGCACTGGAACTGCCCTTGAGCTACTATGAGCAATTGACGGCGGACTACACGCGCAAAAGGGACCTGTTTCTGGGATACCTGGATGCGGCCGGGCTCTCCTATACGATTCCCCAGGGCGCCTACTATGTCATGGTCGACTGCTCCGCGTTCGGCGTGACCGACGACAACGAATTCTGCCGCTGGATGGCTCGGGAGGTGGGAGTGGCCGCCGTGCCCGGCTCCAGTTTCTTCCACGAGCCGGTCAACCATCTGATCCGGCTTCACTTTTCACGTTCAGAGGCGATTCTGGCTGAAACCGGCTTGCGGCTGAAAAAGCTGAAATCGTTAATATAGCGACACCACCTGATGAACCCATGGCTGATAAAATCGAAACCATCGACGGGTCCGTCATTCAGCACGGCTTCCACAACGACCGTATTTATTTGATGCACCTGCATGGCAACACTGCCGGAACGCTGATTCCGAAACTTGACAGAATGGCAACGGCCCATGGCTACGGAAAGATTTTTGCCAAAATTCCCGCCGACCACTGGGACGCCTTTAAATTGGCCGGCTATACCAAAGAAGCGGTCATCCCTTCATTTTTCCGGGGCACCACCGATGGTCTGTTTATCTCCAAATTTCTTTCAGTGGACAGGCAGCGGGTAGGAAACCGGAACCGTTTTGACCCGGTGGAAAGGATTTCAAGCGGCACACGCCGTGATGGCCGCACCCCCTTGCCGGTCATCCCATGCACCCCTTCGGAGAGCGCGGCCTTGGGGAAAATCTACCGCCAGGTGTTTGAGTCCTATCCCTTCCCGATCCATCAGCCTGAGTTTCTCAACCGCGTGATGGAGAAAAATACGTCCTATTTTTGCATCCAGGCTAAAAAGAAGATCGTCGCCGCGGCCGCTGCCGAAATCGATTCAGCCAGTAACACCTGTGAAATGACCGATTTCGCCACCTTGCCCGAATACAGGAGAAACGGCTTTGCAGGCATGCTGCTGGATCGATTGGACGATGAAGCGCACATTCATGGTGTGCGGACGGCCTATACCATCGCGCGCGCCGATTCTTACGGAATGAACCGTGTTTTTAAAAAAATGGGCTATCGCTACGCGGGCCGGTTGGTAAAAAACACGCAGATCGGTGGACGCATCCGGAGTATGAACGTCTGGTATAAGCGCTTACGATGATGCCGATGACAATCCTCTTTTATACACCACTCCAAATTACTCCTCACCATCCCTGTCCGCTTCAGCCTGCGCCTGCTTCTTTCTCAGCACATACCCGGTGTCCGGCAAAATATCCTGGAACGCCTGCCCGTATATTTCCCAGACCGTCACAAAAAGCGCGGCGATGATGGGACCGATGATGACCCCTACCATGCCGAACATGAAAATGCCCCCCATGGTGCCGAAAAAGATCATCAGTTCGTGCATCTGCGTATCCTTGCCGACCAGGATCGGTCTGAGCAGGTTGTCCAGACTGCCGACCACGAGCCCGCAAAACACAAACAGACCGACCGCCTTGCCGACGGCCCCGCCAAATCCCAGGATGAGCGCTACCGGCACCCAAACGAGGGCGGTGCCCACACTGGGAATGATCGACAGCACCACCATGATCACACCCCAGAAAGCTGCACTGGGAACACCCACCGCCCAGAAGGCCAAAGCGGCCAATCCCCCCTGAAGAATCCCGATAACCGCGGTACCCTTCAGCGTCGCGCGCGTCACCGATGTGAAGCGATCGAGCATCTGCTGCTCGTCATGATCCTGCATGGGCAGGTAATAAAGGATTTTCTCCAGCAGTTTATCCCCGTCCATCAGGAAAAAATACATGGTGTAAAGCCACACGAAGAGCATGAACAATAAGTTGACTGCCCCCATAGCTGCCGATGAGAGGTTGTTGACCAGAAACTGGCTGATGCTGCCAACCAGCTCGCCGGCCTTGCGCAGAATCAGTTCGCTGTGGGGAGCAATTTTATCGTAGTAGGGAATGGTCTCCAGAAATGCGGATACGGCACCCGGCTGGCTGAGCTGTGTTTTTACCCACGGCACGGCGGTCTGGCTGACCTTGATGGCCTGGCCGGTCACCACTCCCGTAAGTACCCCCAACGGCAGAACCACGACAATTATGATCAGCAGCAGGGTCAAGATCGAGGCCAGGCTGCGCCGTCCCTTAAACATATTTTCGAGCCAATGGTATATGGGACGGGATAGTGCCGAAAAGATGCCAGCCAGGAAAATGGCCATCAAAAATGATCGTATCATCGAGAGAAATACGGCCGAAATAAATACGACCATCAGAACGACCACGAACTGATTCACTCTGTCATCACGCATGATAGCCATGCTCCGTTATGATTGTCGACCGGATGAAAGGCCCTTGTGGTAGTTGATGAAATCGTTGGATAGTGCCCATCCAGAAACGGCATCTTTCGACCCAGGCCTGCGTTCTCGCTCGATTGATATCCTCAACGTAGTGCCACTACGCACGCTGTCGCTCCTACGGCTACGCCGTCAATTTCAATTTCGCTGCGGCCTTGGTCTGAATCAAAATCTACCATTCCTGGATGGACATAGATAGAGTCAGTTTACCCTAAAAGGCATCGGATTTCAAACCATTGCTCTGACATTCGGCTTCTTGGGTGTTTAGTGAAATGAATAAACAGGTGGCGGGAAAACCGGGTAAAGAGCGAATCAATAACCACTCGATTGGGCAAACGTTTCAATGGATTCCACCTGAGAGGCAGGCCGCAGAAAAAAAACCGGTGGAAGATTGAACGAATCTTCTACCGGCTTAGATTTAGACAACTATTAGACCAATCCAATCACAGGATCGACAGCACCTACTGACCGGGAACGTAGGGAACGTCTATTCCCCACCATTGTTGATCCATAGATTTTTCCACATCTTGGCTCGTTGCCTCATCCGGGCCGAACAAGCTGAATTTCATGTGATCCCAGTTTTTGTACATGGTGTCGTGCTGCAAATATTCAGAATTGCTGAAGTGTTGGCTGCAGCTCACCAAGAACAGAACCATAAAAATCAAAACAATCAGTTTTTTCATCCCCTCATCCTCCTTTTGGGTTCAAGTATTTAACAAACAACGCCCCCTTAAACGTTTAGAAAATAGTCAGTTGCTGGGAAATGTCAAGAATGACGTTTTTTTGTCACCGCAGGTGCCCAGAAATGGCAAGTCCAATTTCAATTTCCTGCAGCAATCATTTAAGATACTGTAATTGCTTCTTATTATAAATTTTATTCATTGGTCTGAAATTTGCTTTATTCAGAGTTAACATAACCCGACAAAGGATCTTAATCACGAGCCGCCGATGCAAAATTTTCCAAAAAAGATAAATTTCAGCCGATCCATCCTGATGGTGAGTCTGATCGGTCTATTTTTTACCGGCTGCACCTATACCTCGGAGCGGCTTCATCCCGAATTCCCAAACTATCAGCAGACCATGGGCGTGATGCTGGTGTTGGTGCCCGAAATCGGCATTTTTGAACAAATGCCCGATGGCAGCCGGCTTTTTCAGGACATCCAGAGCCAGGAAGCACAACGCAAGGCGCAACAATCCATTGTCCGGCAACTGCAGGAGCGTCACTATGCGGTGCAAACCGCCGACGCCCGGACCATGCATTCATCTGACCTTATGAGTGTGACGTCCCTTTTCAGATCCGTGAACCGTTCCATCCAGCTGCACACGTTCGGACCTCAACTATATCCGGCCAAATTAAGCGCCTTTGAATACAATCTGGGGCCAGTGGCCGAAATCCTGAAGGCCAACCGGGCAGACGGCCTGGTTCTGGCCATTGGACATCAAACCACTTCCGCCCAGCCCACCAAAAACTGGCTCAGCATCGCCGTTGTCGAGCCGGAAGGCCGTATTATCTGGTACGGCCTGCAGGGAGACCACAAAAAATTCGATCTTCAAACCGCCGAAGGTATGACAGCACTAGTGGCATCCACAATGGTCAACTTCTGGGAGCAAGGTTCATGACACGTGAACGGTATGTGGCGGCGTGGATGATCTTACTTTTGGCATGGGCGACGCCGGTGATCACGGCGCATGCGGCGGCGCCAGACCAGACAACCCGTTTGTGGCGGCTTGCCGCGCAGGAACAAGCGGCGCTTGAACAGCGCGGTGTCGTCCTGCACGATGCGTCTTTGTCGAGTTATCTGCAAACGGTGGCCGCGCAGCTGTGGGAACAGGTACCCACCGATTTAAATATACCGACCGTTAACGTTGTCATGGATCCCCGGATGCAGGCCTATGCTTACCCCAATGGGTATTTTTTTCTGTCTACCGGCATCCTCAACCGGGTAGACAATGAAGACCAACTGGCCATGATCCTCGCCCACGAGATGGTTCACTATGCTCGCCAGCACACCGCCGCGCTTTACGATCATTTTCAAATGACATCCCCTATCAACGGGTTACCGTATGCCGATCAGCGTCAGGCGGCGGGTGAACTGGCCATGAAACAAAAAATCGATGCCGCCGAAAACCAGGCCGACGATGAAGGGCTGGCAATACTCAAAGCAGCCGGTTATTGCGAAACAGAAGCACTGTCCCTCATGTCCAACCTATTAAACAGCCTGCAAAATCAGGGGTCGGCTGAGACAGTGGGTCGGCTGGAAAGCCGCATGAAAGCGATGAAGACCCGTATCGGCCAGACCCGGGACCGCGTTTCCTGCCGGTCGGAAACCGATGGCGACCCAGTTCTTTTCCATAACCGCATTGCGCCGGCCATGATGGCCAATGCACAGGCCGCGCTCACTTGCGGTGACTGGAACCAGGCGGATCAAAGTATCTCCAAGTTTCTGGCACTGAAACCGGATGATGCCCACGCACACTATATCAAAGGGGAGATCCTGCGCAGACGAAACGATGGCGATGGTAAGAATCAGTGTGTTGGATCGTATTTAAAGGCCTTGAAAATCGATCCGGCGTTCCCATCGGCCCATCGTGCTCTTGGCGAGCTTCATTTTAAGGCCGGCCGGTTTCAGAGGGCCAAACCCTATTTCGAAGCGTTTCTCACCCTGGCTCCCCAGGACGGTGCAAGAGAATTTATAAAAGGATATCTGCGTCAATGTCGGGATTAAACATCAACAGAACCGTGATCGTCGTCTGGGTTATGGCGACACTGATGCTTACCGCCTGTGCCGGACCGTGGAATACGGCCCCGGTTCAACTCAGCGAGCCACACTGGTCGATCACATCTCCCGATGGATGGATGCATCTGAACACGCAGGATTCGGAAATGCTGTCCAAGGATGGTCCCTATCTGGAGTATATTCTGATTCAATCGAGGTCGCTGGCACAACGGTTTCGATTTACGCGTCAAAAACTTGGACCGGATATGCTGCCCCATGAAGCCGCCCAGGTAATAGCCGACAACTTACGTTCCGATCCGCTGATCCGGCAATTGCAGATGCTTGCCAGCGAACCGGCCATGGTAGGCGGTCATGCCGGTTTCAGGTTGATATACAGCTATCAGGATCCATACGGTGTAACCATCAAAACCATTTATTACGGCGTCATTTTGCCGAACCAGTTCTTCAATTTGCGGTATACCGCTGCCCAGCGCTATTATTTTGATAAAGAACTGCCAGCCTTTAATCAGGTCTTCGACAGCCTCCGGTTCGTTACAGAGTTGAGTTCGTAACCACCGGCAAGAGCACCTGACGCTCCGGTATTGTCATAAATTCAACATTTTCATACATTTATACAATATTGTCCTTCTTGACAAAAGGACCGGCATCCGTTATTTGGGTCCATATCGTCGCCCGCTGCAGCGGGGCAGCCATTTGATGTCCGGCGCCACCACAGATTGAGATGCGTTGTGATAGGGCAAACTGCTTTTGTTCCCTTAGTCCAAGCACAAAAAAGAATTTTTAATCTTTCCCGACTTATACATCGGTGTTGGATAACACACCTCATTTCCTAACCGTGGCCAGTTAAGGAGTGTGAAACTGCATGCTTAATAAATACCGAGATGCAAATGTGATCAGGGAAGTCGCGCCATTCAAGGTGGATGGGTTGGCGATCCCCTACCCGGAGTTCGTCGCCAGGCTTTATAACCTCTGCAAGGAATTGGGTTTTCGCAAAGGGCTGATCATGCCCTCGAGAGCATTCTGCTCGGATGAGAATCAGGGCTTACCGATCATTTTGCTGACCAAACATTTCGGCACCTTTCCTTTCAATCACGGAAGAGTCGGAGGCATCGTTTCCGTTGACCGGCATGGACCTCACTCCCAGCATGGTGAAGACCTCATGATTCTACAGGCCAGTCATGTCGGCTATGATCCCGATTCAAGGTCATTTGGAATCTATAGGCGCCCCCAGATGACGGGCCGGTGCCTGTCCGACTCCTGCGGGAAATTGATCCATGTGATAACGCCGTATCTGGATCAATATCGCTTCGCCAGAGAACGCATTTTTCTTCGCAAGGATGACAATGGTCATTGCTTGATCACCGTGAAGAATTCATTCATTGATTTTGTATCCAACCCGGTTGCGCAGGGGTTGGTACTTCGCCTGAACAATATTGTCGCCGAAGACAGTATGGGGGTCATTCGACCCTTTACGTCAGCCAGCACGACCCAGACGTATGAAGTCTCCGAACCTTTCAGGCGACGTCTCGACGATCAGGGTTATACCTGGCTACCGGGCGGGGGGCAAAGCATCGGCAACCTGTTAACGTCCGATCTTTTTTATTTTAGACAGGATTTTCACGAAACCGATGATTCAATCTTACTGGAACGAAACCTCATCGAATTCATGCCCGATATTGTCAGCGCGAGATTCCCCCCCCTGCGAGCCGCCAAGACAAATATCCAGCTCGAATTTGCCAGGATTGTTGAATCGATCAGAAGAAGCGATGACTATAAGGGGAAAACCCTGCTCTATATTGCCGGTTTGAATATCGACATTTCTAAAAATGAAGAACTTCCGGTAATGAACTACTTTGTACCGTGGGCCGCGCATGTCCAGCTGAAGGATGGAACGCCGGAGCAATACACCCATCCCATCGAACAGGACGCACTTCATGCTAAACTCATGGCGCAGAGTCCGGAAAACCTTGATCAGATCGATCTAAAGGAAAATATTCGACGCATTTTGAAAACACCGCGACTAGATATCAGGTCATCGACGTGAGTTTGGGTAGAGCAGAGAGCTAAGCCGATTGTTGAAGACGGTGAGTGTCCAGGGCCTTGTGCAGGGTTTTTACGGCCAATTGGATGCAGTGGTGTTTTTTTACAGGGATTTCCTGCAGTACCTTGTAGACGGTGCCGTCATCGATGGACCGGGCATAATCCAGATCCTTGCCCTTGATCAGATCCACGACCGCCATGGCGGCGGATATGGCTCCCGCACATCCCATGACCTGGTATTTCGCATCACCCACCACACCATTTTTCATCTTGATGTAAATACCCATGGTGTCGCCGCAGGTGCCGGTCATCTCCGAGGTGATGTCCGCATCGGGAATCTGACCCATGTGCGGTTTGTCAATGTAGTAGTTGATGGCCGTTTTGGAATAGCCGGATGCGGTCAGCATTTCTTCAATGGTATTGGTTTCAGCTGACGTCGCTGCCTGGATTGATGTCATGTCCCGTTCCTTCACAATCATAGTAATGGTTACTTATGGAAATGAAACGAATAAACCTTTCTGCCATCTGTGTCAAGATGTGGCCTTAGAATACGGTGGACAATCAAATTCCCAAAATGGGGGTGCCGGGTGAAGAATGGTTTCAGGCTTGTCAAAAGCGGCAAAAGTCGATAACAGTTCAATTAGTCGATCCCCTGACAACAGGACGAATAACCAACTTGAAAGGTTGATTCCATGAACTGCCGGCGAATGGTTGGGTTTCTATTGTTAACTGGGCTGGCCCTGTGGAGCTGCAGCGGGGTTCAGCCCCCATCCGATGCGGCTTGGATTGCGCAGCCTGAATTTGTTGAAGTGGACAATCATCTGCTCACCGCCAGGATCACGCCTCAAAAAGGGGAATACCCCTACTATGCCTTTTTTCTTCTCACGCTGACGAATAAAAGCACCGCAGCCCTGATTGTCGATTGGAACGCAAGCCGGTATCTTTTCAACGGCAGGCCTCAAGGGGTGCTGGTGTTCGAAGGCATAGATCCGGCAGCGGTTAAAAACGCGATGGTTCCGTCGGAAACAGTGGCACCCGGCGCTGTCTTTACGCTTGAAATCATGCCCCTGCGGCTGACTGCCTGGAGCCCGATCAAAGAGAAAACGGCAGGGCACCGGAGTATTTCCGCCGGGATGCTGCCCGTCGGGGAAAATGGCATCCACCTGGCGGTTCGGCACGAGAACGGACCCATCACCATTCCCCTGTCCGTGCGCATTTTCAGAGAAGGCTCCCCCTGAGCCCTCCTGACGGATCGCCCTTGTAAGCCCATCCGGCCGCTTCAGCCAGGGTCAATGCATTACGCACGCAGACGAAGACGCTCCTGGTCCAGAATGCGGTTACCGATTCGGGTCACCAACTTCAATCCTAATCCGGCATCATCCTGTCGAACCACTTTGCCGGTGACCTTCACCGGCGACCGGCTGGGAAAAGCGATGACTCCCCGAACAATGTGCGAACCGACCATGGCAGCATCCGGTTCCAGGCGCATGCCTGCGGTGCTCAGGTCAAGAATGGGAATCGTACGACCGTCAATGGAAAGCAGGGGGCACTGGTCGACCGGGTAGATGACACGATGGTGTTGCCGCCGCTCAGCATTTGGCTCGACGGCACCCGGTAATGCATCCCCGTTATCCTGGCCCGGCCTCGGGTCGCGTTTTCTGGCATTGAGGGATGCCTCGATTTCCAGCAAGTCGGACATGATCTGCTGCCGGGCAATCGATTCCCCACCCACATTCAGAGTTGAGGGAAAACGATCGTCAGACACCGCGGCCGGCTGGATATCCGCGTCGACGTCCTGATCTTCAATGGCTGCGGTGGTGGGCTGGAACATCCGCATCCGGCTGCGGGTCTCTACCAGGGTGTGGGTCAATGTTTTCAGCCGAACCTTTTCCTTTTCCAGACGGTCTTCGGCACAAACCGCTTCTGCGGCGGCTGTCTCTTCCGATTTTTTGACACGGCTGGCCTTTTTTCGGGCCTTGTCCGCTTCTGCGGCAGCATCCGTGGCCGCCTGCCTGGCCGCGACGACCCGGTCCCGGGCCTTCTCCGCCACGGCGACGGCGTCCTGCATAGCCCGCTTGGCTTCGATCTCCAGCAGCATCGCCCGGTTTTTTGCTGACGTAGCGGCGACGACGGCAGTCAGAGTTGACTGCCTTGCCCGTTCATATCGACGGTTGGCCGCATCCAGCCCCGTCGTGGCCGATTCCACAGCCTGTTGGACAACCGGAAGCGCCGATTCCGTCTGCTGCATCCGCCGGGATGTAATTGAAATGGCATCTTCCACGGTTCGGGTATTCGGCTCGGGCAAGGAGGGCACCTCGCCGGGAGACGGATTATTATCCGCCTCAGCGGACACGTTGATGGTCACGTGAAGGTCTGTCGATGAGGGACCATCGACGACCGGCGATTGGCACGGCGCGATTGAAAACGCTGGCGCGTTTGGAGAATCCCGGTCAGATAAATAGGCCACCGCTTTCTCATAGGCACAGACCAGCAGGTCCAAGTCCTCCTGCCGGTCTCCACGATCTCCGGCACCGGCATCCTGATGAAACAGGTCGATCATCTGGTGGAGATAGGCATATGCCTGGTTGGCGTCATCGACAGTGGCACCCGGCGGCAGATCCAGCAGCTTCAGGCTCGATTCCAATCCCATATCTTCCTTTCCCTTAAAAAACAGCATCGCAGCCCCACGTGGGTCGAGTCATCGTTGGAATGACAAGGAGTCTCGGATACCGGGACTACAAATTCCGTGCCACAGGAATGGATTGTTCCGGGGAAGAAAACGACCGGTTTTTAACATGAACGGAAGGCAGCGGCCATGATCGGACGCTGTTTGGTGTCAAATAGATGGCAAGAGAGTCAAAAAAGCGGGAGCGCTCAGGTCATCCACACCGACAGTCTGCTGACAGGTCAGAGGGGTCAGGGAATGCGTTCATAGGTTTCAAGGCTATGCTCGCCGGGAAAAGTCAGGGTCAGTCGTTCACCCGCTTGGATGACCCTGGCATTGATGGTCTCGGTTTCCTCTCCGCCATGCCGGATCTCGAACCTGATGCCGTCTGCCCCCATCAACCGGTAATTACCGGAAACGGGCATGCCCTGGTTATCAACGGCATGGAACACGCCATCGGCGGCGAATCTCACGCTGGCGGTCCCATTTACGGCTTTCCAGTTCCCCACGATAGTTGGCCCGGAAGCACAGCCATAAACGACCATGGCCATCACGATCAGGGCAATCAAGTGCCTGCAGCGACAAGGCATGAAACAGACGACGATATTCATTGCGGGCTCCCTGTTAATTTCATCGGGTATGGTGATGTTAATTGGAAGCATTTGGAAAATCAATGCAAAAGCTTGATACCGTTTGCCAACTTGACAAGAATCGTCGGGGCTGTTAATCAAAAATTGTTGTACGTTTTGTGACAACAAAAGGGCCTGACATGCAGAAATCTTATAATCTGGCCAACATCGGCCTGTCTGACTATGCGATACACACCTACCTGTCACTCCTTCAACACCATCCCGTCAACGGATCTCAGTTGAGCAAACAGTCGGGAATCCCCCGTGCGAGAATCTACGACATCCTGCGCACGTTGAAAAAACACGGCTTTGTGGCGGAAGCCAGCAAAGGCATATTCGTTCCACTGCCGCCCGATGAGCTGATCAAACAATTGAGGCGGAACTATGAAGCGGACCTCGATCGTTTCGAAGCCCTGGCGAAGGAAATCCAGGCGCCTGCCGAGCATGACTTCATTTGGACCGTTTCCGGGTATCAGCGGGTCATGGACAAGGCAAGGGAAATGATCGATGGCGCCGGTAAAGAGATCTACATCCGCCTTTTTCCAAAGGAAACCGAAACGCTGGTCCGGTCCCTGAAAAAGGCTGAGAAAAGAGCAGTGCAGGTGAAATGCATTTTCATGGAGCCGTTTCCAAAAACCTTTGCCATTCAGGTGATACACCCGCAGCATGAAGAGGTGGAACGCAACCTGGGCGGGCGCTCCTTTGATCTGGTGGTGGACAAGGAGGAGTTTATCGGCGGCATGTTTACCACCGAAGACACAGAAGAGTGCCGGATCAACTGGGGCCGCAACCGATGGTTCGTCACTGCCGGCCGGGACAGCCTACGGCACGATTTCTTTCACTACTTCCTATATAAGACCCACTCGCTGCAGGAACCGCTGGATGAAAATGAGAAAAGACTATACGAAATTATTTTAAATGACAGGTAAGGCTATTCTGGATTCAGACCGCTGCCTTCAGTCGTCAGGCAGCAGCGATGAACCGTGATGGCGCCTGAAATGCGTGGAGGCATATTTTTCCAGCTTCCACTGGGGCACGCCGCAGGCCGGGCAGATCCCTTTGAACCATTTGTTGCGCAGCCATCGGGCCGCCCGGCTGTTTCTGGAGTTGTTGACCATGAAGGTTTTGTTACAGTGGGTGGTAATGCGGGCCTGGTCTCCCGTGATTTCGATGGCCTTGATGCCGTGCAACAGCCCTTTGCGCGACGGCCAGATCTTGATCTTGTCGATCAGCCGGAACAGCGCCACCCGTTTGCGATAGAAGCGCCGCTTGGGCGGCTTGGCAGTGGATGGGCCATCACTCATGTTGAGGCGCCATCACCGTCTGTCTGACCGACAGGGCCGGATTGCCCATGAATAATGCGCATCGCTTCGCAGGCCATGGTGGCCACGCCGATTTGCAGGGGGTCGTGCAGTATTCTACCGGCCAGTTTTTCCCGGGCATGCAGGGTAACGCCGCAGGGCATCCCCGGGGCGGTGACATGGGTGTTTGCGCTGACGTGACGTGCATGAATCACTTCCGCTGCATTGGTGGCCTCCACGATGAGATGATGGATCGACAACGCCTGTTCCAAATCAGAAACCACCCGGATGGGCGATTGGTGAGCACCTTGAATCCATCCTGCCAGGTCGGCAGCCTTTTCTGCCACCCGATCGACCACAATGACCCTGGCCTTGCGCATCAACAATGCCTCGACCGCCCAGCGCCCCACGGGTCCGCACCCGATCACCAGCACGCCTTTGCCGTTCAGGCCACCGGCCATGAGATCGAGGCCGGCCACAAATCCCTTAGCTGTGGCGCGGGAATTGTCCACGGTTCTTCCCTGGCGGGGGCAAAAGGCCACGAAGCGGTCGTCATCGGCAGCAAAGATCACCTGGGCTCCCCCGTCGACGGCTTCGGCAAAACCGGACACGTCCGAATGCCCGGTGATAAACGCATCGAATCCCAGATGCAAGAGGATGCCGCAGACCGTGTCAGCAAAGCCGGAGATGACGCCAAAGCCGCTGCGAATTGACACCACGGCCATTTTTTTCCTCGGGGCGAGGCGTTGAAGATGGCCCTCATCCTCAAGGCCCGACGCCCATGCTCCGATTCCCAGCAGGGTCCGCCTGGTGACCGAGACCAATTGTCGATCGTATTGAACCAACTGGGCACGGATTCCTTCGATGTCGTCTATAGTCAGCCGGGTCATACTGTGTCTCCCGGACCCCGGTCTACGATTTTCTCAAGGTTGAAGCGGCGCTGGACCGAAGCCAGCACCCCGTTGCGTTTTTCCACGGCGCGCTGTCGGGTATCGCCGGTGACGATCAGTGTGGCCACCCACGCGGGTGTCCCTTCCCGGTAGCTGGTGATGGCCTCGTCGGCCCCGAAAAACCCGGTCACCCGGTCAAGTGGCCCCGCATCGGCCATGATATGTTCGCCTTCGACGACAATTTCCCTGGATGTGACACGGATATGTTCGAGAATGGCGCCCCTAACAGACGCGGACGCCCTCAACGGAGAGGGTTTTCCGGACAGAAAGAGGTCGGCCAGCATGTCGAACATGTTGCGTCCCGTGGAAGCGAATACGCACAAAGGCGTCTGGCTGGGAAACCGGGCGTCGATCTCCAGCACCTTGAAGCGCCCATCGTGAAGGATCACTTCCACATCCATCAGCCCCCTAAGCTGGATGGCCTCGGCAATTTCAACGGACAGCGCCTCGATTTCACGCATCTGCCGGTTGTTCAATCGGCACGGTGCGGCAACCGCCTTGCAGTCGTAGCGGGTGTCCATAAACAGCTGAGTGATCTGAAGCGTCACATAGCTGCCTGGCCTGCCGATCAGTTCCAGGGAAAAGAACGGCCCCTGGAGATACTGCTGGAACACCCACCCATCGTCCGGAAACCCCTCCGGGAACCGTGCGTCGGCATCGCTTTTGCTTTTCAGGATCACCACCCCGTCACTGCCGCTGGCGCAGCTGGGTTTGGCCACCACCGGGAATCCGCACTGGGGCCACGGTTCGGGAACGGGAATCCCCAGGGATGCAAACAAGCGGTCCGAGTCGATTTTGGAACTGGAGACGGCATAAGCCGCCGGGTCGAATGCAAGCGGAACCCGCCGGTCCCGGCACCATTCCACCAGACTGACCAAGGCCGCCTGATCTTCCAGTGCGGGAATCACCAGATCAACGGCCTTCAATGCATCGTCTAAAGTGGACCCTTGTCTGACATCCAACTGGAGGAACCGGTCGCACAACCGCCGTGCCGGAACATGGTTCTTGCGGTCGACCAAAAGCGTCCGCCAATTGGCATGGTGGGCCAGGCAGGCCAGTTCCACCCCCTGAAGCCGACCGCCGATGATGGCTGCTAACATGCCTTGGCCAACCTGCGATCATGAAAGCAGGCAGTCCGTTTGCGTTCAGCGATCCAGTTCCGATACTGATCAGCCGTTGCCGGCTGGAGCCCGCAGGTGCGCAAAGTCGGTGCAATGCCTTTCACGCTGCGCCGGTCGTCTTCGATGTCCAACGCGCTTTGGGCCACACCAGCCAGTCCCTGACCCGGCGGGACCAGCGAGGTCACCACATTGGCACCGGCTTCCAACCGCAGACTCAGGCCGGCCAGCCCATCCACATCTAGTGAGGCCGGGATGAGCAGACCGGGAAAAGCGATGCGCATCAGGGCGATGGCGATACATTCCCGCAAGGAGGAAGCAGGTGGGTAGTCTGTCATGGGGGTCCCGGCCTGGGGAACGAAGGTCATCACCCGCACCTGATCGGCCCCCAGACGGGCCATGGCATCAAATGAATTGACCAGGTCACGCGAGGTTTCACCCACACCGCAAAGCAGCCCCTCCTCGACGAGCATGCCTCTGGCTTTGGCCGCCACCTTGCTCCGGCAGCGGGCCTCGAAACTTTGCCCCACACGAAGCTGATCGAAAAGCTGCCGGTTGTGGGTCTCCTGGTAGCAGGCGTACCAATCCACGCCGGCTGCGGCAAGCCTGTCGAGAACCGCGTCGGGAACCACACCGACGGAGGCCATCACCGGCAGGCCGGTATCCGCCCTGATGGATTTTACCGTGTCGATCACTGGGGCAAAGCCGTTCTCTTCATCCGTGTAAAAATAAGGATCTTCTCCAGCGGTGAGGTCGATGAGATGGACGCCCGATCGGGCCAGTTGCCGGGCAGATTCGACAATCTCGGCCCGGGTCTTGCGGTATCGGACCGCCCGGAGATTGGTCTTGCGGTATAGACAGAAGCTGCATCGATTGCGGCAGTGGGTGCTGATGTACAAGAACCCATAGAGAAAAACGCGATTGCCGAAATAGCGCTCGCGTTGTCTTCTGGCAGCGGCAAACAGGTTTTCCAGCAGGCTGGGCGCCGGGGAATCCAGCAAACGGATCATGGCTGCCCGGGAAATGCCGGCGTTGTGCGCCGCCTTTTCGACGATTGTGTCAAGCCGATTTCCACCGTGATGGTTCGCGGGAATGACGGTGGTTGAATGATCTTTGTTCACAATGGATTGACCTTATCTACTCAGATGGTGCTTGCGTCTTGACCGGTCTAATTTTAGACGACTTTGTAAAAAGTTCAAGATCAAGGCGTGCAAATTCCGAGGAAGGAGGCGTACTTGGTCGTACGCCGCAGTGACGAGAAATGCCGCACAACGCCGATATTGGATTTTTTACGAAGTCGTCAAATATTCAGGCGGATACCGTCCAGGTAAGAGACGCTCCGGCCGAAACGGGACAGATGCGTCCCCCCCCCGGCGGCCATGAGCAGACGCTCCAGCCCGATACCGATACCCACCCAGGGATCGGTAATGCGCCAGGCCCGGTCAAGGGAATGGGGGCCCATGGCGCCGGAACCCAGTTCCAGCCCGTCGGTGTCGTATACCAGGTCAATGGTTTCACCATATATCGCCGACCTCTCCGGTTCCAATCGATAGCCGTCGATACCTGCGCTGTCCATGATCAGGGCGGCAAGCTCTTCCAATCGCTGCCGGCGCTGGTCTTCCGGCAATCCGAATTCGCAGAGGTTCAGCATGGTAAACTCGGCGGCATGCCTGGTGCCCTCAGTTTCTTTGCGAAAGCAGGGGCCCACTTCAAAGACCCGGACCGGCTTGGCCCACAAACGCAGCAGGTCCCTGACTACATAATAGAGGTGGGGGGCCAGCATCGGGCGCAGGCATTTATCCCTGTCGACCCAATAAACCTGCTGGAACAGGGGGTGATCGGCCGTGATGGACATCCTGGCCAGCAGCCCCCTGGACATCAGCACCGGGGTGGATACCTGAACAAATCCGTGGGACACCAGCGTTTCAATCAGAACGGTCTCCAACCGGCACAACCGGGGCCGCCGGGCGCCGTTGCGCAAATCGTCAAGGTGACGGCGATGGGCCGCGACCCGCTCTTTTTCCAATGTCTGGAATGCCCGGTTACGCCGGACGGTATCGTCGAATGTCCTATCCAGGGTCGCGGCGTCCGCATCCAGCTCCACCAGGCGCTTGCGTTGGATTTCCGTCCAGCTAAGGTTCATAATGGGTTCAGGGTTCAGGGTTCAGGGTTCAGGGTTCAGGGTTCAGGGTTCAGGGTTCAGGGTTCCGAATATCGTAGCTGGGTGGGCTGCGCCCGCCAATAGACAGAATACCTTAACCCGGAACGTTGAACCCGGAACCTTTGAATCCATAAACGGATTGAACCCTCCCCGCGGCAAGCCGCGGGGAGGGTTCACCGTAAGGATAAAAAATCGATTTTCATTTCACTCGCTAACCCCGCCGCAAGCGGCGGGGAATGCGCTCGCTATCGCGGTTCAAATGGCGGGGAGTCCCGGAGTCGCACCGAGCTACGTGGATTTAGAGTCCACGCGATCACCTGTCGATCCACCCCCCGCAAACGGCGATACCGTTTCACACCTTTAACCGTTTTTCAACCCATATGAATCGAATGGTCGCGGGTCTGAATTTTCTTGACACCATTGCACCGGACTGATAATTGTTGTCCTATTTATGGCAACAAATTTGCGGCAAGTTATAAACCCCTCTATTTAATAACTAATTCTTTTCCGCCCGGGTCTGCTGGCCAGGACAAACGGGACCGTATGGGGATCCGATCATGAAGCAGATATTGATATTGGGTGCCGGCCTGGTGGCACGGCCTGCGGTTCGATACCTGCTCGGAAAAAGCGGGCTGCAGGTGGTTCTGGCCGATCAGGCGGTGGACAAGGCCGAAGCCATCATCACGGGGCATGCCAACGGCAAGGCCGTTCACATGGACGTAAAAGACACGACTCTGCTGGCACAACAGGTCTCGAAGGCCGACATTGTGGTCAGCCTGCTGCCATGGACCCTGCATCCGGTCATCGCCCGCCTCTGTCTGACCCACGGCAAACACCTGGTCACCGCCTCCTATGTAAAAGACGAAATGCAGGCCCTCGACACGCCGGCCAAGGAAAAGGGCCTGATCTTTCTCAATGAGGTGGGTGTGGACCCGGGCCTGGATCACATGTCGGCCATGCAGATCATCAATAAGGTCAAAAAGGACGGCGGACGCATCGATAGTTTCTTCTCCTATTGCGGCGGTCTGCCGGCGCTGGAGAGCAACAATAACCCGTTGGGCTACAAGTTCTCCTGGAGCCCCGAGGGCGCCATGCTGGCGGCGACTAACGACGGGTGCTACATGGAACACGGCAAGGTGATCGAGGTGCCCGGGGACGAATTGTTCAGGCATTACTGGCTGAAAAGCGTTCCCGGCGCCGGCGTCTTCGAAGCCTACGTCAACCGCGACGCCCGGCCCTATCTGAAAATTTACGGCATCGAGGATGCCACAGGCATCTATCGCGGGACCCTGCGCAACATCGGCTACTGCGAAACCTGGGATTTCATCAAGCAGTTGGGACTGCTCAACCAGAAGATGAAGTTCGATTTTGATGAAGTCAGCCCCCGCGAGGTACTGACCAACATCGTCAACTGCCGGGGAAAGGATCTGCGGGCGGGCGTATCCGCCTACCTCAACATTCCGGAACACTCCCTGACCCTCAAAAAACTGGAGTGGCTGGGGCTGCTCTCGGACCGCAGGTTGAAAATCGGCACGGCATCGGTCTTCGAGATGTTCGCCCATACCCTGAAAAACCGTCTGGTGTACGACGAAGGCGAAATGGACCTGCTGGTGATGCACCACGAATTCGAAGCCATCTATCCCGACCTGCCCCGCCAACGCATCCAGTCCACCCTTATCGACTGCGGCGTACCCGGGGAGGACAGCTCCATGTCGCGAACCGTGGGATACCCGGTAGGCATCGCCGCCAGCCTGCTGGCCCAGGAGAAGATCACCCTGACCGGTGTGCTCAGGCCGATCCATCCACATATCTATGAACCCATCCTGGCGGAATGCCAGCGCATGGACATCTGTTTCAAGGAACAGAGATCCGACCTGGATGCCGACGAACGCAGTTATTGGGGAGATTGACGATCATGAAAACACTGTTGATTCGTGCCGAAGACAAAAACCGCTGGGAGCGCCGCGCGCCGGTCGTACCGGCAGACCTGGAAAAGATCCTGAGCGACACCGGCGCTAAAGCCTTCGTGGAGAAATCGGACAAGCGGTTTTTCAGTGAAGACCAATACACGGCCGCAGGGGCCGTCGGCTGCGAGGGCATGGCCGATGGGGATGTCATCATCGGCGTGAAAGAGATTCCCCTTGAAAAACTTTTAGCGGACAAAACTTATCTCTTTTTCTCCCACACCATCAAGGGCCAGTCAGACAACATGCCCCGGCTGCAAAAAATCATCGACAGCGGGTCCACCCTGATCGACTATGAAAAGATCACCGATGAAAAGGGCCGCCGCCTGATCTATTTCGGCCCCTATGCCGGGGATGCCGGGGCCATCGACATCCTATCGCTCATGGGCGAGCAATGGGCCGACAGGGGCATCGACACCCCCTTTGCCGCGGTCAGACGGGCACATCAGTACGACTCGGTCGAAGCGGCCCGGGAGCACCTCACAGACATCGGCCGTCAAATCTTACGGGATGGGTTGCCCGCGGAATTGAGCCCCTTCACCGTGGGCATATTGGGCTACGGCAATGTTTCCGGAGGCGCCCAGCAGATCTTCGACTGCCTGCCGACCGAGCGCATCCCGGCCGACGAGATCAATGCCTTTGTCTCTCAAGGTCGTGGCAACCGCCACACCGTCTACGTGACGGTTTTTAAAGAGAAGGACCTGGTTAAACCCGTCGCTGCCGGGGCGGCCTTCGACCTGCAGGACTATTTCAATCACCCGGAACGCTATGAGAGCCGCTTCGAGCAGTTCCTGCCCAGCATCACCCTGCTGGTCAATGCGGTGTACTGGGACAAGCGCTACCCCCGGTTTGTCACCTGGGAGGGATTGAAACGCCTGAACGAAAAAACCCGGACACGCAAACTCAGCGGCATTGCCGACATTACCTGCGACACCTCTGGTTCGATCGAGTGCAATGTCAAGTCAACCGACAGTGACATGCCGGCCTATCGGGTGGATCCGGCCACTGGGACCACCCAGGACGGCCATCTGGGAGAGGGGATCGTTTTGCTGGCCGTGGACAACCTGCCCTGCGAACTGCCCAAGGATTCCTCGGCGTTTTTCAGCAAACAGCTCGCCCCCTTCGTGCCGGCCCTGCTGAAAGCTGACTACGGAAGCAGCCTGGCCGATTCTGGGCTGCCCCCGGAGATCCAAAAGGCGGTCATCGTATACAACGGTAGATTGACCAAGGATTACGAATATCTCAACACACATCTTTAGAATTAACCCGGATGAACCGGAAACAAATAATCACAAGTACCACAAGTTAAATAACAAACTTCAAATACCAAATCTCAAATAAATTCAAGATTACAATATCCTAATCTCAAACAAGGACAAAAACCAACAGGTGACTATCACTTTGATTTCTCCAAAATTGATGATTGGAATGTCCTTTATCCAAGACTCCAGGGTTTGGAATTTTGAATTTGGCTATTGTGATTTATTTGTCATTTGGTTTTTGGTTATTGTATTTTATTAATTATCTTTTGGTTTCTGATACAAAAAGCACGAGCTTAAAGATTAAGGTACTAGTCGTCCATTTAAGCAAATAAGGTAATTTACCGATGAAACGAAACCTTCACGTAGGCAAGCAGCGCAACGGAGGCCTGAGCCTCGGCATCCTTACCGAAGCGGAGCTCAAGGAGATCCATCTGGGAACACTTGATCTGCTTGAAACAACAGGCATCTATGTAGAAGATGCGACCGCCCGGGACCGCTTCGAGACCGCTGGCGCCCGGGTGGATCGGGATAGCCGGATCGTTAGGATCCCTCCCCGTCTCGTTGAGGAGGCCATCCGTTCGGCGCCTTCAAGAGTGATCCTGGCCGGTCGGGACCCCAGGCACGACCTGGTACTGGAAGGCAACCGGGTGCACTTCACCAATTTCAGCGAAGGGGTAAAGATCAATGACCCCCACACCGGTGAGAACCGGACACCGGTAAAGCAGGACCTGGTCGACACCGCCCGGGTGATCGACTACCTCGACGAGGTGGATTTCTGTGAAAAGGCCCTGGGCGCCCACGATGTCAACCAGGCGGTGGTCCCCCTGCACAACGCCGAAGCCTACCTGACTCACACAACCAAACACTGCGCCTTCGGCCCGGGCAACGGCCGGCTGCTGAACAAGATCCTGGAAATGGCCGCAGCCATCGTCGGCGGGGTCAAGCGGCTGAAGGAACGGCCCATCGTTTCATTCACCACCTGCCCGGTCAGCCCGTTGAAACTGATTACGGACTGCTGCGAAATCATCATGGAATCGGCCCGCAACAATGTGGTGTGCAACATTCTCTCAATGGCCATGGCCGGCGGCACCGCACCGGTGACCCTGGCCGGCACCCTGGTGACCCACAATGCGGAACTCTTGAGCGGGATCACCTTGAGCCAGCTGACCCGCAAGGGAGCGCCGGTCGTCTACGGCAGTTCGACCACCGCCATGGACCTGAAAATGGCCGCGGCGACCGTGGGGACGCCCGAATGTGCGCTGATCAGCGGGGCTGTGGCGCGACTGGCGCGCTATTATGCCCTGCCGAGCTATGTCGCCGGTGGCTAGGGCGATTCAAAAATATCCGACGTCCAGGCAGGCCACGAAAAGACGCTCACCGGACTGTTGCCCGCATTGGCAGGTGCCAATATGATCTACGGTCTGGGAATGCTTGAAAGCGGCATCACGTTCGACTACGGCCAACTGGTGTTAGACTGCGAATTTGCCCGCATGATCAAATTTACTGTGCAGGGAATCCCGGTGAATGCGGAAACACTCGCCGTGGACGCGATCAAGGAGATCGGTCCGGGCCGTGATTTTCTCATGCACCCGACAACCTTCAAAGGCATGCGGAATCAATCCAAGCCTGAGATTATCGAGCGCAGGATGAGAGGTGTGTGGGAGGCCGCAGGTGCCACCACCGCCTATGAACGGGCCATGACGAAAGCGCGCTGGATCCTCGACAACCATCACCCCGAGCCGCTGCCTGACAAGGTACTTGCCAAAATCAGGAGCATCGTCGAACAGGCTGAAGCGGAGATTGGAATCGACACAGGAGAAGATCGATGAAAAAGAATTTGAAGCTACCCAAACAGGCCAATGTGGTCATCATCGGCGGCGGAATTATCGGTTGTTCGATTGCCTACCACCTGGGCCACCTGGGTTGCCAAAACGTCGTCCTTTTGGAACGGGATGAACTCACCTCCGGAACGACATGGCATGCGGCAGGCCTGATGGTGACCTTTGGATCGTTGTCGGAGACGTCGACAGAGCTGCGCAAATACGGCCGTGACCTCTATGGCCGCCTCGAGGCGGAAACCGGCCTGTCCACCGGCTTCACCCCCATCGGATTTATTGAAGTCGCCAGCAATACCGATCGTTTGGAAGAATACCGCCGTGTGGCTGCGTTTAACCGATATTGCGGGGTCGATGCACAGGAAATATCGCCCAAAGAAATCCAGGAACTGTTTCCGCTGGCCAAAGTGGATGATCTGCTTGCCGGCTTCTACGTAAAAGACGATGGGCGCGTGAACCCTGTGGACGCGACCCTTTCACTGGCTAAAGGCGCCCGCAACCAGGGCGTTCAGATCCTTCAGGGCGTGTCTGTTACCGGCATCACAAAGAAAAATGGCGCAGTCGCCGGCGTTAAAACCCGTCATGGGGATATCCAGGCCGAGGTCGTCGTCAATTGTGCCGGCATGTGGGCGCGCCAGTTGGGCGACGTGTCCGGTGTCAATATTCCCAACCAGGCAGCCGAGCACTATTACCTGATCACCGAAGAGATGGACGGCATTCCTCCCAACATGCCGGTATTGGAAGACCCGTCTCACTATGGTTATTACCGAGAAGAGGTCGGTGGACTGATGGTCGGCCTATTTGAGCCGGTTTGCGCGCCCTGGAACATCAAACGGATTCCGGAAGACTTTTCCTTCGGCGAGATCGAACCGGATTGGGATCGCATGGGGCCATTCGTGGACAAAGCCATATCGCGGGTGCCGGTGATCAAAGACCTCGGCATCAAAACATTTTTCTGCGGACCGGAAAGTTTTACCGCCGACCTTCAACCCATTGTGGGTGAAGCACCCGAATTGAAAAATTATTTTGTCGCTGCCGGGCTGAATTCGGTTGGGATTATCGCCGGACCGGGACTGGGTCGCGTCATGGCGCACTGGATCATGAACGGCAGGCCTGATGTCGACATCACCGGTTTTAACATCGATCGTCTGCACACCTACCAGAACAATCCGGAATACCGCAAACACCGCACCGTCGAATCGCTGGGCATGGTCTACCAGTGCCACTACCCCTACCAATCGATGCAGACAGCCAGGGGCGCCAAGAAATCGGCATTTTATGATCGCTTAGCCGACCAAGGGGCCTATTTCAGGGACGTCAGCGGCTGGGAAGGCGCGGACTGGTATGCCCCTCAAGGTCACGAGGCCAAAATTGACCGACATTCCTGGGGCAAGGACCATTGGTTTGCCTATTGGGAAGCCGAGCATCAGGCGGCCCGCGAAAATGTCGTCCTCATGGACATGTCTTTCATGTCAAAATTCATGGTCCAGGGTCGCGATGCCGGCAATGTACTGGACTATATATCAGCCAATGAGGTCGATGGCAGAGCCAACCGGATCACCTACACGCCCTGGTTGAATGAAGACGGGCGGCTCGAAGCCGATTTGACGGTCGCCAAGCTAAAAAGCGATCGGTATCTGGTGGTGGTCACCGATACCATGCATCGTCATGCAGAGAACTGGTTGAAACGCCATATTCCGGACGATGCCCATGCCTTTGTCACCGATATGACCGCTGCCTATGCCCAACTCAATATCCAGGGACCAACGTCCCGTAAATTATTGCAATCCATCACCTCGGCAGATCTATCCAATGCGGCCTTTCCCTATCGACATGTCGCCGAGATCGCCATTGGCTACGCCCGGTTGATCTGCGTCCGCCTCACCTATGTGGGTGAACTCGGCTATGAGCTATACATCCCGACAGAACAGGCCACCCATGTTTACGACACCATTGTCGATGCGGGCCGACGATTCAATCTTCGTCATGCCGGGTTGAAAGCCTTGGCCAGCCTGAGACTGGAAAAAGGCTATCGTGATTACGGTCACGACATGGACAACACCGACGATCCGTTTGAAGTCGGTCTGGGGTTTACGATTAAACTGGAGAAGGCAGACGGATTCATCGGGAAAGAGGCATGTGTCCGAAAAAAGGCCCACGGTCATCCGACCCGACGACTGGCCCAGGTATTGGTGAAAGACCCGGCCCCGTTGTTGTTCCATGCCGAAGTGGTCAGCAGGAATGGTAAGCCGGCGGGCTATGTCCGATCCGGCTCTTACGGGTACACGCTGGGTGGTGCCGTTGGTCTGTTCATGATAGAAACGGAAGAACCGATCGATCAGGCGTATATCGATGCAGGCAAATGGGAAATTGACATCGCTGGCAAGATGTATCCGGCAATCGTTTCACTTTCACCGCTATACGATCCAGGGATGGAGAAGATCAGGTCCTGACACCCAAGAAAAAAACGACACTTTTGGCGTATAATGGGCAAGGGCCCGGTTGCACGGCAACCGGGCCCTTGCCCGTTGAAGGCTTCGGTAAAAAGGGATCAGGTTATAGAATCTGGCTGAGGAACAGTTTGGTCCGGTCATGTGTCGGGTTGACGAAGAAATGCTCCGGGGTGCCCTCCTCCACGATGGCACCGGCATCCATGAAAATCACGCGATCGGCCACTTCCCGGGCAAAGCCCATTTCGTGGGTGACCACCACCATGGTCATGCCCTCTTTGGCCAGGGTCTTCATAACGTCGAGCACTTCACCGATCATCTCCGGATCCAGCGCAGACGTGGGCTCGTCGAACAACATGATTTTGGGGTCCATGGCCAAAGCCCGGGCGATGGCCACCCGCTGCTGCTGTCCGCCGGAGAGCTGGTCCGGAAAGATATCTTTCTTGTCGACGATGCCCACCTTTTCCAGAAGGGCCATGGCCTTCTTCAGGCTTTCGTCACCCGATCGCTTGCGCACCACTTTCTGGGCCAGAGTCACGTTTTCCAGCACCGTCTTGTGGGGAAACAGGTTGAATGACTGGAAGACCATCCCCACCTCGGCCCGGATTTTGTTGATGTCGGTCTTCTGGGCCAGGATGTCGGTGCCGTCGATAAAGATATGCCCGCTGGTGGCGTGCTCCAGGCGGTTGAGGCATCGTAAAAAAGTACTCTTGCCGGAACCCGAGGGGCCGATCACCACGACCACCTCGCCGGCCTTGATGTCGGCCGTCACATCCACCAGGGCAGGGATCTCATGGGGGGCATAAAAGGTTTTGTATACGTTTTTTGCCTTTATCACGATGTCGCCATCCTCCTCTCAAGGTGTTGCACGTACATGGAAAGGGTAAAGGTAAGCACCAGGTACAACAGCCCCAGAAGAATGTACACTTCGAAGGGTTGAAGCGTTGCCGTAACCGCTTCCCGGGCCGCTTTGGTCAACTCGCGGATGGCAATGATCCCCAACAGGGAAGAATCCTTGATCAGGCTGATGAACTGCCCGGCAAGGGGCGGAAGAATGCGGCGAAGCGCCTGGGGAAGGATGATATAACGCATGGACTGGGCATAGCTCATGCCTAAAGAGCGGGCCGCTTCAGTCTGCCCGCGATGGATGGACTGGATGCCTGCCCGCACGATTTCCGACACGTAGGCACCGGCAAAACAGGCCAGTGAAGCGACGCCGTACCAGAACGCCGGGATCTGACCGATGCCGTAGGCGTATAAAAGGTCATTGATCAGCGTCCCCAGAACGAAGTACCAGATCAAAATCTGGACCATCAGGGGAGAGCCCCGGATCAGCTCTACATAGACGATGGAGGTCCAGCGCAGGGCCGGGTTGTCCGAAATGCGCATCAATCCGCTGATGATACCAATGATCACACCGAATATCGTGGACATCACACTGATCTTGAGGGTGATCCACAAACCGATGACCAACAGGCCGGGTTTCCACTCTTTGTGGCTGGCCAGGGTGTCACCATAGGATATGTACTCCCCTTCTTCCACCTGCAGGCCCTTGGCGGGGCCGGTGTAACTTTCCTCTTCACCCACGCCTTTGACAGTAATGGTGACCTGGCTGCCTTCCGTCCGGATGGATGACACTTCACCATCGATGTCGGCGGTCAAATCGATGTCGTCCTGATAGGCAAAATAAATCGGTGTCCGGTTCCATCGCCAGTTGTATTTGATCTTCTGGGTCGCGTAGTAGAACAAGCCCAGAAATACCAGTACGCCGAGGCAGAAAACAATAACCCACTTGCTGTAATCGGCACGTCGTCCGGTTATCCGTTGACTGTTTTCATCGCTCATGATCGCATCTTCTTCCTGCTAGGGTAAAAAAGTGTGAGGGCAATGGGTTTTATTATTTAGTGTCCTAAATAATACAGAAATTCCGGCGCCATGATGACACAGGCCGGCCGAGAAAGGTCCGGCCGGCCTGTGTATGGATCATGATCACCAATCAGTTTCAGTTAACAGGGTTACTCGAGCTCTTTTTTCCAGTCCGAGCTCAGGATCCATTTGTTGTAGGTTTTTTCGTAGAACCCGTCACCCTTGCACTGCCTGAGGAAATTGTTCAAAAAATTCAGAAAATCCGGGTCACCCTGATTGATGGCCCAGGCCAGGGGTTCGTAAGTAAACGGCTGGTCCAGAAACACGGTTTTGCCCTTGCCCTGGCTGGAGAAGAGAATGCCAATGAAGGGCAGATCGTAAACCAGTGCATCGGCCTTGCCGTTGATCACTTCCATGCCGGCTTCGGCTTCGGACTCGAACCCTTTGTAGGTGGCCTTGGGGATCATGCGTTTGATGGCCTGCTCACCGGTGGTGCCCATGCGTGAGGTAAGGATGAATTTAGGATCGTTGAGATCCTTGTAGGATTTGACCGAGGCTTCGTTTTTGTTGCTGAGAAGAATGGCCTGGCCCACGACGATGTAGGGATCGGCGAAACCGACTTTCAGGTTTCTCTCCTGGGTGATGGTCATGCCGCCCATGATAATGTCGAACTTGTCGGTGACCAGGGCGGGGATGATGCCGTCCCAGGCGGTATTGACGGGAACGAACTTGACGCCCATGGCCTTGGCCATGTGCCGCCCGAAATCCATATCGAAACCGATGAAATCGCCCTTTTTGTTGGTCATTTCAAAGGGCATGTAGCCGGATTCGAAACCCACGCGCAGTTCACCGCGCTCCAGAATTTTCTGGATGTGGGATTTTTTAGCCAGGTCGATGTCCGCGCCGAAGGCCGTTCCCATGCAAAAAATCACTGCGGCAATAATCGCCAATGTGGTAAATAAACCTCTTTTCATACGTGCTCCTCCTCCTTAGATGATTAGAACAAAGCAAAGCCGCGACCCTGCGGCTGGATCCACAGTTCAGCTGAAGAAAAAGTGTCTTTAGGGGTGCCCCGAAGTGTCATGCAGTATCGGGATAAATGCCATTCATTAAAAAAGGTGAACCGAAAATACAATTAACTTTTATAATAAGATACAAGTAAAGTAAAGCCCTGATTGGCAGCCATACAGCCTTAACCGCACGGTTCAGGTGCACAATCGCTGGAACCGGCGCAACAGCCTTTCACTTTGCGGGGTTTCCCGGATGTCGGCCAGCAGCCGGTTTACATCCAGACCCTGGGCCACGAGATCATCGGCAAATCGTTGAATGTAGCGCCGGAGCATCTGCCCGCCGAATTCGGGGTGAAACTGAACGCCCCAGGCCTGCTTACCGACGATAAACGCGTGGTGCGGATCCATCTCCGACGATGCGAGCAGGGTCGCACCGGCTGGCAGCTGCAGGACACTCTGGCTGTGACAGGCCTGGGCGATAAACGTCTCCGGGGTCCCGTCAAACAGCCGATCCTCACACCCATCCGGGTTAAGCCGGACCGACACCGTACCGAACTCTTTCCCATTGGGATTGTCACCCACCACGCCGCCCATGGCGTGCGCCAAAAGCTGATGGCCATAGCAGACTCCCAACAGCGGCACCTCTGCTTCAACGACCGCTTTGACCCAGTCGGCCGTCTTCTCGCTCCAGGGTTTTTTTTCGGTCACCATGTCGTGGGACCCGGTGATGATAATGCCGCCGAACGATGCCACCGGCGGCAGAGACGCTCCTTTAAAAGGGCTGACGGTTTCGATGGCGCCCGTCGACAGGTCCATGCGCGCCATGATCCAGTCTTCGAAGTCACCGTAACGGGCCGCCATATCCGGGTAGGTGCCCCCTGTCTTGACGATCAAGATGGGTTTCATGGAAATGAGGATCCTTTTGGGAACGGGGTTAAGCGGAAGCACTCTCAGTACCGGCTCTCAAGGGTGTTGTCAAGATGCGCCTCCCGGCCCTGCCTGTTCACAGCCACGACACGGGCTTGCGCTTTGCTCTCAATGGGTTATATGGAACTGAATGCCCGCCGGAAGGATCAATTGCCTTGACTTGGACCGTGCCCCGGGGATAATAGAATTGACTCAGCGGACCAATCGGTTCCCGCGGCGGGAAGCGCAACCGACCAACACCATCAATCACCTATCAGGCACCTATCAGGAGGGCTGAATGCCGGAACCATCCACCATCCGACTCGACAAACTGCTCGACCATCCCGCAGTCATGGACGCCGTTGCCGATGTAAATCTGGAGCTGAAGGAGAGAATCGCCTACCAGCCCCCCTTGTGCGATGTGTTCAAAAGCGATTTCACCACTCTGGTGACCGACCCACAATACCAATTCGAAATCGATAAGGAAGCCCACCGACAGTTGTCGCACATCATCGCCAACACCGTCCAGAGAGTTGCAGGTAGCGACCACGCCGCTGGTGAGGTCAAGGAGAACTATCGAAAGGCGCGCAACATCGGCATCGTATTCTCCGGCGGACCATCACCGGGAGGCCACAACGTCATCGCCGGCCTGTTCGACGCCGCCAAGAAAATCAACCCGCAAACGCGGATTTTCGGATTTCTCATGGGCCCCGACGGCATCATCGACGGTGACTACGTGGAACTGACCCGCGAACAGGTAGACCGGTACAGGAATGTGGGCGGGTTCACCATGATCAAGACCGGGCGAACCAAGATCGATGACCAAAAGAAGATGGACCTGTCCCGGGAAACCTGCAAACGGCTGGGGCTGGACGCCCTGGTGGTGGTCGGCGGTGACGACTCCAACACCAACGCCGCTTTTCTTGCCCAGGCCATGTTCGAAGACGGCGTCCAGGTGATCGGGGTCCCCAAAACCATCGACGGCGACATCCAGGTCCGAGACGCCCAGGGCAAGGTGCTGTGCGCCATGTCCTTCGGTTTCCACACCGCCGCCCGCGCCTTCTCTCAGGCCATCGCCAACCTGTGCACCGACGCCAGTTCAGACGTGAAGTACTGGCACGTGTGCAAGGTCATGGGCCGCGTGGCCAGCCACCTTGCCCTGGAAGTGGCTCTTCAGACCCACGCCAACATGACCCTGATCGGAGAAGACCTGGCCGACTACGTGGACTACGCGCGGCTCGAGAAAGCCGAAAAAGAGGGGGTGGTCGACTACACCGCCTACGGCATGACCCTTCGCCACCTCTCCCGGGTGACCTGTGACGTCATCATGGAAAGAGCCGCCGTGGGCAAGAACTATGGCGTGCTGGTGCTCCCCGAGGGGGTGCTGGAATTCATCAACGAAATCCAGGTGTTCATCATCAAACTCAACACGATCATCGGCAATTACAACAAGATGCACGATCGGGATTTCCACACCACCTTTCCCAACCTTGACGACAAACTGGAGTACCTGCGCCGGCTGGTGCGGGGTATCCGCAAGGACGTGTCCTACAACGTGTGGAATGCCCGGGACGACGAGCTGTTCAACGACATCCCCGCCTTTTTTCAGGAAGGCCTGCTCACTGAACGGGACAGCCACGGCAATTTCCAATTCTCCCAGGTCAAGACGGAAAAGGTCCTCCTTGACCTGGTAAAAGACTACCTGGGCATTTTAAAGGAGAAGGGCCACTACAAGATCGGCGTGCGGGAGGCGCAGTTTGTCAAGGCGCTGCAAAAGGGGGGCCTGGATCCGGAGCTATACGGGCCCATTCTTTTCGAGAACTGGAGGCAAGCCCGGTACCTGATGATTAAAAAGACCATCATCTCCAAGAAAACCCTAAAATCCGTGCTGGTCAAAGCCGGCTTCTTAGGCAACGACGACATCATTCCGCCGCCCATCGAGAAAATCTTCGAACAGTCCGTCCCCAAGTTCAAAAACCAGACCCACTTTTACGGCTACGACGGCCGGGGCAGTGACCCCACCCGATTCGACTGCACCTATACCTACAACCTGGGCCAGACCGTGTTCAGCCTGATCGCAAACGGCGCCACCGGGCAGATGGCGGCCATCTTAAACCTGGAGCAGGATTTTAGCGGTTGGATCCCCATCGGTATTCCCATCGCCCCGCTCATGCATCTGGAGGAGCGCAAAAGCAAGCTTGAACTGGTGCTTGAGAAAAGCATCGTCGACGTCAACTCGCCGGCATTCCGAGTCGTGAAAACATTCCGCGACAAATGGCTGGCAGCGACACCTGAGGAGGACCACTACCGTCACCCGGGACCCATCCGCTTTGCCGGCAACAGCGAGGAAGACCGACCCATCACCTTACTCCTCAATGCGCTGGGTGGCCACCTCTCTTCGCCCGGTGAGAAGGCCGCCGAATAAAGAATCGTGGCCCAAAAGACCAGACGTTGGCTTGCCGTTCGATGTTTAATTTTGAACCCTCCCCACGGCCCCATGAGCGGGATCTCTGCTTCGCTTCGACAGGCGGCGGGAAATTCACTCGCCATCGCTGTTCAATTTACCCGTCCAAAATATAAAACGGATGTCCAACCCATCTTTTTCGGCACATTTTTTGTTGCCGCAGTCTGCCGGGCCATAAGTAATCGCCGAATCAACCGCCGGGATGGGTCCGGTTGAAAAGCCCGAAAACATCCATATAGTTAAAAATGATGATGTTGCTGTGCAATCGTCGGTTTTTCGTTTGCCGAGGTGAGGGGTACTCATGATCCGTAATCGGTTCGTCATGTTAATGATTGCAGCCTCAGCGCTTGTTGGCGGTGCCTGTTCCACTGGGCCTGAACTTTTTCGACAACCGCCGGGGAGCCTGAAGGAATTGGTGGGGCCGATACAAAAATCGGTCGTGACGGTCGTTAATTATGATGTGGATGGGGACATATCATCCATCGGCAGCGGATTCTTCATTACAGAAAGCGGTATACTGGTGACCAATTTCCACGTTTTGGAAGGTGCTTACAGCGCAAGCATCAAAACAGTGGACGGCAGTCAATACCCGGTGGCAGCGGTCCTGGCCAAAAACCGGCTGGTCGATCTGGTCAAGGTCCGCGTGGATATCGCGGGCAGCCGGACGACGCCTGTCGTTCTTGCCAGAGAGCAACCCGCCGTTGCGGACAGTGTTCTCGTAGTGGGCAGCCCAATGGGTTTGGAACAGACTGTTTCCGAAGGAATCATTTCGGCTGTGCGCGAGATGCCGGCCGGTGGAACGGTGTTTCAACTGACCGCCCCGATCTCCCGGGGATCCAGCGGCGGTCCGGTGCTCAATCACGACGGAAAGGTGGTTGGCGTGGTCACCTTTCAGATGGCCAGGGGTCAGAATCTAAACTTTGCCGTCTCCGTAGACGCACTTGAAATGCTGACCGACGAAGCGTCGCAACCCTCCGTTGCCGAGTGGACCATCCGAAACTCGAGGCAAGGTCCCGCATTGGCGGCAGCGCTCTGCAGCAAGGGTTCCCGCCTCACCATACAGGGAGAATACGAAGAGGCCTTGACCTATTTTGAAAGGGCGGCTGAAGCCAGTCCGAATGATCCCGACGCCTGGTATGGACTGGGCAGTTGCTATGTTGGCCTCGATCGGCCGGATGAGGCCATCGCCGCTTACAAGCGGCCCATCGAGCAGGACCCGGACAACGAATTGGCCCATTTCATCCTGGCCATGTATTACAAAACCATCGGGCAGTTCGAGCAGGTCATCCCCACCTTGCTGGAGGTAATTCGCATCGATCCTGCCAACCTGCGGGCCCAGTTCGAACTGGGTCGGGCGTATGGCGAATTGGATCGAACCGGAGAGCAGATCGAGACGTTCAAGGAAATACTGGATAACCAACCGGACCATATTCCGACGTTGCTCGACCTGGGAGCAACACTGGGTAAAATCGGCCACTTCGAGGAAGCGATGGCACTCTTCACGCAAGCCGGCGGCCTGGAACCGGACAACGAATTGATCCATTACAACATCGGCGTGACCTACAACCGCATGGACCGACCCGAAGAGGCGGTCCGTGCCTACACGCTTGCCATTCGTGCCAATCCGCGCATGGCTGCCGCCCACTACAACCTCGGCCTGACATACTTCAATCAGGGTCGCCGCAAACTCGCCCTGGACCAGTATGAAATCCTGAAAGGCCTGGATTCGGACTCGGCAAACGAGCTGTTTGAGAGAGTCTATCCGGAGAGCACCAAATGAAGTTGCCGGCGATGTTTCCCAGGGTCCGCGATCCGCTTTACAGTCTGTTCAAGACAACCCCTTCCTTATTGCGCGACATCGCGGGTACGGGCAGGCTGGGTTAAATATGAACGCCTGTTAAAGCCTTATCTACCACAGCATTTTTTAAATTTTTTACCGCTTCCACAAGGGCAGGGTTCGTTGCGTCCAACGGTCTTTTCGGCAATCCTTGTTGTCAGTGGGTTCAACAATATATCTAAATCCGTAATATCCTCAGGTTTATCCGGATCCACAGTAATGGTATGGTTCCAGTTGTTTTCTTCAAATACCGATTTCAACGCTTTCACTCTTTTTTCTGTTTGTACATTTACAACCGCAGGATTCGCTTCAGTTCCTAATTTCGCTGTCTTTTTGCCATCAAATATTTTTTGCATCTTTTCACCATAAAAGTTTGATAAGAATCAATAGCGTCAATACCATATCTGATTGTGTTGTCAACCAATCCAGAATTTTCGGTCGTTTGTCCGTTACCCTCAGGAAATGTGATTGAAGATTCCCTATTGACCACCCACCTGTTTCTGATAAAAGAGCTCTTCTGCCAATCTTAATGGGGGCCAGTTCACCGCTGATGAATGACAACAAACCTTTAGCGGAGCAACAGTCCGGGGCCGGTGCCCTCTTCGCATTTTTCGCCTTTCTCATATGGGGGCTGAGTCCCATCTACTGGAAAGCCCTTCACGGCGTAGGGGCGTTCGAGATCATCCTGCATCGTATCCTCTGGTCGTTTGCTTTTCTCATGCCGCTGGTATGTATTGGCCACAGATGGGCCGAATTCCAGAAAACGATTAAAAGCCCTAAAATGCTGTCCATTCTCCTGACCACGTCCATTCTGGTTGGCGGCAACTGGCTCATCTATATCTGGGCAGTCAACAACGAACGGGTGCTCCAGGCCAGTCTGGGCTACTACATCAACCCACTGGTCAACATCGTTCTGGGCATGGTGTTCCTGCGCGAACGGCTGCGTCGGGCCCAGGCCGTGGCAGTGGTTCTTGCAACACTGGGTGTACTCAACCTCACCTTTCGGTACGGTGTTTTTCCATGGGTCTCCCTGGCGCTGGCCTTCAGTTTCGGCATTTACGGACTGGTCCGAAAGGTGGCGGCCGTCGGCGCTTTGGTGGGCCTGACCGTGGAAACGCTGCTGCTGACCATTCCCGCCGGAATATGGGTGTTTCACCTGCATCAAATCCGTTCTGGGGCATTTTTGTATTCCGGGATTAAAACCGACCTGTTGCTATTGGGCACAGGGATCCTTACGGCCACGCCCCTGCTGCTTTTCAACCTCGGCGCCAAACGCATCACCCTGGCCACCTTGGGATTCATCCAATACACAGCCCCCACAGGCATGCTTCTGCTGGGGATCACCGTGTTCGGAGAGCCATTTACCGGAATTCAGGCAGTGACCTTCGGACTGATCTGGACGGCACTGGCCATCTACTCCTGGGACACGGTACGTACCAATCGAAAACACGGTATCAAATGATGAGAAGTTTTTAATGGATCGATACCATGCGCGTGAACTCGAAAATTGTAGATTTTGTCAAGAATCCAAATAACTTGACAGGGTTTTAACCTTGTGGTAGCGTTTTCTCGACAATATTTTGCCCGGTATCAACAATCCCGCGACGAGCGTCACCGAGAGCGATGGATACATGGCAAAACCTGAATGATACCCGGCGTAACTGAAAACACGATTTATTTCAACCAAGGTTTATGGGGGAGAACTTATGGACGGTCGCCAGAAGCCAGATCCGCAGACGGAAAGCGGTAACGACCTGAACGATAAGGAGGTCATTGAATTGACCCAGATCGTCGAAGAGGGAGATGGATACGACGTCATCGAGCTTAAAGACATTATTGAACAGCCGGATCAGCTATCGGAAGCCGTGGTTGGACCAGTGGAGGAGGTAATCCCCCTTGTGAATGCCCTTCCTAAAGAAGAAACGACAGCCTTGCCGGAAGATACGGATGAGGGAATCATCGATCTGACGGATGTGACCGCTTCCCCGGAAACATCTGCCGTCGAACCGGTAGCGGAATCCGCCACCGCACCCATCGATGATGAAGGCGAAGAAGAGGTGATCGATCTCATGGATGTGGCGGCCACCCCCGAAGCCGATGTTGTCGAGGCGGCTTTGAAAGATCCGGCCTCGATGTCTGAAGAATCGCCCGGAACCCCACGGGATGAGAATGATGTCATCGATCTCCTGGACGTGGCGGCGACTCTGGAAAGCGACTCCGACGGAACCGAACTGCAGTCTCCTGACACGATGCCGGAAGAGACGAACGAAACCGTGGAAGAAGATGATGTAATTGATCTAATGAATGTGGCAACCACCCTGGAAGCCGATACCGCCGCATCCGGAATGCAGGATTCTACCTCCACGCCTGAAGAGACAGCCGGAAACATACCGGAGGATGAACCGATCGTAGACTTGCTGGATGCCGTGGAGTCACAAACGGCGGAAACAGGGGCAGCTGTTAGAAACGGACGACGAATTTTCAGACCTGGAAAGCCGGGCACAAGCCGTATTGACAGACCCTGAGAATGTCTATGATGTTGAAACAATCGAGGAGGCAGCCGAAACAGCCGGACCGGACAGCGACTTCATGGTCTTCGACGATAATGCGGCAACCATAAGTGAAGGGGAAACGTCCGCTATCGCCGATGACCCACCGGAAACCTCGCCGGATATTCCTGAGCCGGCCCCTGCCGCCATGGTTGTCCCCGTTTCGCCGTCCGAGCCGTTCCCCCTGACCGAGGCGCAGCTTGAAGCGGCACTGGCGCGTACCATCGAAAAAATATATGGTGAGAAAATCGAACAGCTGATGATCCGGACCATTGAAAAAACGGTGACGCGAGAAATTGCCAGAATCAAAAATACCCTCCTGGAGGACAACGACGATAGGGTCGGATAGCCGGCAACCAACCTTAAATCAGCACTCAACAACCTTACACGGGGATTATCCTTAATCCCCTTTTCATTTTTCTCGGCCTGAGAAACATTTTGTACAAGGAGCGTTTAGCCCATGAACCGCGATTTACTCGAAAAAAGTTATTCTCCCGAAGCAGTTGAAAAACGCTGGTACACTTACTGGGAGCAGGAAAAACTGTTTGCCGCCGATGAGAACACGACCAAAAAACCCTATTCCATCGTCATTCCGCCGCCCAACGTCACCGGCGTGCTGCACATGGGCCACGCCCTGAACAACACCATGCAGGACATCATGTGCCGTTATCGCCGCCTGAAGGGGGACAGCGTCCTGTGGATGCCCGGAACAGACCATGCCGGCATCGCCACCCAGAATGTGGTGGAGAAGAAGCTGGCTGCCGAGGGCACCGACCGCCACCAGTTGGGCCGCGAGAAGTTCATCGAGGCGGTCTGGGGCTGGCGCAAGGAATATGGCAATGCCATCATCAACCAACTCAAGCGTCTGGGTGCATCCTGTGACTGGGACCGGGAGCGGTTTACCATGGACGAAGGGCTCTCCCAGGCAGTCAGGAAAGTATTCGTCCAACTATACGACGAGGGCCTGATCTACCGGGGGGACTACATCATCAACTGGTGCTGCCGCTGCAACACGGCCCTTTCCGACCTGGAGGTGGAGCACGAAGACCTGGACGGCCACTTCTATCACATCCGCTATCCCTATGCCGACGGCTCCGGCTCGGTGGTCGTCGCCACCACACGTCCCGAAACGATGCTGGGCGACACGGCCGTGGCCGTTCACCCGGAAGACGAACGCTACGCGAGTCTGACTGCAACAGCCGTGATCCTGCCGCTGATGAACCGTGAGATCCCCATCATTCGTGATGCCTATGTGGACCTGTCCACCGGCACCGGCGCCCTCAAGGTAACGCCGGCCCACGACCCCAACGACTTTGACATCGGGACGCGCCACGACCTGCCCAGCGTCAAGGTCATCGCCGACGACGGCAGCATGACCGATGCGGCCGGCCGGTTTAAAGGCATGGACCGTTTTGCCTGCCGTGAGGCCGTAGTGGAAGCGCTGGAGGCCGAAGGATTGCTGGAACGGGTGGAACCGCACCGCCACAGCGTTGGCCATTGCTACCGCTGTAAGACCATAGTGGAACCCAACCTCTCGCGCCAGTGGTTCGTCAAGGCCAAACCGCTGGCCGAAAAGGCCATCCAGGCCGTCGAAACGGGCAAAACGCGCATCATCCCCGAATCGTGGACCAAGACCTACTACGAGTGGATGCTTAACATCCGCGACTGGTGCATTTCGAGACAGATCTGGTGGGGGCACCAGATCCCGGCCTGGACCTGCCAGGGCTGCCGCAGAATGATCGTGGCCATGGACGCGCCCGATGTCTGCCCGGATTGCGGCTCGAACGACCTTGTTCAGGAAACCGACGTGTTGGACACCTGGTTCAGCTCGGCCCTGTGGCCTTTTTCCACCATGGGGTGGCCGGAGCATACCCAACTGCTGAAGACCTACTACCCCACCTCGGTACTGGTCACCGGTTTCGATATCCTCTTTTTCTGGGTGGCCCGTATGATGATGATGGGCATCCACTTCATGAAAGAGATCCCCTTCCATGATGTCTACGTGCACGCCCTGGTTCGTGACGAAGAAGGCAAGAAGATGAGCAAATCAAAGGGTAACGTCATCGACCCGCTTAACGTCATCGACCAATACGGAACCGACGCCTTCCGCTTCACCCTGGCCGCCTTTGCCGCCCAGGGACGGGATGTGAAGATGAGTGAAAAACGGGTGGAGGGCTATCGCCACTTCATCAACAAGCTCTGGAACGCCGCCCGGTTTTCTCTCATGCATCTGGAGACGGGTTACGATACCATCGATGAGAAAAACCTTTCCCTCCAGGACCGCTGGATCCTTTCCAGGCTGAACCGGGTTGCACGGCAGACCGAAGATGCCCTGGGTGCCTACAAGTTCAACGAGGCCGCCGGCGCTGTCTACCAGTTTGTCTGGCATGAGCTGTGCGACTGGTACCTGGAGGCCATCAAGCCCGCCCTGTACGACAAGGACGGCAGCGAGGAGAAAGCCGCCACCCTGTCGGTGTTGTGGCATGTGTTCAAGGAGGCCCTGATCCTGCTGCACCCCTTTGCCCCCTTTGTCACCGAGGAGATCTGGCATTCACTGCCAGGCACCGAAGGCTCGATCATGAAAGCGGCCTGGCCGGAGCAACTCCAGCCCGGCGACGATCCGGCGGCCGAAACGCAGATGGAAACGGTGATGGCCGTCATCACCGGCATCCGCAACGTGCGCGGTGAGATGAACATTTCTCCCTCAACGCCCCTGAACGTGGCAGTTCAGCCCGAGAACCCAGAGACCGGCACGGTGGTGGAGACCAACAGCGACCTGATCGTAAATCTGGCCCGGCTGGAGAACATCACGGCTAGCGCGGCAATGGGGCGGCCCAAAGCGGCGGCAACGGTCCTGGTAAACGGGGCCACCGTATACGTCCTGCTGGAAGGCATCATCGATTTTGCCCAGGAGCAAGTTCGTCTGGAAAAGGAAATCGGCAAGTTGTCCAAAGACCTGTCGGGCATGAACAAAAAACTGGGCAACGAGGATTTTCTCAAGAAAGCACCCGCCGATGTCGTGGACGGTGTCCGCGAGAAGCACGCCGCCTTGCTGGAAAAGCAGCATGCCCTGGAGGCGACCCTGGAGCGAGTCAAGGATATGATGGATTGAGACCATGCACACCACAGATGACCTGATACTACTGGCCCTGAAAGAAGACATCGGCCCCGGGGATATCACCACCGACAACCTGGTGGACCCGGACACACGTGGAAAGGGCACGATCGTCGCCAAGCAGGATCTGGTGGTCGCCGGCCTCCAGGTGACCGAGAAGGTTTTCAAGCTCCTTGAGCCGCAAATTGGTTTCGACCCCCTTTTTAGGGATGGGGATCGGATTGCTGCCGGCAGCACGGTGGTCAGGATTGACGGAACGCTGGGCACCCTGTTAAAGGGCGAGCGCACCGCCTTGAACTTTCTGCAGCGGTTGTCCGGCATTGCCACCCAGGCGCATGCCTTTGTCAGGGAGGTCGCGGGAACTGCGGTGAAACTGGTGGATACCCGCAAGACCACACCGGGCTGGCGGGTGCTGGAAAAATACGCGGTGCGCATGGGCGGCGCCCACAACCACCGCATGGGCCTGTACGACGGTGTACTGATCAAGGACAATCACATCGCCGTGTCCGGCGGTATCACCAATGCGGTAAAAAAAGTCCGGCAACAGATCTCCCACCTGGTAAAAGTAGAGGTGGAGACGGCCACCTTTGAAGAGGTAAAAGAGGCCCTGGCCGCCGGTGCGGACGTCATCATGCTCGACAACATGGATCTGGGTCAGATCCGCCAGGCTGTTCGATTGATCGACAAAAAGGCCCTGGTTGAAGCGTCCGGCAATGTCACCCGGGGGCGTCTGAATGACCTGGCCCAAACCGGGGTGGATCTCATCTCCATCGGCGCCCTGACCCATTCGGCCGTGGCCGTGGACCTGAGCATGAGAATTGAAGCGAATTGAGGAATTCGGGATTGGTGAATGATCGCTCTCCAAGTCACTATCCAAAAGTCTCACAATTATTTAACTCATTACCCATCGCTATATACGGGAAGGTGCCGTAAAAAGACCGAGATCAAGGCCTGCGAATCCTGAGAATACCGCTATCGCGGGTGCCGAAGGCAGCGGATTGACGATACTCCGCAATGACGAAGGATGAGCGTAACGCAGATATCGGACTTTTTACGGCGCCGGCATGGCAAAGTATGATCCCCATTCGCGACACGACACCGATCAAAACCGTCCCGGTGGTCAACAACACCATCATCGGCATCAATGTGGTGTTTTTTTTAGTACAATTGGCCCAGGGGCCGGCCCAGGACCATTTTGTCTACCTTTATGGACTGGTCCCGGCAAAGTTCACCATCCCCCAGGTGTCGGCTTACTTCTCCCTCGGCCAGCGGGTCATCTCCCTTTTCACCTTCATGTTCCTTCACGGCGGATTCATGCATTTGATCGGGAACATGTGGTCCCTTTACATCTTCGGCGACAATGTGGAAGATCGTCTGGGACCGGTACGATACATCGCCTTCTACCTGCTGTGCGGTCTGGCGTCGGGCATGACCCAACTGCTGTTCAATGCCCACTCCAACATTCCCACCATCGGCGCCAGCGGGGCCATCGCCGGTATTATGGGGGCCTATTTTATTCTCTACCCGCGTTCACGTATACTCACCCTGATCCCAATCATCTTCATCCCCTGGTTCGTAGAAATCCCGGCTTTCTTTTTTCTGGGGATCTGGTTACTCCTGCAAATTTTTAATGCTGCGGGGAGTTCCGGGCATGCCGGCGGGATAGCCTGGTGGGCCCATATCGGCGGATTCGTCTTCGGCGTACTCTTTCTCAAACTGTTCGACCGAATACCGGCCACCGGCGTTACCGACCGGCTGCGCCACGCCACCGAAAAGAAGCGATCCCACCGCTTTCAGGTGGTAAAAACCGCCAGCGGCGAGAAGGAACCCAACCTATACGGAACCCTCACGATCACCCAATACGAAGCCATGGTTGGTGCACGCAAACTGATCACCGTCCCCAGGGGATTGCAGAATCGCCTGTACAATGTCGTGGTGCCCCAGGGCATTGCCGACGGCCAGGTGCTGCGCTTAAAGAATGTGGGCAAAGCCAAACCCGACGGCACCCGGGGGGACATGATGCTCAAGGTCAAGGTTCAGCATATTTGACACAGAGACTTAATTGTCCAGCTCCTTTTTAATGGCAAGGCCAATCGTTTCGATGGTGTAGGGTTTTTTAATGAATTGCCCTGCACCCAACCGCTGAACATCTTTGACACGGTCGGTTTCGGCAAATCCGCTTGCGATAATTGCTTTTTGTTTTGGATGGATCGCAGTTGCCTGTTGATAGGTGTCCAAACCGTCCATCCCCGGCTCCATGATCATGTCCAGCAACAGAATGTCCGGTTTTTTTTCTTTCATGCAGGCGATGGCTTCTTCACCCGATGCGACGGCTGTCGTTTTATAACTGAGCGTTTCTAAAATGCCTGAGGCGATGATTCGTTGTTCTTCATTGTCATCCACAATTAAAACCAACTGCCCGCTACCCATGTATTCCGAAACGGGAACACGATCTTTCCCATTCATTGCATCTTCTCTGGTAACTGGAAAATAAAGGTAAAATGTAGTGCCTTCATCAAGCTTGCTGTTGATATCAATAAACCCATGATGGTCTTGAACCGTCCCCCAAACCACAGCCATTCCCAAACCGGTCCCGCTTCTGCCCATCACTTTCTTGGTGTAAAAGGGCTCGAAAATGCGTTCTTTATCTTCCTCTGATACACCGCACCCCTTGTCCGATATTTTCAAGGTTACGAAATCTCCCTGGCGGATATCTTCAAATCCCTTTTCCGGCAGGTCAACGGTCCGGTTATAGGTCGAAATGACAATCTCGCCGCCATCCGGCTGTGCTTCAGCCGCATTGGAGACAAGGTTCATGATGGTCTTGCGGATATGTATCGGGGAGCCTTTCAAAGGCAGCAGTTTCGGATCTAAAGTGGATGTAACGGCTATTTTGTTATGGTAGGACATCATCTTGGCGTATTCAGGCGAGTTCAAGTAATCACCGATGATTTCATTTAAATCAACAACCTCTTTCGTCGTCACGCCTCTTCGGGCAAGGGTCAGTAAATCCTGTACAATTTCGGCCGCTTTCTCCCCTGCTTTTTGAATGGTCATGAGCGGTTTGTGCATCGGGTTGGCGTCGTCAAGGTTCCAGAGCAGCATTTCCGGGTAGCTGGTGATACCCGAAAGGACATTGTTGAGGTCGTGGGCAACGCCTCCGGCCAACGTACCGATGGCTTCCATTTTTTGAGCGCGATTAAGCTGTGCTTCCATTTTTTCGCGCTCATCCTGCAGCTTTTTCAAGTGAGAAATATCGGTGGCGATGTGGAGGCAGGCATAGCGGCCATTCACCCAGGGCAAGACCCGTTCGACAGTGATCGACCATTTATTGGTAATGGGATTGATGCCTTCCCAAATTGCGGCTCCGGGGTGCGTCCCGTTTTCATCCGCCAATGTGCGTGTCATGCATTGTTGGCATGGGGTCGACGATTTTAAAATGGATTCCCAGCAGATTTGATTGTTCAGATCTTGGCCAAACAGATCCTGCATGGTTTTGTTCATGAATAATATTTCGCTCGATTCCTTGTCTGCCACGTAGATGGTGGCATCGATGCTGTCCATGATCGTTGTGAGACTCTCTTGTGACAAACGAACGGTATTTTCGGCGGAGATCCTGTATTCAATCTCTTTTTTCAGCTGTTCGTTGCTCTGGGTTAATTCGGCCGTTCGCGCAGCGATGATCTTTTCGAGCGATTGGTTGATCTCTTTTAGCTCTTTGCGGTTATTTTCACCGTGGCGCTCGAAGACATAGGCAAAGAAACTCACCACGAGATAAGCTCCCATGATTCTGAATTCAAGGTTGGGATCGTAATCGGTAACAAAGGTAAGGTTAGAACCGAAAAAGGCAACGACCATAACGGGTAGGGTCATCAAGAGGGTGGCGATGACACCGAAAAATGAACCCAACAGGTAGCAGGCGATCAACGGGTAGGTAAAATACCATACGAACGCCGATTGGCCGATACCGCCGGTGGCATACAGGAAAACATATAAAAAAGAAATTATCGTTAAACCGAGTAGAATATTGAAGCGAATCTTTTTTCTTATGTACAGATCAAAAAGGTTGCCAACCAGAATCATCGCCGCGACGATGTCCGCCGTTGCCAGCGGGATATTCTTCTGAATGGTGGCCAGGATACTGAAAATAAAAAGGAAGAAAATTCCGATTAAAGACAGGGTGATATGCAGCGCGACGCGTCTTTTATCTTCAAGGCTGGTATCTGGAAAAATGAAATTTTCATATACCGACAGCACCTTTTTAATCCAGACAGCGCTCATGATGATTCCAGTTCAAAGAGGAGAGTGCCAATCGCAAACGGTCGAGTGATATGCGAATAGGTGGTGGATCTGATGGCGGCGTGATTTCATTTAATTAGAACGTATCAATAACTGACCATAAAATTAACCTTTTTTCAAGTCTTGTATTAGCCAGGACCTTTGCCGGGGAATATCGATTTATCGATTACCTGAGAACGTGGTTAACGCCCCATGCAACGCAAGGTTTTGGCAATCTGCTTTCCCCCCACATTGACATGGCCACAATCATTCGGTATTTTTCGATTAATACTTATCCCACCCACACTTGACCATACAGGATGGAATCAGAATGGAGAAGCAGTCCACTCGAGAGGCATTGATTCAGCGCATTGCCGATTTGGAGGCGGAACTACTTGTTTGCCGAAACAGACCGGAGCGGACCTGTACCTCTGGTGCTTTTGGTTTGGCAGATATTGACCACGCCGCCGACGGCGTGTGCATATGCCACGCGATCGACACCTTCCCTTATGTACAATTTTCCTTCTGGAACCGGCGGATGGTCGAATTAACCGGTTATGGCCTTGAGGAAATCAACCGCAAGGGTTGGTACCAGAGCGTTTACCCGGATCCTGACATACAGGCCAAGGCCATGGGCCGAATGGCGGCGATGCGCGAAGGGATCCACCTGGAAGCGGAAACGTGGGAGATTACCCGGGTCGACGGGATCAACTGCAGCCTGCGGATTTCCACGTCCGCGTTGGATCATGGTGACGGAAAACCTCATGTCTTGGCCATCATGCATGACGTCACCCAGTCGAAACGCGACGAAGAGGCGCTCAAACGCGCGTTGGCCAACGCTGATCAAGCCCTTAAGACCAGCGATGAAAAATATCGCAACCTTTTCGAAAATGCCGGCGATGCCATTTTCATTCATGATCTGGACGGTAATGTCATCGACGCCAATCAAAAAGCCTTGGCATTATTTGGATATGACAAACCGGAGCTATTATCCACCAAGATACCTTCGCTGCACCCGAAAGAAGCACTTGAACAATCCAAAGGGGCTTTCCAGGCGATTACTCGGGACGGGGACGTTCGGTTCGAAATAGATTTCATCAATAAAAGTGGCGAGGTGATTCCTACCGAGGTTACGTCAAGCATTTTCAATATCAATGGCAGGACAGTGATCCAGGGTATCGTCCGGGATATCCGCGAACGAAAACTGGCTGAGCAGGCCCGTCGGGAAACCTATGCCATTATCGAGAAAAGTCCCGTGGTGGCCTTCCTGTGGCGCAACGAAACGGAATGGCCGGTGGAATTCGTCACCCGGAATGTCGGTCGTATTTTCGGGTACTCGGACACCGATTTTTTATCGGGCCGCATCCTTTTCAGCAAGGTGGTTCACCCGGACGACATAGAACGAGTTGCCCATGAAGTCGCCACCTACAGCCAGGAACCGGGTCGAACGGCGTTCGTCCATGAACCGTATCGAATTGTAGCAGCGAACGGTAGCGTCCGCTGGGTCAATGACCAGACATTCATTCGCCGGGCCCACACCGGTACGATCACGCATTTTCAAGGAATCGTAGAAGACATTACAACCCGCGTGGTCGCCGAGCAGGCCCTTCGGGAATCCGAGGCAAAGTTTTCACGGATATTCCAGATGAATCCGGACACGGTCATCATCACCCGTCTGGCAGATGGTGTGATTCTCGACGTTAACGACAGTTTCAGAAAAGCCACCGGCTATTCAAGGGAGGAGGTTATCGGTCGCAACAGCGTGGCGGAGCTCCCCCTGTGGACTGATCCGAAGGAGCGCCGTAAATACGTTGGCGAGATTCTTCGGAAGGGGGCTGCCCGCGATATGGAACTGTATTTCCGAATTAAAAACGGAAGTTTACGTTTGGGTTCCGTATGTGGCGCCATTGTTGAGATCAGCGGCGAACGTTGTATTCTCGGTACCATCCGGGACATTACCGAAGAACGCCAGGCAGCCAACCAGTTAGCCGAAGAGAAAGAACGCCTGGCGGTTACCGTGCGCAGCATTGGTGATGCCGTGATCACCACGGATCGTGAAGGTCGAATTGCACTGATGAACCCGATTGCAGAGGATCTGACCGGATGGCGAGAAGCAGAGGCGATCGGCCGCCCCTTGATGGGTGTGTTTCGGATTGTCAACGAGCGAACCGGAGAGCCCTGCGCCAACCCGGTGGACCGCGTGCTTTCCTCCAGGCAGATTGTCGGTCTGGCCAACCACACCATCCTGGTGGCCAGGGACGGCCGGGAACATATTATTGCCGACAGCGGCGCACCGATCCTGGACCTTCAAGGCGACATCATCGGCGCGGTGTTGGTATTTCGCGATATTACCGGTCAGCAGCGCATCGAAGAAGAGTTGCTGAAGATGGAAAAATTGAAGTCCCTGGGGGTGCTGGCAGGTGGCATCGCCCATGATTTTAATAACTTTTTAACCGGCATCATCGGCAATCTATCGCTGGCCAAGTTGGATGTGCAACCCGGTAATCCGGTGTCTCGCGCACTGGGCGAGATGGAAAAAGCGGCGGTCCGGGCCAAAGACCTGACCCAGCAGTTGCTGACCTTTTCCAAGGGTGGTGAACCCGTAAAGCACACCACCCACATTGGCGACCTGGTTCGTGAATCCGCACAGTTTGCCCTGCACGGGTCCAACGTCCGCTGCACGTTCAGTATTGACGAAGGTCTGCAGCCGGCCGATGTAGACGACGGTCAAATCACCCAGGTCGTGCACAACCTCATCATCAACGCCGATCAAGCCATGCCCAATGGCGGTACCATGTCTATTCAGGGAATTAATGTGACCTTGCCCCCCGACAATTCCTATGCCCTCGAACCCGGCAATCACATTCAGTTGTCCATCCAGGACGAGGGCATCGGCATCCACCCGGAGCACCTAAAAAAAATATTCGACCCGTACTTCACCACCAAACAGAAAGGCAGCGGGCTGGGACTGGCCGTGGCCTACAGCATCATAGCCAAACACGACGGACAATTGACCGTGGATTCAACATTTGGCCAAGGCACCACATTCACCATTCTGCTGCCCGCTTCTGAAGGAACGCATGTGATCGACACCAGGGAAACCAAGGGTCTAATATCCGGTCACGGACGCATACTGGTGATGGATGACGAGGATTTCATCCGGGAACTGGTCTCGGTCATGCTTCCCAAAATGGGGTACGACGTGGTGCTTGCCCAGGATGGTCAGGCCGCCGTAGATATTTACAAAGAGGAACTTGAAGCCGGCAATACCTTCGATGCCGTGATACTGGACCTGACCGTGCCCGGCGGCATGGGCGGAAAAGAAACCGCTCGCCAGCTTCGCGCGTTGGACCCCAACGTGCGGGCCATTGTCTCCAGCGGATATTCAAATGACCCGGTGATGGCCAATCACGCCAGTTACGGGTTCTGCGGTGCCGTTAAGAAGCCGTATCTGATTCAAGATATGAGCCAACTGCTGAATGCGGTAATCAAGGGGTGACGGGTCTGGCCTGGATTATCAGCTGAAAGCCGGCGGTTATGCCGGCAACCCACCGTCACATTGAATCGCGACAGAGTCTCCCCCAACGTTGCATAAACAACATTGGGGTTAATCAAGAAGGCGAGCATATATGGACGCGACTTTTGTTCCATGGCTTTTGTTAGTTTCGGGAGTACTGGGTGTTGTATTGGGGGTCAATCGCACCCTAAAACGCCGCGAAAACGAGAGTAAGCTTCTTCAAGTGATCTCTTTTCTGGCTGGAGTAGGTCTTTTTGCGGCCCCAGTGGCGATGGTTTTATATGGCGGGCATAGCTCTGAGGTGTCGGGAGGGTCCATTCTTTTAATGTTGCTTCTGGCCATATGTCTGGTGGGCCGAGCATTAAAAAACCTACCGATAGCATTTATTACTGTTGCGGTGATGGGAACTGGACTGTTCTGGTTGTTCTCCTACGTAAAACAGTTCAGCTTCGCAGGCGATGTTCCCACTCAGACAATCGCCCTGGTTATTGCCGTCCTGATATTAGTCGTGTTTGGGATAAGTTTTGCTATTGAAAAGACAATCGATCTGTTCTTGGGGTTTGTAAGTCTGGGTCCAGTCGTTTTCATTGTGGCTGGAGTATCTTTAATCCAGGGCCTTATTACAGGCCTGCACATCACCGATCATCATGGCTTGTTAAATTTGCTGAGAGGGTAGTTGAAATGATTCGCTTGCCGAATCAAAGGGGGTAAAAGTCTGTTTCTGTCACCACAAAAGCCCCAAGGCTACAAAGAAATAACATAGAATCATGCCTTGAACTTGAAATGGACCCTAACGAACCTCACCGTTGAATTTATTTCTCGGATTTATGAGATGCAGAAAAATAAACCTCTGGAAGTTCCCTTTGGGTGGCTAAATCAAGCGAAAAGTAGCTTTGTTTTTTAAATCCAAACTTTTGGGCGATCAAGGCGGCCGGAAAGGATTCAACCAGAGTATTGAATTTATTCACGGAACTATTATAGCGATTTCTTGCCTTTTGTACATCTTCCTCAATTTCATTTAAATTGTCTTGCAGATCCATGAAATTGGCACTGGCCTTAAGGTCAGGATACGCTTCAGCCACAGCCAAGATTCCGCGCAGTGATTTTGATATTTGGCTCTCTTCCTCTACGCGATTGGAGATGTTGCTCGACCCGGTTCGATGCTCACTTGTCGATGTCAGGATTTTAGCTTCGTGCGCGCTGTATCCTTCAACTGCTCGTATCAAATTAGGTATCAAATTAAAGCGCCGTTTCAAGGCAACATCGATGCCGCTCCACGCTTCCTCGATCCTGTTTTTAAATTTGATGAACCGATTATAGGTTCCAATGATCCAGGCAACTGTGATTAAAAGAAAGAAAATAAAAAAGACTATTACGGGTTCCACAACAACTCCTTTTCTATTAGAAACGAATCACAGTTAAGTGATTATGCTATGTGTGTTTTAGCCGTTTTAAGAGCAAGATCTTTATAAGACATATCTGTAGGCAATGTGATTTGAGATACATCCACGTTCTCTGCTTCCTTTCCATCCAGCCAGTCTGAAATTTTCATTTGATTTTTTCCCTTCAGAAAATTTAACGATCAAGCATCGGTTATGGAATCTGGGATAAACACATCCGGTAATAGACATTCGCCCTTCCGCTCTGTTGAAAGCCGGCGATCATGCCAGCAACCCACCGTCACATTGAATGCAAGCACCGGTGGTGTAAGATGCCGCTTCCGAAACCAGGTATAGCACCGCACCAGCCATCTCCATGGGTTCCGCGGGTCGTTTCAATGGAATCTGAGCCACCACCATGTCGTAGATCTCTTTGTTTTGCATGAGCACCGAGGAGAATTTGGTGTCCGTGAATCCCGGCAGCAACGCATTGACGCGGATATGATGGGGGGCCAACTCCTTGGCGAAGGCCTGGGTCATGGTGATCAGCGCCCCTTTGGTGATCGAATAGACGCCCTGAAACACGGCCGGCCGGATGCCGTTTACCGACGAGACATTCACCACCGCGCCCTTGCCGGCTGCCTGCATGAGGGAAATGGCCTTTTGGATCATGAAAAAGGGACCTTTCAGGTTCACGTCCAGGGTTTTCTCCCACACGCCTTCATCGACGGTGGCCATCTCTCCAAAATAGGGATTGGTGGCGGCATTGTTCACCAGGATGTCCAGCCGTCCGTAACGCTCACCAATTTTTTCGTAAAGCAAATCGATGTCTTCAAGATTACCCATGTTGCAGGCAAAGCATACAGCCTTGCCGCCTTGCTCGCGGATCCCTTCCGCGACCGTTTCCAGGCTCTCCAACTTCCGGCTTACCACAATCAGCTCTGCACCGTGCTCGGCCAGCGTCTCTGCAATCGCCCGGCCGATACCCCGGCTGGCGCCGGTGACCAAGGCAATACGGTCTTTCAAATCAAACGATACCATGTTGTCTCCTCTCAGTAATTACCTGTCTCAATCACCCTAACCGCCGCCTTCTCCAATATCCCCACGGCGAGCCCCAGCACCCCGAAGCGCTTGTCGGTTGTCTGACCATTGAAAAAGCGGTAGTAGATCTGCTGGGCAATCACCGCCAGCCGAAACAGGCCAAAGCAGTAATACCAGGAAAAATTCTCTATGGGCGCTCCAGCCTTTTTCTCATACAGCGCGACGATCTGACGCCGGGTCAGCATCCCGGGACACAGGGTCGGCAGCGTCCGGATCAGCTTCAGTTCGTCACTGTCATCCGCTTCTATCCAATACCCCAAAGAGGCGCCCAGGTCCATGAGCGGATCGCCGATGGTGGCCATCTCCCAGTCCAGCACACCGATAATCCGGGTAAGATCGGCGGGGTCCAGAATCACGTTGTCGAACTTGTAGTCGTTGTGGACCAGTGCGGGTGTTGAATAATCCGGCGGCATGCCGGCGTTTAGCCACGCCATGACAGTTTCGAAATCCGGCACGTCACCGGTGCGGGCGTCGCGGTAGCGTTTTGACCAGCCATGGACCTGCCTGGCCACATACCCATCGGGGTTGCCCAGATCCGCCAGGCCGCACCCCTGGTAGTCCAGGCCATGAAGATCACCAAGCACATCCACCCATCGACGACAAAGCCTGCCGGCAGCCGTCGCATCAAGGGCGATTGCGTCGGGCGGTTCTTTTCTCAGGATCACGCCCCGCATGCACTCCATCACGTAAAAAGGCGCGTCCATGACCGCCGGATCGTCGCAGTAGGCCAATGGTTCAGGGACATGAGGGAAGACGGGCTTCAGGGCCCTGAGTATGCGGTATTCACGACTCATGTCGTGGGCCGTCTTGGCTTTCCGGCCAAAGGGCGGCCGGCGAAGCACCAGTTCGGTTTCACCCATGCCGATCAGGTAGGTCAGGTTTGAAAAACCGCTGTGAAACTGGCGGACTGTTGCCGGGCCGACCAAACCGGGCAGGTTCGCTTTCAGATAAGCTGCAATCTTTCCCGCATCCAGGGATTCTCCCTGACGAACCGCCCTGGCCTGATCAAGAGAAGTCATTTTTTTCTCCCTTCATGGTTTCACCGGCGCCATAGGCGCTGACCATGGAAATAACGAAATCCGCATAGGCTTCGACCGAAATCTTGCGCCTTTTGTATTTCCAGCGCTTCAGATACCAGTCCTGAAGCAGAGCCTTAATGGCGGCGGCAACCAGCAGCGGATCCTTTATGTCAAAAGCGGCACCGGCCATCCTGCGTTCCAGAATGCTGGAAAATATGGCTTCGGTCTGCAATTCCCCGGCAATGGCCCGTTTGCCTTCATCGGCATGGAAAAAGCGGGTCTCCATATAAGAGAAAAAAAACCAGGGCTGCAGCACTTCGGACAGATAGAGGTGGCTGCGGATGGCCATGTCCAATGCCTGTTTGGCATCCTGGATGCCGTTCAGTTGATCGCTCATCACCCGGGCCACAATGGCCCTGCCCTGCGCCTGAATCAGGGTCAGCAGTTCCTCCTTGTTGTTAAAATAGGCGTACAGCCCGCCCATGGACATACCGCTTTCGGCACACAGGTCCCGCAGACTCATGGCATGAAACCCCTTGCGATTGGCCAGCTTGAGCGTTGCCTTGAAGATTCTCACCAGGTTCCTGACCGCCACCTGTTCCTTTTTGACTTTAATGGAGAGGGATCGGCTCTCGAAAATTTGCCTGCAGATATCCGTGGTCGATACAGCGACCTGCTTTTCAAATGATTTTAAATCCATTGCCGTTTCTCGATAAAGGGGCCATTGGCGATGATATTGATCGCGGCTGGAAGCCGCTTTTACTTTGAACCCAGAACAAAATAGCAGATGAGCGAATAAGCTGAAAGCCCAAGGCTCAAAGCAGAAACCAGAACGCTGAACCCTGAACCCCGAACCCTCCTTATCCCGGCAGATTCAACGCCGCCTTCAAACCGCCTTCGGCATGGGCACGAAGGATATGCCGGGCCACGGACATCTTGTGAACCTCGTCGGCCCCGTCATAAATGCGTGCCGCCCGTTCATGGCGGAAGAAATAGGCCAGTACCGTGTCGTCGGTCATGCCCAGGCCGCCGTGTACCTGAAGCGCGCGATCGACCACCCGCTGAAGTGTGTTGGCCACCACAAACTTGATGAAGGATATCTCGTGGCGTGCGGCCTTTGCCCCCGCTTTTTCGATTTTCCAGGCGGCGTGCAGGGTCATCAGGCGGGATGCCTGTATTTCTGCCGCACTTTCCGCGATCCAGGCCTTGACGATCTGCTTTGATCCCAGGGTCTTTCCGTCCGGCGACATCTTGCGTGTGTTGGCCCGCCGGCACATGAGGTCGAAGGCGCGCTGTGCGATGCCGATCCAGCGCATGCAGTGGTGGATGCGGCCGGGGCCCAGTCGCTCCTGGGCGATGACGAAACCATGCCCTTCGGGCCCCAGCAGGTTCGCCTGGGGCACCCGGCAGTTCTGGTAGAGAATTTCCCCATGTGATGCGTAATCGGTTCCCCGGTGCCCCATGACCGGGATGTTGCGCACCAGGTTGAAGCCCGGCGTATCGGTGGGAACGATAATCATACTGGCCTGCATGTAGGGAGAGGCGTCGGGATTGGTGACGGCCATGACAATGGCAAAAGCGGCCCCATCGGCCGAGGTGGTATACCATTTCTGGCCGTTGATCACGTAGTCGTCGCCGTCCTTGACGGCCGTGGTTTCCAGCATGGTCGGATTGGAGCCCGGCATGTCAACCTCGGTCATGGAAAAGCAACTGCGGATCCGCCCGTCGACCAGGGGTCTCAAATACTGACCCTGCTGGGATTCGGTGCCGTGCTTATGCAGGATTTCGATGTTGCCGGCATCGGGTGCCTGGCAGTTGAACACATAGTGGCCGATGGGCGTTCGCCCCAGCACTTCGGACACCAGGCCGTGCTCGACCAGGTCCAGGCCCATGCCCCCCAATTCCCTGGGGTGGTTGGGTGCCCACAATTCCATCTGCCGAACCATGCTGCGTTTTTCCGCCAGCACCGGGAGAAGATCCACAAACTCGCGATTCAGGAATTCCGCTTCCAGTGGGATGAGTTCCTTGTCGACAAACTCGTTCATCATCTCCAGGATCACCTGCATTTTTTCTGAGATTTGAAAATCCATATTGTTCTTCCTTGGGCTAAAGATGATTAGAAGTGACTATCGATACGTAATCAGACCGATCTCCCCTTCTCGTTCCAGATGACCCTGTTCATTAAAAGTGGCCAGGCTGATTTGCCCGCCGCTGAATTTGAAGCGGGTGATAGACGCATTGACCAATTGCCATGAAAGCGCCACGGTTTTTTCTGCTGAAAGGCCTGTCACACTGCCGACTGTCGCAGCGATGGGACCGCCTGAAGTAAAAACGGCAACGTGGTCGCCACGGTCGCTGCGATCGATGATGTCCCGGATACCTTTGGTCACGCCCGCGGCAAAGGAGGACCAGCTGGGCAGATCATCCACGGTATCCGAACCGGTTGCCCAGCGGGTCATAACCCGTCCAAACACCTTTTGAAACGCCCGACGGTCCGCCAGCATGCGGCCGACATCGCGGATAAAGTCCGGGTCCTCTTTTTCGATGATCGGCACCAACGCTCGAAGAATGGCTTCGTAATCGTATTCATCAAGGGCTGCCGTTTCAGTCGGAAGCGGAAGGTCAAGCCCTGCCTTCAGATAGGTGTCCCGGACTTCACCGAGGGTCTGGTGCTGCCGCCTCAGGGTACCGGACCAACACGCATCGAAGCGGAGGCCGGCCTCGAGAAAAAAGGTGCTCAGAACACGGGCCTGGTGCCGCCCCCCGTCCGAAAGCGCATCGTAGTCCGATGTTCCGAAGGAGGCCTGACCGTGTCGAATCAGATACAAAATGCTCATTTCCTGCGCTATCCCAACTTCGCTAAGATAATATTGAAAGACTTTGAATATCTCATGCTATCTATCCTTCCTATATGGTGGCCCCCATCCTCTGTCAATGTAAATATAGCGAACGCTCGATTTTTTTATTGCCTTGGATAGCATTTCATGCGTATAGGTTCCTCAATTAAACAAGATGAGGAATCCATGGCATTTTCGATTTTGGTTTGCATCAAAGCGGTACCCGATCTTGCATCCGAGGGCGCGCTGGCCATTGCGGGTTCCTGGATCGATGAAACGGCCATCGGTTGGTGCATGAATCATTACGATGCCCACGCCCTGGAGGCGGCCCTGGCCATCAGGGATAAGGCCGATGATGTCACAATAGATGCCATGTCGGCAGGACCGGATCGGGTCAGGGACACGATTCGGCGAGCCGTGGCCATGGGTGCGGATACGGGAATTCACCTGGCCATTAACGCACGCGTACGGCTGGCCCCGACGACCGTCGCCCGCTCGATTGCCCGCTTCGCCAAGACAAAAAACTACGATCTGATTCTGACCGGCGTCATGTCCGAAGACGAGATGCACGGCATCACCGGTCCGATGATCGCTGCGGCGCTCGAACTGCCTTGCGCCGCTGCGGCAGTGGAAATCGCCCTGGACCTGCCGGGTCGATCGCTCACGGCAACCTGTGAAATGGAAGGCGGAATGGCCGAGATCGTTCGACTCCCCTGCCCGGCACTGGTGACCGTGCAAACCGGTCGGCAAATCCCACGTTACCCGTCCCTGTCCAACACCCTCAGGTCCCGCAGGCAAGCGATCCAACGGACTGTCCCGGCTGAGACGGCCAACCCCACTCCGCCGGTCGAGACGCTGAATGTGGCTTTTCCGCAACAGACATCCTCCTGCCAGATCATCGAAGGAAGCATGATTGAAAAAGCGGACACCCTGTTGCGGCTGTTTAATGACAACGGATGGTTGAAATAGGACAATTGAACATGATCCCGGAAAAATGCGCCGGCACCGTTCTGGTCGTGGGCGAAACCATCGATGGTATCCTCTCTGCCGGATCCAGAGACCTGGGCAAACAGGCCAGGCGCCTGGCCGGACGATTCGATGGCGAGCCGGTCGGCGTGCTGACCGGGAATGGAATCGAGCAGGTGGCACGATCCTGGTCGAATACTGCCGGCATGCCGGTCACCGTTTTGGATCACGCGCAGTGCCGTTACCCCAACCCGTCCATTACCGCTTCGGCGGTCGAGGCTTTGGTTGAGGCATGCTCACCGCTGGCCGTCTGTTTTCCTCACAACATGCGCGCCTGCCAGGCCGCCGCCACCCTGGCCTGGCGCATCAAGGCCCCCTGCATCACCACCGTCGACTCCCTTTTAGTAGAAAGCAACAAAGTTGTGCTCAAACGAGTGGTCTTTGGCGGCAAGCTGAGTGAAACCGTGACAACCGGCAACAGGCCGATGGTCCTGACGATCATGCCGGGACTGTTCTCCCGCTCGGCACCCCCGGATGTCTCTGACCATTCGCCATCTGTGGAAACCCGGCTTTTGACGGACACGGACCACCGATTCATCCCCCAGGGCCTGAATCGACGTGCACACACGGATCAGGTGCTGGAAAAGGCGCAAGTGGTCGTGGCGGCCGGACGCGGACTGAAAGGGACCGAACATAAAGGTCTGCTCGATACGGCTGCCGCCATGTTCAAAAATGCAGCGGTCGGCGGTTCCAGGGGTGCCTGCGATCTGGGCTGGCTGCCCCACGCTCTTCAGATCGGCGAAACGGGCCGTACGGTGTCGCCGGCCCTTTACCTGGCCTGCGGCATTTCCGGTGCCCCCCAGCATCTGGCCGGCATGCGGGAATCCCGGACCGTCGTGGCCGTGAACACCGACCCGAAGGCGGCCATATTCAACCTGGCGCATTATGCGGTGATCGACGATTTAACCGTTTTCCTGCCGGTATTGCGGGAAAGATACGACCAGATGAGAGATAAAGGAGGTGCGGTATGAAGATTGACGAGGTAAGGCGTATTCTCACCATTGGTGCGGGTACCATGGGACATCAGATCGGATTTCTTTGCGCCATGAACGGATATGATGTGGTCGTCTACGATGTGGCTCCGGATATTTTCGAAGCGACACGCAAGCGGCTGGCACAGCTCGCGAACCGATTCGTCAAACGCGGCCGCCTGCCCGCCGGGGAAAAAGCTGCGGTCCTGGGCCGGATCACCTTCACCAATGACGCAAAAGCAGCGGCCTCCGAGGTCGACATCGTCACCGAATCGGTGCCGGAAGATCCCAAGTTAAAAGGCAGAATCTTTGCGCAATTCAACCGCCTGTGTCCGGCGCGCACGGTATTCACCACCAACACCTCCACCCTCGTCCCCTCCATGTTTGCCGAGGCTACCGGCCGGCCGGATCGCTTTCTGGCTTTTCACTTTCACGACATCCTGCTCACCGACGTGGTGGATGTGATGCCCCACCCGGGCACATCGGCCGAATCGATGGAACTGGTCCGCGCTTTTGCCGAGCGGCTCCACCAGACTGTCATCGTTCTGGAACGGGAGAGCTTCGGTTACGTCTTCAACGCCATGCTGAGCGATCTGTTCAAGTCCGCCCTGACCCTGGCGTCAAACGGTGTAGCCAAGGTCTATGATATCGACCGGGCCTGGATGGGCGTGCTTCGTTCACCCGTGGGTCCCTTCGGCATGATGGACAAGGTGGGCCTGGACACCGTATGGAGGATCAACGACTACTGGGCCAAGGCCACCAGTGACGCCCAACTGGCGGCCAATGCGGCGTTTTTGAAAACACGCATCGACGACGGAAGGCTGGGTATGAAAAGCGGAGCAGGCTTTTACACCTACCCGGCGCCCTTGTTTCAGGAGCCCGATTTTCTCACTGGCGAGGCATAATTCTGGGCTCGAGGCTTAGGGTGAGTAGCATCCACATAAATAAAACAGACCCTATTTTTCTTCATTCCGGATTCAAGGTTTGATAAGGCCCCATCATCATGGCAAAACAGTCGAAAAACGATTCAAGGCCCCGGGTGGTCATTATTGGGGGGAACTTTGCGGGTCTGAAAACCGCGCTAAACTTGCCACAGAAATTCAACGTTACCCTGATAGACAAACATCCGTGGTTTGAATTTCGGCCCAATATTCACGAGCTTGTTTCAGGAATAAAAACACCGGCCATGTTGCGGTTCTCTAACAAGGCCATCGTCAGGCGGATGGGACACCGGTTTCTCTCCGGTACGGTCACACAAATAGTACCGGGAAAAAAACAGGTCATCACCACATCCGGAAAAAAGCTCCGCTATGACTACTGTGTGGTCGCCATCGGCGGGGTTACCAATACCTTTGGTGTTCAGGGTGCCGAAAAGTATGCCCTGCCGTTTAAGAACGTAGCCCAATGTCATTCAATTGGACAGACGTTGCAAAAACTTTCCAAAATCAAACGCCCGTTCCACATCGTTATTGTCGGCGGCGGCATCGAAGGAATCGAAGCCCTCGGTGAAATACTGCGTGGCTTCCGAAAACACGACGGTCTTCGAATCAGGATTATTGAACGAGCGGCGCATCTTCTGCCGGAATCGCCGGCAGACGTCGAATCCGAAATTCAAGAACACTGCAGGCCCTTTTCCTTTGAAAGCATCACCGGGGTTGTCGTAAAGAAAATCACCCCGAAAACAGTCCTGTTATCCAATGGTCACCGTTTGAAATCGGATGTAACCATCTGGACCGGCGGCGTCAAACCCAATCCGATTCTAAGCAAGTCAGGTTTTACAAACACCCCGGATGAATGGGCACCCGTTCAGGATTCGCTGCAACACGATGCGTATGAAGCTGTTTTTTTTGCAGGGGATGCCGCCGGGGTATCCAGTATCCACTCAAAGCAGGCCTACCATGCCATCGATATGGGTGTTTGTGTAGCGGAAAATATCATCCGCCTTAACGCCGGCAAGGCAGTAAAACCATTCAAGCCGAGTGGGAAGCCCACAATCGTTTCCTTTGGTGATCTTGATTCCTTTGTAATCGCCGGAGAAACCGTGATCGCCGGTAGTGCATTAAACGGCCTGAAAGAGGTTGTTTTTCAAATGATCATGACGGACTTTGACCCCTCGGGTCTGGTGATGAAAGCCCTTCATCTATCCAATCGAGCCGGTAAGATGTCTATTCGAAAGGGGTTGCCATTAGCACTCTCCCCTTCGGCAATGCTGAAACTCAAAAATGTTCGCATCCTGTCTCAGCGCCCGGAAAAAAACGAATGAGAAAAAAGAAAAGTTTCACACGATGGCCGATTCGTTGAGGTGAATCCGTCCCAACGATAAAAATCCGGACGTTTTCATCATTCCTGCATAGCAGATTACTGCTATCAAAATTTACCGCCTGACTTGTCGCCTATGGTTGTATTTTTGGCTATCAGATGGCCAATTATGATGACGGCGGGGCGTAAATCAGCTATTATGACTGTTCACCCTGGGCAAGAATACTGATAAAGGCACCTCAACTCCCAGTCCGTTGGCAGTGTTTTTAAGAGATGCAAAGGACACTCAATGAAAATTTATGCCATGTCATGCTGCCGATTAAAAGCCAGGAAAAGGATCTTTCTGCCGCAAGCGGACAAAGATATCTTCGTTGAATTGCCCATACCCGCTTTTTTGATTACACATCCGCACGGAGATGTGCTTTTCGATACCGGCCCTCATCCTGATGTATTCAAAGACGCCTTTGGCCGTTGGGGAGGACTGGCCAAGGCATTTCAACCCATTGGCAACAAAAGTATTGGAATCATATCTCAATTGAAGAAAATCGATTGCCAGCCAGACGGCATTCGCTATGTCGTGAATTCCCATCTTCATTTTGATCATGCGGGTGGGAATCAATTTTTTCCGGAGGCAACCTTTCTTGTTTCCAAGAAAGAGCTCGCTTTTGCAAAACGGCCAGAGAATGAAGGCAGGGGGTATTTCAAGGCTGATTGGGACCATCCGCTAAATTACCAGGAATTAGAGGGTAAGTTTGATATTTACGGGGATGGAAGCTTAGTGGTTACCCCAATGCCTGGTCACACTCCCGGTCATCAAATTTTGGTCGTTCGGCAAAAGGAACAGCAAGCCATCATACTGAGTGGTGACAGTGTCCCTCTCAAAGAGCATTACAAAAACCTTGTCGTTTCCAGAAACAACTATGACAATGAACAGGTACTCGAATCGGTGAAAAAACTACAAACCATGGTAGACTCGGAAGAGGCTTTTGTTGTTCATGGACATGATGCTGAACAATGGGCGGAATTAAAAAAACACCCTACTATTATGCTATCTTTTTAAGCCAACTCCGAAAAAAAATGAACGCACACTACAGCAGATTGACAAGACGTACCTTCACAAAGTCTGTCCTTGGGATAGATTCTATCTTGTTGTAATTTCAATTTTTATCCACAAAATACAACATGTCGTGGCTTCCCAGTTCACCTGTTGACCAAACAAAAAATGCATGTTTGTACTCTAAGCTAAAGGCCCTTATCAGCGGAAGCAGCAACAGCCGCTTCGCTCCGTTGGTGCCTCGGCAACCAGCCGGGTGAGAAAGCGGGTAGGCCCCGGATGCCCTAATTACGGGAGGGGCACGCACGATCGGCAATATTGCTTTGGAAGGCACCTACGGATTCGGCGGTGATGATCTACCACGCCCGCGTATCATAGTCATCGCATATATCGGCCATAGCATTTTTTCTAAAGACTTTCCCCCACGTTTATTATGGCCAGCGAGGATGACGGCATCGGGCACGTGCCGACGGTGGACCGAGGTGTTGAAAACCTGAGAAACGGCGGTATTTACCTTTTCGGCAATTGAGCCCTGATCCAAACCAATTGGCAATGCATCATGCCGCTAATGTGAATGGGGGTATTTGAAGGTGTGCGTCAGTGTTCAAGGATCTTCGACAAGAATAGTTGGGCGCGGTCGCTGCGCGGCGTCCCGAAGAAGTCATCTGTAGTGGCGTCCTCGACGATTTCGCCCTCATCCATGAAAATGACCCGGTCGGCCACGCGTCGTGCGAATCCCATTTCGTGGGTCACCACCATCATGGTCATGCCGTCTTCGCCGGCCAGTTCCTGCATCACTTCCAGCACTTCGTTGATCATTTCAGGATCGAGCGCGGAGGTGGGCTCATCGAACAGCATGGCAATCGGATCCATGGCCAACGCGCGGGCGATGGCCACACGCTGTTGCTGACCACCCGAAAGTTCGGACGGGTACTTGAAGCCCAAACCGCCGAGCCCGACGCGGTCAAGCAGTGTGTTGGTACGCTCCTGGGCCTCCAACTGAGAGCGACCCAGCACCTTAAGTTGCGACAGACAGATGTTCTGCATCGCCGTCATGTGTGGGAATAACTCAAAGTTTTGGAACACCATACCGATTTGGGACCGCAACTCCGGCAGGTTGGTATCCGGTGCGCCGACGGAAACGCCGTTCACAGTGATCGTGCCCTCCTGGAACGGCTCCAGGCCGTTGACGCACTTGATCAGCGTGCTCTTGCCCGAGCCCGACGGCCCGCAGACGACGATAACTTCGCCCTTCTCCACGCTCGTCGAATTGTTCTTCAAGACGTGGAAGTCACCGTACCACTTGTTGACGTTTTGAATATCAATCATCGGTGCATCTTTTGCTGAAGGTGTTTGACGTAAAGCGACCCGAAATAGCACATCACGAAGTAGACGAAGGCCGCGAAGACATAGAGTTCGATCAGACGCGAGTCACGCTGCGCCACGTTTACAGCCGAGGTCATGAAGTCGGCCAAGCCGACCACGAAAACCAGGGAGGTGTCCTGAAACAAAATGATCGTCTGCGTCAGCAGGATCGGCAGCATGTTGCGGAACGCCTGCGGCAGCACGATGTAGCGCATGGTCTGCGAATAGCGCAGGCCCAGCGCGTAACCGGCCCACGCCTGCCCGCGCGAAATGCTAAGGATACCCGAGCGCATGATCTCACAGTAGTAGGCCGCTTCGAACAGAACGAAGCCGATCAGCGCGGATTGAAAAGCGTCCACTTGCTGCTGAACCACGACCGGCACCAGGAAATAAAACCAGAAGATCACGAGCAGCAGCGGTAGGGAACGGAAGAAGTTGACCCAGACCGCGCCGATCCACTGAAACAGCGCGATACCCGAGAGCCGCATGAGGGCCAGAATGGTGCCGAGAACGATACTGCCGGCGGCCGAAAGGCCGGTCAGCAGAAGGCTGAGCTGCATGCCCTCCCAAAGATACGGAAGGTTGCGCGTAATCACGCCGAAATCAAAAGCCGTCAGCATTACGTTTTCCCCTGCACGCCATATCCGGGAATGCGGGTCCTTGCTTCGACGCGGTCCGTAATGAGCACCACGATCATGGTGATTACCAGATAGATCAGCGTCGCGGCCGTGAACGCCTCGAATCCCTGGAAGGTATAGTTTTCGATCTGGCGCGCCTGATAGAGCACCTCGGCGACGCCAATGGTCAGCGCGAGCGAGGAATTCTTGAAGATGGTCAGGAATTCCGACGTCATCGGCGGCACGATGATCCGATAGCCCACCGGGATCAGCAGGTAGCGGTACACCTGCTTCGTGGTCAGTCCCATGGCGTAACCGGCCATGCTCTGGCCGCGTGGGATCGATTCGATGCCGGCGCGAACCTGCTCGGCGACACGCGACGCGGTGTAGGTGCCCAGGCATAAAATGGCGCTGGTGGCTTCGGGAAACGGCATGTCCCGCTTCATCCAACGACCAAGATCCTCACCAACGAGCTCCGGCAGTACGTAGAACCAGATGAACATCTGCACCAGCAACGGAACATTGCGGAATAGCTCCACGTAGGCCATACCGAACAGGCGAAGGGGTTTGCTGGGCAAGGTTCGGATGACGCCGATCAGCGAACCGAGGGAAAACGCGATGATCCACCCCAGCACGGAGACCAGCAGGGTCCAGCCAAGTCCGGACACCAGCCAATCGAAATAGGGCGCTTCGATAAGGATGGCCCAATTCCAGTTGTAATTCATGAATGGCTTTCAGGTCGGAGACCATATGTCGCACGGAGGCCGCCCCGTGTGCGGCGTCCGTGCGTGATGCACTTACTTGGGGAACGCTTGAACCGCGAAGTTCGTTTCCAACGTGTCGCCCATGGGAACCATAAGGGCTTGGCTGCCCGGGATGTCGCTCATAAACCACTTGTTGTAGATGTCCTTGATTTCGCCCGAGCGGAACAGGCCGGCGAGCGTGCGGTTGACGACCAGGCGTATGGCCGAATCGTCGCGCGGCAGCATCAGGGCATAGGGGTCGAACGACAGGAACCGGCCGACGACTTCGTAGGCAGCCGGGTTTTTGGATTTCGCGATCAGGCCGAACAGCAGGATATGGTCGGTGGAATATGCGTCGACGCGGTCGGTTTCCAGCGCCAGAAGCCCTTCGGCGTGATCCTTCACACTGAGGACCTTGACGTCCTTGATGCCGAGCTTTTCGATGCTTTCCTTGATCGCGCGTTCGTTGGTGGTGCCCTGCGCCAAAGCGATCGCCTTTCCGGCCAGATCTTCGACTTCCTTGATCCCGGAGCCCTTTTTGGTGAGGATTTTGGTGCCGGTGATGAAGGTCGTGTAGGCGTAGTCGACCTGCTGCTGACGGGTCAGGTTGTTGGTGGTCGAGCCGCATTCGATGTTGATGTTGCCGTTTGCGATGAGCGGAATGCGGGTTTGCGGCGTGACCGGAACGAGCTTGACATTGAGTTTCATGCCGATTTCCGCCTCAATGGCTTCCACGGCCTCCATGCACAGATCCATGGAATAGCCGATCGGCTTGCCTTCCGGGCCGATGTAGGCGAAGGGCACCGACGATTCGCGGTGACCGAGGACGATCGTGCCGGTTTCCTTGATTTTGGCCAACGTGCCGTAAAAGTCGGCAGCATTGGCGTCCGTGGCGGCGAACATGGCCGCGGCCGCGCCGAGAATCATAAGCTTCTTGAACATTCTGATACCCCCTTTTGCCTTGTTGTTCCGGAGGGGAAAGCGCACTAGGAAATCGCTTTTCGAAACCATCCTCATCTCCCCCCCGAATTGTGCCCTGCCGATTTATATGCCCACCATAGTAGTACCGGCCTGAATCGGCCAAAAAGATAATAGGAAAGTACCGACCGCGGGCGGCCGTTGTCAAGTCGAAATTTCGGGGCACGGGACGGGAGCCGGCAGTTTTCAGGGTAGCTACGGACGTCCATGAACAAATAACTTTCTTGCGTCCATTAACTGCCGGGTATGAAGGAACATCGCCTTGTTGATCGCTGTCAGAACAAACCATGTGGCCAGGCCTAAATTCGGTGGCACCCTGGGTTTATCGGTCCCTCTCATTAACAATTTCTGGGAAATGGCCTTCCTTGCAGACCAGTCCGTGAATTGGCTCGTTAAATGTAACGGCAAATCCGGCAAGATCCCGGCGAACAATCCTACCAGTTACCTTCATCATACTATCAAAATTAAACAATGGAAACTTAATCGTAATTGGCTGACCAACGGCTACCTTCCTAATTGGTTCGAACAGACAAGCCACCAGCACCGATGTTTTTGATTACATCACGGAATGTTCCTTCCAGCACCTTATATTTTCCAATAATGTATGAGGCATTGCGGGGATGTTTTCGTCGGTTATTTTCCATTTATTTTCTCCCGCAGCTTCCCTGACCACTTGAACGTCACTACCCGTCTTGCTGGCAAAATCGCATCTAACTTGCAGTTTCCGGCCAATCATTTATATTTCAGCATTCCCCCATTAAATATGGTGAAAGGAATCGATTGCATCTGAATCATGAGATAGACGCGACATAGGACAAGGATCGCGAACCTTGACATTACTGCTATTAAAGCCAAGTGCTGGAAAATAAAGGCCGACTACAAGATAGGGTAGTCGGCCTTTTGATGGTGAATTCAATCTCAACGGCAGATACGTGTCGCCTGCACTAAATCCAATCAAAATTTAGAAATTCGATCTATCTCAGACATCATCAGGCAATCAGTCTTCTGTCCTCAGACATCAGACTTAACCAGCACACCGATGATGGCCCGCATAAACGCCGGCAGATCGTCGGGTGTGCGGCTGGTGACCAGGCTGCCGTCCACCACCACCTCCTTGTCCACCCAATTGCCCCCGGCGTTGACCAGATCGTCCTTGATGGAAAAGTAAGACGTGACGGTTCGGCCGCGGATGATGTCTGCCGACACCAGCATCCACCCGGCATGGCAGATGGCGGCCACCAGTTTGCCGGCCTCGGCAAACCCTTTCACCAGATCGACCATGGCCGGGTACCGCCGCATGTGGTCCGGGGCATACCCGCCGGGAATGACAACGCCGTCATAATCGGCGACAGTGATCTTTTCCGCCGTGGTATCAACGGTGACCGGAAGCCCAGCCTTGCTTTTATAAGTGTTGGCGCTGCCCGACCCCACCACGGTCACCTGGGCCCCGGCCTCCTTGAGCCGGTAGTAGGGATACCAGAACTCGAATTCATTGTAGAAGGTCTCCACCAGGATAAGAATTTTCTTCCCCTTGAGTTGCACTATCTCACCTCGCTTTACGGATCAACTTGACGGACCGCACCATCTTATACGGGTGATACGATTTCTTGGCCTTGGTCAGACCGGGAATGCCCATATCGCTCTCTTTGTTCAGGTAGGTATAACCGTTAAAAAGCATACGGGCGCAGGCGTTGTCGAAATACTGGTACAGCCCCTTGATGCTGCCGAAAGCCTTCTCATACTGTAAGGTCGCCATGTCACGGGTCAAGGGGGCGGAGATGCCGAATGCACTCACCTCACCGTCGATGCGCAGCAGGATGCCTTTCAGATCAAACGCATCGAAGTGATTCAGGGTGTTGATGGCCGCCTGCTTCTCGCACGAAAGATCCACCTGGTCGTCGGCGTCGCAGCCGCGCTCTCGGCACCACGCTTCCAGAAATAGCAGGCATTCCCCGGCATTGTTCCGGTTGATGGAATCGATGACCACCTTTCCCGGGTCCACATAATCACGCTGGAACTGGTTGATCAGGTTGCGCTTCTTGGAATACCGGTTTCCTTTGAGCCCGGCCAGGTCGTCGACCCGGTAGACATAGTCGTCATAGGCGCCCTGGTGCTTTATCGTAAAGTGGCGACCAACAGCCTTTTTGCCGAAATGGTCCACATACATCTCGGGAACGAACCAGTATTCCGTGTGCCCGGCAAGATCGGCCACCGTCACCAGTTCCTCGGGGGTAAACATCCGTTCCGGCGAGATCGGCAGCAGCAGGTGTCGGTTCTTTTTGACGGTTTCGAATTCGGCCGCCACAATGAACGCACCGTCATGTTCGGCACCGAAGGGAATGTACTCGGCATTGTTCCAGGCAATGATGGAGGACAGGGAGTAAGCGCACAGGGAATAACGCTGGTTTTTGAAATAAGGGAGATAAGTCGCATAGTCAGGTGGTGTCAGTGGTTTAAAATTAATCATGATGTCTTGAGCATGGGCACGGAATCGGCCATGGGCGAAAATCCCAGGGGTCGATAAAATGGATGCGTCTTCCTTTCTGCAATGAGTCCGACCCAGCCGATGCCGTCGGCTTCCAGACGGGCCACCAACGCCGCCACCATCCGGGAACCGATGCCCTGCCTCCTGAAGGCCGGGTCCACGGTCACGTCCTGAATGTAAGCGTCGCTGATCCGGTCGCTGATGGCGCGGCCCATGGCGATAATGGTCTTTGCCTGGCGGGCCACCAGAAAGCAGTGGCTGCCGGCAACGATTCCGGCAACGAGGGGCGGGTTGTCTGGCTCGTCCGTCCACCAGCCGGCCTGCCGGTAGAGTTCGGTCAATCGATCGATATCCATCCGGGTCGGGGTTTCAAGAAACGAATATTCTATCATCAGCAAGGATCATCCGGCGGGAGTATCGAAGAAGCAGGAGACCTGATTGCGGCCGGCCTGCTTGGATTGGTACATGGCCTGATCGGCCCGCTGAACAAAACTGGAGATCTCTTCGTCCTGCCGATACTGCGTCACACCGATGCTGATGGTGATTTCCAAATCGGAAACCTTTCCACAGGAGAAATCTTCCGCAGCCACGGCAGACCTGAGCCGCTCGGCAACCGTCCTGGCTTCTTCGCCATGGGTTCCCGGCAGGATGATGGTAAACTCTTCGCCGCCGTATCGGTAGGCGGTATCCATCTTGCGAAGGCAGGACTTGATGATCCGTCCGAGATGTAATAAAATTTTATCGCCTTCCAGATGGCCGTATGTATCGTTGAAGTCCTTGAAATTGTCGATATCCAGCAGGAGCAGGCTCAACTTGTACCCGTATCGGTTGAAGCGCTCGATCTCCCCTTTGAGCTGGCTGTAGAAATGCCGGGAGTTGAACAGTTGGGTGAGGCCATCGGTGATGGAGAGTTTTCTCAACTTCTCCAGCATTTGGATCCGCTCATGGTTAAGGCGACGTTCATTGAGCACCCGCTTGAGGCGCAGCAGCAGTTCTTCGAAGCGCACCGGCTTGAAGACAAAATCACTGGCACCCTTGCTGATGGCCTCTTCGTATGAGTATTCCGTGCTGTAACCGGTCATGACAATGACATCGATGTCATGTTTCCGCTTGATCCGGTCAGTCAATGCCAGACCATCCATGCCGGGCAGCAGGATGTCGGTGATGACGATTTCTACGAGGTTTTCCGAAAGCACCTCCAACGCCTCTTCGGCACTGGATGCTACCGACGCTTCGTACCCGGAAATTTCGACAAACTCATGCATCGCATCCCGAATGGAAAGGTCATCGTCGACAATAAGAATGTGAGGTGTCATGAAGCTCGTTTTTCATTATCGTCAGAGCGCTTGCGGATAGCGGTTGACATGCCCGAAAACGGTCTGATATTAATAAAAATTTTGTAAAATTAGAGAATTATAACCACGTTAAAATCCGGTGTCAACCGGCAGATGGTCCCTGTTCCGATCGAACCTGTAATAAAATGAAAAACATACGCAACTTCAGCATCATCGCTCACATCGACCACGGCAAGTCCACCCTGTCCGACCGGATGATCCAGTCCAGCAAAATCATTGCGGACCGGGATTTTAAGGACCAGATTCTGGACTCCATGGATATCGAGCGTGAGCGGGGCATCACCATCAAGAGCCAGACCGTGTGTCTGCCATATAAATCCAAAGATGGCAAGACCTACGACCTGAATCTGATCGACACACCGGGTCACGTGGATTTCACCTACGAAGTCTCCCGTGCCTTGGCTTCCTGCGAGGGGGCCCTCCTGCTGGTCGACGCCAGCCAGGGCGTGGAGGCCCAGACCCTGGCCAACCTCTACCTGGCCCTGGAGCACAACCTGGAAATCATACCGGTGATCAACAAGATCGACCTGCCGTCGGCGGACATCGACCGGGTCAAAAATCAGATCGAAGAGGATCTGGGGCTGGACCCGGAAACGGCCATCCTGGCATCGGCCAAAGAAGGCGTGGGTATTGACACTATCATGGAAGCCGTGGTCCAGAAGCTGCCGCCGCCCGTGGGTGATGCCGATGCACCGCTCAAGGCCCTGATCTTCGATTCCCACTACGACCCGTTCAGAGGCACCGTTGTTCATTTCCGTATCAAGGAGGGCACCATCCGTGCCGGGGATCGCATCCGCTTCATGTCCAACAGCGCCACCTACAAGGTGGAGGAGGTGGGTGTATTTCAGATCGTCCGGGTCCCCAAAAAAGAGCTGTGCGCCGGAGAGGTGGGGTACATGATCGCCGGTATCAAGACGGTGAGCGACACCCGCTGCGGCGACACGGTCACCCACCACCGCCAGCCCTGCGATAAAGCGCTCTCCGGGTTCAAGGAGGCCAAGCCGGTGGTTTTTTCATCCATCTACCCGGTGGCATCCGACGGCTACGAAGACCTGATCGTGGCCATGGAAAAGCTCAAGCTCAACGACGCTTCGCTGATCTATGAAAAAGACAGCAGCGCCGCCCTGGGATTCGGCTTTCGCTGTGGTTTCTTGGGATTGCTGCACCTGGAAGTGGTCCAGGAGCGCCTGGAACGCGAGTACGACCTTTCCCTGATCCTCACCGCCCCGTCGGTTCGCTACCGCCTGATGATGAACGACGGCGAGGAACTGGTCATCGACAACCCGGCCCTTTACCCGGACCCCACCAACATCGAGTATGCCATGGAGCCTTACATCAAGGCGGCAATCATCATCCCGGATCGCTACATGGGCGCGGTGATGAAGTTGTGCCTGGAGCGCCGGGGCATCAACAAAAACTACCAGTACCTGACCAACAAACGCCTGGAGATGGTCTTCGAACTGCCCCTGGGGGAGGTGATCTACGACTTTTACGACCGGCTCAAATCCATCACCCAGGGCTATGGATCCTTCGACTACGAATTGATCGAGTATCGCCGGACCGACCTGGTTAAACTGGATTTTCTAATCAATGGAGAGCGGGTGGACGCCCTGTCCATGCTGATTCACCGGGACAACGCCGCAAGTCGGGGGCGAATTGCCTGCGACAAGCTCAAAGAGGAGATCCCGCGCCAGATGTTCAAGATCGCCATCCAGGGGGCCATCGGCGGTAACATCATCTCCCGTTCCACCGTATCGGCGTTTCGAAAAGATGTAACCGCCAAGTGCTACGGCGGGGACATCAGCCGCAAACGTAAGTTGCTGGAAAAACAGAAAAAAGGAAAGAAACGGATGAAAATGGTGGGTCAGGTGATGCTGCCCCAGTCCGCCTTTCTGGCTGTGCTTAAGACCGACACGGACTAAGGTGGACGGTTTCGTAAAACGTCCGATACTGCGTTACGCTTCATCCCTCGTCAAGGCAGGGTGCGGACGTCACCCTGCCTGCGGTGCACGTTGGGCGGCATTCTCGGGATTGAAGATCCCTCGCGGCTAATATTGGAAACGCTTCGCCGTATAGATGACAACCGGTTTCAGGTTTGCTCGTTAACCCCGTCGTAAGCAACGGGGTGTCCACTCGCTTCCACGGCTCGCAGGCCTTGATCACAACGCTCTTACCGAATCATCTGAACCGGGCCTTGTCAAAACGTCTCAAAGAATAGATGGGCCTGTGGATTCGGCTTTGACCTTTGACCTTTGACCTTCTCGCTTATCAGCTTATCAGCTATTGTACCATAGGTTTAGGGTTTAGGAGTTAACGCCTGAGAAGTGAAGGCGCTGCTTTTGCCGTGATCGACGTTAACAGCTGTAAGGACCGCCGTCTTCTATATTCGGCATTTAAGGAAATAGCGGGGGATTTGAAATGACGATTGACGCCTACCTGACACTTTCCCTGTTGTTGGGATTGTTTGTCCTTTTAGTTAAAACCAAGATTCCGGCACCGGCAATCTTTGTCGGGGCACTGGCCATCGCCTTGACGCTGAAACTGGCCCCTGCCAATGAGTTGTTGAAGGGCTTCAGCAACCCGGGCATGCTCACGGTGGCCGTCCTGTTCATGGTGGCGGCCGGCATGTACGCCACCGGCGCCATCACGATCATCATGGACAGGCTCATCGGCATGCCCAAGTCCATTGCCGGCGCCCAGGTCAAGATACTGCCCCCCATCGCCCTGGGCAGCGCCTTTCTCAACAACACCCCCCTGGTGGCCATGATGATACCGGTGATCCGGGACTTGTCTCGGGCCAGCCGGCTATCGGCGAAGCAGTTGTTCCTGCCGTTGAGCTTTGCCTCGATTTTGGGAGGCATGTGCACGATCATCGGTACCTCCACCAACCTGGTCATCGCCGGCCTTGTGTTGGATACCATAGCCGAAGGCGGAACCGCCCTGCCCGACATCCGGGCCCTGAAGATGTTCGATCCGGCATTGGTGGGCGTGCCCATTGCCGTCGTTGGCATCACCTTCATGATTTTGGTGGGGCGCTTTTTTCTGGCCGGTCAAAAAGACGACAAGCCAATCGATGCGGCCATGCGGCGTTATACGGCGGAATTCGAGGTCCGTGAGGGATCGAGGATCGTCGATCGCACGTTGGAGGACACGGGAATTGCCAGCGGTGACGGCGTCCAGGTGCTTTATGTCCGCCGAGATGAAAAGATCCTGACCAATGACCTGATGCATGAGCACCTGGAAGCGGGTGATCTGTTGTCGTTTTCAGCCGATGTCAACGCCATGACTGAGCTGTGGCGGACCAACGCATTGGTACCGCATCTCACGCTGAACCCGATGGAAACCGAGCGGCACACCCACCATCTGGTAAAAGCCGTGGTCTCCCGGCAAAGCACGGCGGTGGGCAAAAAGATTCCCGACCTCCCCCGGGATGTCAACGCCTGCCAGTATAAGTTCGTGGCCCTTTCCCGGGACAGCCAACCCCTGGCCGGCCCCCTGGAGGAGGTCGTCATCGAAGCCGGCGACAATGCGGTCCTGGAAGTCAATGATGATTTTTTCTATGAATGCCAGATCGACCACGATTTTGCGCTGACCAAGGCCCTCGAAGGCTTTCACCTCCAGCGAACGGACCGGGCTGTGGAGGCCAGTCTGATTACCCTGGCGATGGTCGGTGTGGTGGCCATGGGCTGGATAAGCATGCTCAATGCCAGCCTGCTGGCCAGCGGGGCTATGATTTTCGCCGGCTGCCTGAGCCTGCGAACGGCCGCACGCAGCATCGACTGGGGCACCCTGGTGGTAATTGCCTGCGCCATCGGCCTCGAGTCGGCGGTCACCCGCAGCGGACTGGCCGAGCAGATTGCCGGTCTGCTCACCACGATAGGCGGCGACAACCCGCACCTGGCCCTGGCGGTGATATTCGTCGGCTGCTCATTCATGACCAACGTGATTACCAACAATGCGGCCGCAGCATTCATGTTCCCCATCGCCTTGTCCACGGCCAATCAGTTGGGGGTGAGTTTCATGCCTTTTGCCATCACGTTGATGATATCGGCCTCCTGTGCCTTCATTACCCCCACCGGCTACCAGACCAACCTCATGGTGTGGGGACCGGGCGAGTATAAATTCACCGACTTTGTCAAAATCGGAACGGTCATCACCCTCATCGTGGCTGCCATGACGATCTTTCTTACCCCATTGATCTATCGGTTTTAGAGAACCGTTTTTCAGGTGACACGAACGGCCATACCCATGATAATTCATGCTTGGCAGGTAAACACGTAGGACAAAAAAGCCCTTGACTTACCTTTGGAAAAGGGTTTATATGCGGACTTTCTTGAAAAGGCCGCCTGCCTTTTCTGGAGCCCCGCCGAGGTAGCTCAGTCGGTAGAGCAGGGGACTGAAAATCCCCGTGTCGGCAGTTCGATTCTGTCCCTCGGCACCAGTGAAATTAAGGGTTTAGCTATTATTAGTTAAGCCCTTTTTTCATTTGGTTGCGGATGGTTGCATTCTTTCCCAATTTGATCAAGTTGGTCCACCTCACCTGAAGCCCGATTCGGCAACAAGTGGAAATAGGTAGATTATACAGCACTTCACCGACCGCCCCCCAGATAATGCTTGGTTCCAAAAAGAGAAACCGGAGCAGATAGGTGTTGCGAGGGGCTGATCACTGGGTGCGATCAGCTGGACATCAGGGTGTCCATTGCATGTGCTCCGGTATGTTAATAATATAAGGACTGACGATATTTTATCAAGGGACCGCTCATTACCATCCGGTAATCTTGGTGTCATGTTCGTGTAATTTTCTGGTGGTAGGATTGGATTTATTAAGTGGGCACGGACCCACAATCCCATTTATTCTTCATCACTCTCCTCCTTGCCAATACTTTGATCGAAGTAACAATTTGTTTCTGCTATCGGTACCTCCATCAAAGATGATTTCGCATAAACAGGATTTGGCTATCTACAATCCAAGCAAAGACCGATCTATTTAGTAAATCATACCGACCACATACACACCTGCCCCCACAAAAACATCTTGATCCGGTACCCGAAAAATATAGGTCAGTTTTTTAGAAGGCGTATTCCTTCCGGGTTTGGGCCACATATAAGGAATATGCTGATTGGTATGAGTTGATGCTTAATCTAACTGACCCTGATCTGTTTCCAATTGCATACGCTGATTGGGACTTACCAAGTGATTTTTTAGAAACAACTTCCACTAACAATAAAAAGAAAGTAAAAATCTCGCTTCCACCGCCAGGGGTTGCGATTAAAAAATCTAATGTTAACGGTTCTAATCGAAGTAAATATTTTTCTTCTTTAAGTAATGGAAAAATGACAGATTATAGTGCGGTAAATAATCTTCTTGATGAATTGCGAAAATATTTATCAATTGAACCAATTCCAGAATACGTCATTAAAAAATCTCACTTAGGCCCCAAGATAACTGAAGAGTTAACCCGCTTGCCAATTTATATTGCAAACGGATATGACGATTCAGATCATTCCCTGATTGCGATTGAAATCAAAGGTCCATCTGCGAAAAGACTCGACCTGGAAAATTTATTTTTCCAGGGTTTACAGCATCGGGATTGGTTGGAACAAAACAAAATGGCCATAAAATTGATTTTTGATGGTCCGCGTGGAAAGAATATTAACACGAGAAAAAGAGTTCGGCTAATTATAGGCTTTTTTGGAAAAGAGATTCCAAGTCTTTTCTTTGAATTGCGAGACAAAAAGCAACGCAAGGATCAACATATCCAAATCAGTTTCGTCGAGTTTAGTTGCGATGATGACAAATTACGCTTAAAGCACTTTTAGATAGCTGTAATTGCGTAATACCGGTCATTATAAACCACAGGTTGCTGTCATATTTCCAACAACCGTGCAAATATCAGCCTCGCGAATTTTTGCCGATGTGCGAAAATAATCACAACCGGGCCAAATATTGCTCCGATAACCGTTTACATGGTACGCTGATGGTCAGTAAGACATATCGGTACTAAATGTTATTATTCCAGCTACAAAGGTGATCTCAATATATCTGGAATCAGGCCAAAGCTGAGATATGTGTTGTTGCTCTTTAGCGTAATGCAGTTGATGCCGCCTGATTTTCTGTCGGTAGCACCAGCCGGATGTACCTATTATCACTGAAGCACATCCAGTGATGACCACATTTCTTAACTCCCACCCCTCATCACCTTTCCGCCTTTGGCGCAATCTTTATACAATCTTTACCTCGGCTTTAACCTATCTTTACACAGAACCATTAACTTAAAAAACACAGAGGCTGTTTTTCCACTGATCTGTGTCGGTCGGTGGAAAGGCTTATTCGATTCTACAACTGTGCCCGATATCGGGACGAGAGGAGGTCACTATGTACCGAAAGACAGCAGTTTCGAAAATCGCTTTGCTGGGAGCCATTATTGTCGCCGGCACCATTGCCCTAACTCCCGCCGCCATGGCGCGTCACGATCACGACCGGGGCAAGCGCATGTATCGCGTCACGATCACGAATGCAACCTTGGGCCAGCCGGTCGCGCCATCGGTAATTGCCACCCATACCGGCGCGTTCCGGCTTTTCGAGCTGGGTCCAACCCCTGTGCTGGGAGATTCCGTCTACGCATTATACTTCGGCCTTGCGACGGTGGCGGAGACCGGCTCTCCGGTCCCCTTAGTAGATGAGGTCGCCGCCGCGAACGGCGTCTGGGAAGCGGTGGCGTTAGCGAAGGACAATGGCCCGGACCTGCCACCCGTCCTGTTCCCCGGCGAGTCCAATTCCATTACCATCCGCGCCTCGGGCAAGGCCAAGTACCTGAGCGCCGCAGCCATGCTGGGGGCAACCAACGACGCATTCTACGCCGTGCGCGGCGCACTGTTGCCGAAGGGTGTCGGTCAGATCACCCACGTCTATGCCAACGCCTATGATGCTGGTAGCGAGCTAAACGAGGAAAGTGCAGAAACGGTGGGCGCGCTCGGTGCTACGGACGACAACCCCATAACGGGCGTCGGGATCAATGAGAACGGCGAGGGCTACATCCACGTTCATGCCGGCATTCACGGCATAGGCGGTCCGAACGGCCTTGATGCGGCTATATACGACTGGCGCAACCCCGTGGTCGAGGTGACCATCGAGCGCATCCGGTAACCTGTCCCGGTGAAAAGAATCAACTTGAGGGCCACGTCCCTACTCAATCAGTCTGTTAACCTTGGCCCCGTGAGCTCCTTCTTCGGCCTGCGGGGCCAGCTTCTACGCCCGGGGTATGGGACGTTTGAAGACCCGTTGCCGCCGGTAGTGAATCTCAGAGCAGAAGATGTTGCGGCGATAAACACGCGTCCGCTGTAAGTGCCGAACGATTTGTGTTCTCGTGCCTCAAGATGTTCAACATCAGGCACGAAGGGCTTGTTCGAGAGGTGGAATGCGGTCCAACAAAGCGTTCCAGCAGACTCTCGGCCACTCGCGCCGCTGAACGCTGACGTTTAGCGCAGATTACCCTTCAAAGCTTTCCTGCCATCACAATTCGGCCAAGTTCAGATTTAAAATGAGTAGGTGGAAAATATCGGGATATACGGAACCTGGACTATCTCCGACCATGCAGATATCAGACCCGTCATTTTTCTGCGATTCGGAAAAATAATCACAGCGGTCCAAAACTTGCCAGAATAACGACTCACGTAGTACCGTGGGGATCACCATAAAAGATGAGATTACAATCAAAATTATTAATGCGCTTCAGGTGGAGATAACGGAAGGCGAGCATGCCCGCTTATGGAGAAAAGGGACAGATAATATCGAGGCCTACCTAAAGTTATTGCAAGCGAGAGAATACTATTTAACCCAGACTAAGGAGGGTAACGCTTTGGCTCGGCGATTTGCAGAGGAGGCCATTGCTTTAGATCCTGAGTATGCTCCTCCCTACCACATCTTATCCATCACTCATTTTTATGATGTTTTTTATAGAACCACTAAATCGCCCCAACAATCTTTTAAGAAAGCTTTAGAATTAGTACAAAAGGCAATCGCTTTAGATGATTCTTATGCTTTGGCCCATGGCTGGTCAGGCTTTCTCAGTACTTTTATTTTTAAAAAATATGAAAAGGGTATCATGGAAGCGCAGAAAGGTGTCGACCTCGATCCCAATGGAGCTCATGGTTATTTGTATTTGAGCCTGTGCCTTCGATATGCAGGTGAATTTGAGGAGGCCATTCAAGCGATTGAGAAAGCGATACGTCTTAATCCTTTTCCTCCGGTTACTTATTTCAAGTTCGCCTGTCCTGCGTATATTGGCGCTGGAAGGTATGAGGAGGCAATCGCGGCCGGCAAAAAGGCGGTAGAAGTGTCACCCAGTGACGCAGGTTCCCACATGATATTAGCAGTGGCATACAGCTTGGCCGGTCGCCAGGAGGATGCTCGCATTGCTGCGAAAGAGGTACTCCGGTTGAATCCCAAATTTTCCGTAGCACTTTTTAGAAAGAGACTCCCATACAAAAATCAGGCAGATACAGAGCGCGTTATTGAAGCTATGCTCAATGTTGGATTGCCCGAATAGACAAATTACAGATACTGATATTAGAATGCAAATATTATAGCGTGCGAAAACCTGTGGTTAGCTCCAACTCATCACCAAGGAGTCCTGGGGATTCTCTGGGGCGTTTTTTTTTGCTAAAGGTTGGCCTAAAAATGGACGGGCGGGACCAGATCCCCACAATCGTGGCCCCGCCCCTTTTCACGGGGTGTCACAGGTTGAATCCCTCTCCAAGTCTGTGAATCGCCCCGCAATAAAATTTATCGGCAGGTTGTTCACAAACTGAAATGGCTCCTGGGTTTCCGGGGGCCTTTATTATTTTGGGAGTATGGACCTTATTTGGCCATTATTTGACAGTGTTCTTTTTCTTGGATACTCTCAATATACATCACCACTCGGCTGGCTTATCTGGTATATTTATAAACCTTAATTCCAAACCGGCTTTTCGCTGGTTTTTTGACATCACCCATAAAAATTCCAGAACGTAAGTTGTGTAAAGATTTCTTGACCAAATGGGTGTGATTTTCTGTATTTGAATGAACATCGAAAGGAGATACTCAATGAAGTCTTTTAAAATGATCCTTTTTTTAGGTATTCTGTGTTCATTTTTAGCAGTCGCAACCATTGGCTGCGAAAAAGAGGGCGCCATGGAAAAGGCCGGCAAGAAAGTAGATGAAGCCGTAGATTCCGTTAAAAAGGCGGCAGATAAATAATCGATGATTGGACCGTAATTGCGTGAACTCTATCAATCTAAGCTTTTTGTAAGTATCTTTGCCCAATAACTGCATTATTAAAGATTACCTCAAGATTTTCCTTTTTAAAAATCGAGGGGAACAAAGATAAATGCACACAGTGCGGTGCTTGCAACAAGGTGTGTCCGATGGATATCAGTATCATGAAGTTCGTAAACAATGGTGAAAGAGTACTCTCCACAGAATGTATTTTCTGTTTGACATGTACAACGGTATGCCCAGAAGGAATACTCGAAGATACTTTTAAAATGGATATTGGCGGTAAAGAATATATACATGCGACTTGCAAAAAAAAGTTCCGACGACTGGCTGACAAAGCGATTCACACCATCCCTTTCCGTATCCGCTTTGACGTGGTTTGGTTTAAACGGCAGAACTTCAAGCGCATTTATCTGTCTAAAATGATGGTTAAGCCTACATGACAATTGCGAAAGGAGTTCCATTGCGATACCCAAACTCGCAACAATTTACGGAATTTTTTCGCCGCATGCCGCGATGGGTCATTCTGCTTATACTTATCCTGCTGTTCGGGAGGTTCATTCTGGTATTTCTATTTTATATATTTTCTTAACTCCAGGATGCTTAAATGGCAACTACCACTGAACCGTCAAATGACATCGGTCACAGATACATTGAGTACCACCCTCGCAGACGCGCCTCAGATCCTGATAGAGTTATTTTCAGCGACGCCGATCAACCGGGGGGCTATTCGACATTATTTATTACCTGAATTTTGCATGAAAAATCTAACTCCTTGTTTATTTTGTCTTATCTAAATATATCTGAATGATCGATTTTCGGATCGTTGAAGTAATCATTTCTCATCTTATCAAATTCTTTTATCAAGTCATGCTGCTTTTTGGTGATTGCACCGTGTGGCTGGGGTTCAACAAAGTAGCTAACATGGTTTGTATCTGACTTGACTGCATAAGGGATATGGACTGATTCAGATACGACCTCGGATCCAATGATCTTGGTGTTTGTGTCAATTGCAATGACGGATTCGAACGATGACAGGTATCTCAAAAGATCAACAATTGCATTGCAACTGTCGATGCATTAAATACCGGATGGAACGAATCGGATATGCTTCATCAAATGTATCTATGGACTCAAATTGAATCGGTAGTATCGTCTTGAATGGAGTCACATCAATAGCGCTTGCCATAACCTTTTCCAGCGGAGTGGCGATTACCATGAAGGTCGCCAATGCAAAAAATCTCAAGCTGGGGCAGTTTCTGGCCGTCAACTATCTGGTATGCAGCCTGGGCCTATTGGGCTGGGGCGCCTGGCGTACCCTCGGCTATAATTCGCCCTTTATCTGGTCACTGGGTATCTTCGTTGGAATCATGTATTTGCTTTGCCTCTGGTTGTTTGATCGAGCCATTGCATCAGGGGGGCTGGCACTATCTGCCACCCTGATGCGTCTGTCCGCGGGAATCCCCACATTGGGATCCTTGATTCTGTTTGCCGAACAGACCAATCTTTACCAGGTGCTCGGAATCGTCCTTGCGTTCGTTTGTCTGCCGCTGGCGAGTAAGGAACCCTTGCGTTTCAACCAGGCTGGCAAAGAGGCCTTGAAAGGCATGCTCTGGGGGCTGCTGCTCTTTACAGCCTACGGGATGACCGACTTTGCGTTTAAGGTGCAGGCCGAACTGGAACCCTTGGCAGATCCAAACGCCTTCATGGCAACCATCTTCGGCACGGCACTGCTGCTTACTTTTCCCCAACTGTTCAGGGGAGTTAAACCAACCAAAGACTGTCTTTTCTGGGGCTTCGTCCTGGGCTTAACGAACGTTCTGGCCACTTATTTCTGGATCCGAACACTGACCCTCATTCCAGGCTCCGTGGCATTTCCAACTCTGGGTCTGGGTGTGATTGTGGTTACCACTTTGGCCAGCCTGCTGATCTGGCGCGAGAAACTGCGCCCGGCGAACTTCACTTTCCTGGTTCTGGCGAGTGTGGCAGTTTTCCTGATCAACCTGGGTTAGCTGCTAGCCGCTCGCCAACCGAACACTCCCCCAGAACCCATATCGCATCGAGTGCTGTCCTTTTTACATTCTTGGTCCATTATCCAGACAATAATTGTAACCTTGACAAATTGAATCTCCGGTTAAAGAACAACAACCTTCCGATATAAATACATAATATTTAAATTCGACTATCCGGCACAGAAAATGCTGTATTAATGGTTTTGGGAAGAGAAAGGTGTCCTTTCCGGCATCCGTAAAGATCGGGCTCAATCAATTTATATTCCGCTGAAGGGTGAAACTGAAGATGAGTAGAGTTCAAGAATTAATAAGCGTTTTGGCTGAAGAAGAAGTTATCTCCAGAGCCTTAATTGCTAAGGCTGATCGAATATGTAAAATCTGCGGAGAACCAGCAATTCTTTTCAGGACATCACGAGCTGAACTTGAATACAGCCTCTCATCGATATGCCAATCTTGCCAGGATTATTATCTCCCGAAAGAGCAATGAACCAATTTCCCGAATTTTCCAATTCAATATCGACCTACGCAGGGTTATTTTGACCCAAACTGAGCGTTTCATTTTTTTACAGATACCACAATTGGATTTACTCGTCCTCGCGAAAAATCTCAGGGAAGTGTCCCTCCTTGCAGATCAAGCCGGAAACCGTCTCAGTGAAGGTCACCGCAAATCCATCAGGATCCCTGCGAACGATCCTACCGGATACCTGAAGGGTTTTGTCAAAATTAAACAATGGAAATTTAGTTAAAATAGGCTGTCCGACTGCAATTTTTCTATCTGTCCTGATGAATAAACCGCCAGCACCAATATTTTTTATTATATCTCGGAAACTCCCTTCTAACACGATGTATTCTGCAATTATATATGCAGTACGGCGGGGATATTGGCGATTATTTGGAAAGCCAGGACCATTGCATACCTGTTCTACGATGTCATGTTTCGTCGGTGCCATACAGAAACCCCGTAAATGCGATGGTAAAAATGAACGGCAGGAACAGAAACACGTTCGCAAAGGTTCCTATACTTGTCAAGGGGTTGGTGTTGTCTGACCATTTTTGAAAAAGCGGATAATGCGCAGAATTCTAAAGATAAAGTCCAGAACCATGATATCAAGAAAAATTTGCGACCACATTGAATAGTGATCATTAGGCTGAATTGGGGAATTTAAGAACGAAGAAGCAGAGTTGAGAATATTGGAAAGTGTCGATCTTAGGCAACTAATTTTTCGTGGCATACACCAACCCAAGCTATATTGGGTACCTTGAGCGTTGAGGCTGTGATAAAATCATTTCTAATTGACCCTTGACCCACGCAACAAATCCGTTCTATTCATAAATATTAGCGAGTGCTAACATTTCTCCTCTTATCCCTTGATCTGCGCGACCAATTGAAAAAATTGCATCGGAAATCAGCGGCTGACAGTCCAAGCGAATCAGAATAAAATTTCATCCTTGAACCGCGATAGCGAGCGCATTCCCCGTCGCTTGCAGCGGGGTTAGCGCTCGCTATCGTGGTTCAATTTTTTTCTTGGTCGATAATTTTGGCAGGCATCCTGCAAAATCAGTCATCAACGCTTGCGCATCACCCAATGCTGCCTGCCCCGTCAACTGATTAAAAAAATAAACATTTGGAACCAATTTGGTAAATATGCACCTGAATCAACGAGCCATAAATTGATAACCCCAAAAAACAGAGGAGGAGTCCATGATTGTCGGAATTCTAAAGGAAATCAAGACAGAGGAGAACCGCGTATGTATGACTCCGGCAGGCGTCGAGGTAATGAAGGCGAGTGGCCATTCCGTGCTTGTTGAAAAGGATGCCGGCAACGGCAGCGGCTTCGATGATGCCATGTACATCAGCGCCGGGGCCGAAATAGTGGATACGCCCAAAGCGATTTTTGATCGTTCTGACATGGTCATGCACGTCAAGGAGCCGCTTCCATCAGAATACGAGCTGATCCGTGAAGGGCAGATTGTCTTCACCTACCTGCACCTGGCAGCGGCCGAAGAATTGACACACGCACTGATTAAAAGCAAAGCGGTCTGTATCGCCTATGAAACCATTCAAAAGCCCGATCGTTCGCTACCCCTGCTTACCCCCATGAGCGAAGTGGCCGGGCGCATGGCCATCCAGCAGGGGGCCAAGTATCTTGAGATGGCCCAAGGCGGTCACGGGGTGTTGCTGGGCGGGGTACCGGGCGTGGATCCAGGCAACGTGGTCGTGATCGGCGGAGGTATCGTCGGCGTCAACGCGGCAAAAATGGCATGTGGTCTGGGCGCCAAGGTATATATCTTAGACATGAACCTGGATCGCTTGCGTTACTTGAGCGATGTGATGCCTGCCAATTGCTTTCTTTTGTATTCTAGTCCGGCAACACTCAGGGAACTGATCAAGACAGCCGACGTTGTCGTCGGCGCGGTGCTGGTGACCGGAGCGAAGGCACCCCGGCTGGTCACTCGAGAAATGCTCAAAACCATGAAGCCGGGTTCGGTCTTGGTGGACGTGGCTATCGACCAGGGGGGCTGTTTCGAAACCTCCAAAGCCACCACCCACGGCGATCCTATTTACGTGGTTGACGGCGTGGTCCACTACTGTGTGGCCAACATGCCCGGGGCGGTTCCGCGCACGTCCACCATGGCCCTGACCAATGCCACCCTGCCTTATGCCGTGGAGATCGCCAACAAGGGTTGGAAAAAGGCCATGCAGGAGAACAATGAAATCAAGCTGGGTGCCAATGTGATTGACGGCAAAGTGACGTATCAAGCCGTGGCGGAAGCGTTTGGTCTGGAAACCATCTCTATTGACAGTCTACTCTAAGGCAGCCGACTCGTAACGCATGATACCCCTCGCCGGGTATCATGTGTATCTTTCTGAGAAAGTACGCAAACCTATTTCGATTCACAGCTGAAGTATCAATTTCAAGGAGGAATCGTCAATGTCACCAATCAAAAAATATTTTGTTGCAATAGCGATTATGATCGCCCTTATCGGATCGGGATCCGCCGCCGCCGATGTGAAAATTGGATTTCTCGCCGGATTCACAGGTCCGCTAAAAAGTCTGGCGCCAGGAATGTACAAAGGTGCCAAACTCGCGGCCAAGCATGTGAATGATCAAGGCGGCATTTTAGACGGTCAACAAATTATCATGCCGAGCGGCGATTCGACCTGCTCGGATGTCGCAGCTGCTGCGGATGCCGCCACTCGACTCGTTGACGTCGAAAAAGTCACGGCCATTGTCGGACCGCTATGTTCGGGTGCGGCGATTGCCGCATATAAAAATGTGACCATACCCGCGGGTATTACGGTGGTGTCGCCATCGGCAACCTCTCCTGCGATCACATCGCTCGATGATGGAGATCTCGTATTTCGCACCTCCCCCTCCGATGTTTATCAGGGAAGCATCATGGCGCGCTTGTTACTATCCAAGGGGATTAAGAATATAGTCATTACATACGTAGACAACGATTGGGGCAAGGGCATTTCCGCCGAACTTTCCAGCGCTTTCGAAGCCGCAGGCGGTAAGGTGGCCGGGAATATGGCCCACGAAGAGGGAAAATCGGACTACAGTGATGTTATCCGATCACTGTCCACCTCGGGTGTCGACACGCTGGTTGTGTTGGCATATGCCAACGGTTCCGGTCAGACAGTGCTGCGCCAGGCAGTGGAAAGCGGTGCTTTCGGGCAATTTGTCGGTGGAGACGGGATGGCCAGCAATACCCTTGTCGCAGCCATTGGAAGTGACAAGCTCAGAGGAATGATTGTGACCAAGCCGGGTGCCCCGGATAGCACGGGAGCGAGAGTATTCAACAAATTTGCCTGGGGCAGTAATCTGAATCCGGCGGGGGCATTTGTCGGACAGTCCTATGACGCCGCTTTTCTGCTTGCGCTGGCCATCGAAAAAAATGGCAGTGCGGATCGTGCGGGGATAGCCAAGGCTTTGCGAGCCGTAGCGAGCCCTCCCGGTGAGGTTATACTGCCGGGCGAGTGGGCGAAAGCAAAAGCATTGATCAAGGCCGGTAAAGCGATCAACTATGAGGGCGCAACCGGCAGTCTCGATTTTGATGAAGCCGGTGATGTGTCCGGAGTGATTATTGAAATGGGCGTGAATGTAAGAGAAGGCTCATTCATTGAATTTGGCCAAGTAAAGTAACCAAAGATAACAATCGTGTAAACCGCCATCAAATTTCATTTATGAAAAGGAGGCCCAATGACTGATACAATATTGATAGGCATTGACGGCAGTAAAGCCGGCGAGCATGCGGTAAATTTTGCCGTCTCACAAGCCAAGTCCGGCAACACAAGTCTGGTTCTCGCCTATGTAGTTGAATGGTCACCTTATACGTTTAACACCCCCGAAGAAAACGAACAACGTCATCTGCGTCGGAAAGAAGAGATCAAAACTGCCAGGGAGAGAGTGCTGAATCCGATACTGACGTCGCTCGAAAGCCAAAAAATAAAGGCTCTCGGCGTTGTCCGCCATGGTCAAGTGGCCGATGTTTTGCTCCTAATCGCCAAGGAGCACGATGCCGGGCAAATTGTTGTCGGCAGGATCGGCCATTCGGGGCTCAAATCCTTACTTTTTGGAAGTGTTGCCGCAAAGTTGATCCAGCTTGCCCACATCCCGGTAACCATCGTCCCCTAGCACGGACGTTATTGGACTTTCTCATGGTGTGCTTCTTTGCATGAGGCAATGAGAAATCATACAAAGCCTTCGGCAACATGCTGTCTTTTTATAAAACTGCCAAGGCTATCTGTGAAACTTATCCGACATGATGAAAAGGGAGCGAAAATAATGAAATATAAAGCCATTTCGATTTTAGTAACGGTGTTTACCTTGTGGGCGCCGGTGTCGGCCTTCTCTCAGGAGGCCGGGGGGGGGATAGATCAAAAGGTTGGCGAAATTTTCAGCACCGTGTTTGGTCCATTCGTTTCATTTATCTTCTACTCCGTAACGATCAATGGGGTCAGCTTTCCCCTGATCGTCGCTTGGCTGATCCTCTGTGCGCTAATATTGACGGTATATATGGGATTTATCCAGTTCACGGGTATTCGGCATTCTATCGACCTGCTTCGCGGTGTCTATTCCAATCCTGATGATGCCGGTGAAGTGTCGCACTTTCAGGCGTTGGCCACAGCACTATCCGGCACGGTGGGGCTGGGAAACATCGCCGGTGTTGCGGTTGCGGTCAGCTTGGGAGGACCCGGCGCCACCTTCTGGATGATCGTGGCAGGGCTTGCCGGTATGGCCTCGAAATTTACCGAATGCACACTGGGCGTCAAATATCGTGAAGAGTTTCCCGACGGACACGTTTCCGGCGGCCCGATGTATTATCTGAGCAGGGGTTTGGCCGAAAAAGGGAAGCCGGGTCTTGGCAAGGTACTTGCCGTATTATTCGCCATCATGTGTATCTTCGGCTCATTTGGCGGGGGCAATATGTTCCAGGGGAACCAGGCCCATCAAATGATTGCCAATACATTCGGGATATTTACCGATACCGGCTGGTTGTTTGGAATTATCCTGGCCGTTATCGTCGGTGCCGTTATCATTGGCGGCATCAAATCCATCGCCAAGGTAACGGAAAAAATCGTGCCGTTGATGGCGATCTTATATGTGGGTACCGCCCTGGTGATCCTGATAACGAACTTCACCAAAATACCATCCGCATTTGCGCTCGTCATTCAAGGGGCTTTCGCGCCCGAAGCCATTGGTGGCGGGATCGTCGGTGTGCTGATACAAGGCCTGAAGCGTGCCGCGTTCTCAAATGAAGCCGGCATCGGCTCGGCAGCGATCGCCCACTCCGCCGTTCGAACCAACGAACCGCTCACCGAAGGATATGTGGCCCTGCTGGAACCGTTCATCGACACGGTGGTGATCTGTACCATGACCGCACTTGTCATTGTCATTACCGGGGCATACGCCGACTCAGGGGGAATGACTGGTGTGGCCTTGACATCGGCCGCGTTCCAGTCCGTGTTTCCCTGGTTTGGCGTCGTACTCGCCATTGCCGTGCTTTTGTTCGCCTTCTCCACCATGATCTCCTGGTCTTACTATGGTTTGAAATGTTGGACCTATTTGTTCGGGGAAAGCCGCATTTCGGAGTTGACATTTAAACTGATCTTCTGTGTGTTTGTGGTTATCGGATGCAGCATGAGTCTGGGGCCGGTCATCGATTTTTCAGATGCGGCGATTTTTGCCATGTCCCTTGGCAATGTGCTTGGCTTGTATTTGTTGATGGGAACCGTGAAAAAGGATCTGAAAGACTACCAAGCGCGATTAAAATCCGGAGAGATTCAGCGTTACAAATAAACAGGCTTTTCGATTATATAACTAATTCCTACGCAGTTTTAATGTGGGTGATGGTTGTACTCGATTTCCAATTGTTCATATAAAACCCAACAGCGACAGGGCATCGATTTTTCCCCGAGGCAATGGACCTTCTCAACCAGAAGTGAATTGAATGAAGGAGACAATCATGAACAAAACCGATAATTTTAAAAATTCAGTGCTTCCTGTCTCTTTTGAGGATACAGCCATTGCCTTTCAACATAAATCGGACCGGGAGCTCTTATTGGCTTATTTAATATTTGGATTAACCAAAAATCCCTACCTGGTTAAGCTCCTTTCACAGGCTGCAAAACTTACTTTATCGATGGGCCTGCCGGTAAAACCGTTAATCAAGGCCACGGTATTTAAGCTATTCTGTGGCGGTGAGAAGAAAGAAGAATATTCTAAGGTAATCGCAAAGCTGGGTAAGGCGGGCATCGGCACCATATTGGACTATTCGGTCGAAGGGACTGAAGACGAAGCTGGCTTTGATGGTACGAAGATAGAATTATTAAATATTATTGAGCAATCCAAGTCAAACCCCAATATTCCGTGTACCTGCATGAAAATGACCGCAATCGGTTCATTCGAAATATTTGAAAAGATCACCGCCAATATTGTGCTTTCTAAAGATGAGCAGCGCGCATGGGACAAGGTAAAAAAACGACTTGACGAGATATGCAAAGCGTCTTACCAGGCAGGTAAACCCATCTATATCGATGCAGAAGAAAGTTGGATCCAGGCAGCAATAGACCAATTGGCTGAAGAAATGATGTCGAATTATAATACCCATAAAGCCATCGTATTTACCACCATACAATTGTATCGGTGGGATCGTATTGATTATTTTGTTCGCTTGATAGAGCAATCCAGATCGGAATCATATCGCTTAGGCATAAAAATCGTTCGCGGCGCCTATCTTGAAAAAGAGAGGGAAAGAGCACGCCTTTTCGGTTATCAATCCCCCATAAATTCGTCTAAAGTGGACACGGACAAAGAATACAATAAAGCAATAGAACTATTTATGAATAATATCGATGTAGTGGAAATCTGTGTGGGTACGCATAATGAAACCAGCTGCAGATTGCTGGTCAAGCTAATGGCTGAAAATAAACTGGCCAATGACCACCCGCATATCTATTTCTCTCAGCTTTATGGAATGAGCGATACTATCAGCTTTAACCTCGCCAATGCCGGCTATAACGTTAGTAAATACCTTCCCTTTGGACCGGTAGAATCAACTTTACCCTATTTAGCCAGGCGAGCGGAAGAAAATACCGCCATCGCTGGCCAGATGAGCAAGGAACTCGAAATTATATCGAAGGAACGCAGACGAAGAAAGATGGCGAACTAGTTCTTTTATCGATTCCAGCGTTGGTAACGGCTTTGACAAATTGAACATCTTTTTGATAAAATGAACAATATTGTATTTGATATGTTCATCCTGTTTTTTGTATATTGAAGAGATCTCTAAATCTCTTTTGATTCAATAAGTCCTCTGATCGTTCTTGGTAACATTCGACTTTCGCTTTTTTTGTAAAGTCAGATTTGGGTGTCTTAGAAAGCCTGTAATCCTTTCCTGAAATGGTTTTTTATGAAAACAGCCGAAAGTAAAAAAACTTATGACCCATTCGTATTTTGGGTTTCGGCATCGATAACGATAGGTTTCGTTGTCTGGTCAATATTTTTACCAGAAAGCATGAATACCGTTATCAATGCCGTTTTTGGTTGGACTACCGGCAACTGGGGGTGGCTGTACTTGATTACGGCCTTTGTACTCGTGGGAAGTTGTATCGTCCTCATGCTTGGCAGATTTGGCAGCATCAAGTTAGGGCTACCTGATGACGAGCCGGAGTTCTCAGATTTTTCCTGGTTTGCCATGCTATTCGGTTCGGCAATTGCGGCCGGAATCGTATTCTGGGGACCAGCCGAACCGGCTTACCATTTTATGAACCCGCCGCCATTTTTCGGTGGTGAAGCCAAGACCGCGGAAGCCGGTGCCAATGCAATGACCTACTCGTTTTTTCACTGGGGGTTGAGTGCCTGGGCCATTTTTGCCATGCTCACCATTCCACTGGCCCATGCCTGTTACACCAAAGGATTGCCCTTTAAATTCTCGAGTGCCTTTTACTATGTGCTGGGTGATAGGATCCACGGGATCTGGGGCAAAGTCCTCGATATTTTCTCTGTCTTTGCTACTCTCGGCGGCTTGGCAACCACTACCGGCTTGGTCGCCCTGCAACTTTCCAGCGGATTGAAATTCCAATACGGGGTGGAACTAGGGCCGTGGAGCATCTATATTATCATAGGTATATTGACTGCAATTTTTACCTTTGCCGTCTACACTGGTATCGAGAAAGGCGTCAAGCTCATTGGCGATGTCAACATGTGGGTCTTTGTCGGAGTTTGGTTCTTTGTCCTGATTTTCGGCCCCACGATCTTTTTAATCAACTTAACGACCAATGCCATGGGGCAGTACCTGCTATATTTTCTGCCCATGAGCCTGTATACCGCACCAGGGGTCGAAGGCAACTGGATTGGCTCCTGGACGGTTTTTTATTGGGCGTGGTGGATGAGTTGGGCACCATTTGTGGCTGTGTTCATTGCGAGAATCTCCAAAGGCCGCAGTATTCGCCAAACCGTTGCCGCCACCTTGCTGCTTCCTACATTGGGCGATTTCCTATGGTACGGCGTGATTGGCGGAACCGGTATCAAGTTCGATGTTACCGGAACCTTGCAGGAACATGGCGTGGAGAGCGCCATATTTGCCATTGCTCAAAATCTTCCCATGACAGGTGTCGTTTCGATCTTTCTGTTTTTTTTGATTACCACATTTTTCCTGACTAGCGCCAATTCAGCGGCCATGTCTCTGGCCATGTTCGTTTCCGGTCATGAAACACCGAGCAGAAACCTCAGAGCTTTCTGGGGAATCGCACTGGGGTCCGTTGCCGCCGTGCTGGCCGGTGCCGGGAGCCTGAAGGCCATTCAGACAGCCTCCATTGCAGCTGCCTTCCCGATGATGTTTCTTTTGCTGCTGGTCACATACGGGACGTTCAAAGGTCTAATCCAGACGGAGGCTTCGAACGACTTAACATCTTCGACAACCCAAGCGGAAACGGTCTCTTCCAAAAAAGAAACAACCCCAGCGGCATCACTCATAGAATAAATACCTTTTAGCAAATGCGGTCATTAAGGAGAAAGGAAAAATGAAAATGAACCAACAAGCGGAAGTGCTCTTTAACACGGGGATCCAATTCGAAAACAAATATAATTTCGAAAAGGCAAAAAGTACCTACGCTGAAATCCTTCAACACATCAAAGACGAACCGCTACTGGAGAAGGTTCGATGGCGCATGGAGGACATGGACGACCTCATCGCCGAAAAAGCCATATACCAGCGCATCGCCGAAAATGGCAAACGCGTGCTGACGGACATCGGCATGAACATCACCGAAAACCAGACCCTGATGGACATTCTCATGGAGGCCGACGCTATTGATTTCGACAACGAGACGGCCATCTTCATCCCCCTCAAACGGGATTACATCGATAACTGCTTGGAGCAGGTACCTCGCCAGATGCCCGGAGATCCAGGATTGAATACCTTCGGCACCGGCGCCACGCCGCCGTTTCTCAAACGGGCCACCGACGATGAGCTGCGGGCAGCCAGCCGCGACGAATACGAGCGGATCACCCAAATCGTGGGCGAGCAGCAGGACGTGGTGAGCATTTTCAGCCTGCCGGTGGCCAACGACAAGAGCATCTCTTTGTTCGAGGTGGCCCAACTCATGGAAAAGCGTTTTCCCGGACTCAAGATGACCGCCACCAATCGCATGTCCGACGAGGAAGTCACCTTCCTCAAGGGCAAGGACCACTGGGTGGACGGCACCAGTCTAGTCACCTCCCTGGCGCCCATGGGCACCATGGTGGAACCGTTTTTGCGCAGCGCCCGCACCGGTAACAACCTGCTGCTGCTGGACCTGACCATCGCCGGCATGTCCGGCGGCGGCAGTCCGGAATCCCTGCTGACCCAGATCCACGCCCAGGTGATGTTCATGATGGTCATGGCCCAGACGGTGAATCCCGGTGTATTCTGCATGCATGGCGGCATTCCCGGTGTCACTGAAATGGGAGGCGACCTCTCCTACAGTTCACCCCATCAGCCGCTAATTAACGCGGCCATGGCGCGGGTGAATACCTGGATAACCGGATTCCCGTCAGCCCAGTCCGGCGGCAGTACCAGCCTGACCGACGTCACCCTTCAGGCGGTATCCGAGTCTGAACTGAGCCGCAATTCGCTGCGTAAATACGGGGTGCATGTCGTGCGACATGCCTTGGGCGCCTTGGGTAGCCTGAATTTTTTCAGCCTGGAAAAATTTCTTGAAGATTGCGAACGGGAGCGTCGCTCCAAACAGATCTTTACAGAGAGCCCCAAAGATCGCGGCGTCATCCCCATGTATTTTCCTGCCGATGACCAGGCCCTGGCGGGTATCCGGGAGATTGCCGAAAAGGGAAACCCCAAAAGTGCGGACCATACCCTCAAAAACGTGGATTCCTTCCGTTTGTGGGAATCCACGATCAACGCAGCGGCCAAGAAAAAACTGTACTACCCCCAGCTCAACGACACGGTCATCGAAATTGTCGGCAGGGGGGAAATGATTCCTTGAGCCCAGGTATATTGGGTGCCACTGTCACTGAGAAGAAAATCATTAAAAGGCCATATCTCTTAGCCGCCGGGCTATATCGATCTGTCGATAGAGTCTGAGAATGATTGATGGTCTAAAGTTATTCTGTCATTCCCTCATTCGACTCGGCAGGCAAGATAACACACGAAATCGCTTTAATAAACATGGTCGTGACAACGAGCTATCGCCCGAACGAGTATTACTCTGATTGAAAATCCGGAAAACGGACAATGAGAAAGGAGTTTATCATGGATCGTCAATATCTCGAACTTTTCAAACAGTTGATCCGTCAAAAAACCACCCATGAGCCACAAAACATGTCGGAACATGATCGCTGCCGCGATCTTTTGAAAGCTGAAGCGGAAAAGCGTGGTCTGAAGACGAGAATAATCCCTTCCGCCCCCTACCCCTCTCTGCTTGTCGGACTTGATGTTGAAGCCCTGAACCCCGCCCTGATGCTGTCGTGCCATTTGGATGTCGTTCAGGCCCAGGATGAACAGTTTGAACCGCAAATAAAAGGGAGCAGGATGATCGGACGGGGCACGAGCGACATGAAATTTGCCGTTCCGGTTTTTTTTAATGTCTGGGACCGCCTCAAATCAGGCCAGGATAAAATTCTCTTGTCGTTTACCTTTGATGAGGAAATCGGTGGAAACAAAGGGATTGGTTATTTGCTGAATGAAGTTGGGCTAAGGCCAGCAGTGTGTTTTCTGCCGGATGGCGGCGATAATTTTCAGATTGAAGCGGAAGAAAAAGGCGTCTTCCATTTTAATGTAAAAACCGCCGGTAAATCAGCCCATGGATCCAGACCGTGGCTGGGCGAAAATGCCATTGATAAGATGTTTACGATCTATGCTGACTTGCGCAACGAATTTCCTTTTGTTTACACCCCTGAACAATGGACCCACACCTTGAATTTTGGAAAAATCGTGGCCGGCGATGCGGCCAATAAAGTGCCTGATGCCTGTGAAGCCAGCTTTGATTTGCGCTTTATCGAAGGCCAGACGGCAGAAGAAATAAAGGATTTGGTGAGGAGCGTTATAGGCCAGAGGGGGGCATTTGAGCCGCAGGTAGTGGGAGACAATTTTTACCTGGATATGGAGCTTTGGTGCAGTCGCATGTTTCAAAAGGCCGCCGAGCGCCACCTCTCCCACCCCATGCCAATTTATCGCAGCGAAGGCGCTTCCGACGCCCGCTTTTTTACCCCATACAAAATCCCGGTGATCATTTCCAAGCCGGTTTGCGCAGGGCATCACTCTGACCATGAATGGATTGATCTGGAAAGTATCTCCACTTACACCAATATCCTTTCTGATTTTGTCGAGCAGGTGGTTGACGCTGACCAATAGCCAAAAACCAAATGACATTCAATTGGTGGTTTGGCCCTTTATCGAAATTTGGATATTGTAATTTGAAAATTTTTTGAAATTTGATGTTTGTGATTTGTTATTTAGCTCTGGTGGCTCCAATTAGTTGTTTGCGGCCTACGCCTTTTCAACAGCACCGGTCCATCCGAGTCAGGTAGAAGATTAATAGGGAGGGAGCGTATGCACACTAGGACATATTTACCAAGTATTGAGCAGGCCCTTGAAACGTTGCAGGAGATTGAAAAAAAGGTTGACGAAGGGACACGCATTGCGCAAACCCGGCGGGCGCTGGAAAAAAATGAACGTGTCGCCAAAAATGAAGCCGTGGTGGCAGGCTACTACCAAAGCCTTGCCGACAAGGGATTGTTTGTACCGATCTATGGGGCGGGGGATTTTCCCTGGGCGCTTCCCCTTCATCTGCCGCCATACCTTATCGAGATCCTGTGGGCGACGTCCCGTGTTCTCTATGCGCTGGCACGCAAGCACCTTACCGCCGAAGGTCCAGACTACCTGATCAAACGGATTCCGGATGGATGGATTACCGATGAGATGGCCGACATCCTGCACACGTATTACCTGACCGTTGAACCCGACCTGGCCTTTGATGTGCTGGTATACGGTGCCAACTCCGAGCGGGGCATGGACTTTGACGAATTTAAAGCCTCCGGTGACCATCTCTATGCCAAAATACTGGAGGCACAAAGTGTGGATACCTACTATGGATGGCTCCGGGAGTGCATTCGATCGGCAAGAAAAACCGGTGCCTTTGATGATTCCATATTCACCCGGGTCAACATTGATGATCGCCCACTTACCGATGCAGAACTGGATGAGCAGGTCCTGGCCACCTATATCCACGGATCGGAGAGTCATCGCGACCGAATTCTCTTCCTGGAGATCGATCCCCGCAACCAGCCCAGTTTTCAGAATTTGGCCCTGTTGGCCAAATTTATGAGCCAGGGCGATCCCTCCCAGGAGCCGCTGATTCTCGATCCCCAGGATCTGTTTTTCAAAGGCGAACAGCTTTGTTACCGCTGGGAAGGGCAAACGGGAACAACGAAAAAGGTCATTTCCAGGCTGGTGGATGCGGATTTTAAAGCGTATCTGAAAAAGATGAAAGCCGAAGGAAAGCCAGAGGTCATCGAATGCCTCCGGCGACTGTATGCAACGCCGGCCCTCTGGTCGGATCTGTCGAAACATATCGCCGGTTTTTACCTGATCGATAAAAGCTCGATCACCGACCTGTGTATGCTGGAAGGTGTGGGTGTCGCACCGCAGACCCAGCGCATCACCCCCAGTCTGCTGGAATCCTTCCGCAAGGATCCGGAACAGTTGAAGCAATTGGCCGTCAAACCGCTGCACGGGATGAGCTCCAAAGGGGTGTTCGTCAGCCCTGATCTGGCCGTGGTGGAAAAGTATTGTTCCGAAGAGCCCATGCTGGCCCAGGAAATGTTCTGGGCCACGCCGGTGATGCCCAATATCAATGAGGAATTGACGGATCCCGACGCCTTGGCGGGATTCTGTTCCGAAACCCGGTTGGTATTCCATGCGGGTTCGCCGGCAGTCTCCGATTCGCCCCATGCCGCCCGGTGCATCCTGGCCCTTAGCCGCATTCACTACGCGAGTAAAGACCCGGCCCGGAAAATAAAAAACGATGCTGCCGGGAGAGGCTGGTTCTCCAACATGGGAGCCATTATGGCGGTAAAAAGAGAACTGGGCATGACCGACAAGCGTGAGGCCGGATTGGGGATGGCGCCGATTTGCTGGCTTGATTAAATCGATCTATACGAAAAGATGCTGGCACGCCCCCTCATCAAGGAGGGCACATTTAGTCCTTGATGTGGCGAGGACGTACCTGCTATTGCTCCATTAAGATGATATCCTATTTTTGAAATGACTGCTAAGCAGATACATAAAGACAACAATTATACCATTTGGCTTGAAATATAATGAATCTAAAAACCTTTGACATTATCCAGACCTGTTGTGAAACGACCGGTATTGACGCCCCAAATAAGACGACAATTCAACCGAATTTAAGCCCGGAGAAAAACGCCGATCTGATCGGCACCCTCGATCATTTCCCAAGTGTGCCGTCCCAATTCATCAATCCCCGCAATGTCGACGTCTGGCTGCCACCAGATTACGATGAAGGCCATGCCAACGGGTATGCAGTCCTCTATATGCATGACGGCCAGAACCTGTTTGAGGCGCAAAAATCTTACATCGGTGTTGATTGGGGCATGGATCAGACCATGGCAGTCCTTTTTCAGAAAAAGGAAATTCGACCAACCATCGTGGTCGGTATCTGGAACACCCCGCAACGATTGTGTGAATACCTGCCGCAAAGGCCCTTTTGCGAGTATCAGTCCCAACAGTCGAGAAGCCGCGTGATAAAGCGTTACGGGGGGGTTCCGATTTCTGACCGGTACCTTCGCTTTTTAGTCAACGAGCTCAAACCCTTTGTTGATCGCCGCTATCGCACCCGCCCGGAGCGCGAGTCGACCTTTTTGATGGGGTCGAGTATGGGAGGATTGATATCGTTGTATGGGATTTGTGAATATCCGCATATATTCGGCGGGGCCGGCTGTCTTTCAACCCACTGGCCCATTGCACACCGGTCTTTCGGTAAATATCTGAAAGCACGGCTTCCCGAACCGGGAGGCCAAAAAATTTATCTGGATTATGGTGACGAAGCCAATAGTGCCGGTTATCTTGCTCGCCAGAATCGTGTGGAACATATCATAAGGGAGAGAGGCTATGCGTTCGGAACAGACTGCCTCGCCAACTGGTTCGCCGGCGATGCACACTCCGAGACGGCCTGGCGGTCCCGGGTCCACGTGCCGTTGCGGTTTCTGCTGAAAAATAACCCAGAATGATCGAAAAAAATCATTTGCGCCTAAGGAGTGTCCCGTGCATATTAAACCGACCGCCTTGATTTACAGTTCCCACAACCGCTGTGATTACCTGCACCGAGATTGGATCGTCCAGCGTGCGTTGGAGCATCCCCACAACAAAAGCGTATTGTACTTGCCTTTTGGCATGGAAAGCCGCGAGTCTCAGGAGTTTTCATGGGGCACCTTCAAATGGTATTTCGACCAATTTACGCCCTATGGGCTCAATCCCCTGGTCTTCTTTTGGAGCGACGACCTGTCGCGCCAGGATGCCGAGCTCTTTTTCAATATGGTCGAGAACGCCGAAGTCGTCATTCTAGGCGGCGGCGAAGTGGATATCGGTTTCGAACGCTATGATGCCATGGGCGGTTATTTCTTCGATGATTATGATCGGTTCAGGAATGCGCTTCAACAGCGCCAGCACGCCGGCAAACTGACGGTGGGGTTTTCGGCCGGGGCCGCGCAACTGGGCGATGTGTGTGCGCAAGACGACTACCATCGCTGTTACGCCTTGATCCACAATATTACCACTGCGCTGCACCATGAATGGAGCCGGGAGGCGGAACTGTACCAATTGGCACAACGATTTCAGGGACATCTGGCCTTCGGCCTGCCCAACGATGCCGGTATTGCCTCCAACCAGGGGTTTCTCGCCTCGGGCAACAAATGGCAGGTATTACAGTTTGTCATCGACAGTTCCTGGGATCTTCCGGAAGACCATTTTCACATCAAGACTCGCCAGGGAATGGGCATCGAACACATTTACCACGACGGCCGCAAATGGACCTTTAACGGCGGAGACGTACTGATCAGGATCTTTTCACCGGACTACAGCTATCAGGGCACCTGGATCATCAGGCCCGACTATCCGACGGTGATTGACTATTGGAGCCAGTCCCCTTCCCGGTTTGCCAACATCGACCATATCATGGCCGCGCACTAGCAACGATCGATTCAAAGCATGGGGGTTGAAGATGACAAAAAAAATCGGAATTCTGAGAGGCCGGGAAGACAATTTCCCCAATGCGTTGGTGGAAGCCATTAACCATAAAGGAAATGGTGAAGTCGTGGCCGAATTGGCAATCATGGGTGCTGGGCGCCTTGGCGTACCCCCGGCCTACGATTTGATTTACGACCGCATTTCTCATGATTACCCCTATTATCGGTACCTGCTCAAAGCCGCAGTAGCACACGGCACCTATGTGATCCCCAACCCCCTGCTGTGGAGTGCGGATGATAAATACCTGGGGTTTACCGTGGCTGCCAACCTTGGGTTGGCGATACCCAAGACCTGTCTTCTGCCCATCGCCGGCTCGACGCGGTTGTACGACATCACGGCCGACTCCCTGCGCAACCTGAAGTACCTGGATCATCCCGAATGGCAGGCCATTTTCGATACCATCGGTTTTCCGTGCTGGCTAAAGCCCGTCTCCGGCGGTGGCTGGCTGGCGGTGAGCAAGGTCCATAACCCGGATGAATTCTTCCATCTCTACAACAACGAAATTTTCCATACCAAACCCGTTTACCCCGAAGACGTCGGTCAAGATATAGCCGTGCGTAATTGGCTCAGCCGGACGTTGGTATTCATGCTGCAGGAAGACATCGCCTACCAGCAGTTTGCACGCTGTTTTTATATCGCCGGAGATGTCACCACGGTTCGTTTCGAACCGCCGGACCGTGTTGCCGGCGAACGGCTGGGGAGCTATTCGGTCGATCCGGACTTTTTCGGCCCCGAACTGCTGGCGCGTATCGAAACGTATGTCCGAAAACTGAACCAGGCCCTGGGCTATGAGATCAACACCACCGAGTTGTTGGTTAAGGACGGGGTCCCCTATGCCATCGACTTTCTGAACTTTGCCTGCGATTTCGACATCAATTCGGTGGGCGCCCACCTAGCCGGCATGGGCGTGGACAAGGTTTCCGATTACCTGATCAAATGTGTGACCGATGAAAGTGCCCGCCTGCAAAACCAAAACAATGTCTGGCGCCACTTGATCCACGGCGGCCTCAAATAGATAAAATTCAATCTATTGGACGCAGTGCGCGGAAAGCGGAATCTATAAAGCCGGGGAGAATGGTTTTCCGCGTGCGCGCAACGGCATCGACGTTGTCGGCCAATCGTTGCATCTGCTGGTACTTGGTCATGCCCCACCGTTCGATGATTTGATCCTTTTTTTCAGGATGGTACAGGTGCCACCGGATGCTGGCCGGGTCGCTTTCGGGATGAAACTGGGTACCGGCCATTTCGGGAGAAACCCGAATCGACATGATGGCGCGCTCGTAAGGCACATGGGGCCGTTTTTTCTCGATACAAAGGATTTTGGCGCCCAGGCTCTTCAGCTGCGGACGGTTGGGTTGAATCACCTGCCAGTTTCTGAAGTCGCTGCCATAAAATGGGTCGGCCAGCCCCTGAAGCAGTGGGTCGGCCTTTCCGGCTTCGGTTTTGTGGACCGGAAAAATGCCAAAGGACTGGGAATGACGTTCGACCACTTCAGCCAGGCCGAAAAAGCGGACCATCATTTGAAATGAATGGCAGATGAAGAATACATATTTTTTTTGAGGATTGCCGTTCTGGTTGTGCGCGTAGATCCGGTTCATCAAGTTGAAATAGTTTTTCTCCCAGGCTTGTCCCTGACCGTCATAGGGGCTGCCCGGACCTCCCGATGAAATGAAAATATCATAGCTGATATCCGGCAATTCACCCCCATGGCGGGTATCGAAAAAATCGAAGGCCACACCCACTTCCGACCGGTTCTCGCCGGTTTGCTTCAACAGGTCGCGTAAACAACGCAAGCCCTGGTTTGGCAGACCATTGTTAAGATCGATAACTGCAATTTTAACGGTATCTTTAACCATTGTAAATTTTCCCTATAACCGATCTATATCGTAGTATTGTTTTTTTTGGGTTGGAATTTTGATTTTACAGGCCCTGTAAACATACGGCTTTTTTAACCTAACATTATGAAATTAATATAATTATAAGCCATTGTCATAAATATCATTTCTTAAAAAATTTAATCACATATACCAGATTGTAAATAAAAACAATAAGGGGAAGTGGATGTGTGAAATCACCGTTATGTTAAAGAGGGTGCTGCGGATCATGTCAATGCTATGCCAGGTTTGAATATCCGCAAATGGTGGGAGGTGATGATCAAATTTTATGCACCCTTGATATTGACCATTCTGCTGATAACCGAGCTTGTCGCCGGGATTAAATTACCATATGAAGGTTACCCGAGGGGGGCTGAACTCATCGGAGCGGCTGTAATGTTTGTAATTATCCCCGTCGCGGCAAACATTTTTTCAAGATTCAAAGGTGTTGGGCCAGTTGACCCTGAGCCTTTAAAAAAGGCCAAATGAGTAGATAGTGCCCATCCATATACATGGCTATTTTTTTCCGCCGCTGAACACCCAGACCTGGAAAAATGACAACATTGAACCCTCCCCGCGGCAAGCCGCGGGGAATGTGCTGCCTGTAACGGCAGTGCTGCGCAGCACCGTAAGGATAAAAAATCGATTTTCAGTTCGCTCGCTAACCCCGCCGCAAGCGGCGAGGAATGCGCTCGCTATCGCGGTTCAATCGGAGTGGGTGGTCACCGTGTTCAGTGATGGGTGAGGCCGAATTCGCCAATTTCTCGTTACAGAATTTTGAACCACGGTCAACCGCATATTTCTTGGAACTATCTTTTTATAGTTCTTCGAAAGTGATCGGTATACATTGACCCTGGTTTAAGCTTCAAACGCTGTGGACTGGCCCCAAAATTGCCGTGCATGGACGCAGTCACCGTAATCTTTGCATAGGGCACGGAACGCAGGATTTTCAGCGGTGGGAAGACACATTGATTCACTGTTGTTCAGGAATCGCTTTAGTTATGTAATGCGACTTGTCAACCATGGCATCGCCAGCCCATTCCTAGTGGAATGCTTCGCGATCAGTAGAGGTGAAATGGGTGTGCGGAGCGTTTGTTTCAGGAGTGAAACAAGCCAAGAGGGTCACGGTCTGGCAGTCCAGTCGACCGCTGGCCGATCGGACTGCATCAAAGGCTGAGACCATGCCCTTGCTGTAAAGATTTGGTCCTGTCGAAGCAGGTATCGGGTCTGCCTTGAAGGCAGACCTTGTGAACATCGGATGGTAAAGGGTGTTGTGATATCGGGGATCGATCAATCTGCCTTTTCGTATCCAAGGGATGTGAAAAAGATGGCCCGATCAAAGTATAGTATCACCCGATTGTTAAGTTCCAGGGCCTGATGGTGGTCCAGTACCGTGTCTAGCAAACCTTCCGATAGTACCTTTAGCCACACATGGCGCCTGGTGATGATGAGAGCTTGTATGACTTCCGACAGTGCGAATCCCTCTTGGCGTCGCTGCTTGCCGAGCGCTGTGTAGTATTTTTCAATATCTTCTTTGGATGTTTCTCTCGATATCCATTTGCCAAGTTGACTGTAAACGCGAAATGCTCGTTGATAGAGCTTTTTTTTGTCATAGGCATGATAAGTCGGCATAGTAGGATGGTTCTTTACATTACTCAACCAGTTGTTGGTCAGTTGGTCGGCATCGCGTTCAATTAGCTTGATGAGCTTGTCAGATATATATTCCATATTCCTGCTCCTTACGATAAATAAAATTTTGGGAAGCTACCAATCTGTCATAGCACCTTCTATCATAACCATTATTTAATTTCCGAGTCGTGCACCGCTTCTTCGAAAACCCCTCCCAAAAAATCGGCACCCAACATAAAGGATCGGATTATGGGGGCCTGTTTCATGTTTTTACCGAGGTTGGCCTCAAGTGTGCGCCGCTCATCCGAATTCACCCATGCGTCCCATTCAACTTTGTTTGCCCATACAGATATTACAACAATTCTTCGATGATCGTTTATATCGACTAAAGTCTCTCCGCTAATATAGCCTTTCCGCTGCATTGCGCCGATTCGCAGTTCGTTAATGGTTTTTATTTCTTCCAAACTGGGATCTTCTTTGAATTTCCTTTCAAGTAATATTTTAACAGTCATAATGCACCTCCTTTGGTTAGGATATTTTTTTATATTGATATCGAATAGATACTCGCAATTAATTCCATGAAACAGTGGCGGCTCACAGATGAAAAACCGACAACCGGATCCGCATGGCTGTCTTCCCGGATAACTGGGGAATACGGGTATCTACCTGATGTGAAAATATCTTGAATCATATGACCGGACACTGGGTCGTGTATCCGGCATCGGGAGCCACGGAGCAGGTATGGGTGCATCATCGCCTGGCTTTGAATTCATGCGGGAGTGTCACTAAAAGTCACAGCGCAATAAAAATTTCCAGGCAGCTGGAGAAATGCGTGGCAGGGGAGAAGGATCGAAACTCAAGATTATCGGTAGACGCTTACTACAAATTAATATAGCCTTTAAAAATGTCAAGAAATAACTAATGCTTTTCCACGGAAGCGATACATCTACCAATTTCCTTACACCCAATCTGAGCGATTCACCTTTCTCGAAGAAGGTCGATTGATAACGATCACGGTTGGGTACCATCGATGGTTGCATTCAAAAGGTGAAACCCATTGGGTTTGCCGATCTCACCCCATCTTCGGCGTTAGCTATCGCCGCGCATCGTCCACTATAGCGCGACGACATCTGCCTTGAATCTGGGGCAAGCTCGATAATCGCTCAGATTGGGTTACAGTAACATCGAAAAGGTACATAACAACTGCAGCGCAAAGAACCTGTTCGTTTTTGGTTACGCTGCACTTGTTGCGTCCTTGCAGAACATATTCACAAATGATAGAAGTATTGATCGATGATGGCCTGATAAAGTCGGAAGGCATGAGCAGGTGAACCTATAGCGCTTATTAAAAGGAGGAGCCATGGGCGTTCAAGAAGTTGAATATCTGCGTATGTTTAAGGATGTCTGCAAGATCATAAATTCTTCTCTTGATATTGGCGCGGTATTAAAAGCGATCACTGAAAATACAGTCAACATATTACGCATTAAAGGGTGCACGATCTTTCTTTTGGATAAAACCAAAAATCAGTTGATTGTAAGCTCTTCCTATGGGCTTGGTAAGGAGTATATAAAAAAAGGGCCGGTGGATTCGGAGAAAAGCATTGAAAGTACGTTGAAAGGTGAATGGGTTCTGGTTTCAGATGCTAAAAACGATCGTCGCGTTCAATACCAAAAAGAAGCTAAAAAAGAGGGAGTTGCTTCAATTCTGTCAGTACCTATGTCGGTAAAAGGTAAAATAATCGGCGTTCTTCGATTATATACGTCGGTGCCATATACATTTTCTGAATTGGAGAATGAATTCATTTCCGGTTTGGCAGAGATAGGAAGTATAGGAATTGAAAATGCGAGAATGTATAGTCATATAAAAGCCGACCACGAAAAATTGATATTCGATATACATCAATGGTTTGATTTTGGTGCAGCACCTAATGCCTGATATTTGAAGACCTTGCATAAGGGTCGAATCAAAAGTGTGAAACGGGGAATTCATCGGTAGTTGTATGGTGGGCTACCGGGTCACATCATTTTATTATTCACCGACTCTGGTGAAAATGGCCACCAACCTGACTGGGAATGAAATACTGAATCTGGCATTTCAGGATCTGAAGTTCCAAAACCAATTCAATGGTGTATGGAATAGAGGATCCTGTGAAAAATGATATCGAGGGCGTTTTTTCCTGTTATATCTCTTACTACCGCCATGCGGTGGTGATCAACAGGGTGTCACGGAAACGATTATCGTCGCAGGATTTGGGCGATGTGATTATTTTTCGGAATCTCAGGTTTTTTTCAGTTCGATGTCTGCATGAGAGATATTTCCGTTGTTGTCGGTAATCTTTTTTATAAAATTTCTGCTGGCTTCATTTTTTACTAAAAGTTCCTTATATTGCCTGCTGTTGTTTATGGCTACGGCCACCATACGTGCTGCCAGGTTCAATAATTCAAGGTCCTCGGTTGAAAAATCCCCACTTTTATTGTTCATCGATTGAAGTGTACCTAAACAACGTTCCTTGAAATCAAGTAAGGGAGTACAAATCAGATTGCGTGTTTTAAAACCTGTCATATCATCGACCGCTTTATAAAAACGGCTGTCTTCATAGGCATTATTAACGACTGCAGGTTGACGGTTTTCAAACACACATCCAGCCACACCGCATGCTTTTGGAATGCCGATTTCATGCTTCTCAAGATCAAGGGATGAAAAAATGGTAAGTTGCTGATTCCATGGTTGAAATATAAATATCGATGATCTTTCGGAATCCATAAATTGGTTGAGGTAGTACATGGAAACTGAAAGCACTGTATCTATTTTGCTCTCCAAGTCAAAAAGTTGTGAAAGTTTCTCGGCCAGACGATAAGATCGGGTCATCCTTTCTTCCATTTTTCTTTCCTCCTTTAAGTTTCAAGCTGATACCTTTCGCCCTGCATTGAGGTTATTTCAGAGAGCCGGTTAATCTACAGACCTGCAATTATTTTACGCAACATTAACGCCGAATGATTAAAATTATTTCACAATAATATAGTTTATGAAGCAAAATATTTTTTCTCAACATAAACTCTCATATTATTTGACGACATAATGGTTCAACAACAACTCTATTTTTTTGTTAAGGGTTGCCTTTAACCAAAAAAATTTATGCCACATTGCCGTCTCCCACAACCCAGGTAACTTTGAGCTTCCTCTTTGGAGGATATATCGCAAATGGTCCGACAATTTATATGGTAAAGATTAAATCGATCTTTACCCTTCACCAAAATGTTAATGGAGCTAGTGTCGAGCATTTCATCTGCAACAGGGATATACATAAATGACAAACCACCTTTGCTTATGTCATTTAGTTTTCCAAATAACATGTCGTCATCACTGAAAATTTGTATCTCATCTGTCTCGAATACAAACCGAGTAAATTCTCTACGATCATCCTCCATCTTTCAATCCTTCTGCTTACGGTTTAGCTATAACGAAATAGGAATGTGATTCGAAGGAGTCTAAAAAACAGTTGGGAGATCGGACTATGTTCCGCAGATGGAGAAACGCTTCAAGTCAAGTGGAATTGATAATCTTATACCTAAACCGTATGGATTTAGTCAAGGGTAGTTAACGGTTTCGGCACGTATTGATAAATTGGGATTAAACCAAGGATTGGGCTCGCGTCAAAGCCTGTGATTTCAAAACCCTACTTGCTGATGGCGGTGCTGACTTTGACACGGTTATTGATGGCGGGATCGGCTTTTTTTTACAGCCGGCGTATGGCAACTGCCCCTTCTCGCTGTAAAATGGCATCATCTATTTTCAGATGCTCCCTTTTCGATAGCATTCAGCATATCCTCAATCATTTCAAAACATACTGGCTTTTGGTAGATGCCATCAAAGCCGGCTTCATCCAAAGCATTTCGACCATATTCTTCCAGGTAACCCGATAGCGCATAGATTTGAATATCAGGGTATTTTATTTTCGTTTTTTTGCAAAAATCAACACCGTTGAGCCATGGCATTTTAAGGTCGGTGATTAGTGCGTGAATACCGGGATCCCATTCTAGAATCAGTTCAGCTTCTTCAGCACTATCAACGGTAACGGCCTGGCAGCCATACCTTTCAAACATTTTCTTCAACATTCGCAAGTGGCTAAGCTGATCATCAATTAGCAGAATCTTCCTATCATGCATTTGTCGCTTCTTTTCTTGTTTCATCGGCAATCTTTCGGCCCTACCATCAAGGGCTTGTAACATTTTCCCCATCCGCTTATGACTCTATTTGAAATTTCACGCCACCCATTTATCAGGATTCCCAGGTCGTTTAAATTCCAACTTATAAAAGCGCATATAGGACAGGCCCATGTGATTATTTTTCAGAATTGCAGGATCTTTTCAGACTAGTAACTGCAATATCGTTGAAGCTATCAAGGCTATTTTTTCTGATTAGCCAACTCGTTGAACAGCGCTTGAAATTCTTTGGCAACCTTATGATTTGGCGCAAGGTTGACCAAGGGTGTCGCTTTTTGATGCGATTCGCGTATTATCACCGAATGAGAAAGATAGGTGTTGAGAAGCGGCAGCCCTTCTTCGATCATCGCAGACACCAACTCTTTGGGTAGATTGGCGCGACGCTGGAAATGGTTGACCACGATGCCTTCCACTTCCAGGTTCGGATTATGGTCTTGCTGGAGTTCACGTACCCGTTCAAGAAGCCGATACAGGGCGCGGCGTGAAAAATCGTCGCAGTCAAAAGGGATCAAACACCGGTCGGCGGCAATGAGTGCCGATAGGGTGTAAAAGTTAAAAGCCGGCGGCGTGTCGATGTAGACCGCATCGTAGCCTTCCAACTGGTCCAGCAAATCTTTGAGCTTGCGAATTTTATAACGCGACTCCAACCGGTACATCAACTCTCCGAGATCCTCCTGGGACGGCAAGAGTGCCAAGTTGTCAAAGGGGGTGGCTTCGATATATTCATTCGAGTTTTTAGGGAAAAAGGTAAAACTGAGGGTCTCCTGATAAAAATCCACCAGAGTCAGTTCGAGCGAGTCAGCTTTGTTGCCCAGCAGATAATGCGTGGAATTCGCTTGGGGATCCAGATCAACCAGCAACGTTTTTTGCCCGGCGGCAGCACTCAATGCCGCCAGATTACAGGCAATGGTCGATTTACCGACCCCACCCTTTTGGTTGAAAATAACCCTTCGCATATGCGTATCCTTAATTTGTGATTTTGACTATGAGCCACGCTATGGAAAAACATACGGGTTGTCAATGGTTCATACGACAACTTTTTAGAGCACGCCGCAGATAATGAGAAAGCCCACTATCCGACAAATAGAATTTAGATCAAATATGCTTTGGAATTCTTTGCTTACCACCGGAACCGTCATTTCCCACAATCACAGGACCGTTACGATAATTTTCCCAAATCGCAGGAATTTCCAGGATTGATATCTGAACGGTCGTTGGATATCAACGGTTTCACACCAGATTCAACCACTCCAATATATTGAATAGCTTTCCAAATAAAAAAGCGTGGACTTTTAACGTCAATCCAAGCTTTGTGTTCCATAGGTAGAGCTTGCTGAATAAAATATAAACTATTGTAATAAATTACTATTTATGCTATAAATGTCGTCGTAAATGCAAGCAATCTCACTCCTTTTTGATAAAACCCTTGCACCAATCGACGAGAAATCATGTACAGACGTACTGAAAAACAACTCGAATTCGCAGACTTTCAATTACCTTTCAGCGGAAAGCTTCTGACCAGCAATCGTTGGGTTCGGATTTCAAAGCTGATTCCATAGCACAAATTTGAAAAGGAGAAGTTATCCAACCAAGGCAAACTTCTCATGGACGCAACCTTTGCTCCGGCAGACATCAGCTTTCCGACGGATTTAAAGCTGCTCAACACATCCCGTGAAAAGAGTGAACAGATCATTGATGTCCTTCACCAACGCCGGGGCAAAGGTCACAAGAAACCCAGAACCTATCGCAACAAAGCGCGTAAGTTTTATCTTGGGGTGGCCAAATGCAAACGCGTTGACCGAAAAAGGCTGCGCAAGGCAAAACGCCGTCAGTTGGGCTTTTTAAGACGCAATCTGTCGAGCATCGAAAAGCTGTCCAAGGTTGTCAATCTGACCGTTCTTGGTAGAAGACAGTATCGTGATCTGCTGGTCATCAGCGAACTATACCGCCAGCAGCAGTTGATGTACGATCGTCGCAGCCAACGCGTTGATGACCGTATCGTCAGTATCAGTCAACCCCATGTTCGACCGATCAAACGCGGCAAGGCGGGAAGTAATACCGAGTTTGGAGCCAAGTTGTCCGTCAGCATGGTAGACGGGTACGCTTTTGTTGATCGAGCCAGTTGGGACAACTTCAACGAGTGCCTTGATCTGCAGGATCAGGTGGAGGCTTACAATCAGCGTTTCGGCGTCTACCCCGAATCCGTGCATGCGGACCGGATCTATCGGACCCGTGACAATCGACGCTACTGCAAAAAACACGGCATCCGATTATCAGGCCCGAGGCTGGGCAGTCCACCGAAGGTAACTCCGGAGAATGCCGCTCAATTGAAAGCCGAGGCCAATTTAGCCCGCCAGGATGAACGTGACCGAATCCCGATCGAAGGTAAGTTCGGTCAAGGAAAACGCAAGTATGGAATCGGTCGGGTGGTGACCAAGCTGGCATCGACAAGTGAAACCGCCATCGCGCTGTGCTTCTTGGTGATGAATTTGGAAAGATGGCTGTCCGCCATCTTTTTGCGCCTGTTTTTCAAAGAGCGAGAATCTTTTTTTAAAGCTCAAATTGGACTATTTTTCTGCCCCAACCTTCATGATGGGTTTGTTTATCGGGCAGCGTGATTTGTTCAGGAAACCCTACTTATACCATGCTTCAAGGCAACACGGATGTTCGGATTGATGCCGATTTTTCTGCCTGCTCGCCTGGTCCCAAGGATATGCTGGATGCTTGGGTGGCTGCTGCAACGGTGAGGGAATTTGTTGAGAGCAGGGGGGCTGAAGTCGGTGCAGGGGACGGTCTGGGCACGATCATTCTTCCCCGACCGTTGCCAGATCCTGTTATGATGGAGGTGCTTCTTTGGCCTGCAGCGGTCCGAATCCGACAAATTCGCAGATTCAATTGTCTGAATTGATGGCCCATACGTTGTTGCTTGATCTGGAAACGACAAGGTCGGGTACCGATTCTCTTTTACGCGTTCTGCATCTCGGCGTTTTATTTTTGAAGGCAACCCTTATCCCTGAGGGCAGACCTTGACCATATAATCAACGGTGCACACCCTTATGAAAATTATCGATTCTACGGTGGTTAGCAAAAGCAAATTCGTCACCCTGGTTGCGGTGGCCTATGAGGACCAGCGGGGTAACCGCAAGCACTGGCACATGGTCAGCCGGGGGGAGCGGCCCAAATGCGTCACCGGCCGGATTCATCACCCCGATGCGGCCATCATCGTGCCCTTCCACCGGCAGGCAGACAAACTGGTGGTGATCAAGGAGTTCCGCATCCCCGTGGGCGGATACCAGTACGGCTTTCCGGCCGGGTTGCTGGACCCGGGCGAAGACCTGGCCGCAGCCGCGGGCAGGGAACTGCACGAGGAGACCGGGTTGGACCTGGTGCGCGTCTACCGTCAGAGCCCGGCCATTTTTTCTTCCGCAGGAATTACCGACGAGTCCATTGCCGTGGTCTTTGCCGAAGTCGAGGGCCGGCCGGACACGCGTCACAACGAGGATTCGGAAGACATCGAAGTCTTCATGCTGGATCGGGATGCGGTGCGGGATCTGCTCCAGCGCAGGGATATTGTCTTCGGTGCACGGGCCTGGCTGGTCATGGACGCTTATGTCTGCCTGGGCAGCGATTATTTGGCCGGCGGCGGATAACGCCCGTAACACTTTCAAAATCGGTTATCCAGTAGATATCGGCCTGGTTCGACGGCATCACTCGCTCCCTGATGAGGCAATAGGGATTGCGGGTCGCATCTGAACTATTAATTTTTTTTAAAACCAAAATGGGAACCGATCAGCTTGGGTATCATAATAGTGGGTGGTGTCATCTGATAGTATAAATACGGATATTGGTATCGTATATTCCACCGATGCTTACGAATTGTTTTCGATGATCGAGTCGGTCACCGCGATCGGCGTGTCGCTGTGCATGGATATGCCGTCGTAAGCCGGGTACCAGGATCCACCGACATTGTTGGTTATTGTGGAATCATCGATGATTATACCGCCCGTGTGGTCATTGGAAACAAAGAAGATGGCCGAGCCGTGCTCATTGACGTCGTTGTATTGGATGCGCGATCCGAGAACGGTCAGCGTCATCGTGTTGCCGTCATTATAGATGGCGCCGCCGCTGCCGCCACCCGGCGTACCGGATTGTGCCGGATTGGCGCCATATCCAACGGCGCTGTTGTGGGAAAACAGGCTGTTGATGATGGTCCATGAGACACCGATGCTGCTGATGGCGCCGCCGTTTGATCCACGGTTGCCGTATCCTTCGGCACCGCCGAACGTGCTATTGACGATGGTGACGGGCAGGCCGTCGTATTGGCTGAACACCCGGATGGCCCCGCCGCCTACATCTGGGCCTTCATCGGCGCAGACATTGTTGAAAAAGCGGCAGTTGACGGCTTTAAATCGTCCCCCGCGCACCCATATGGCCCCTCCGCCGTCATATTCGGTTTCAGCGGTGGAATTGCCGTTGGCAAAGGTGATGTTTTGCACCGTCAATCGCGGATGATCCTGGTTCTGGCAATGCGGGGTGGTCCAGACCTGATCCTGATCGCAGGTGTTCATGTACAACATGCGGTTTAGTCCCCCCCCGCTGAGCGACACCAGGCCGCCGCCATCGATGACGATGTCGGGGTCGGCATTGTTGACCACTTTAGCCGGCCCTGGGAGCGTTATCGTGATTGGATCAGGACCGCAGTCGAATACAATGGTTCCCCCCAGGGCGACGGCATCGATAAAGGATTCGGCGCTGCAGCTCTCCGGCGTGCCGTTGCCGATAATTTGATCGGGGGATGTTACATCTTCGAGGTTCGCTTCGGCGGGTATCGGTGCGGTACCGTCCGGATTACCGGCAGGTGGGCCACCGTCCGGATTGACGATCGGGAAATGGCTGGTTTGACCGGAAGGCGCCTCCGTTCCTCCTCCGCCGGAGCCGCAGCCGGACAGTAGAATGAAAATCGCTGCCATGCATAACATGCAAAGCGAAAGCAGGGTCCATCTTCTCAACATGTTCTTCCTTGTGGACGATCGTGGTCAGGCGGTTTTTTTGTCTCAATACATAGCAAACAACAGGCCAAGGTGAACCGAATATGCCAACGGACGGAATTTTTTAAGTTTCATAGAAAAGGATCTGGGGCCGGACCAAGCTGGATGTACGATTATCAATTATTCGGGATAAAAAAGTGCCACCCGAATTGGGCGTTTTGCCTTTTTCGGGAAATGATAAATGGTACTTGTTTGAACCGCGATAGCGAGCGCATTCCCCGCCGCTTGTCGGCGCGAAGCGGCGATCCCGCTGATCGGGGCCGTGGGGAGGGTTCAAAATGGAAGCACTGACATACAAATGTTTTGCAGGAAATGTCCGATCTTATTGAAATCAACCCATCAATAGGGGGGGATCATATAGTTCGCACCGATTATATGAATGGGCTTATCCTTCTGTTCGCTTTCTTGACACCACTTGACCGTCACCAAACTGATAGATCGCAACTGGCAGTCGTCATAATTGTCCGCGCTTGAGTAGTTGTCTTTTGAAGCTTTGAAAAGGATGGTCGTACCAGGAATCAATTGCTTGTCAGTAGAAAAGCAGATTCCCTGCTCGCTGAAATTGAGCAAATATGCATTAATATCCCTTGACGTCCTGATGGTGGGATGCAGGGTGATCGGTCCGCCGACAGTATGACGACTGAAATTGCGTTTTTCATGATGGATGGACATTGGTATTCTCCTTTGCGGCAACAACCGAAATCGGTACCACCCAAACCTACGACCAGGCCACCTCTTGCTTTGGATGGGTCGGGTTAGCGCTTTGCTTCCCACCCTTCAGGATTGTTTGCTATAGTTGGACATTCGATATGAACGTTGACAGATAAGCAGCGAATATGATGCCAAAAAACAGGATTTATAAAAGCCTTTTTTCAATTAATTGATTTCTATGAATCTTTTTGATAAATCTTTTGATATGGTCAAAAACGTATTTAGAAGTAGATGCAGCGGATAGCATGCAGCGTGCAAAAAAGAGTCACACGGCTAAATTAAAATTCATTTTTTGCACTCAAATTATAAAGCCACGTCCAGTGGAACCACCGCTCCCAGCCCCCATGATTACCCAAGGTCAGGATTAAACATGAGGTTTGGTGTTAATCATCCGACATTGGTTTTAAAGGGTCGTATCCCAAAAAAGGACATGTTTCCAGATAGATGGGAACCGAGGTCAGGACGTGTTGGATGCGCGGACAATTCAAATTGAAAAAGTTGCTTGTAATATCACAATGTGGTCCTTATTTTTTCCGGATATTGTCAACACTTTCTTCAGCGGCGATTTCAGACTCCGCAACCTTGAAAATCGACCCTGCATATTCGAAGTAAAGAAAGTCCCATCTATTGGGGCTATCTTATCAAGGGAAAGCCAGCGGTCTCTTACAAGAACGGGGAAGCGGAGGCGACCCGATTCATCCAGATGGAGAGTGCCCCATGAGCCACTGCAGTCGGCGTGATGTAATTAAAATCGGTACCGGATTTTTGGCCGCCTGCCTGCTGCCGTCGGCAGGATGGTCCGCCCTTTCACCGGACAGCTCCCGTCGCAGGCTTTCCTTCCACAACACCCACACCGGGGAAGCGCTCATCACCTGTTACTTCAAAAATGGGGCTTATTGCCCCGATGCCATGGGCCGCATCAATCACATATTAAGGGACCACTACACCGGCGACATCGAAGCCATGGATCCCCAGTTGATGGACCTGCTCTATTCCGTTAGCTGTCAATTGGGATGCAGCGCTCCCTTTCACATCCTTTCCGGTTACCGTTCCCCCCAAACCAATGACCGACTGCGCAAACAAAGGGCCGGCGTGGCCAAATTCAGCTATCACATCCTGGGACGCGCCATCGACATTCGCCTGCCTGGATGCGATACGCGCCAATTGCGCAAAGCCTGCCTGAATTTGAAACTGGGCGGCGTCGGTTACTATCCCCGCTCCGATTTTGTTCACCTGGATACCGGGGCCTTACGCACCTGGAACGGATAGGGCCCCACTACCATCAGGGATTCCTTCCCGGACCGCACCGGCATCTGCCCTGATCATGATCATGCACCGCATTGTCCCGATTGATAGGTGTATAGATGCCATGAAATACCCCTAAGATGAAAAAATGACCGACCACAATATATTGATACCGCCGTTACATCCCGATTTGCTTTCAAACATGACAAAAAACTTAGGTTGCGACAGCCAATTTTTCGGCGATCCACGTAACAACGCTTGATTGGCCTAAGCCAAAGCCTTATGGCCTGGTCTTGGCTCTGGATGAACGAGGCAAAATCATCCAAAGTTTACATGAACCTACAGGAAAACACCTGAAGGAGATTACTTCTGTTAGAGAGTATGGCGGTTATCTATATTTAGGTATAAATTACCTTAAGTTTATACCGTTTTCTTTTTTTAGATGATTCAGGGCTTGAATCAGCGCTTTTTTCTGGACCGCAATCCTCCGTCTAAGAGGCCAGGCAGTCGGCGTTTCGGTCGCTAAAAAATGATCCGTATGGCCGTTTTTGAGTAAATACCAATCCAGTGTGCCGTTGAATTCGGGCAAGACAGGGTAATCAGGGTTATCGGACGCGGTAGTATAGATGAGTCCGTTCTGACATTCAGCCCCATAGACAGACCGGCGCTGTGAGATGGGATAACCTGAATTACGGATTCCCTTTATGATCACCGGGCCAAGGAGAGGTTGCCCGGTGCGGGTCGTTTCATACATATAAGCCCCGGCCGGAATATTCTCGACCGATAGATGCTCACCTTTCGGCATATGTGTATCCGTTTCATGGAAATCGAAAGCCAAGCGATAGGGGCCGGGAAATCTTCGAAGTAAATCCTTAACAGCCGCTACTTCCGGAGGTCCGGGAACGTCGTCGAATGATCGGTTTAGGTCGGAAACGTCGCGACTGAAGCGTACGCCGCGGGTGAATCCGTATGGATTGAGGCAAGGCAAAATCAAAAATGAAAAATGCTTTAGGTATTTGACTATCCCCCGGTTCATAAATTCCAGGAGCGCATAAACCCCGGCCGGCTCTTCCCCGTGGATGCCGGCCGACAGGATTATTCTGGGGAGATCTTTACCGTAATTCTGGGTCACGACCGCGTAAATCGGATGAACGCCTGAATCGGTTTTGACCCGACCGGTTTTGATAATTCTATGTCCGGGAATATTACTTTTAAGAGGACTGGCGACCTCTTCAAAAAAAGCCCTCTTGACGGTCGCTTTCTTTTTGGCAGACAGATCGATAAGTCCCTTTATCCATAACCAATTGACCAGACAAGCCTTGTCCAGCGGAGTCTTGCCGGTGGTCTCGGGAGCAACCGAATATTTAACGCCCAGGCGGTACAGCAGGTCCCCTAAGGTACCGTCGTGCCTGATTATAAATCCTTCCTTATTCGTCCGCATGCCGCTGGATTGTCCGGCGCTGATCATCTTGTTGGCGAGAACCGGCACGGTTTTATTAACTGCCTCCACGATCCTGTCGTAGACGGACAGATCCCCGAAAGCGTAGTGGTATGCTGCTGCCCGATTGCACGGGGAAATATAATCCTGATGCAGGTCAAGCGAGGCGACGATGCTCGCTAAGGGATCGCGCTTGAGAAGCTTGTGCATCATTATCGTTTCGGCAGGCAGGCCATGATTCAGCCGGTGGTCAGACGACCAGTACCACCGCTTGAATTTACCGCCCCGGCCGATATCGTCTGTTATGTTTCCGTTTTCGAGTTCATAGTGCACAAAATCGTTATTGGCGCCCAATCCATCGCTGTAATCGGTGTTATACCTCTGCCTGGCGCAGAAACCAGCCGGATTGCCGAGCGGATATATGATCAGTTTGACGTCGCGTTTGTGGGCGTAGTCAAATATCCGGTTGAAATACTGGATGATGGTCAGCGGACCGGCCACTTCATTCCCGTGTATCCCGGCCCGGATGAGCAAAATTTTGTCGTTCTGCGTGATTCCTCTTGAGGCAATCCGGAAGAAATCGTATCCCAAGGTCCGGTGTTTAAGGCGGTGGCGCTTGATCTCGATATCCCGGCGGGCAGCAGCCAGTTTCTTCAATTCCGCATGGTAGCGGCTGATTTCTAAAAACCGATCATAACGGGTTGATTTTTCAATTACTATCATTCGTCTGATGATAAGTTCGCTTTTGGATTTCAGGTAATCGTTCGGAAAATCGAACCACAGGCGTTTAAACGTAGTCAATGCCAACGCCCGCCGGTGACCCAGACTCGGATCTTCAAGATAGATATTCTCTTGATCTATACCGCTGACGACCGAATAGTGGCCGCCTTCAAACGCGAACCAATCGACGATAACCGGTATTTTTTTGTTGTTGACCCATTCCTTGATGTCTTTCAGATCAGAAAAATCCTTTATTTTGGCTTGGAAGCCAAGCTTCCGGGCAGCCCGCACTAAACCTTCTGCCCTAATACCGCGGGTCTTGGAACAACCGGAAATCTCAACCAATTTTTTTTCCGTGATTTTTACTCCAAAAAAACCCAACACCATTTTTAACGATGCCGGGCCGCAATATCCGGGCGTCTGTCTAAAAGGAGTGATATTCAGCATGAAAGACTCATCAATTCATTTTCTGAAGTAACTTTGGCTCTTAACCGCATAGTATTCCGACCCGAGTGGAAATATAACATTCCAAAGACTGCAATATCAACTACCACGACGTTATCAGCTCTGGAAATTTCCTGCGATTCGGAAAAATAATCACAAAGGTCTGAATCCTGCGCTGACAACCGTTCCCGTGGTAGGTTTGATGTGAACTGGTCATATCGGATTTAATATCAATGATTTCGGTACATAAAATGCTCTCAATGTATCCTATCCCGAGGAAACCCGTGGCACCCCAAACACCTTGTATTTTACCATCAAGTTGATATAATTTATTAATCCACCTTAGAGCGGTTGTTGTCTAAACATGTCCTCTCGAAACGCTGACGATTAAATTATTTTTCTGATTGAGAACCTACTTTAGGATTCCAACTCTACTATAGATAGTTGCCGGATTTACGAATGATGGATTGATTCGCAACTTCCGAATACCTGATTAACACCGAGGTTGACCATGTCTGACAAGCCTACTTCTGAAGAATTGGAGCGACGCAGCCGGGAATTGGAGAAAGCTGAAACCAACCGTAAGTATGCAGATGATGCACTTGTGGAACAAAACAGAATAATGACGGTGCTCCTTAATAACTTAAGGGTCGGTGTGTTTATGGTTGAGGCACCCTCTGGAAAACCGTTGTGGGCAAACCGTGCTGCTAAGGATTTGCTTGGCCGTGGAATTGTTAAAGGTTCCTTAAAAGACAACCTTGCGGAGGTGTATAAAGCCTATAAGCTGGGTACGAATGACCATTATCCTGTTGATCAGATGCCGATTTTCCAGGGATTGCAGGGCCGTAGCCATACTGTAGACGACATGGTGGTTGTTCATCCGGACGGCAAAAAGGTTTTGTTGGAGGTCTTTGGAAGCCCGGTTCGGGATATACAGGGCAACGTCATTGCTAGCCTCGTCAGCTTTTCGGACATCACCGAGCGTAAGCGGACGGAGGAGGAAAGGGAAAAACTGCAAACCCAGCTCCAACATGCCCAAAAAATGAAAGCCATTGGCACACTGTCCGGAGGCATTGCTCATAATTTCAATAATATACTCATGGGAATCCAGGGTCACGCCTCATTGATGATGATAGGTAAGGAACCTCGGCATCCTGATTACGACCACCTGAGAGGGATAGAAGCGTCCATAAAGAGCGCTGTCAAGTTGACCAGGGATCTCCTGGGCTTTGGAAGAGGGGGTAAGTACGTTTCAAAGCCCACGGATTTGAATGCGCTTATCAGGAGTGAGAACAAGAAATTCGGCCAAATGAAAAAGGAGATTCAGATTCACGGAAAGTATGAAGAAGAACTCTGGGCAGCAGAAGTGGATCGTGGGCAGATTCAGCAAACGCTTTTGAACCTTTATGTGAACGCCTGGCAGGCCATGCCGGGTGGGGGCGATATTTTTATACAGACCGCGAATGTAATTCCTGATGAATCTGACATCAAATCCTTTGCGATTGATCCTGGAAGATACATAAAGATTTCGGTGACTGACACGGGGATAGGGATGGATGAAGCAACCCGGAAAAAAATATTCGACGCTTTTTTCTCCACGAGGGGTTCAGGTCAAGGATCCGGGCTTGGGTTGGCTTCGGCCTACGGCATCGTTAAAAACCACGGCGGCTTTATAAACGTATATAGTGAAAAGGGAAAGGGCTCCACCTTCAACATCTATCTTCCTGCCTCCGAAAAGGAGGTTGTTGATGAAAAACCAGAATTGGATCGACGTAAAATTCAATACGGCCAAGGGACAATTCTTCTGGTAGACGACGAAGACATGATCATCGATGTGGGACAAAAGATGCTGGAAAGCATAGGTTACAAGGTTCTGACTGCCCAAACCGGCAGTGAGGCACTGGATGTATTTAAAAAACGAAAGGATGAAATAGATCTGATCATCCTGGACATGATCATGCCGGAAATGAGTGGAGGAGAGATTTATGAACAGATGAGAGATATTGATGCAGGGGTCAATATCCTCCTTTCGAGCGGGTACAGCATAAACGGGCAAGCAAAAGAGATATTGGATCGTGGGTGCAATGGATTCATCCAGAAGCCATATTCCCTGAAAGATCTTTCAATCAAGATAAGGGAGTTGCTGGAGGGAACAAAGCAGGGCGACTGAGAAGATCATATCCTATTCAGGCGTCTGGACAGATTGCCATACCAATCTAAAACCCAACCTGATTGTCGAGCTTGCCGCAGATTCAAGGCAGATGTCGTCGCGCTATAGTGGACTATGCGCGGCGATAGCTAACGCCGAAGATGTTGTGAGATCGGTAAACCCAATGGGTTTCACCTTTTGAGTATAACCATCGATGGTACCCAGCCGTGATCGTTTCCAAGCGACCTTTCTCGAGAAAGGTGAATCGCTCAGGTTGGGTTGATCAAAAATACTGAAAATTATCGACCCGACGAGCTTCCTAACTCCGATCAAGATTATCGTTAATTATACTGCAGCTGAACTTGATCGATTTTCTCCTTGATACGATCTATCAACCATTCCGGTTTAAGAACTTTTGCTTCTTCACCGAACGACAATATCCAAGAGAGCAATTCGGGTTTCGAGGAGGCAATGAATTTCAGGGTTGTTTTACCGTTCTTTTTACGAATGGATTGAACTGGACTCCAAATCCGTTCAGCCACGTATTTTGCAAAATATCCTTTGAACTCAACTTCGACCTCTAATGCATCTTCTTTAATCAAACCAAAGTTCTGTTTAAAAACACTGCCAAAGTCATAATTGACAGGAGGCACGTAAAGGCGCTCAGTGACTTTTATACTTTTTATTCGGTGAATTGCCAGTATGGGATCGAATTTTGGTGTTACATAGGTTTTTCCTGGTGCCTTAGCCAGTTGCGCATGTAAATATACAGAATCATTGTGGGAAAATATTTTTAGCGGTTTTATGTAAAACCGTTTGGCTTTGGTGTCTAAAATTGATTTGTAGATGACGCTACAAATCTTCCGATCATCCATCGCATCAATTAATGTTCGTATTGTTTCCTGGTGGGGTGTGTAATCGATGCTTCCAGATTGAAAAGAGTCAAAGTGCTGCAACCCGCCATAATTTTCGTGGGATAAAGTTGCCTGGCTTTTTTCTACGCCCCTTGACGCCTCTTCAAACATCTCTTTGCCCATAAGATGTTCGGCAAATGTTTTGCACATGCACAGTGCGTTCAATTCTGCCTCGGTAATATTCAGGGAAGGGTTGCTTTTTATTAGGCGCTGAATTCGATAATATTTTCTTTTACCCTCTAAGTATTCCTCTATTTCCACCCCATAAGAACGACGGATATCATCCACCAGGCGTAACACCGTCTGTTTCGAACAATTGAGCATGCGAGAGAGTTCGATCAGTGAATGGCTGCGTTGCGTGAAGAGAAGCTTGGCAAAAAGGCTGATCAATTTCTGGCCGTAGCTGCTGTAGTAATTCTTTTTCTCCGGCATAGTATCTCCCAGAATTGTGCATTTCCATTCCGCAATATGGAACGATATTGGATTATATTGACCGTATCATCCAAAACATTAACGCCAAAGCAAGAAAATCATTAATAATTATCGGTATCTTTAAAAAAAACTGTAGAGGGCCATTATGCAATTTCCATCACTTGACACTGATATTACCACCAATGGAATCCACATGGAGCCAGATGCCAATGATCTTTATGTATTAAAGAAATGTATCATCTGGCTGGAACGGCATATTCGTAGATATCCTTGCTTTGATTCTGAAACGATAAAGCTATTGTGCTGGCTTTTAGGCTCAGACATGCAAGAGCTGGGAAAGTTTATGCTATCCAATGTTGAAATAGGGGATAGACTCCGGTTTGAAGGAGAAATCTCCGAGACAGCATTGGATCCTTATGATTTTTCACAGGAGATGACCAAGTTGTTCCGTGAATCAAAATCGGTCACAAAACATAGGTTCTGGCACCAGGCATCCAGATTGTTGAAGAAAAAATTATCATCTCCAAAAATTCATAAGAAATCTGAAATTGAAAAAAATATCATTGCCCTGAATAAATTGTTTGACCTCAGTGACAGGGAAGCAGAGCTTTGTACGTTTATGTTTATTGCCAATACATACACGTATGCTGAAGAATATTTTATATCCCACATTGAATGCCACCGGTTTGCCGGGCAAAAATATCTGGCCAATATTCTTGGAGTCAGTAAAAAAGAGCTTCATCCTGTTATATACGGAAAGCTCACCAAAATCGGATTATATGAAGTTGATAAATGGGGAATCAGTGCTGAAAATGAATTTTTAAATTTGATCCAGAATCCGTCAGATCAAAATATTACAAAAAAGTTTTATGAACCGGTTCAAAAAGTGACTGTTTCTCTCAACCATTTTTTAGTTGAAAAAGACAACACAGCTCATATTATAAATCTTTTTCAAGCCAGGGCCAACTCACCTACCCATATCTTGTTTTACGGCCCCCCGGGAACTGGCAAAACAAGTTTTGCATACAGCTTGTTAGACCGGATAAAAATACCTTCATATGAAATTGCTCGTGGTGAAGAAAACACCACCAAACACAGAAGGGCTTCCATTATTGCCTGCTTAAATACAACCAATTTCAATCAAGGTTCAATTGTTCTGGTCGATGAGGCAGACAACTTGCTGAACACACAAAACTCATGGTTTATCAACGGAGAAACTCAGGACAAGGGGTGGCTCAATCATCTTCTTGATCAGCCAGGAACACGGATGATCTGGATTACCAATCGTATCGATTCCATTGAAGATTCCGTTTTGCGTCGGTTTGCATTCAGTCTTCCTTTTAAATCCTTCAACAAATCTCAAAGAGTGTTGTTATGGGACAGCATAATCAGAAAAAATAGGTGCAAAACCTATTGCAATCAGGCTGATATCAGCAATTTTGCTAATAAGTATGATGTCAATGCAGGCAGTTATCGATATGGCCATAAGAAAAGCCAAAGAAAATGACATCTCATCAAAATTTCATTTTCTCAACACAATAGAGATGACTCTGGGATCTTATCAAACACTCGTCAACGATGGAGAGGAACCCATCAGCAAAGATGAAATTGAAAAGAACTATTCCATCGATGGTTTAAATGTTGACGGAGATCTGGAGACCATGTTCAACCAGCTTGAAACGTTTGATGCCTACCTGAGAAATGAGAAACAGCATCATGTGATGAACATGAACCTTTTGTTTTATGGACCATCGGGCACCGGTAAAAGTGAATTGGCCAGATACATAGCCAACCGGCTTGACCGTAAAATAATCTGTAAACGTATCAGTGATTTGCAAAGCAAATATGTTGGAGAGGGAGAAAAAAATATAAAGCGTGCGTTCCAGGAAGCAGAATCTGAGGAGGCCGTATTGATTATAGATGAAGCGGATTCGTTATTGTTCAGCCGTGACAGGGCAAAGCATTCCTGGGAAATCAGCTTCACCAATGAGTTTTTAACCCAGATGGAAAGATACAGAGGCATCCTTGTATGTACCACCAATCGGCTGGATGATCTTGATGCGGCATCCCTTCGTCGGTTCAATCATAAAATCGGTTTTGATTATCTGACTGCCAAAGGCAATCTGCTATTTTATGACTTATTACTGCAGCCCTTATGCCCAGACATGATAGAACCGTTGTCAGTAAAGGAGCTAAAACAAACAAAAAACTTAGCCCCCGGGGATTTTAAACTGGTTCGGAATCGATATTCGTTCCACCCCAAAAATGATATCAAGCATGCAATTTTGATTGATTCACTGAAAAAAGAAGCCAGGCTGAAAATCAATCATGGACATATTAAACGGATTGGTTTCTAACAGGCCCGTTACCCGGCAGCGATTAAAATGCTTTTATTCTCTATTTCAATTGATCAATCAGCAGACAGCTAATCTCTCCATAACTCACCCAGTGAATGACGATACCCGCCACAGTTAGTCCCATGCCCTCAGAAATGGCCTTGGCATAGCATTCCAGCTGCGGCCGATATCTGGCAAATCGCTCATTGCGATCTTCGACTTCATCTGATTTGTGATCGACGATCCAATAGCCGTCATCGTTTTCTACCAGTAAGTCGATCGTACCACTGATAACACTGCCTGATTGATCAGGTCCAACGAGGGGAACCTCCCAGTGAAGTGCAGTCGGTTTAAATCGGTCGGATACAGTTTGCATAAATGCTGTTGCCGTCGCCTTAAGTGCCTGCCAGTCTGTGTCTTCAATGTCAATTCCAATAGCAGCGCGTGCATGCTGGTCAGAAATCCCCTGACACAACAACTCAAGCGTGCGATGAACGATCAGGCCGCGCTCGGCGCCAGAGGGTAGCGTAAAGGTTATTGGCTGGCCATATTGGATGGTTGAGATCGCTTTTGGTTGGCCTTCTGCCTCCATACCGTGAAGGCTTGAAGGGGTTAAGAATTCCGGTGTCAGTTGTGTTGGAGGATCTGTGTGTTGCAAAGCCCTCCTGCCAATTGTGGGAAGTGATTGCGTCAACTGTGAAACTGCTGACTCGAAAATCGTAGGAGGTTCCTTGTCGGCGGCCGTCACCCGGCAAGGAAATTCTTGGCCTCCCACACACATGCGGTTGGCATCAAGGTGCATTTGCGCCGAATCCTGCAATAGATGCCAGTACGTAAAGCGCGTGCTCTCCGCAAGCTGTTGCGGCCATTCCAGAATCAGTTGTTCTCTCGCTCTTGTCAGAGCGACATAGAGCAGATTCAGCCCTTCCTCACGCGCTTTTTCGTCCAGTGAAAATTGAAACCGATCATTGGTTTCAGATGCGGCAAACTCGGGTGAAAAAGCGATTCGGGCGTTGTCCAGGATTGCATCCAAATCGTTGAAGCTCGTGTACGCGATGTCTAAACTGGGAAGCCGACCTTTGACATCCCGATCCAAGGTTGTCACCACGACGATGGGCCATTCCATCCCTTTGGCGGCGTGCCAGGTGAATAACTGGATGGCATCTTCGTCATGCACCTGGGGTGTTGGCTGCCGGTCGCCATCTTTTTCCTCAACTTTTCGAAGCAGCCATGCAATAAAGGTTTTCAAACCGCTTCCGTAAAAACCACCTCCAGCCAGCGCCTCCCGATCCGTCTGCACAAATGCCTCTGCCTCAGCCTGCAATCTGAGCAGGTTGGCACGCGCCTGAGCGGCGTCAGGCCAGCTTGAAACGATGTCATAAAGCCCCATGACCTCGATGGTTTGGGCGACCAGCTCGTCAACGGTCAGCGCATCACTGTGGTTGGCAATCTCAACCAGTTGATCCAGCAAAGGCAGCGTCAGTTTTTTTCCCTCCAGCAACGCGTCCGCAGCCGAGCTCAAATCGTCATCGCCCAATTCGGTCACAGACAAATAAAGGGCTGCATGACGATCGTTAGGATCCGCCACGAGGCTGAGCCCGTGATATAAAAGCTGAACGGAACGGCTCGAGAACCAGCCGTCCTGTTCCAGTCGCGAACTGACGCCCAATGCGCTAACCTCATCGGCGTACATTTTTAGTCTTTTGTGGGTAAGCCCGAGAATGGCGATATCCTCGCCACGCACCCGTCGGTGACGCTTCAAATGGGGATCGTAAACCTCTGTTTGATTGTCCGTCAGAATCGCTTTGATTCGCGCGGCCACATGCTGTGCCTGAACCTTATGGGTAATACCCTTGCCTTGGAACGATATGGCCTCAAGCGAAGGCAGCCGACTCTCAAATGGGGCTCGAGGCGTCAATCTCGTATAGCGGTCGCCGAACATCTCACTTCCCATGGCGTTGACGACATCCATCAAGGCTGCCTGGGAACGCCAATTGTTGGCCAGCGGTTGGCAACATTCATGATGATGGTTCATCATGCTGTGCATCAGTCGAGGATCGGCAGACTGGAACCCCATGATGGATTGTTTGACATCCCCCACCACAAGGGCCGGGACGCCATGCTGATGCAGCTTCCAAAGCATGGAAAATTGGAGTGGATTGGTGTCCTGAAACTCGTCAATCACCAAACAGTCGAAGCGGCGGGCGACGTGCTCGATCACTTCGGGAATGTCGAACAGTTGACGGGTCATATCAATCATGTCGGTATAATCGATAATACCTTTGTCGCGTTTGCGCATGGCGTAATCTGCCAGCGCATCCCATGCCGATGCCATGAGGACTTGGGCGTGCTGTCTGGCACCTTCGAGCGGCCCCGGATGAACGTGCAGTTCTTTGGCGTGATCCATGACTTCGTGGGCCAACTCCTGGTACGCTTCCGGAAGCTGCTTATTGGATTTGAATACTTTCAGCCGTTGGAGCTTTTTCCACAGCGTCCAGTCTTCATCGAGAGCCGAGGTATTGGCGGCTTCTTTAAGCCATCGGTAATCGGCTTCTACAGCCGTTTTGGCGCTGTCGGAGTTCACAACATCGCGCATGCAGTCGGGATATTTTTTGAGCAGGCGCTGGGCGCATCGTTTGAGGGAGGTGGTCAGGGTGACGGCGTCTTCAGTGGGGCCATATTGCTGTTCAATATAGTCCAATGCATACGCCAGTCGCGTGGAGCGATTCAAATCCCCACCGATTACGCGCAGCCTTTGCACGCAGGCGAGGATATGATTGCGAAATTGGCCCGCGCTGTCGGTTCCGCTGTTAAAATCATACCGGTATCCGAACAACGCCAGTTTGCGGCTGATACTTTCAATCCGGTCGATCCTGGCGATGGCCTTGCGCAGGAGCAGCCCCTCTTCATCCGCTTCCAGAAGACGGGTGTCGGGAGAGCATTGGGCTTCAAAGGCATACTCCACCAGCAGGCGATTGCCGAAACCGTGAATCGTCGCGATAAAGGATTGGTCCAGACGCAGGGCATCTTCCAGTTGATTTCGGGCCATTAGTTCAATGCGAATGCGGTCACGCAGCTCGCTGGCGGCGGTCTCGGTAAAGGTCACAGCGGCAATGCGGTCCGGGCTTACATCTCCAGAAACCACCCAGTCGGCCAGCTGCTCTTTAATCCTGTAGGTTTTGCCGGAACCGGCACCGGCAGGAACCATCGTAAGTTCGGGCAGCGCAATCATGATGACTCCTCGGCGGTGTGCATGAACAGACGCAGTAAAGGACTGTTGTCCAGGGCATAGATCGGGATGCTGGCATGTTTGTCCCACCAGGTTTCATCTTCAGCGGTGTTCAGCATGACCCTGCCGGAACGAATTTCAGTCAAGCGCTGGTCCAGGTGCTGCATGGCTTCAGAGGAGATGTCAGTGTCGATGATTTCCAAGCCCGGGACGTTTCCATCGTTAGCGACGGGGCTGTCCGACAATGCCGTCTGATCGTTGAGAAGATAATAGACCACCCCGATATCCGCAGGAGCGATATCAAGATCAGGCAGACCGCCAGATTGAATCATCAAGCGGTAAAGATGGGCCTGCAGGTCAAAGCGGCTGCGCATACGCTTGCGGCGTTTGCCGCTGGACGATTTCTTGTAATCCACGACCAGCAGTTTGTTGGACGGCAATTTCAATAACAAATCGCTTTGCCCACGTAAGGGAATACCCTTGTAAACCCCCTTCAACCATTGCTCAGCGCCAATCACATCGGCCCTCCAGGAAGCCAATAAATCTCTCCAGCGCCGGGCGGCACGGATAATCTCGGATTCCAGTTTGAGCCGTTCGACCCGCCAGTCCGGACTTCTCAGAAAACGGTGCCAGCTGCAGGGTAAATTGATTCAGAAGGATTGGTGCCTGCTCTCGGATCGTATCAATGTCGATCAGCGGTTTGCCTGCAGGGAAAAGATCCTCGAATACCCGGTGGGCCAGTGTTCCCGCAGTCATGGGCTCCAGCTCATCCGTACCCCACAGCCTGGGCTCGCAGTCCAATCGACTCAGCAGCCAGGCAAATGGAGATACCAGCAACGTGTCGGCAGCGCTGGGGGACAGCGAGGCCGGTTCATCAGGCGCTGGGCCGAAGGCGGCTAACAGATCGACATTCAGATCGATATCGGCAATGGGCAGATGGCGCGGCGGAACAGGCGCACCTTTTGGGGCGACGGCCAACTCAGGGATCTGTTTGCGGTCCTCCCGGCGGCTTATCTCCAATACCAGTTCTTCAGGTTGACAGCCGAATCGGCGAGCCAGAAAAACCAGGCTGCTGGACGGTTCCACGGTATTGCCGGCAGCATCACGGCGAGAGAAAAGGAGGGTAAGGCTGTCTGATGCCGCTTCAAGTTGACTGGAAAAAAGCGTTCGTTGCCGCTCCCGTATCGACTCAGCGGTGGTCACCGCCCATCCAGATGAGGCCACCTGTTCCCACTCGGCTTCCGTAAGGACAGCCGATGCCCGGCTTCCGGATGGAAAGTGGCCATCATTGAATCCGAGAACCAGCAAATGGTTTACCGTACGCCAGGGCTCCCGGCCTTCATGGAATACCGCGATCCCTTCTTTCCAATAGACCCGCTCTTCAGTGGTGTAAATAGGCTCAGGTTTGGTTTTGGAAAGCAGACGATCCCATTGGATGTCGGCCATATCCTTAATAGTAAGCGACAACATCATCGATACAGGCGATTGCGCGTTGCCGGTGATCCGGCAGTTGGTCACCAGCTTCCAGAAGGACTCTGAACCGTTTTAAATGATTTTGAAGGTTCGCTGGCGTATCAGCACCGTCGTCAAGCAAACGCATGAGCTGTTTTGCATGGACATCAAGCTGGTTCCTTTTTTTTAACAGAACATCTCCATTCATTACCGCCTGGGCATAGTTCTGGCCATCTTCCATGGACCAGGGCATCAAGGGCGAGGTGAGTAGTGACGCAATGGACATGATCGGTGCCGGTTTGCGCAGGCATACCAGCATCAGACGAACGACCTCATTGCCTAAATCACGCTGCCGAATTGAGCGTTCCAGGCCGGACAGGGGCAGGCCGTATCGATTGAAAACCGCTTCCATTGTCTGTACCGTGAATTCATCGTTGGGCAGCAGGATACCCCACTGGCAGGCCTTATCGCCACGCTGAAGGGCCTTTTGAATTATACCTGCAGCGACCTCTATCTCCTCCAATCGGTCGCGTGCAGCCAATACGCGCATGCTACCGTCGGGCTGGGCCGATTGATCTGAAGGCTCGTAGAGGGATCTGGCGGCCAGCAACATGGATTTGGATGTCTTTGCCGGTTCCAATGCGCGAGTCAACAAACGCTGCAGATCATCGTCGGGAGGGGGGGCGTCTGCAGCCAGCTTGGCCAATACCGCTTTCTGCCATGCGTTCAACTCCGGATAATCTGAAAGATGATATACTCGCAGTGGACGAATTGGAGGATATTCGGCGTCGATCAGATCCGCCATGGTCTGAAATGAATCGGGGAGCGTGCCGATTTCTTCCAGCAAACTGCAAAGCTGAGAAATGCGCGTATGAAGGCGGGAAGGCTGCGGCAGCTGTTTTAATAACCCTGACCAATCTGCATCAGGGCCCGCCCCCTCGATCAGATTATTCAGGGCGGCATCCAGTTCGGCGATCGTTTCATCAGGAGCTACCTCGAAACTGCCTGTCCAGAAGCTGTCGGTCTGTTGCACCGCGCATTCAACCAGCCTTTCCGACCAGGTTGTGCCAGCGGGTGATAACAGATAGGCGGCATGAGTCTGGGCCATCAGTTCCAACCAGGATCCACCTATTCGATACAGGCCCGGAGCGTTGTCAGCCAGATATTTGCGAACTCTCCGACCGCTTGGGCCGTCAGGCGTGAGAAAGAAATCGATGACGCTCTTTTTCAATAAAAACTCCTTTTCAGTCCCGTTTGTAGATCGTAGTCCGGTCGTTAAACAGCACGTCAGGTTTCAGGTATCCTTTCTGACGGCCATCTTTGCCATGAATAGTTGTCCGGTCCTCGAAGAGTGAATCCGGTTTTAGATAACCCTTTTGCCGCCCAGTCTCATTGTAGATATCGGTTCGGTCTTCGAATAGATAACCTTTTTTCAAATATCCTTTTGGTCGACCCTGTCTGTCGTAAATGTTCACTCGATCTTTGATTACCACACCACTTTGACAGATGAGGTCACGAGCCGATGGAGATTGGAGCCATTTATATTGCCTCACGCTAAGACGCTAAGCCGCTAAGAAAAAATAAAACCTAAAGGTCTTCTTCGCGTTCTTTGCGCCTTCGCGTGAGTCTCTTCTTTTTTTAGGCGCGCTCATCCTTACTCATACCCAAAAAGCAGGCGGCCTTTTAGATTTCGGCCACATTCTATTGGGTGGTTTTTCCCGCAAACACTTTTTCTTGAGTACTATGATTTGATTGCTTTGATGAATTTTTCAACTATTCCAAATGCGTAATGTTGGAATTGAATTTCGTCTAAACCCACGTAAGCATCGGTGGGTCTTTGCTCGGTAACAAGCAAAACGCCTTCGGACTCAGGCCCGTCGAAAAGCTCACCCAGATTTGCCATGAAGGAGTGGTGCCATTTAGCATGTTTTCTGCGGAATTCCGAAAACTCTAAGACCAGCTCATGTTGGATCTCTCGGCTCCCGGCAAGGATGTCGAAAATATAATACAGATCTTTGGCTCTCTTTTGATATTCCCGCCGCCGTTTTAAGATGAGTCCTTTTTGAAAAATATAAGCTGCCGGTGTTGGTACTTTCACAGCCAATGGCACCGGATCATCCATTAAATCGGTATCATCAATGGTCAAGACCAAGGTGTTTTCGATAAGTAGAGAAACATACCTGAGTGCCTCCGCATGAAGGCCCTCCTGGACTTTGAGGACAGCGTCCGGTTTAGAACCGGTTTGATCGGTCAGGAATTCGATTTCGACATCGATTCCCTCTATTGTACCCTCATAATGGATAATCGGCGGGTTATCCCTGCTCTTGAATTCCGCCTTTAAACCTGCTTCCACCAGTAGCCGGTCCACGGTCTTTATTCCTATAATGGGGAGCTTCGGTTTGACCAGGAAATCAATGTCCCGCGTGAAAACGGGTTTATACCGCCGATTTCTGAAAAGGTAACGGTAGTATAGAAACGGTGCCCAGCCGCCTCCCACCACGATTTCTGGCAAGTAGTCACCGAGTATATTTAGGGTCTTGTAAAGCCCCGAAATAAGGCGTTCATTCATTTTCTGCATCGGCTTCGAGCACTTTTTTAATCCGTCTGACGAACAAATGGTTAGCCTGTTCGCGGCCCCTAAGCGGGTAGCCATGGAGGTCGATGTACAGTTGGATATCTGAAACAACAGGCAGGCCCTGAACGATCCGGCTTTCATAAAATACCGAATGCCTGTAATGGGGGATCATAAACACCACGTTCGCGCCTCTGTCCGCGTCTCTAAGATCCAATTCCTTTCTGAAAAATTCGATATCTTTTTCGTTTCCAACGTAGATGTGGACCTCTTTGTACACAGAATAGGGAGCGACCAGACTGGCCCCGGCCTGTACGCTGAGGGCGTATTGTACATTCTTTGGGATTTTCAATTCGCGCAGCTTCTGAAGAATATCCTCCGGCTGGGCCGCCATACAAAAGTAGCTGTGCGCGTCGTTCTTTTTCAGGTTGCAGGCCCTGGCCCAGTCGTCCAAAATACTTTCAGGTGATCGGACCCGCAGTTTGTTCTTATCTCGGGCAACATAATTGAGCGCTTCGAGCGCCTTGGCCATCCTCGACACATAACCCGGATTGAGGCCCGTTTGCTTCGCCAGTTCCCGAATCCCCCATCGGTAACCGCCGCTGTTCAAGAGCACCCGAAGGATGATCGAAGCCTTGTCTGAAAACGGGTCTCTTCCTTTTCGTTTTTCGGGGTACTTATTGGGGAACCCAATTTTTTCGAGATAGAAGCTTTCATACGCCAGATACACGTTGCCAGAAAGGTCGACAAAGCAAATGCCCCTTTCCCGGCACATGGACTGACGACGAGGGCTCAGGTAGAGTGCAGCTATCGCAGGCACAACATCGCTGTCGATGGCCGCAGCCTCCAGTCTGGCGATCTTGTTTTGCAATAAAGGTAAGCTGTTGGATGCCACAATTTCGAAAATGACATCGAAATGCAGCCCGCGGAAATCAATCCGGCCAACGAGATCAAACTTGCCGGGGAGGTCTGAAGCAGTTGTGGAAAAAAAGTTAATGTTGAGCCCTTCAATGGGAAGCAGGTCGCGGCTGGCACTTTTTAACTCATTTATGATATCTTTTTCCCGCATTTTGTTGCCTATATTTAAATTGTTGTCCATTTGGGCAACAAATTATTATCTGGCAACATCAATGTCAAGAGAAATTGTCGGAGGTCATCGTTTTCATACAGCGAAAAGTTCCAAGCCGATTTATTATTGCCTCACGCTAAGCCGCTAAGCAAAAATGAAACCTAAAGGTCTTCTTCGCGTTCTTTGCGCCTTCGCGTGAGTCTCTTTAATCTTCTCAGATGGCAGCCAACAGTTTTTCGATAACTGGTGTTTTATCGATATAGGGAATATAGAGCTGATAACGTGCGCGGGTCATGCCCACGTAGGTCAGTCGTTGGATTTGATCGGCGGTTGCTTTGGCTTCATCGATAGAATCCAGACCGATTAAAAACACGCAAGCATAATCAAAGCCCTTGGCGCTGTGGATCGTGTTGATGGCGACGCTGTTGGTGGTGATGTCGTAGGACCGCTTATTCTGGTAGTCTCTGGCAATCCAATTGCTGAAGATGCCCTTGGCCGCCAGTGCCTGTTCAATTATTTCCGGAACCGTCTGGGATGTATCGTCCGGCGGGGTCTTTTTGACGTATAGAACTGCTACTTCGGAAAAGGGACACTCGTCTTTTTCTACCGTTTCAGCGGCTTTGTCCGCTACATACTGGCAAATGGCCTCAAAATCTTTAAATTGAGAGATTTCAGGTAATGGGCCGGAGAAATCGAAAAAATCAGGGAAAAGCTCTTTTTGTTCATTCCCGGCATCTTTCTTTTCAACCGGGGTGTTGGCCATGAATGTGGAGGCAAAGCGGGATAGTTGCTGGGTGCTGCGGTAAACATAGGAAATCTTGTGGACCCGGCCCCGAGCCTTAATGCCCACATCCGACCATGAAAAATCCTTGCGATACAGGTTCTGGTTTTCGTCCATGGCAATGGTCAGATTGTTGGTTGTTTGGTTGAGGACGCCGATAGTAACTCGAAACATATCTGCTGAAAAATCCTGGCCTTCATCAACCAGGATCGCATCATACTTAATCTCGCTGGTTTCCAATTTTTCCAGCGTCTCTTGAATGATCAGATCGTAATAATCGGAATCCTGGTTTTCATAATCCACGGACTCGCCCAGGATGTCGGCACACAACTGATAAATATGGGTGACCTGAACCCCATTTTCACCGAGGGGCAACCCTTTGCTCGACAGGAGGCGCTTGATGTAGTTGACCAGCGTGACATTGAAGCAGACAAAGAGGATGGACTTGATATTGGCGTTGTATTTCAGCAGGGATGCCGCTTTATGCACCAGGATGAGTGTCTTCCCACACCCGGACGGTCCAGAAAGAATCCGATGACCGTTCTCGAATTTTCTGGCAATGGCCTCCTGGTGGTTGTCCAGTGATTTCAGGCGCGAACAGCGAACAGGATATGGATTGGGGCTGCGTTCAGGAATCTCCACCCGCACCGAGGGAAATATCAGCTGTTTGAGGTGGTCCATCTGTTTGCCGCTGAGTTTGAACGGGAACAGCGGCTTAAATTTTTCTTTGAAAATGCCGGCGAAGCACTTACCGGACGGATCCTGGCAGATGTCCGACTCCGGGTGCAAATCGTCCCAGAAAAAGACCTTGTCCGCAGCGAGTACCTGTTGAAATGCCGTCTCTTTGTATTCATGCTTATTGATGTTGGTAAATACGACCCCGTAGGACATGGGGATGATCGGCTTTCCTCCATGGGCTATATCTTTCGATATCAGTTGGCCATCGGGCTTCAGGACATCCATCAAATCATACATGTACCCGCAGGCTTGATGAAGGGGATTGGCTCGCGTTTCTAATTTTGCACCGAATTTTAACCTGAATGTGTGGGGATTGGCTTCGACAATCTGGTCAAGCGCCCAGTCTTTGACTTCGAATATCACGATCCCGGCGTTTTTATTGTAGAGCACGAAATCGGGTTCCTGATCGTTCAGGTCCGGGGAGTACCATACGACATACTGATCGTCGGGTTTGGCGACACTTTGGAGAAATTGGTAGAAAGTTCTTTCACCGTCGGTTTTAAACGTCTGCACGTTTTCCGGAATCATCGTGGCCATGGCATATCTCTTTTTACAAATACCCTAATCATAACTGCAGTTAATCCTTTATTATGGAGAAAGTGAAATCCAAGAGTCCGTCTCAGAAAAAAAGTTTTCTGTATACGCTGCAAAGTCACCATCGCTATGGGTATAATCGAATTGACGGATTAACAACCTTGGTTTTCGAAGAACGCAGATACCAAAAACTATGTCGATGTCGCAGTCTACATAGGAACTGCATTCCGAAAAAGCTTTAATGAACTTTTCAAAAAGCCGAGGAATCGTACCAGAGTTGGTAGAGGCCAATAGATGAAACCAATTACCCGTGATCTTTTCACGAAGCAGTTTCTCTAAATCTTTTCTGATCTGTTCTTGTGTCGCATTGTGGGCCTTAAATTCTATGTTGGCCACTCGTTTTAGACCGTTCTCGACAGAACGATATAGCGCTACATCGGTTCGAGCACTCAGTGGCGTTGTTCCGCTTTGGACGTATGTCTCTGTGGTTGGAGCTTCGACTGAGTAATAGTAGCTCGTGTCTTGTAGCATCGTGCAAAACAACAGCCGCGCTTCTTGTTCACTTATGCGAATGTTGCCTCCGCGCAATTCAGGAAAGATAAGGCGCGGTGATAGGCCGGTAGGAATTTTATTCGGCGATATAGCGTTCCATAGAGCATAAGACACTCGGCGGTTCATTTCGATCAAATCAGTGGATGTCATAATATCACCATTGCATTTAGCTTATCTGGCCAATATACGGACTCAGCGTAGGAAGCCGTGTGGCTGAATCGAGTATCGGCATAAATGGCATTTGCCTAAAGTTAAATGCGGGGACTTATGATGGGTATCAGAAGCCATCGGAATGAAGTCGGGGGAAAGGATTGGCCATGGATGAATGCTTACCGATTGGCATGATGGCATTCCAATAACCATTCCATGTATCGACCAGTTCAAACGACGGTTCGATAAAATTCTCGACGATCTGCCCTTGGGCCATCAAGTCCATGATCGATAGGAGGAGAAAGGGCTTGTGGGGAGCGCGATGGCAGGTCGCGGCCGACCAGCGATGACGGCTTTTATCGGTGTTGAGTTTGGAAAACTTCGATAAAAATTCTTCTATCGGCATTTGTTAAAGTGCCTATTTTCGGGCCAAAAGAGTCCGTTTAAGGCCAAAAAAGAGCCTATTTTTAGGTACAATCCTCAATTAATCGATCAGTTATTGCGGTCCGACCCCGAACAACAACGTAGCAGGTCGCGTAGGCGACTTCATACAGCATATCCGTCATTCCTGAATTGCCGCTTTTGATGTAAGGTAAGATCCGCTTTAAAATTTCCTTCCGCCACTTCAATTCAACCTTTTTTGATTCGAGGCGCTCACGGATTTCGTCGAGCAGTTCAGCCACATGATCCTCGGTATCATAGTCGCCGCCTCCGTATGCATCCAGATCATGTAAGTCCGGCTCCAGTTCATCCCAGAGGGCGACAATCGCTTCACTCTCGGACCTTTTTTGAAGCACATCCGAAAGGGAAACCTGGCTCTTCAGAAAATCAAAGCATTCTCGTCGAATATCGGGCCGGTGAGCCGCCAACGACATTATCAGCGCAGACTTGTCCTTCTCTGAGGCCACCTCAAGCATCTCTGCCAGCGCCGTATCCTGTTTCTGTTTCTTTGCCATATTCAGAAACCTCCGGGGATGCGTTTTTTTATCAATACTTCAATAGGGGGTCAATTTGCATAAATTATGACTGCAAAAATGGGGTTTTGTAAACCCAGGGTTTACATTCTCGGTAGGTTTTAAACCGAATCGCTATCTACCCAACCCCGAGCATAACCCTGAATCAAGCAAACCGGCTTTTTCGGTGTTTTTCAAGATTCGCCTGACCGGGCCAGAAACGCTGGCCCTGAGGTTTGAAGATAGGACGATCCATCAGGGTGAGGATGTGCCCCGGCATGTTGCTGTCAATTCGAACCCGGCCGGAAACCAGCACTTCGTATTGATTGCCAACGCTCATCAACCCCTCATCGAATGACCAGTGGCATAGCCGGCAAAGGCACAGGCCGTTGGTGGGCAAGTCATCGTGGCTCTCACTCCAGGGAACGATGTGGGCGGCCTCCACCACGGTGTGCCCTTCGGGCGTGCGCATGCGAATGCCGCACAGGGCACAACGATGGTCGTAAAGGCTGACGATGGCCTTGCGGAAACCCTGGTCACGCACCCGCTGGATCTCTGGCGGCCCTTGAGCAAAGCTCGCGGTGCTCTCTTTGACGCCTGCCATTACATCCTTGGCGTAGGTATACGCGGTCAGGTTGACAAATGCCTGCTCTTCCAGGAACGGTATGATTTCCGATGAAAAATAGGTCTGAATCAATGCGGATCGCAGGTGCTCCCTGGCCACTGGATCCATTAGATATCCAAAAAGCGCGTTATCCAGCCGTGCCCCGGCATAGATTTCACGAAGCCTGGTCATTGAACTGACATTGTAGTCGATCTTTGAATCATATCCAGGATTGGCTATCCGTTGCCAGAACCCATCGGATTGAAGTCGGGGGAAAGGATAGGCCATGGATGAATGTTTACCGATTGGCATGATGGCATTCCAATAACCATTCCATGTATCGACCAGTTCAAACGACGGTTCGATAAAATTCTCGACGATCTGCCCTTGGGCCATCAAGTCTATGATCGATAGGAGGAGAAAGGGCTTGTGGGGAGCGCGATGGCAGGTCGCGGCCGACCAGCGATGACGGCTTTTATCGGTATTGAGGCGGGAAAATTTTGTCAGGTATTCATCGACTGACATTTTATTTCATCCACTTGTCGGGACAGATTAAGGGCAAGCTTTTTTATCTGTGACGCGTCAATTCCTTCTTCCTCCTCCAGATTCCAATACTCCACGTATGCGTACGGATCTCTCGCAATCTTCTTCAGATGGGTTTGCACCCTTTCGAACCATAGGTCCTCATTATCACATTCTAAACTCAGCGCGCCGAGTTCGGCTTTCAAGGTATCGCATACCCCGGCTGCATGAATGATAATGCTGTATGCTTTTTCCGACAGATCATCGGTATCCATTTTCTGTTCCGCCGATACTGTTTTTGTTTTCCCTTCACGTTCTTAGCGGCTTTGCGTGAGACAATTTTTTCATTTTCCAGCGGATAGAATGCGGTGCACGCCGCTTGCAAGAGCTGGCCATACCTGCGATCCATTTGCCACCCCTAAAAAACCGCCCAGGAACATCCTTGACGAACATTCCAAGCGATATGTCCTGGTCGCCATTGGCACTATATCGCGATTTTTTACCCCAAAAATCGTAATATAGACCTAAAATCGAGGGTCTTTATAAGTCTTTTTTGTTTCATTCAAATTGGTTATCGTGGCCCGTCCCTCGGAAATACTTCCCTCGGAAATACTTCCGTCCCTCGGAAATACTTTAATTCGGTTTGGTCCTGCCCCGCTTTCCCCAGTCAGTGTCCAGCGGTAGGTTGGTTCATTTTAGCATTAACGTTTACCGCTTCTGCATGCAATTTTAGGCCAAGTGCTCCTATAACTTTTAGAATAGTTTCGAATGCTGGACTTCGTTCTCCAGACAGGGCTTTGTAAAGGCTTTCTCTGGACAGCCCGGCATCACGAGCAACCTGTGACATTCCCTTTGCGCGGGCAATATCACCAAGGGCTTTTGCTATAAAAGCGGCATCTCCATTTGCCTCTTCCAAGCAAGCTTCTAAATAAGCAGCCATTTCCACAGGTGTCCGAAGATGCTGAGCAACATCGTAACGGGTTGTCTTTGTTTTAGCCATGATACTCTCCTATAGATTCTTTGCCAGGCCTAAGGCGGTATTTATATCTTTGGATTGGGTTCGTTTGTCACCGCCGGCCAGTAAAATGATCAATGCGCTGCCTTGCTTTTTGTAATAAACTCGATAACCGGGTCCGTAATCGATCCGCAATTCTGACACACCTTCGCCAACCGACTTACTATCCCCAGGATTTCCTGCTGCCAACCGTTCAATTCGTACCAGGATGCGTGCACGAGCACGGATATCTTTCAATCTGTCAACCCACTTAGCAAAGTTTTCAGTTTTGCGAATTTCAACCATGATCGCATCGTAGCCATCTGGCTACACACTGTCAACAAGAATTGAAACACCATTTGAGGCAGGCCCAACGTTTCGATGCAGCACGAAACAGCGCTTCTGAGCAGTCTTCTTCCAACGGACGACGTGCAAACCTCGGGGATAGGTTGATTGATTGGTGATTTGTTCTATGTAGTCATCAGCCAGCTTGTGCACCCCCAATTAGATGGATATAGACAAGGTCTTCTCTCAAGGGTGTCCATTATTTACCCCTTACTGTCTTTGCCTTTCCCTTCGCGTTCTTCGCGGCTTTGCGTGAGACAATTTTATTCATTTCCGTCGGATCGAAAGCGGTGCACGCCGCTTGCAGGAGCTGGCCATACCTGCGATCCATTTGCCCCCCTCAAAAAACGTCCAGGAACATCCTTGACGAACATTCCAAGCGATATGTCCTGGTCGCCATTGGCACTATATCGCGATTTTTTACCCCAAAAATCGTAATATAGACCTAAAATCGAGGGTCTTTATAAGTCTTTTTTGTTTCATTCAGATTGGTTATCGTGGCCCGTCCCTCGAAACCTCGAATCGTAGCCCGTCCCTCGAAACCTCGAAAGTCCTCGAAAGCTCGTAGCGGTTTTGAAACATGTTGTCATCCCTGCCCATTCAGCATCAATTTAACTCAAAAATATCTATCACCAAGCCCAGGTTTGGTTCGACTTTGTAGGATCGATCCCGGTAGATCTTTTTATGTTTAATTTTGCTCATGAGCTCGATAATATGTTTGCAATTCGGCGGTTTATCCATGGTTGCACAATAATTTTAGAGGGTTTTTCGATTCTTAAAACTCCATTATAACGGATCATTTTACAATGCCATATAAAAACCTCTTTCAATAGCATGGATATATTCTCTCTTTTTTAACTTGTACAAAACATTATCAATCTTACGGTCAAAGTGGCCAAGTAAAGTTCTAATTTCTTCAACTGATATTCCTTCTTTGCCGGTTTCGAATTAATTCGTATACATTAAAGGTTAGAGTCCCTTGCTTTAGTTCGGACAATTTATTTTTTACTGAGAAGGCTTATTTTCTCAACAGGAATCTCATAACCATCGTCTTTTGATTATTTATTTTTAATAGCTCTATAAACACCAATACGAACATTTTCAATACGATTTTTTTGCTTAAGGTTATAAATAGCGTTGCTTATTTGTTTATCTGAAAAACCTGTTATATTTATAAGTTCTTTCCTGCTAATACCATCTTCATTCCGTTCTATCGTATCGAAAACAGTCGCAAATAAACCATCGGATTCAACTCCAGGAATATCATTCTTGAATACCTACTTCAGATTCAAAGCTCACATCAATACGAATTCCATTTAATGCAGCTTCAACAACATCGGTGCCAAAATCAGAATACTCTTCCTTGAGAGAGTCAACTATTTTTATAAGAGTTTCCTTCTCCTTTAAAATATTTCGTAATTTATTTATATTTCGCTCCGCGATAAAATCGTTAATTAAACTTTTTACTATAACTTTAGATTTTCTATCTAAGAAGTCTGAACTGATTAAAAATTTTGACAAAATTCATTCCTTCTTTGCAGCCTCTATTAAAATCAATTCTTTGGAGTAAAAGAGAATCTCGGCGTTGATTTTCTCTGCCATCATAATAAAAACGTATACGGTTACCAATAAGCAGTCCATACTCCGCTTTTAATTGAAGCATATATGATGTCAATTGATCTGCCGGTTCATTTCTGGATAACTTTTCAGATGGTTTTTTAACTTCAATTGCGATAATTGGATTATCGTTTTTATCGTAAACTACAATATCGGGCCGCAACTTGTTACTCCTACCAATTTTAAGCCTCAGGCTGCCTCTTGATTTCTCCGCTAAATTCTTTCCATCCAAGTGCTTCTAATGCTCTGACAATTTGACTTTCATAATCCTTTTCTGAAATATTATTTTCAATACTATCGCTTAACAAAAAGCAGATTTCATTCCATATCTGAATTGCGTCTTGTTTTTCCATTTCTTTCCAAACCTCTTTATAGTGACGAATAATTTGTTTGAATTTCCATCATCATCGCACCTACGGTTCCTTCACATATGCCATCATATAGAAAAAGCGTATCCTTCAAGCTTTTCCACACCAAAGCCTTATGTTCATTAGGCTCCACGACCACCGCCTCCGGTCCCATACTCAACACCAACCGCCAGTCATCCTCACTATTTCTTCTAAATCTTTTCACCCATGACCACCTGAAACCATCGTTCTCGATCCATGACGACTCGGTACATTTTTTCGTATAGCGTCATAGCTATGTATAGCAGATCAATTTCAATTAACTCTGAAGTATGTATTTCGCAAATCATGCCGCTACACAACTACTATCTTGAAAACCAAGAACCATACCAATCAGGGCATCATGAATATCTCTGCCAATCCATTGACAGGTCAATGGTATTCACAGCAACCGGATGTCCATGGATTTCATAACTCAGGGAAAGTTCGTTTTGGACCGTTGGATATAAAAGCATCCCTGCACAATTGTTGAATTCCGGACCCTTTAACCGCTTTGTTTCGTAAATATGAAAACAACTGATACATATGCTGCGTATTCAATTTCGGCTCGTGGCGACCTTTTAGGGCCTCTCGATAATATTTTGTGTCGATAATCAAATAGCCAGTCGGGGTAACAATGGATATATCTGTCTTCATCTTGGGGAGCAAAGCAGCAGCGGTGCTGTCCATTGCCTGGGCATCCCAATCGATGTATTCTGCACCTTTGACGCGGTAGCCGGGGTATTTGCCCTGCAATTCAGTCCGTAGAAAATTGCAGACAAAATTCTCAAACACGGTGGCCATCTTACCTTCATCCCGGAAAAAATCACGGAAGCTGGCGTCGCCCCCCCTTTGAGACGCCAGATAATAGTTGTAAATCATTTCACACACGTTCATCAAAAACCCATAAAACGCATTGTTGCGGTGAAGCTGGACACGAGCGAAAAGGTCCGCGCGGAGGTGCGTCTCCTTAATATTGGACAATCGTCGATGAATATCCGCCAACTCTGATCGGTACGTTTTATCGACATCGGAGCTCGCCGCCAGACGTGAAATCGTAGTCTTTAAAATTCGATTATGGAGCACATCGTGGCTCAGTTCGTCAAAACTGCAGTGCAGCCGAGCATTGCACATCAATTGCCGTTTCATCGTCGCGGAAAAATCGATTTTCCCACGAATCCCCGCCAGATCCTCTTCCATTGCCAGGTAACCACGATCCAAGCCTCGATGAAGAAGGTATCGGGAACCACCGATCAACACCCTGGAAAAAAGGTTCAGTAGGCTGCTGGCGTCCTCACTGGAAACGTCCACGAGGTCACGCTCTTCAAGCCGGTCCCATGCATAGCATAAGATAAAATATAGGTTTTGAATCGGAATCTCCACCGGTCAGCTACTCCAGCAACAGCTCGATCTGTTTGTCTGCATTTGAAGGATTGTCAAACCAGTATTCCTTGAGCAGCGGGGCAATTTCATACTCAATGATGCGTTGGTACCCTTCATCATCAAAAACACCGGCTCCATTTTCAGAACAGAAATAACTGTGTCCGATACAGAAGCCCGGTCCCAAATTCTTGGTTTCCTCACTGATGATGGTGTTCAACGACCCGATTTTAGAATTGATCCGCCGGACCAATACCGGGGGAATACCAAGCCGGTCTTTAAGAAAGTTGTCAAACTTGTTGGAATTGAAGGCTGGTTGCAGGTCTACAAAACAAAAGCGCCGTCTGAGCGCGTAATCCACCATGGCAAGGGATCGATCGGCTGTGTTCATGGTACCGATCAAGTGAACGTTGGATGGGACGGTAAACACATCGTTGCTGGTTTGTGCATAAGTGAGAGGAACGGAATAATCATCTCGTTTGTCCACCTCGATGAGCATCATGAGCTCACCGAAGATCTTGCTTAGGTTGCCTCGGTTAATCTCGTCAATAATAAAAAAATAAGGCCTGTCACGATCCCGGGCGGCTTTACGGCAGAACTCGAAAAATACACCATTTTTTAGAATAAAATTTCCGTTTTCATCTGGCCGGAACCCTTGGATGAAGTCCTCATAGGCGTATGATTGATGGAACTGAACCATCGCCGATTCGTGACGGGTCCTTAACGCCCATCTGCGCCCAGGCCAGATGTTTGGCGATATAGGTTTTCCCGACACCCGGCGGTCCCTGTATGATGATATTCTTTTTGTATAGAAGAAGGGCAAGGACCTTTTCGAAATCACTGTCAGGAGATGAACAGGCTTTTTAATTCCTCTGTTTCGATCATAAGGTGCAAGTGTCGGAGTCACGAATCAACAGGATTGAGTTCATCCACCATCGCCTGGATGTTTTCAAATTCATCCTTGTTGAGCTTGAAAAGGCTACCCTGGTTATTCATCAAGGGCTCACACTCTCGAAGCTCAGGCGCTGATTTCAGATCGGCCCATTTTAAGCCGTTTTCATACTGTTCAAGGATTTCGAATTCAATTGCTTCACCATTTTCAGTTTCATGCAATGGCTCTGTAATCTTGCACAAGCCGCTTACTTCTTTAACCGGTGACGAGACGTAGCAATACATCAGGTCCCCGGGCTTAACCTCAGTGAAGTGGCTGTATATTCTGCGCTTGTTTCCTTTGCTGTTTATAGAGGTGTAACTCAGACTTTCACCAACCTGATGACCGAAAAAATTCCATATCTTGGGATTGGAATTGAACCACCAGAAATTTTTAGATTCGATTGGCTCTTGGCCATCAATTTTTTGTAGTTGTTTAAAATCATCGATTGAACCGGGCTTATCGTTGTTCTTTGATTCTTTTTTCGAATGGGCCAATAAGTAACCCAAAGAGTGGATGTCAAGGAGGTTGCCGTCATACAACCCATACTCGTTTTCAAGGATATGCAGCAATTCTTTGTAGATTGTCTGGCAATGCAATATCCGATCGATGGGATCCGAACAGCGCTCAATTTTAGAAAAAAGTGTATCTACGACCGCGTTGTAAGCAACCGGTTTACAATAAGGGTATTCCTTTGGATCGGTCATGGCGAGAAGGTACGAAAAAACGGTTGCATTGATGCCTGATTTTTTCCCTTTTTCATCTGTTTCTTCCACCTTTGCCCACGATAGAACGTCCGACAGTCGCTCCTTTAAAGGTGTTTGATTGTCGTACAATAGGGTGGAAAATTTTCTACGAAGGCTGGTTTCATCTTTGATTTCGATAAATTTCCTGGCAAAACTATATTCAAAACGATTTAGAAGATTTACGTGTGAGGAGAGCGCTTTTATAAGATTTTGTCTGATGTCCGATTGAATGTTTTCTTGGGTAAGATATGGACCGGCCTTTTTTAAAACGTTGTCCTGAACATATGTCTCTCCACCTCCTGGCCTTAAAGACCACGCCTCATCTTTATTTTCCCATCGTGGTTTGGCTTCGGATTCGATAAACCTCCTGAATGCTTCTATTTTAAGATCCATAATTCCTCTCGACTGTACTTGAGATAAATTTTCCTAACATGCACAATACACTTTGATTAAAATGCATAGTTTATTCGTCGATCAGATATAATTTTATCTATCTCATCTTCATCGATATTACCGTATTTCTCGAGTGCCTCTTTCAAACTTTTCAACACTGAAATCTTTAATTCAACCGGTTCCACGACCACCGCCTCCTGCCCCATACTCAACACCCACTGCTGGATTTCATCCAATCCAGCTACCTTGAAGCTAATTTCTATTCCGCCATCGATGAGCTTCTGGATCCGCTGGCTCTCGTGCCAGATCCTTTCGCCGACGTAACGTGCCCAAGTTGGACTGATCCGGATGGTTACCCCGTATAGCTCATCCTGCATCACCTTGAAGCTGTGACGAATATAATTGTCAAAGGAAAAATCGTCAGAGACTTTAAAGCAATCTTCAGTCACCCGAAGCATATTGATACGATCCACAACGAATGTCCGGATCTCTCCCCTCAGGTGGCAATTGCCGATCAAATAGATAGTTCCATCATAAAACCAGATCTTATAAGGGTCGACCTTCCGGGTGGTGCGTTCGTCGCTGCGTAATGACCAATAGCCGAACTCAACTGTTTTACGATCAGCGGCCGCACGGTTGATCTGACCGATCACCTCACTGAAACAGCTGTAGTCCTTACAAGGGCCACCTCCCATCTGATAGGCAGATCTGATGCGATCCAGGTAGGCCAGTGTTTCTGGAGGCAGCATACCCCGGATCTTTTCAAGCACGCTTTTCTGGGACTCTTGAAATACGGTGCCCTTAAAAACGCTGAACAGATCGCTTCCAAGGTGCAGGCAAAGCAATTCTGTCAATGTGAATGGCTCCGGGATCTTGAATTTGTAATCTTCGATGAAGCGCCATCGGATGGTCTTGCCCTCTTTTTCCGTGTAGATCGGGAATCCAGCGAGTTGCAGATCATCCATGTCGCGATAGGCAGTCCGCAGGGACACATCACCCTCTTCGGCGACCTCATTGGCTGTCAGGCCATTCTTGCTGACCTCCAACTGCCTCAGGATGCGCCATTGTCGTGACAGCTGATCGCCTCTCATACGAAATTCCTCACGCTAAGACGCTGCCCTGCTTTAATTCTCCTCACGCAAAGACGCTAAGCCGCTAAGATTAAATGACATACCTTAAACCGCTCTTGCCCTTCTTCGCGTTCTTCGCGGCTTCGCGTGAGACCCTATTTTTCCTTATGGTTATTGACGACCCGGCGAACACCCGCTTTGAATGTCGGCGCGCCGAAGTTGATCAACAGCCCCAGCGACAAATGCATCAGGCGCAGATAGGTCAGCAGCTGTTTGCCATGCACTGGCGCAAATTTATCTACCGATTTAAGTTCACCCCAATGTTGCATAAAAAGTATGGATAAAGTACAGCTAACTAAAAGGTATCATAATGAATATAACCAGGTTTCTACCATTTTCTGGATGTCACCAACGGTGAATTCCAAGAATGGCGTCAGTTTTTCTCATTGTGTTTACCTTCCAGGAAAGCTGGAGGACTTCAGATCCCGTGTTGTCAAGGGATCGCGGTAGCCGATTACAGCTTCACCCTTGACGCCTTGGCTCTGAAGCCCTCCAGCTTTTGGTCGCGGTAGGAACACAGGTCACCCTGCACCCCCCGCACAGATCCCAGCGAGCGCTGCTAACGCACTGGGCTCCTGCCTTGGGTAGTGACGTACAGTTGCAAATCGGGATACGGATGCATAATTCGGACTTTTGGCAACCATCGTTCGATCAGGCGGTTCATACGTTCCCAAGTCAGCTTTGAACGCTGACTGCGGCGACGAAGTGCTTTGTACCATAGTTGACTTAGATGATACCTAAAGCTCTCCAACTTGCGACCATTCCCAGGAACACCAAAGTAACGATAGTGGCCGTGCAGTACAGACCCAAGCCACTTGCCGACCAACGGAACAGGCATGTGGAGTCGGCTTTGCAACTCCTTGCCAAGTTCTGCCAGCTTCTTTTGGATCCCCTTTTTCTTGGTGTGCCGCAATACAACGAACTTCCCTTTCCGGGTTCGACCGCATATGTGCGTAAATCCAAGGAAGTCAAACGTCTTGGGTTTGCCCAACCCTCTGCGCCTGCGGTTTTGCTCCGCAAATCGTCCAAATTCGATCAATCGGGTTTTATCGGCATGCAATTCAAGATTAAACTTTCTAAAACGCTCAACAAGCATTTCCTTGAATTGCTCGGCATCCTGTCGGTACTGGAAGCCCACCACAAAGTCATCGCAAAACCGCACGATGATCATGTCGCCGGTTGCACGCGTTTGCCTCCAGTGGTGCGCCCAGATGTCGAAGACGTAGTGAAGATAAACGTTGGCAAGCAGCGGACTGATACTGCCCCCTTGCGGCACGCCTTCTTCGCTAACAACCCTCGCGCCTTCTTCCAGAACTCCCGCATTCAGCCATTTCCTGATGTGCCGCAAGACCCTTTTGTCTACGACTCGATGCTCGATGAACTTTACCAGCCATTCATGGTCGATGGCATCAAAGTAGCCACGAATGTCCGCATCAAGCACCCAGCTTACCTTCTTCGTCATGACCGCCGCGTTGAGCGCATTCAGAGCATCGTGTGGACTACGTCCAGGTCGGAAACCATACGAAAAACCCATAAAGTCGGTTTCATATATCGCATTCAATACTGTTGTGGTCGCCCGCTGAACGATCTTGTCCTCCAGTGTCGTTACACCCAATGGCCGTTGACGGCCATCGCTTTTCGGTATGTACACTCTTTTCACCGGTTTTGCTCGGTACGCCCCACGCTTCAGCCGGCCGGACAGGTCATCGAGGTTGCCCTCCAGTTCCTGCCCATAATGCCGCCATGTCTCACCGTCCACTCCCGGGGCAGCGTCCCGCTTAAGACGGTGGTACGCATTGCCGAGTGCTTCGATGTTGTAAACATGATGCCAAAGAGAGGTAAACCGCATCCTTCCATCACGTTCTGCTGCCTGTCGTACCCGTTCCAGCGCTTTTGGCAAGCCGAACAGGTGAAACTGACGATCTCTGGCCGGCCGTCTCAGCATGCTAACGCTTTGGGGCCATTCGAATTTCGTCATTCTCACCTCTTTCCCGGTTCAGCGCCCGGAGCTTGTTTGGCCAGATCGGATTCCCCTTGGCCAGACCCCTTTCCTCCACCGCCTCCGCTGACAGGAGTCACACCTGCCTTTGTTCGGCGATCTCCTCGGTACTATGGGTCTGTCCGACTTCCCACGTCCGTGCGCCGCAGTCGCACTCCCTTGGGATTCACTGCGCGGACCTTGTCACCACCAGGCCAGACATGGGACCTCCCGGTTCCCGTGCGAAAAGCTTCCGTGCATGCATGGGGTCTACGACCACGCGGAGCCGAAACACATCTTGCGTTAGCGATGTATTCCGTGTTGCCTTCCGTAAACGTTGACGACGTCGGCACTCCGAAGCAAACCCCCTTTCGCGGCTCAATACCCAGCCTGCACGTTCCCCTGTCAACGCTTCGCGCAACACCTTACGGGGATGCACGCATGACTCGGGGCCGATGTGATTCGCTAAATCTTCATCGTGTGAAACTTTCATTCACTGCTCTCCACCGGTTTTTTACCGGCGCT